>CAYZTA010000012.1:0-110812 GCA_964481145.1 uncultured Sandaracinus sp.
GGCTGGTCATGTCGCGCGATTCATTTGATCGCCAGTCCATGCGAAGCTGGTTAAACAGGCGATGCGGAGGCAAGGACGCCGTACGCATGGCGCGCCGCGCAGTGCATGATCCGCGTCTGCCGAGGGCGCTGCGGGCGTTCGTGCGCACGAGCGGGCGCGATGTTGTTCTCGACGTGCGGCCTGCGCTCGAGTTGCTCACCGAGCTCGGCCTCGCGACCGACGCAGAGCGCCGGCGGCTCGACCGGATTTGGGGAGGCATGGACCGTGGAATGTGATGACCGCATCTACGCCCGCATCTCGGCATGCCCCCACGAATTACACCGAGTCACGTGAGCCCAGTCACCACACCAGCGTCTACCTCGACCTCGGGCTCTTCGGGCATGGGCCTCGGGCGTGGATTCGTGCGAATGCTGAACAAGCTTGGGAACATCGCCTCTCCACCCTCCTTGCGGAACATGGCCAGCCCGAACGCGCGGATGTCTTCATAGATGCGCTCGAGGTGCGCGTACGAACGTATGAGCGCGTCCGCAGAAGGGCGCTCGGGCGATTCACCGAGCGCCGTGACGATCTCAGCGGCGATGCGTCGTGCACGAGCCGCATCTTGCTCGTCGTAGAACTTCGCATCAGCGCGCAATTCACCCGCGAACTCGGAGTACAGCCCCGCGAGCCGTCCGAGATCGCTCGCCAGGTCGAGATACCCCATACCCGATACGATATCAGCGATTTGCTTTGCGGCCCTCGGCTCGTGATCGAGGTGGTAACGCACGACGCGCAGCATGGTCCCCTTGAGCTCGGAGGCTTCTTCTACGAGCGCAGCGGGGAGCTTCGCCTCGGAGCGAATCGCTTCCTCGTCGGCGCGCTGCATCGCCCGCACTCGCCGGCCATGCAGGTGCCGGTCGCGGCGAACGTGCGGCGGGTGGTGCTGTTGGCGCACGTCGTGGCGGGCGGTCTGTTGCAGGCGGTGTCGGTGGGCGCGTAGTTGCAGCTTCCACCTGCGCACGTGCCACTCGATGCGAAGGTGCGCCTGGTCGACGAACTCGCGCACGTCGGCTCGGGCGGCCGGTTGCACGTCACGCCCGCGCACGCATCGCACGAGGGACAGTTCGCACACGCGATGTCGCGCGGGGCGTAGTTGCAATCTCCTGCCGTGCACTCGCCCACCGCGTCGAAGACGCGGAGCGTGTTCGAGTCGATGCAGGTTTGCTCGGGCGGACTATCGCAAGTCCGTGCGGTGCCCAAAATCGCCGCTTGCCTCGCCTGCTCTTGAGGTTCGCTCCAGCCTCAGCTACCTTTTTCCCCGGTCGTATGTCCTATACGCCGGTCGTATGTCCTATACGCTCACGCTTGGTTCATCCCAGCGTCCGCCGAGGCAAGAGCCTCAGTCGTCATCTGTCACGGTGTGGGCTCGAATCATTGGGGGGCGATTGGCCTCGCGCAAACGCTCCACCAAACGGGCGATCTCGATATCGCCCTCTTCGATTTCCGCGGGCATGGTTTGAGCGGAGGCGCTCACTTCACGTATGGGGCTCACGAGGTCCGCGATCTTGCGGTTGTGATGGCATGGGTACGAAGGCGCACAAGCGGTCTGCCTGTCTCCATCGTGAGTTGGTCGGCAGGTGCTTCGATCTCGCTGCTCTATGCCGCAGGTGATCCCGATTTGGAACGAATCGTCGCGATCAATCTATTCGCCGACATGATGGAAATGGCGATCTACAGGCGCCCTTTTTTCATCCGAGAATCGATTTACTCGGACGCTCTCGCCCTCATCGAACGACGCGCTGGTTTTCGTATATCAGATGTCAGTCCGATCCGTGCGGCCCCACGGATTGGCGCTCCTACTCTCGTGATCATCGGCGAGGCCGACACGACCGTGCCTCCGTCACATGGTCGGCGAATCCACGATGCCATTCCAGAATCGACACTTTGGGCGTTGCCAGGAATCGGTCACGACGACTGGTGGACGAATCCAGAGTTCGGATCACGAGTGATCGGTTTCCTTGAAGAGCGTCGACATTGACCTCTGGAGCTCACACTCAGACGGCTCGGGCCCGATCGGATCTTTTCGCGACAGTAGAGTCGTTCGACCGGTGATCAAGCCGTGCGAAGGTCGAAGAAGACGTCTGCGAATTATAGGTCTTTCATAGATCGAGCGCCTCCACAATGATGCGCCAATTCTGTTGCGCACCCAGTACGCGGATGATCAGCAGCACCTCGCCTTCAATGTTGTAAATGATGACATGCTTTCCAATCGGATGGACGCGCACGGGAGGTGTGAATTCGTGATGCTTGCGCCCGAGCTCGGGCATGACGCGAAGGGTGTCAAACATTCGCGTCAGCTTGTCGATGTATTGATCAGCCTGTGTCTCGGACCAGCTTCGTGCCGAGTAGAGCCATATCTCCTCCAGGTCCACACGTGCACGCGGCGTTAGCCGAAGCTGCAAGAGATCGTTCCGCGTCACGTCCGAGTCCGCACCTTCGCTTTGAATTCGGCAGGATCGAAGGCTTCCGGCGGTCCACTCGACAGCCCTTCGTCGATGGCTGCCTGAAGGGCTGCGATCGCCTGCTGCCGTTCCTGATCACGTCGGATCAGGGCACGGATGTAGTCGCTGACATTGCTATATCGCCCAGCCTCCAGCCGCGTTTCGACCCAAGCCTTCATCGGATCAGGAAGAGAGACATTCATTGTCGCCATCGAATCTTCTCCACGTTGCCTGTAATTAAAGATGGATGGGATGACAAAGTTTGTCAAACTTGGAATCCGTACCCGAGAAGGTTCGCCCAAGGATCGATTCCATCCCCGCAGTCATGATGCCAGGTCATGCTGGGCGCGGGAGAACGGGTACTCACGATCCGTCCTCGTCGTCGTCGTCCTCGTCCTCCTCGTCGTCCTCGTCCTCCTCGTCCTCCTCGTCCTCCTCGTCCTCGTCATCCTCGTCCTCCTCGTCATCCTCGTCCTCCTCGTCTCCGAGAAGCTCATTGAGGATCCATTGAAGCGCACGGCGTTCCTCGTCTGACTCAGATGCTGCAAGCGCTTGCTCGACGAGCTCCTGGGGATCGGGAGCGTCCGATTTCCATGGAATACCTGCGACCAGATGCAAGGCCGCGACACGAATTTTCCAATCGGAATCCTGTGCGAGCGAAATCCAAAACGAGAGCTCACGTTCAATCAACGACTTCATCTCTTCGACCCACACACGCTCGGCTTCGACTGCGTTCGGATCGGGCAGAGGGCGTCGTCGGGCTTCGAATATTTCACCTGTCGCCGGATTGCGAAAAAGACGACCAGCCAGGGCCGACGCGTTTCGGACTTCATTTGCCAAAGGCCCGCCGGATGTTCGGATGATCGAGCCGAGCCACTGCAGCGCATACACGCGAGATCGATGGCGGGACTTGGCCAATTCGACGATGAACGGAGTGAGAGCGCGTGTGGCGGATGAAACGGTTCCTTGATGACAAAAGAGGTTTCCGATCTCGTAGTCCTCGTCGCCATCGCTCAAGAGCGTGCGCCACAGCTCCGGCACATCCGTCGCGGGACCGTAGATGTGTTCCAACTGCGACCAGTCGATGTTCGTGATATCGAGATGCGCGCCCATTCGAAGCAACCTAGCACGTGACACCCGGCGCGAAGCTGCTGCGCTGGAGGGTGTCGCCGCGACGCTCATGTTTCAAACGCGCTCACGTCTTCGTCCGCCACTCCTGGCTCGACATGTCGGAGCGTGAGCCATGTGGTGACGCCGAAAAGTAAGACGAGGGAATAGTAGCCGTGGCCCATCGGCCCGTCGCCTTGAGCGAAGAACAATACGTGGGGGACCAGAGGGGTGTGGTTCTCATGCTGATCACCGAGTCCTGTTTGTATTTTGTTTCACGCGGCACGTCGGATCTCGACTTTTGGAGGCGGCAGCGACTCCTCAATATCAACCCGTTGGCTCTGCATCGCTGCGCCGACCGCGTGTCCAACACGCTCAAAGCTCGAGCGCGAGTACGGCAGCGTGTGCTCGACCGGCGAGGACTCTGCCGCTTCGCGACGTCCCACGCGCCACGCGATGCGCCATCGCGCTAGCGGTCTCTGGAAGCCACTCATCCTCGATGGCTCCCGAGCGTAGGCTAACGGTGTTCACCGCCGGCGCGTACTCGCCCTGCCGAGTCCGACCCCCAGATTTCCGGTAGAGAGAGCGCATCACCTTCTCCGTGCCCGTCCGGCACTTGTACTCGCCCGAATACCGACCAATCTTGTAGTGCAGCACGCCCTCGATCCGGAGCCGCGGACGGTTCACGTCCAGCGAGGCGAGGGAGATGGCATGCGCCTCGCGCTCGATGCGACCGCAGTCGTCGGCCAACGCCACCTCGTGCGCGCGGTAGTCCACCGGGCCGAGGGCTCGGCCTTGCGTTTCGAACGACACGACGCGATCTACGACCGCCGCCACCGCGGTCGCAAGGGCCTTGTGCGAAGCCGGAATCTTCACAATGATGTCGGTCACGGGGCAACCTCCTCTGGTGTCAGTAACAACCCCAAGGTGCCGGCTCTGCCCCGTGCTTCAAGCCGCTTCGGGGGCTCCACACAAACTTCACCCCGTGATCAGGATGAGATCCACACCCGGAGGCTCCCATGACAGCGCTCGAGTCGAATGCTTGTCTTGCACGCCGAAAATCGCCGGAAGATCCGCGGAGGCGAGATTCGAATCGAAAGACGGTCTTCGATGTACTTCGAGAGCGCGTCCTCGATGAGCCCAATGAGATCGCATTGGCATCTTCCTCAAGACGTCGTTGGCATTCGAAGTGGCTCAATTCGGGCTCTTGTCGATGGGCGGTGTCGTGATCGCGGGTCTCATCAGCGTTCTCGCACGCCACGGGCGCTCGTTCGACGGCGCGGATGAAGACGTTCTCTCTCGTCGAAGCGCAGTTGCTCTACGTGCCAACGTGACCTGAGACGTCGCCCGTCTGGAAAATAGTGTAGTCAATGGGCGGAGTCAGGACGCGCAATGCCGAAGACGAAACCGGTAGAGTCAGGAACAGGCACGGCAGCCGAGGTGAAGGCTCCGCGAAAGAAGCGACGAGTGTTCTCTCCGGCCGAGAAGCTACGCATCGTGCGCTCGCTAACAGCCCTTTCCGACCGACGCTGATCTCGGGGGACACCCGTGAGGCGCTGCACATGCAGAAGGCGCTGCAGATCATGAATGTGCAGATCCACCACGCCGTGAGTGACTCACGGGGTCACTGGAATGAAGATTCAGTCCAAAAGGGGGATTGCCAATGCGAGATCGGTGATCGAGCAATCTCCGCCGATGTTGTTTCCGACGATGAGCGTGCAAAGCAGCCCCTCAGGCTTCGCCATTGCGCTTCAGCTTACGAAAGCCCGCCCCGATCAAAGCGATGCAGAGCGTGAGCCCAACGAGTGCAGGAGCGAAGATCGCTATACCGCTTTCTCCGCGGAAGACGACGCTCCAAAGCATCTTGCTGACGGCGATCGCGACGAGAACGGACATGCCGAGGCAAACGTTGCGCCGCCAGAATGCGAGGCCAAGGATAATAAATGCGACAGGGACGAGCAGGGACATCATCACTTTGGGCGGGTCCCAAGTGCCGAGCAGATAGGTCCTCTCCATGGCGAGAAAGTTCACGACCTGCTCGTCCGCAACATCGGGGGGCCGCAAACCACGCCATGCTCGTCGTGAGCGCAAAGAGGGTCCCGGCGATGCCGCTCCACGACCTTCGGAACGCAAACAAGCAGAAGGGAATCAAAAAGAGCGGCCGGATATACCAACTGAGCAGATTGTGGTGACGAGCCCAAATGACATCGAAAAAGCCCTCGCTGAACGCGGCGACAACGACGAACGCAACAGTCAGCAGGCCGAAGATTCCCGCTACCCCAAGGTCGATACGCGCTCGCTCCGTAGATGCCATCCCCGAGAGCTTCGCTGGAGTCGGATCAGCGTGCAATCCGTGCGGCACTTCGTCCCAGAACGCGGTGCGAAATACGGCATCGTCGGCGATTGGGTGGGCGCGCGCAGCTGAATGGGCTCGATGTGGTGCAGCAATTCGTGGGCTTGAGAATCCGTGCGAGTCCTCTGCGATCAAAAATCATCGCGATGTATTTCATGCGGCGTCCGGTCGATATGCGCTCCGCGCGATGACGCAATCACGGATCAGGGCTGCCATCGACCGCCGTCTTGGAGCTGGCCAAAGGACGAATTCCTATAAACATTATTGATTCCGCCCCAAACGATCATCTCGTTGCCGGTCCAAATCGCTGTGTGGGCCTGGCGAGCAGACGGTGCACCGATCATGGGAAGAGCGGTCCAGAGATTCGTCACCGGATCAAAACGAAATCCGTCCTGCAAAACGTCTGAGCGATCGGCCAGCACGCCACCCCACACGACCATCTCGGCGCCCGTCCAAATTGCCGTGTGATCGCTGTGTGGACTCAACCCGTCCGGCACCACGAGATCACGCCATGCTCCTGTCGTGGGATCAAAACGAGCACCGCCGATTCGAGCAGAAGCGCCATCCCGAAACTTCCGCGAGCCGAGCGCTCTCGGTGGCGATCACGTCGAGCGTGCGGTCGCCGAAACGCGCCACCAATCGTTGTGCGAGTGCGTCACCGATGCCCGGCACGAGACCGGAGCCGAGAAAGCGTGTGACCCCCTTTTTGCTCGTGGGCATCACGGGGGTGTAACTGCTCGCGCGAAAACGACGCCCATGGACGGGGTGCTCGTCGAACCCACCGAAAAACCGTGCGATTTCGCCCGCCGCGAGGCCTGCCACGTCGCCTATCACGATCACCGGTTCGCCATCGCTCTCGCGGCGGGTGCGGAGAACGGCAAACGCCCCATTGCCACTCCGAAATCGCTCTTCCTCGACGATCGCCACGAGAATACCCTCGTTTTGAGAGGGTTTTTGAGGCAAAAGTGAAGGATGCGCTTCGCGTTGACTCATGGCTCAGCGGCCAGGTGTGCAGCCGCCGTTCGCATCGTAGTCGAAGCCGAGGCGCGCGCCCGTCCGGAGATCATCGGTCACCCTCACAACGCATATCCCTGGTCGGGGCATGGGTTCAGCTGGGGCCGCTGAAATGCGTCTTCCCATGGGATCTCGCAAGAAAAGTGGCTCTCCACTGTTCGAGAGTCCCCCCGCGCCGAGCGAACGATCGAGTCGAATCAACATGAGTCCCGGAGGGATGGGAGCGTCACGGTGTTGAGGTCCTCGATCTTCGGGGTCGAAGTTGTCCGGCACGAGCAGCGCGCGCACACCAGGAGCGAGCCGGTAAGAATCGGAGATCACATCGCCTATCGTGTTCGGAGAATCCGAGAGCGCGAATCCGGCGAGGTCGATTGGTTCGGCGCTCGCGTTCCAGACTTCGACGTATTCTTGTCGTGGTTCGGCGCCTATGGGGTCGGCACGGACTTCTGTGATCGACACGAGCGGCAACGGAGGCATGGTTCGCAAATCGAACGTGATGAGTCGCTCGTGTCCGACGGCATCGACGACGACGAGTTGGGCGACGAAGGGGGTGTCCGAAGGAAGCGATGAGATCTCTAGCGTCGCCTCTCCACGAGGTGCAATCGCACGCGCGAGGTGTCCGGCGGCTTCGAAACGAATCCGTACGGGTTCAGTGGCACGCACGCGAATCGACACGCGCATGTCGTCGAGGAGGATGCATCCGCCTTCGGTCGAGAGCTCATCGATCGCACAAGGCGTGACGAGAAACCCTGGAGCCTCGTCGTCGGGTTCGGGTGAAGTCATGAACCCCACGAGGAGCGGTGGCACGACGGCGCCGGTCGCATCACGGAGTCGTTCGTCGCTTCGAATGAGGTGCACTGTGCCGGCAGCAAGGGAGCGCGAAGGAATGACGACTGCGCAGTGATGGCCTTCCCAGCCGATCTCATCACAAGGAGCCGAGCGCGCCACACCAGGGACGCGGTGACCACTCGATTCTTCGACCCAGAGCCCGTCTTCGATTCCTGTGATTCGCCCGTCGAAACGCACCCCCATGAGCGAGATGGCAGCTCCGATCGAGGTCGCGCCGTCGGCGGGCCATGTCTCGATCGCATGAGCACCTGCGCTCGTGTCCTCTGCGACACGCAGCGGTTGGACAAAGGGGATTTGTAAGCGACGTCCCATGGGATCTCGTGCCCAAGCACCGATCGCGATCACGAGATGTGCGCCAGCAACGAGGGGAGCTCGGGGACGCAACTCGATCTTCGTGTCTTCGATTGAAAGGTCACATTCGATGATGCGTGTCGATGTGGACGCACGAAGTGGAGCGCTCGTCAGATCGGCGATGAGCGCTTCGTCGCTATCGCCAGCCAGCAAAAACACGAAAGGTGTTTCATGCGAAAGGAGGGTGGAAGTCGTCATGACGACGCGCGGAGAGCGCGGGATTTCGTCCGGGTTCCACTCGCGTCCTGCGGCGTCGTACACGGAGAGCGCGACGATGTGCGGAGGAGCGGAGGCATCGACTCCGCTGTCTCGAGGAGGAAAAGGGCGAGGCGGAAACTCGATGCACGCCGCGATGCAGAGCGCGAGCCAGAACGAGCCGTAGATGCGAGCAGCGAAACGCATGGCGTTCCGCATCATCGACGCGAGTCATCGTTCGTTGTGCGCAAGAGAGCCGAAAGAGCTCAGTCTTCCGCGGCGTCGTCTCGATCGTCTTCGTCATCCGTCTCGTACAGCATCACGGGCCCTTCGAGACCTGCGAGGAAAGGCTCCCATTCAGCATAACGACGACGTGGGGCGCTCATGATGAGCGCAGCGCTCCAGCCTGGCCGAGTGGGCCTCGTGCGCAGAGGCATCCCCGATTCTTCCGGCGTTGCCCAGCCCTTCCTCAGATTGCACTCGCGGCACGATGTCACGAGATTTTCCCACGTAGAGCGGCCCCCACGAGAACGCGGCATCACGTGATCGAGATTGAGCTCGCGGACCCCCGGACGGCGATGACAATATTGGCAGGTGAAGCCGTCGCGCAGGAAAATATTGCGCCGCGACAGGCGCACCGGCGCATGGGGAACGCGATTGTATCCCGAGAGCAAGAGCACGCGCGGCACTCGGATCCTCCCGCGCGGCGTGCCGATGTATTCGTCACCATCGATGTCATGACCCACCTCGAGTGTGGCTGGCGAGCTGACCGAGAGCTTGGCCCACTGCTGGAAATCGTAAGGGTCGTAGCTTCGATCGAGCGCTCGAGCGCGCCCTAGATAGAGCAGGGTAAAACCGTGTCGCGCGGTCGTGATGCGAACCGGTTGGAAGCTGCGATTGAGCACGAGCACGGGTGCCGAGAGTCCCGTCTTGACGCGGAACTCTCGTCGCTCCAGCGTGCTGGAGTGGTTCGGACGGTCGCGAGCGACTCGCGGAGTTGGTGACTCCACGAGAAAGACCTTAGCACAACTGCTGGCGTGTGTTCCTGCCGGTTGGGTTAGTACATGGATTCGGAGTCTCCATGGGGAGGGCGCGTTGCGCCTGGGAGGGTGCGCTGGTAAGCAGGCGCCGCATGCTGGATGAGCCCGAGCGCCATGAGGGTGGCGGCGAACGAGCCAATGAATCGGAGTTTCCGCCCCCGGCCAAATACGTGCGACAAAGTTGCACAATTGCCATCGGTGGCGTGAAGGGTGGGGTGGGCACCAGCGTGATCGCGGCCAACCTCGCTCTTTACCTTGCGAGCATTGGTCGGCGTGCGCTGTTGGTCGACGCGGACCCGCGGGGAGCGAGTCTCCACACGCTCGTCGGGACGCCGAGCCCGGCCCGCCCAGGGGCGCCTCCGGAGGCCGTTGGGCGCACAGTGGAAACTCAAGTCCCCGGCCTGCGATTGCTTTCGTCGGGGCTGGATGAGGGCCTTCGCGGTCGTCACGCCGGTGGACGGCGGAGATTGGCAAGCGTAATCGAACAGGCTGCGGCCGATGATGCGGTGATCGATCTCGGGGCGTGTACGTCCAGGGCCGCCATCGATGCGTTTCTTTCGGCAGATGTTTCATTGCTCGTCACGCTGCCCGAGCCGACCGCGCTCGAAAGCACCTATCGCTTCATCCGGCGGGCTTTTCTGAGACATCTCCGGCGATCGGTGGCAGATCGAGATCTCTCCCGCGCGCTCATGCAAAGAGCGCGTGAGCTCGGGGGAGCACCTCCGCCGCTCGACCTGTGGCGGAGTCTCGAAGATGATGGGGATCCGCTTGCGGAGAATGTCCGCGCTGCGATGGAATCGTTTCATCCCAATCTCGCGATCAATCAGACCCGCCTCCGGGCGGATCTCGAGCTCGGAGAGCAAGTCCGAAGCGCGACTCGACGGCGTCTTGGCGTGGGCATCGAATACCTCGGCCACATCGAGTCGGACGACACAGTATGGAGTTGTGTTCGGGCGCGGCGCCTTTTGCTCATCGAGAGCCCGGGCACGAAAGCGAGTAAGAACGTCGAAAAGATCGCGCGTCGTTTGCTCGCGATTCACTCGGGAAAGCGCAAGCCGATGACACGCACGGTGCCGCCCGAGAGCCATCATGATCTTCTGGAAGTCGATCGTGGGGCGACGGACGAAGAAGTGCGTCGCGCGTACAAGCGCGCCAAAGAGATTTATGCGCCCGGGGCACTCGCTTGTTACGAGCTCTTCGAAGGTCACGAACTCGATGCATTGCGCGCGCGTCTCGAAGAAGCCTACGATGTGCTTCTCGATCCGGCGCGACGGAGGCCGTACGAGCTCTCGGTGTTTCCGCCTTCGGACGAGCACGACGAGCCGGCGCCCGCCAGCACCGAGCAGAAAGAGCCATTGCCAGCCCCTCCGGATCTCACTCCGGACACGGATTATACGGGCGCTCTTCTTCGCGCCGTGCGCGAGTCACAGGGAGTTGCGCTTCGTGACATCAGCGCGCGAACGAAAGTGGGTTTGACCTATCTCGAAGCGATCGAGGGCGATGATTTTGGAGCTCTGCCCGCCCCGGTGTACGTGCGCGGCTTCGTAAGCGAAATGGCCAAGGCGTTGAAGCTCGATGCATCTCAAGTCGCCCGCACTTACGTGCGGCGATACCGACGCTATCTCGATGAACGAGGGAAAGAAGCATGAGCTCTCGGCTCGTGCTCGCATCGGCATCGCCACGGAGGCGAGAGATCTTGCAGACCCTCGGGATTCCCTTCGAGGTGCGTGTCAGCTCGACCGACGAGAAGCGCCTCGGTGACGAAGCGCCTCTGGCGTACGTGCGACGGGTCGCGGGAGAAAAGGCGCTCGATGTGGCTCATGGATGCGAGGCCGGTGTGTTCGTGCTCGGCGCCGATACGATCGTGATCATCGATGGAGAGGTTCTCGGGAAGCCCGAAGACGATGCTGCATCGCGTGGCATGTTGCGGATGCTCGCGGGTCGCGTCCACGAGGTGACGACAGGCGTGGCTTTGTGTTGCGCGGGACGCGGGTTGCAGAAGGCAATCACCGTGACGACACGCGTGCATTTTCGACCGATCACCTATGACGAAGTCGAGCGATACATCGCGACCGGTGAGGGACGCGACAAAGCCGGAGCGTATGCGGTGCAGGGGATCGCATCCGGTTTCGTCTCGGGGATCGAAGGGTCGTACGCGAACGTCGTCGGGTTGCCTGCGATGGAGACCATCGACCTTCTGACTTCTCATGGGGTGATCCGCGAGTGGCCATCGAGGAGCGCGTGAACGATTCGATCGCGGCCCGGCTTCAAGCGGTTCGCGCGCGCATCGCGGAGGCTTGTGTGCGTGCGTCTCGGGATCCTTCCGATGTGACGCTCGTGGCGGTGAGCAAAATGCACGACACCTCGGCGGTGCGCGCAGCCTACGAAGCAGGACAGCGGATTTTCGGTGAAAATTATGTCCGCGAGCTGCGCGACAAGGCGCACGCGCTCGAGGATTTATCGGGACTTCGCTTCCATTTCATCGGGCATCTGCAACGCAACAAAGTCAAAGACGTGATCGACGTCGCGAGCTGTATCGAGACCGTGGATTCGGTGCGGCTCGTGGAAGCGGTCTCGCAGCGCGCGACGGCACGAGGCGTCTCCATCGATGTCATGGTGCAGGTGAACGTCGCGGGTGAAACTCAAAAGGCGGGGTGTGCGCCAGAGGAGCTCGATTCCGTGCTCGATGTCGTGCGAGATTCACCTGTGCTTCGGCTCTCGGGGCTCATGACGATCCCGCCAGGAGACCCCGATCCGGAGCGCTCACGGCCTCATTTTCGTGCACTCCGTGCGTTGGCGGAAGCCCGTGGAATTCACGGGCTGTCCATGGGAATGAGCGCAGATCTCGAGGTGGCGATCGAAGAGGGCGCGACGCTCGTTCGTGTGGGCACCGCGATCTTCGGCGCGCGGACTACCAACGGTCCTGAATGCGCTTCATGAAGTCATAAGGATAGCCGAGCTCGAAGGCGCTCGCTTCCTCGAGGCGCCGACATGCTTCTTGGCTGAGCGAGAGGCCACTCGCTGCGAGGTTTGCGTTGAGCTGTTCGATGCTGCGCGCACCGAAGATGACGGAAGAGACAGCAGGCCGCGTCAAGAGCCAAGCGAGCGCCACGGCGGTGGGTGTCGTTCCGAGTTCGTTGGCGATCGATTTCAACTCGTCGACGGTTCGGAACCCACGTTCGTTGCCAAACCGCGCAAGGTTTGCGGCGAATCGAGGAGAGGCCATTCGTGACCCTTGTTCTGGGCTGGTGTCGCGCGCGTATTTTCCGCTGAGGAAACCGCCGGCGAGAGGAGACCACGGGAGGATTCCGAGTCCGTGACGTTCGCAGAGAGGCACGTGCTCGCGCTCGAGCTCGCGGACCAGGAGTGAGTACTGCGCTTGGAGAGTCACGAAACGTTCGAGCCTCAGCTTCTCACTGGTCCAGAGGCTCTCGACCAATCGATACGCTGCGTAATTGCTGCAACCGAAGTAAAGCACCTTGCCGTGTCGAACGAGGTCATCGAGCGCGCGCAGCGTCTCCTCTTCTGGAGTCTCGATGTCTTGCATGTGAATCTGATAGAGATCGATGCGATCGGTCTGGAGCCTTCGAAGGCTGTCTTCGACCGTTCTCATGATTCGATAGCGCGACGCTCCCGTGTTGTTGGGCCCTTCGCCCATTCGGAACCGAAACTTCGTTGCGAGCACGATTCCATCGCGGTTCTTGCGCTCTTTCATCCAGCGTCCAACGACGCGTTCACTGAGCCCATCCTGTCCGTAGACATCGGCGGTGTCGATGAAGTTCACCCCCGCCGCATACGCAGCATCCATGATGGCGAAGCTCGTGCCTTCGCTTGCACCGATGCCGTGCATGAAAGATTGCTCGTCGGCTTCTCCAAAGGTCATCGCTCCGAGGCAAAGCTCAGAGACTTTCAATCCGCTCTTGCCGAGTGTGCGATACTCCATCGATATTCTCCTGGCTCGATTCTTTGCCCCACATGGGTCAGTGAGCCATGCAGGTCAAGCGGCGATCGTCTTGCATACCGAGAATGACGTGCTCGATTGAGGTGTCGTCATGAACAAACACTCGGTTCATCGAGAGCTGCACGGACACTATTGGACGTTGAGCAGTCATGTCCGGGGACTGCTGCGTCCCGAGCGTGCTCCTGTCGACGAGCCTTTCGTAACCCACATCGACGACGAAATCGCAGGACGAGTCGCGATCTCGGGACGCATCGCCATTCCCGAGAGGGCTCGCGATCTGGTCGTGATTCTACATGGCCTCGGCGGCACGGTGCAAAGCCGATACATGCTTCTCGCAGCGCGGGCGGTCCTCGATGAAGGGGCTGCGTGTTTGCGTCTTCATCTTCGAGGAGCGGATCGAAGTGGATCGGATTTTTATCATGCAGGGCTGACCCACGATCTCGATGCCGTTCTTTCGTCTGAACGGTTCGCACGTTTCGAACGCATATTCGTGATGGGGTACTCGCTTGGGGGGCACGTGAGTCTGCGCTGGGCCACGACGCCGAGCGCGAGTGATTCACGAGTTCGCGCAATCGCTGCGATTTGTCCGCCGATCGATCTGGCGCGCGGTGTCCGTGAGATTCAGCGTCTCGATCGGCGCCCTTATCAATACTATGTATTGCGTAGTCTGATGGCCCACTATGCCGCGGTCGCAGCCCATCACGGGGTGCACCCACGGCTTTCGCCTCTTCCCGTTTCAGTGGTTCGACGGATTCGCACCATCCTCGAGTGGGACGAACGAATCATTGCTCCGCGCTATGGTTTCCGTAGCGCGGACCACTATTACGAGGAGGTGGGGGTAGGACCTTATCTCCGTGCGATTCGAGTTCCGACGCTGCTCGTTGCCGCTGACGCGGATCCGATGGTGCCTCACGCGACGGTTCGTCCGGCCTTGCGTGATGCAAGTGAATCGGTGCGGGTCGTGTGGACGAGCCGCGGAGGTCATGTCGGGTTTCCTGACGATCTCGTGCTCGGCATCGAGGCTTGTCCGTCGACATCCGGGTTGGAGCGTCAGATCGTTCAGTGGCTTTTGGCGCAGCGCTGAGCATCACGGCGCGGGTCGATTCACAACCCGAGCATGCGCAAGAGCGGGCCGATGATCGGAAGTCTCCTGAGCAACCAAAGAATCCCTCCGCGGGGTTCCGGGGCGGTGATGGCTACGGGAGGACTCGACATGACGGGAGGCGGCGGAGGAACCGACGGCTCGGGAGGACGAAACGAGCTGTCCCAGCTGCCAGCGAAGCTCGAAAGCTCTCCGACGAGTGATGTGTAGTCTTGAATCTGCGACTGCATGTGAATCCGCTCCGGAACTGCCTTGTTCCGGATGGGCACGAACGCCGCTTCGAGCGTTGCGAGTTTTTCCTTGGCGCGGTTGAGACAACGAAGAATCGAACTCTTGGCGTCACCCGCCTCTTCGACCGTGAAGAGCCCTTCGCTTGCGAACATGGCCAAGTCGCGAGCGAGTGTTTCTGCGTTGCTCACCGTGAACTCATCGTGACGTTCGAGACACTCCTTCGCGAGCTCGACGGCTTTCCGTGCTGCGCGATCGAGCACCTCATCGGATTTGTTTCCCCGATCCCAAGAGTTGGCGATGTGGTGCGCTGCGGTCCATCGCGTGTTGGGGGTCGAATCCGAGAGTTCGCGAACCATGTCGTCGAACGTGTATTCCTTCTGAGGTTCATCCGGCGTACCCGCGGCACGTCGCGCATGATCTGCAGCCATCGCGGCTGCGATCTGGCCTTGCATTCGTTCTTGGAAGCCAGGGGTATGTTTCGCGTAGAGCTGCCCGTACTGCGTCGTGATGTGATGGTTGGTATCGGAGGCCATCGCTGCGTTCCACGCGGCCTGGGCTCGCTGCCACTGGTCCCAGCCAATCCCCGCTTCTTGAATCACAGCCATCATGTCGGCGCCCGATCCTGCGCGGGCCATGAGCTGCGCGTAGAGATCGAGTGTGATGCCTTCTTTTGCCTGCTGACTCATGTCGGGCACATCCCCGAAATGTGCCTTCATGACCAGCTCTTGCTGAATCATCGCGAATTTGGCGTGCAATTGGCCGCTCGGATCGGCCTGCATCCGTTCCCACCATCCGTTCCAACTATGGGCCCAATGGTTTTCGTCAAAGCCGCGGCTCGCAAGGTACTGCTGGAGATGAGGTCGATGGGCTGGCTCTCCGTATTGAGCTTTCAGCTCACCATCCTTCGACATGATCTCAGCACACTCGCGCAGTGATATTCCGTAGATGCGTTCTTCCATGTGGAACCCTCGGGATTCGATGCTTCTTACGCCCGGCGGCTGCGAAACTTCCCTTTCGGAAGGTCCGTATCTACGGACGTTTCTTGAATATGAAGAACGAACGGGAACTTTTTCCCATGCAGCGTGGGCTGCCCTGAGCTATTTCCGCGCTTCGTTTTCCGTAGGAGAGGAGCTTCGATGCGTGGCCTTCGACAAATTTGGGCCTTGGCTTTTTCGATCGTGACCGGGTTCGGTGCAGCTTCCGCCGCAGCACAGCCATGCACCGAAGACATGCCGGACGAGGGCCGTTACTGTGGTGTGCCGCTGATCGAAGGATTCGGAGGCCCGAACGAGTTTGGCAATCGATGCCTCTCGCCCAACGATGATGGATCCTCGATGAGGATCGATCTCGCGCCAGCGTTCCCTTCGGGCTTGCGATTTTTCGGCGCAATGCACACGGCGATGTTCGTCAACACCAACGGCAACATCACGTTTACGGGCGCTTTGAGCACCTATACACCGAGAGCATTTCCGGTCGCGGCGCAGCCGATGATCGCGCCCTTCTGGGCGGACGTCGATATCCGCAATGAGTCCGCCTGCTTGTTCGGAGCAGGGAATCAATATACGACGTGTCCTTTGCGTCCTGATGCCACGAACGGTGTGTATTGGGCGCTCGAGCCTGGTCGCATCGTCGTGACGTGGGACCGTGTTGGATTCTACCAATGCGACGAGAGCCGTCACATGAGCTTTCAGTTGATTCTTACGGCGGCTCCAGGGTGTGGAGGCGAGGGGGATTTCGATGTCGAGTTCCGTTACGCCCAATGCGAATGGAACACCGGAAATGCGTCGGGTGGAGACAAAGGCATGTCGGTGCCGATCGAGCCGATGAGGAGCTGCACCACCGACACAGCCTGCGGGGTCGACAACCATTGCGAAGGGGGCATGTGCTTTCACGGCGTGGCTGGGCAAGCGGGGTTCGATGCAGGCAACAACACGGATTTCGTCGAAATCGTGGGAAGCCGGACCAGCGAAATTCATCGGATTCTTTGTGAAGAATCCAATGTCGAAATGCCGGGTATCTATCGTTTTCAGATTCGTGGCGGAGCGGTCATTTGCCCCGGTGCCGGGCAACTTTGTGACACAGGGGCGCTCGGGGTCTGCAGCGAAGGGCGCACTCAGTGCGTGGGTGGCGGAATCGAGTGTCTGCAGGTGATCCAAGAGAGCGATGAGAGCTGCGACACCATCGACAATGACTGTGATGGAAAGGTCGACGAAGGCAACGGCATCTGTGCAGACGTATCGTCCACGGCCGTGTGTGAATCGGGCACGTGTGTCGAGTCGTGTTTCGAAGGTGGATGCCCTGTGGGGCTCGAGTGCGGAACGGACGGGCGATGCCATGAAGCGGGTTGCCAGGACGTGACGTGCTCCGAAGGCGAGCAGTGTTTTGCGGGTGAATGCCTCGATGCATGCCATGGGATCGTCTGCCCGTCCGGATACACCTGTCGTTCAGGGCGGTGCTTCGATCTTTGCGAGATGCTCACGTGTGATGACTGCACCGTGTGCTCCGAAGGATCGTGTGTTCCGCGCTGTCAGTTCGCTGAGTGTGGGGCCGGTGAGCGTTGCCAAGAGGACGGCTCCTGTCTCGAGCTGAGCTGTTGGGGAGTGACATGCGATCCGAGCACGGAGTGCCGTGGAGGTTCGTGTGTCGATCGCTGTGATGGGGTCGTCTGTCCGCGTGGGGAGACATGCGGTCTCGGCGTTTGCTCGAGGCCCGGAAGGAATCTTCCCGATGCTGGAGTCGTAGACGGCGATGCCAGCCGTGATTTCGATGCATCGATGGGAGGAGACATGAACGATGCCGGCGTTTCTAGAGCGGATGCGGGCGAGGTGTGTCGCGGGCCTTCCTGTAGAGAGGAATCACCCCGGTCGTGTGCGTGCTCGGCGCCAGGATTCCGGGGCGATGATGCGTCAGGTCAGGGTGTGATGCTCGCGCTGCTGTTCTTCGCCACGGTCGCCTGGCGAAGGCGTCGCTGACAAGGCGGGGAGGGCTTCCCGTAGGCGGGTTGCTTTGGGACGCCCCCTAGGACCCCCTAGGACCCCCTAGGACTGTCTGAGCCCGAGCAGGACGATGACGGGCGTACCCGCCTCGCGGGTACGCACGAGATCGATGTCTGCTTCGAGATGGAAGTCGTTCACGTCTTCTCCATCCACGATGGTTTGTAAGACGCGCCACGTGTCGCCGCGTATGTCGATCGCCGTGTGTCGTGGCGCGCGGGCTTGGGGATCGGTTCGAACTGCACCGTGCTCGACTTCGAAGGCGACCATGGCTTCTGCGATTGCGTCGCCGGTCCATTCGGGCTCACCCGGAGCGGCAAGAACGAACGAAGCGACTTCTTGGTATTCACGACGAGAGAGCGCGCGGACGATGCGGAACATCGCGTTGCGGACGAGCACCGTGAGCGCTTTGGGATCGCGCGTGATGTCGTCCGCGCTCTCCTCGCGCTCCGGAGCGGCTTGGCGCTCGAGGACGCGCGATGGGTCGCGAAGTGATTCCCACTCGTCGAGCAGACTCGAATCCACTTGCTTTACGATCGCTCGGAGCCAATCGGAGATGTCATAGATCTCTTCGGTTTTTGCGGATTCAGGAACGTTTTGAACGAAGGCTTTGTAGGCATCCGAGAGATATCGCAGGAGCACCCCTTCGGAGCGCGCCAGCCCGTACTCTTTTACGTATTCGGTGAAGCTCGCACCTCGCTCCCACATGTCGCGGGCGATCGATTTGGGTCGTAACCCTTCTTCCGAGGAGGGTTTGGGAGCCCATGGATGGGCCACTCGAAACTCGGCGTAGGCGTTCTCGAGGAGTGCTTCGCAGGGACGAGGGGTCTGCACTTTGTCGAGCTCGGCCATGCGCTCGTCGTATTCGGCGCCTTGTGCTTTGAGCTCGGCCATTTTCAGATCTTTGAGGCGGTCGAGCTGCCGCGCCAAGACGACCTCGGGATTCTCGAGGATGGATTCGACCACGCTGAGCGCGTTCACGGCGTAGAGCGGATCCTCGAGGTCGAGCCGCGGGACCGTGTCGAGGACGAAGAGGGATAGGGTTTGGTGAAGAGAGAGATCGCGCTGTAGATCCGTCTGCACATAGGTCGTGTGGTGCTCACGATCGATGTCGATGACATCCGCGTCGCGGAGCGAACGAAAAAGAGCGATGGCGTGACGTCCATGGGCAAAGCGCCTCGGGCGGCTTTCGTGCGAAGTGCGGATGATCTCTTTCATTTGGCGACAGCCATCTTCACCGCGCTCGCTCGCTCCTTTCAGAACGGTGAGCAACATCCCTTGCGAGATCTTGAAGCGTGAATCGAGTCGCTCGGGTTCCCCGTATCTCAAGCGCTCGAAGGTCTGCTCGTCGTAATGCGCGTATCCGCGCTCGGGCGGCTTTTTCATGACGAGTTTGCGAGTCTTTTTGGAGTCGCCTTGCGCTTTTTCCCGCGCGATCTTGTTTTCGATGACGTGCGGAGGGGCCTGCGCGACGACCCAGCCGTGATCATCGAAGCCTTTGCGCCCAGCTCGACCTGCGATTTGATGAAAATCTCGCACCGAGAGGATGCTCGTTTTGTTCCCGTCGAATTTGCATAGTTGCGTGAAGAGCACGCTCCGAATGGGTACGTTGACCCCGACTCCCAGCGTGTCAGTGCCGCAGATCACACCGAGGAGCCCTTGTTGCGCGAGCTTTTCGACGAGCAGCCGATACTTCGGAAGAAGTCCGGCGTGATGCACGCCGACGCCATGCTTGACCCAGCGCGCGAGGTCTTTTCCAAATGGCGTATCCCAGCGGAAGCCGTGGAGCATTTCTTTGATCGCGTGTTTTCGGTCCTTGTCGACGACTTCCACACTCATGAGATCTTGAGCGTGTTCGGCAGCTCCACGTTGCGTGAAATGCACGACGTAAACCGGTGTGCGGCCGAGAAGGGCGAGCTCCGCGACGGTCTCGTGAAGTGGAGTTTCTCGGTACTCGAATTCGAGCGGAACGGGTCTTTGCATCGATCGAATGACCGCAACCTCTCGCCCCGTTCGTTGTTCGAGATCGTGCTCGAGAAACTTCGTGTCTCCGAGGGTGGCGCTCATCAGGAGAAACTGTGTGTTTTTCATGATGAGCAGCGGCACCTGCCATGCGACGCCGCGATCGCGGTCGCCGTAGTAATGGAACTCGTCCATCACGACCGATTCGATTCCACATTCGGAACCTGAAAGGAGCGCGAGGTTGGACAAGATCTCCGCGGTGCAGCAGAGGACAGGCGCGTCGCGGTTCACCGTGGCATCGCCCGTCATGAGACCGACGTTTTGAGCGCCGAGCTCGCGGCACAGCGCGAAGAACTTCTCTCCGACGAGTGCTTTGATGGGCGCAGTGTAGAAGGAGCGCCCCCGTGCGGCAGGGCTCACGGCCTTGGCGTGCAGTGCACTCGCGACGAGCGATTTCCCGGAGCCGGTGGGTGTACCGAGGATCAGGTGTTTTCCCGCGTAGAGCTCGAGGATGGCTTCCTCTTGGGCAGGGTAGAGCGAGAGCTCGAGCTCGGACGCATAAGCGAGGAATCCTTCAAGGAGTGCGTCGCCATGTTCTGCGTTCGCAACGTGTTCAGCGAGCCGAGCCTCTCTCGTCATGGGAAGTGCAAACTGAAATCAGATGAGGACGATGGCGCCTTCTGGCGGAACGATGATGTAGACCTGACGCTCATCGAGCCGAGCCACACCATTGCCCATCACCACGATCACGGCGCGATAGATTTGAGTCGTCGCTGGTGGCTCTACGAAGTCGTTGTGGAAGTCCACGGAGAAATCGACGAGCGTGCCCGGCACCACACCATAAAACGTCGTCTCGTCTTTGCTCGCGTAGCTCACGCCCGGTTGCGCACCCGCGACGCCATCTCGGCTGTATCCCTCGAGAGGAACGATCGACTTGATGAACTCTCGCGCGTCGATGCCGTCTGGATTGCCATCGACATTTTCGGTCTGTGTCGTCACGTCTTGCGGCGTGCCGCCCACCAAAGTGCCGATGCCTTCGATGATGGCGTTCGAAACCTCGCCTCCCGTTGCATTATAGACGAGGGGGGTTCCGCTTCCGTTGACAGTGCCGGTCATGCGAGCGAGGGCTTCTTGATTGGGGCGTGGTGAACCGCTGAGCTGACTCGTCACCGACACCCCGATGGTCCGAGCTCCGAGCCTATTCAGCGCGGCGGTGGCTTGCTCGAATGTATGCGGCTCGGGTGAGATGTTTTGATAGCGAGCCGTGCCCCCTGGACCGTTGTGGAATTCGACGTCGCTGACGAGCACGATGATCGGAAGAGAACCCGGACGGAAGCAGGGATAACCGCGGCGGACTCCAGATTCATCGAGAATGGATGGACAAGTCCGGGGCGCAATCGAATATGTTCTGCTCTCCCAACTCCACGAACCACCCTCACCCGTCGCTGTTTGATAAAGCGCTTCGACGTGCGATTCGGGATTGTCCCGTCCACTGCCGAGCGCGAGTCCGTTGAGCGCATTTTGAACGTTCCCGACGTTGCTGGTGATGTCTTGGACGTGAACGTAAGCCCGGTCTGTGGTGTCGCCGTAATTGCCTGTTCGTGTCAGGCAATTAAAGTCTCCAAATCTGCAATCGTGAGAGAACGGAAAATCCTGAAAATGTCCGACGCCCATCTGAACGTCGCGAATGCGCATGGAAAGCTCGCTCGCGATTTGGCTTAGAGAAGCTCTCACGTTGTCGAGCGGCGGGCCCATCGAGGCGGTCGTGTCGATGAGGAAATAGACGTCGGCTTGGTGGATGTTCGTGCCGAAGCGAAGGGTGCGGTTGATGCGCTCGCCTTGATACGGAAGCACCAGGAAGAAATCCTCTGGAGCAATGGTGCTGGTCGCATCGTTGGGATTGGTGCCCGTTCCGCGCACCTCTGCGAGGTCCGTCACACCATCGCCATCGCTATCACGTTCGTAAGGATTGGTGCCGAGGCTGCGTTCTTCGCTATCGGGAAGGCCGTCGTTGTCGCTGTCGGTGTCGAGCCAATTCGCGATGCCATCCCCATCCGCATCGGGACGAACACAAGGAGGGGCCGACATGTGTTCTTCGCGGTCCGGGATCCCATCTCCATCTGAATCTTCATCCAGATGATTGGGAATCCCGTCCCCGTCGGAATCGAGCATGGTCTCCGCGCCATCGGCGATTCCATCTCCATCAGAATCGATCGCGGGATCGCATCCCTCGACTGGGCGTGGTCCGCCCATGCCCGCATCGCCAGGGCGGTTCGTATGAGGTCTCGAGGGAGACTCCGTGCAGCTCGGGAGCAGAGATATCGCAGCGATGATGGAGACAAAGAAGGCTGCGGACGAAAGGCGATGCTGCGGCATGAAAGACCTCCGAGACCGCTGCAAGGCTACACGGCTTCGGAAGTCATTCAACCCGCCAGATTCGTTCCAGTTTGTTGTTTCCGTTTTTGCTTTGAAAATTGTACCTGGGGTGCGTCCTCAAGCGCGCGAGGCTGCTCCTGCAAGCTCACCAAACGTCGGTGTCGCCATTCCACTGGTCGCGAGCATCTCGAGTGTGGCGCGGCATCGGATGGCGACGGCCACGGGTGCGAGCGCTTCGGCTGCATGGGGACCAATGGCGGTCGCGCCCAGGATGCGCTCGCTATCGGGATCGATGACGAGCCGCATGGTCCCTCGCGCGTGGGGCAAGACTCCCACGCCATGGAGCCATCCGTTGACGCTCTCGTCGAAGCTGATCGTGTGTAGATCGATCGTCATTCGGTTCGTGAACGCACGGTGTGGGGTGAGGCCGACCATCGCGATTTCAGGATCTGTGGCCACGCTTTCGATATAGGAGTGGGGGGCCACGGTCGGTGCAGTCCGGCCGGCAGCCACACGGCCCGCAATCCAACCTTCGATCGTGCTCTTGCTCGTCACGAACGGCGCACCGGCACAATCTCCCGCCGCAAGGATATGCGGTGCGTTCGAACGCATGGACGAATCCACGATGATCACGCCACGCGCGTCGGTTTCGATGCCGATCGCGCCAAGTCCGAGTCGGGCCGTGTCGGGGCGTCGTCCGATGGCGACGAACGCACGTTCGGCTGAATACGTGCGTCCTCCATCGAGGCTTGCGTGCGCTTCCTGTCCGACCCGCACGACCTTTTTCACTGGTTTGTCATGGATGATTTTCACCCCGCGCTCCATCAGCACGTCTCCGAGCGAATCTCCGAGCTCCCGATCGAACCCAGGAAGAACTCCGAACTCATCGAGGATCCATGTGGTTTCGACGCCGAGCGCCTGAAATGCATAGGCGGCTTCGGCTCCGGTGGAGCCGCCTCCGATCACCAATATCGTCTTCGGAAGATCCCGCAGATGACGGAGATGGCGCGGCGCGATGATGAGCTCTCCGTCAGGACGCTCGGCATCGCCAAGGAAACCTTGAGGGAATGAAGGTGCCGATCCGGTGGCGACGATGGCATGGTCGAAGCGGCATCGAACGCAGTCTTTCCCTTCACGGGTGACCTCGACCGTATTGAGATCGACGAACCGTGCCGTCCCCACGATGTGGGTGATTCCCGCATCGGAGAGTCGTTGCGCCATGCGTTGACTTTCGAGCGAAACGATCCGCTCGATTTCGCCTCTCACGTGCGCCATGTCTTCGGAATCGAGCCGTCCCGTCGAGTTGCGAACTTTGCGCTCCGCGACCAAGTGCAAAAGTACTTTCGAGGGGACCAATGTGGCATGGACCGAACGGCCACCGATCGATCCATCGGCGATCAACGTGACGGCGGCACCGTGGCGCGCTGCCTCGATCGCCGCCGCGACCCCCGCGGGTCCCGCTCCAATCACTGCGATCTCACGTGTTTCGCTCATGCTCTGGGCTCCTTCGATTCTTTGTCGTTCGCGTACTTCTTGGCTTCGCATCCCATTGACGTCCACTCATCGCAACCCGCCATCCGTTCGATGGGGGCTGCCGAAATTGGCAGGTCACTCGTGCACTCTCAGCTGGCTCGTGTAGTCTCATGTTGAGGCGGGGCACATGCGGTGGGTTGATCTCTCGGTCGATCGGTCTGCGCCGGTTCGGGGGGCAGCAATCATGCGCTCGGTGTGGGTTGTTTTTGCGTGGTTTGGGTCGTCGGGGTCGATGCCTCTCTCGCTGGGGCTGACCGAGAGTGTACTCCTCACCTATTTCCTACTTGCATGCGTGCTTCAATGGATGAGCTTACGTGGTGCAGGTGGCCAGCTGCGCACGATGGCAGCTGGGTTCGTCGACATCGCACTCATCACGTTCATCGTGCATCGGGTGGGCAGCGTCTCGACGATGATGGTGGCTCTCTACTTTTTTGCAGCGTTGATGAACACGCTCCTCGTCGGACGGCGCGAAGGGATGGCGCTCGCCGTGCTCGGCGCGCTTGCGTACGACGCGCTGTTGCTCGTGGAAGTCATGGGCTGGCTACCGTATGCACCCGATGCGCGTTGGGTTACACAGCAACCAGGAAGTGTCGAGGTCGTGGGTGCTGCGTTGATGATGCCCGTCATGTCGCTCGTGCTCACGAGTTTCGTGGGCACCCTCGTTCATCAGAACCGCACACGCGAGGCCGAACTCCTGGCCGCGAACGAAAAGCTTCAGGAGCTGACGCTCCGAGATCCTCTCACCCAGCTCTACAACCGTCGTTACCTGAGGCAGCGACTCGACTCAGAGCTCGCTCGGGTGCGCCGCGGCAAGCCCTTGGCCGTGGTGATGATCGACCTCGATCGTTTCAAGCGCGTCAACGACGACACGGGACATCAGCGCGGCGACGTGCTTCTCGAAGAATTGGCGCACGGCTTGTCGCGTGCAGTGCGTGAGGCCGATGTCGTTGGCCGCTATGGAGGCGACGAATTCGTCGTAATTTTGCCGGATACAGAAGGTGCTCAGGGAGAGATCGCGGCGGCACGGTTGGTCGATGCGATTCGCGAGGTGGGGGTGCGCTTCGATCCGGATCGACCTGTGACAGCGAGTGTCGGATTGGCGATCGCGCGTCTCGACGACGATGCTCATGGGCTCTTGGAGCGTGCGGATCGCGCTTCGTATCAAGCGAAATCGCAAGGAGGCAACCGCGTGGAGCTCGAGTCGATGGCGCCTCCTTCTCGGTCAGCCCGCGACATATTGCGTGAGCAAGCGTAGGACGCCGTTCGGATCTTCGGCGTGAACCCAATGGCCGGTGTTCAGCCGATCGACTGTGACACGGCCGTTCGAGCGATTCGCGATGTCCGAGGCTCGCTCTCGGTCCGAGGCATCGAGCACTTCTGAACGCTCCCCGATGATCAAATGCACCTTCGTCCGTTCCGGTGGGCTCTCGATGATCGGCCAGAGATCGATGGAGAAATACGACGTGAGCAGCGCTCGGATCGCGGTAAGAG
This sequence comes from uncultured Sandaracinus sp., assembly GCA_964481145.1. Lineage (GTDB taxonomy): Bacteria > Myxococcota_A > Polyangia > Polyangiales > Sandaracinaceae > Sandaracinus. The sequence continues at coordinate 25,039 of CAYZTA010000012.1, forward strand.
GAGGGCCGAACACGAGACCTCCTTCCGTTCGAGCGAGATTCATTGCGAGCCACTCGGCGATCGCGCGTCGCCCATCGTTCTCGAGTACGGCTGTGATGAAAGCCTCGCGCTTCGGGAAAGGACCTTCCATCGATTCGAGCATCTGAACGACGCGGAGCGTGTCTTCGGAACCTCGGGCGTCGGGACGTGGGCCAGGGTTCGTATCGAGGACGAATACGTGCTCGAGTCCGGAATATTTCGCGGCGAGCCATTCGAGCGCGACCTTGCCGCCGAAGCTATGACCGAGCACGGCTTGTGTTTTCGAGTCGAGCTTGCCTGCGAGCTGCATGACATCGTCCGCTGTTTGGGCGAGCGTGTCCGGCCCCATCGCATCGAGGGAATCTCCATGCCGTCTGAGGTCGACGAGAACAGCCGCCCAGGCAGGGCGCATCTCGATGAACTTTCGCGCAACGGTCCGGAGATTGGCTTTGGTGCCAAGAATGCCATGAAGAAAAACGATGCTTTTCTCGGGATTTTTCGCCGCATTCGGCGCGATGAGGATGTCATGGGCGAGAGTCACGCCTCGTGGCGTAGCACATTCGTTTCCTGGACTCGCTTCGGAGCGCGTGATGAATACGATACACTCCGATCTTGTCGAGAGAACCTTATGACGAGCAGTCCTTCCTATGTGTCGCCCCGTGTTTCGATCATCGTCCCTGTGTTCAACACGGAAAAATACGTTGAAGAGTGTATTCAATCGGTCCGCGCACAGCTTGATGGTGATATCGAGTGCATCGTCATAGACGATGGATCCACAGACGCGAGCCTCGACAAAGTCAGGCTTGCAATCGGCGATGACCCGCGCTTTCTCGTCGTTTCTCAAGAGAACGCGGGACACAGCGCCGCGCGAAACCATGGGCTGCGCCTTGCCAAGGGCGAGTATGTTCTCTTTTTGGATTCTGATGATTTGCTTCCGCCGAGTGCGATTCGCGATTTTCTCCTCACGGCGGACGAGACGAACGCCGACATCGTCACAGGGATAGCAGAGTCGTTCCGTGGGACTCGACGCTGGATCAACGCGCAGATGAACGAGCTGACGGAGCTCGTGGGCACCTATCGGAGTGTCCGTGAGGTTCCGGAGTTGGCGAGAGATGCGTCCCCTTGCAACAAGGTGATTCGTCGATCGTTGATCGCGAAACACGGCTTGGAATTCCCCTTGGGCATTCCTGTTCGCGAGGATTTGCATTTCGTTCTTCGTGCGTACTCCTATGCCCGTTGGATCAGCATCTCCAACACCATCGTTTACTATTATCGATTGCGCGATCAGGGCGACCAGCCCTCTCATACACAACGCGTCGACGATGAAGTCTTGCTGGGGCTCGTTCGGGTGCACCGAGAGCTCTCGGAATTCCTCAAAGAGCACGATCTGGATGTGCTGCAAGAGTCGATGACCGTCGGGCTTCTCGGCAACGTCCTCTACAGGCTGAAACCCTATCTGCAAGGAGAGCCACGCGATGACGTCTTGGGACAGGTGACCGAGATGATGCGTGGGGCCTCGGATGCGGAGATCGAAGGTCTGCCAGGAACGGACGACCGTGTGCTGAGCGCTCTCATGGCGGCTGACAGGATCGATTTTGCTAAAGAGTTCGCTACGGACGGACTCACCCCCGGTCTTCTAGGGCGCATCGTGATCGAAGGCGCGCACCTGGATGAGCGCCTCACGAAATATCTGCTTTTTTATCAACAACGATGGATTGAGAGGCTCCGACGCACGAAGGTGCTCAAACCCATCGATGTTCGACGCGAGTTGCGGCGGATCACGAATGAGCGCGCGAAGCGCATATTGAAGCCATTGCCCACCCGCAAAGCGGTAGGGCGAGAGGTGAAGATCGCTCTTGCTCGCGCTCATGCGCGGGTCGAGGGACATGTCGCGAAGCCCATTTGGGTGATCGGTGAAAGGCGGGGACTGTCCGCCGAGGACACGGGCTTTCACCTCTTCCGTTACATTCGCCTCCATCGAAACGACGTCGAATGTTATTTCATCACCAAGAACGATGCGAAATTCGCAAATCAAGCTCGCGAACTCGGCAATGTGCTGCAATTTGGTTCAGCCGAGTCATTCCGCCGAATCATTCAAGCTAGCGTGCTTTGTTATTCGGATTCTTGCTTGGATTTCGCTCATAAATGGAATCGTATCGCGCCGCATCTGTCGAAACATGGGATCGGTTGCTTCTTGCAGCATGGAGTGATCGGATTGCATGGAATGAGAGGGTTTTACCATCGAGAGAACATGCTCTCACGCGGCGAGGTCGTGGACGCTTTCGTCGTGAGCTCGAAGCGCGAAGCTGCGCTGGTGAACGAACACCTCGGACACCCCATGGACAACATCCTCGTGACCGGGCTGAGTCGTCTGGACGCGCTGAAGAGGGGGCCTGCCGGCTCTCGACAGATTTTGTTCATGCCCACGTGGCGCGCTTGGCTTCGAGGCGCACAAGGGGTTTCTTTTTTTGAATCAGATTATTTCTTGAAGATCCAAGATTTCGTTGCTTCGGAGAGGCTTGCGCGGCTTCTGAAAGAGCACCGCATGACGATGGTGTTGTGCCAACATTTTGCGATGGGCGGCTCGAAGAGCCGTGTGGTCCGTTCCGCGAACGACGCCATTACGATCGTGGATTCTTCGACCGTGCGTGTTCAGGACTTGGTGCGAGACTCTGATCTCATGATCTCCGACTACTCCAGCGTGACACACGATTTCGCGTATCAGGAGCGCCCCGTCGTGTATTGGATGTTCGATCGAGAACGTTTCTACAGACAGAGCGGCCCCCTCCTCGATCCCGAAACAGAGTTGCCTGGCCGAGTGGTCTCCTCGTCGGGGGAAGTCCTCGATGCGCTCGAGCACTACGCCAAAACGGAGTTTCGGGTGGAAGATGTCTACGCGTCGCGTCGTGACTCGATCTTCGACTTTCGTGACGGAGGCGCTTGCGAGAGGATCTTTCTCGAGCTGGATCGCCGTAGCAGGCAACGAGCGTGAGGATCGAAGATGATATTTTTCTTTGAATTTTGCGTATTTCTATCTTCTTGGCGAAGTCGGTTCGCAGAATTGCGTTCCCTCGGATAGAGTCGCCGACCTCATGGCGTACACGGTTCTGGCGCGGAAGTACCGTCCGCAGACGTTTTCGGATTTGGTCGGACAAGAGCATGTCACACGCACGCTCGGCAACGCGATTGCGTCGGGGCGCGTGGCGCACGCGTTTTTGTTCACGGGCGTCCGTGGTGTCGGCAAAACGACCACCGCGCGCATTCTCGCCAAAGCGTTGAACTGTGCGAAGGGGCCGACCTCGGAGCCCTGCGGGACGTGTGACCCTTGCCGCGAGATCACGAGCGGCGTGGATCTCGATGTGCTCGAGATGGACGGCGCTTCGAACAACAGCGTCGAAGATGTGCGTCGTCTTCAGGAGAGCATTCCGTTTCGTCCGGCGCGCGATCGTTCGAAGATCGTGATCGTCGACGAGGTCCATATGCTCTCCACGGGCGCCTTCAATGCGTTCTTGAAGACGCTCGAAGAGCCGCCGCCGCACGTGAAGTTCATCTTCGCGACGACCGAGTCGCACAAAGTTCCGATCACGATTCGCTCGCGATGTCAGCGCTATGATTTTCGTTTGATTCCTCAGCAGGTCGTGGCGGCGCGGGTGCAGGAGATCCTCTCGCGCGAAGGCATCGAAGCCGACGATCAAGCGATATCGATCGTGGCGCGTGAGTCGGCTGGATCGATGCGCGATGCGCTGACGTTGCTCGATCAAATCGTCGCGTTCGCCGGCACGAAACTCGAGGGTGAAGAGGTCGCACGCGTGTTGGGGATCGCCGATCGCGATCTCTTGCATCGTGCGGCGGCCTGTGTGCTCGAGGGAGATGGAAAAGGCGCGCTCGAGGTCGTCTCTGCGCTCGCAAGTCGTGGCCTCGACATGCTGCATTTCTCTCGCGCGTTCACGGAGCTGACACGCGATCTCGTCGTGCTCAAGGTCGCCGGCTCGAACACCGAGCTCGTCCCGTTGGTCGAAGAAGAGCGTCGTGCGGCTGTGGAGCTCGTGAGTCGGGTCTCCGAGCTCGAGCTCCAGCGGGCGTTTGCGTCGATTTCGCTCCTCGTCGACGAAGTCGCGAAAGCGTCGATGCCGCGCCTCACGCTCGAGATGGGGCTCGTGCGCCTCGCGACGAGACCACCGCTTTCGGCGATCTCGGAGATCGTCGCGAGGCTCGAGGCCTTGCAGCAACGCTCACCCAGCGGAACGAGCTCACCGCGAGGTGGTGGCGGAGGCGGAGGCGGTCGAGGAGGCCCCGGGCGTGCCCCTTCACCGAGCGCCACGCCCGACATGGCGACCGCGCTCATCGACAAGCTCCGAAACCCTGGCGCACGCACGGAGCCAGCGGAGGCGGCGAGCAGAGCAGAACGGACGGAAACAGGTCCGAAGCGGGCTGCATCCGACGCGCTCGCTGCGGCAACGGCGCTGCGCGATGCACTTTTGCCCGAGGTGCTTCTGCCCGAGGCTGCGTCGACCGATTCGCACGAGGCGATGGAGCCCATCTCGACGCACGAACCCGCGTTCGCCGATGAGCCTCAATCGACGCACGAGCCTGCGTTCGCGCACGAAGCGACGCCGGTGTCGACCACGGTGGAGGTTCCCCCTGTGGCTCCTCGCGCGAACCGGCTCGCCTCGAGCGACATGACTTCTCGGTTCGAACATGTGGTGGCGGTGTTGATGGAGACGCGGCCCGCGCTCGGCGCTGTGCTCCTGCACGCTACGCCGACGCGCGTCGATGCGAAGGAGCTCATCATCGCGTTCCCGCCGGGATCGTTTTATCGCAGGCAGGCCGATGCGCCCGAAGCGAAAAACGCAATCGCCGAAATCGCCGAGCGGGTGCTCGGCGGACGCCCCCGTGTCGAAGTCATCGAGCGTGGCGACGAAGAGGCTCGGGCTCCGACGATTGCGGAGCTCGAAACCGAAAGGCAGCGTGCTCGTTGGGAAGCGACGCGCAAAAAAGCACTCAATCACCCCATCGTGGTCGAAGCTCTTTCGATTTTCGAAGCTTCGGCTGAGCTGGCCGAAGTGCGCCTCGAGGGGGATTGAGTCGATACGAAATTTTCTTTTCGTCTTCTGTTTCGTTTGTCCAAGGGAGTGAAGGAGTTGTTTCGATGAGCACGCATTTTCGCGGCGGTATGAGCGAGCTGATGCGCCAGGCGAGCCGCCTGCAGCGCAAGATTGAGAAGCGCAAGCAGGAGCTCGAAACCGAGCAGATCGAAGCGAGCGCTGGAAACGACCAAGTCAAGGTCAAGATCAACGGGGGAAAAGAGCTCGTTTCCATCGAGATCGCGCCCGAGCTCCTCAAGGGAGAAGACCTCGGTATGGTTCAGGATCTCGTGGTGGCGGCCGTGAATGCAGGCCTCAAGAAGGCCAATGAATTCGTGGATGCCGAGCTCGAAAAAGTCACGGGTGGGTTGAAGATCCCGGGGCTCTTCTGAGCGGTTCGTGATGCGCGAGGACGTCGATGATCCGATCGCCGAGCTCGTGCGCCTTTTGGCGCGTCTGCCGGGGATCGGTGAGCGAACCGCGACGCGTCTCGCGCATCATGTGCTCGGCGCGGACCCGTCGTACGCGGTGGCTCTGGGAGCCTCCATCGCGCGGATTCACGAGCGGGTGGGGCGCTGTGAGTCGTGCGGCAACTGGGCGACGGCCAACCTCTGCCGGATTTGCGTTGATCCGCGTCGTGACGACACGACGCTTTGTGTGGTGGCGCGTGTGCCAGAGCTCGTCGCGCTCGAGCGCAGTGGGATGTTTCGGGGCCGCTATCACGTGCTCCATGCGCTTCTGGCGCCGCTCGATGGCATCGGTCCCGATGCCATCGATGTCGAGCGATTGCTCGCACGGATCAAAGCGAACGATCTGCGCGAGATCGTGATCGCGACCCCGCTCAGCGTCGAAGGTGAGGCCACGGCGCTCTTCTTGGCGCAAATGCTGAGGCCCACGGGGGTGCGGGTTTCTCGGATTGCGAGCGGGCTACCGCATGGTGGTGAGCTCGAGTTTGCCGACCAAATCACGCTAGGGCGTGCGTTCGACGGTCGGCGGGAGCTTTGAGTCGCAATGAAACGGGGGTGGAATACACGAAGCCTCACGGACGCTGCGGTGGCGCTCTTCGTCGTCGCGATCGTCGGAATGATGATCGTTCCGCTGCCCACCGCCGTTCTCGATGTGCTCATCGCCGCGCAGATGTCGATCGCGGTGCTCTTGGTCCTCGTGGCGATGCAGGTGAGAGATGCGCTCTCTTTTACCTCGTTTCCCACGCTTTTACTTTTGACGACGCTCTTTCGTCTTGCGCTCAACGTCAGCTCGACGCGCCTCATTCTCCTTCAGGCGGATGCAGGTTCGGTGATTCGAGCCTTCGGCGAGTTCGTCGTGCAAGGGAACTATGTCGTCGGGGCGGTGGTGTTTGCGATTTTGACGCTCATCCAATTCGTGGTGATCGCCAAAGGCAGTGAACGCATCGCGGAGGTGGGGGCGCGGTTCACGCTCGACGCGATGCCGGGCAAACAGATGGCGATCGACGCGGAGTTGCGGGGAGGCTCGATGAACGAGCTCGAAGCCCGACAAAAACGCGCGCTTCTGCAACGTGAATCGCAGTTTTACGGCGCAATGGATGGCGCCATGAAATTCGTGAAGGGCGATGCCATCGCAGGCATCGTGATCACGGTGATCAACATCGTGGGCGGGCTCGTCATCGGCGGGGCGATGCGCGGGATGAGCCTCGCGGAGAGCTTGCGGGTGTACGGTCTATTGACGATCGGGGATGGACTGGTGACGCAGCTTCCGTCGCTTCTCGTCTCGACGGCGGCAGGTCTCGTCGTGACTCGGGTCGCTTCAGAAGATGAGGCGAGCTCGCTCGGGAGTGACATCGGAGCACAGATCTTTGGCCACCCTCGCGCATTGGCGATCGCCGCTGGGTTTCTTTTCGTGCTCGGTTTCGTTCCTGGGCTTCCGACATTTCCTTTCGTGGTGTTGGCGCTCACCTTCGGAGGCCTCTCGTATCGACTTTCACGCATCGAGACCGAGCGGTCGCAGACCATCGATGAATCGAGCCACGTCCGGGACGCCGCTCCCCTCGAGCCGGTGACGCTCGGGTTGGGGAATGCGCTTTTTGCGAAGGTCACTTCCTCTCGCGACTCGACGCTCGAACGAGTCGTTTCCGAGGCACGGGCTCGACTCTTCGACGAGCTCGGTGTGGCGTGTCCGAATGTGCGCGTGCGGCCCGATTTCGCGGTGGGTGAGTGGGAATATCGTGTGGCGATTCGGGAAATTCCGGTGGCTTCGGGAGAGCTTCGTGCAGACTTGGAACGTGAGCTCGGTCAACACCTCGCCCGTCACTTGCGTCGCAATGCAGTTCGATTCGTCGGCCTACAGGAAGTGCGAGGCATGCTCGACGCCCTGGAGCGCACGCATCCAGCGCTCGTTCAGAACGTCGTCCCCAAACCGATTTCGCTCGTGATCTTGACCGAAATTCTACGTCGACTCGTGGCGGAAGGCGTGTCCATAAGGCCGCTTACGGAAATTCTCGAAGCGCTCGCGCTGCATGGACCGACAGAAAAAGATCCTGCGCTTCTGAGTGAGTCTGTGCGCGCACACCTTCGGCAATACATCACCCACGCCCATGCAGGTGCAGATGGGCTCGCTGTCCTGCTCGTGGATCCGAGCCTCGAGGATATCGTCCGCGATGGGGTGATCGATACGCCGGCTGGTCCTCAGCTCGCGTTGGCTCCCTCGATCGCGCGCGACGTGGTCGAGGCCGTGCAAAGCGCACTTCACCGCGTGCCATCACCTCCCATCTTGCTCACACAGCCCGACGTGCGGCGATTTTTGTTCCGGCTGCTCGAGGTGGAGATCCCGGAGATCACGGTGTTGGGCCATCGAGACCTCGACCCTCGAACAGCCGTGAAGCCACTGGGGTATGTCTCGCTCTAGGTTCACTGGCAGGTTGTGAACCAGTCTTCACGCTGACTCCGTTCGTTCTCGCCTCTTTCTCGCACGCGTCTCGATTCTCTTTCCAAAAGCAGGCGCTTTCGCTGATAAGCTCGAGTGGCATTTTGCTTGCTCTAGCCGCTGTCGGCGCTGGGCCTGCTTCCACGCTCTCGCTTCACCGGGAGTTATCACCGAGATGACCAGACAAAACATTTCTGCAGCCGCTTCCGCAATCACTGCGCTTTCGATTGCAGCCGCCCTCCTCGGGCCAGCCGAGCATGCCGCAGCGCAGTGTCGTCCGGACGACCTTTTCTGTGCTGAGCTACGCATCGGCCCGGCGGATCCTCCGCCACCGCCTCCCGTCGTGGTGCAGCCACCTCCTCCGGTCATCTACGTCCAACCGGCGCCACCCCCGCCACCGCCTCCGCGACCCCCCGTCGTTTACGTGCAGCCGGCACCACCACCTCCTCCTCCGCCGCCGCAGGTCGTCGTCGTGCGGCCTCCGCCGCCTCCCCCTCCTCCTCGAGTGGTCGTCGCTCCGCGTCCTCGTCGCGAGCACACGCCAGAGGTATTCGATATCGGCCTTCACCTCGCCTTCATGGGTATGGGCACCGAAGACGTTGGAATGGGTGGATTCCAGGGCGCCCTACGCCTCCGACCGATTCGCCACATCGCACTCGATTTCGGGGTGGGGATCTTGGGCGGTGAGAGCCTCCACTATCAACGCGGAGGCGAGCGTTGGGAGGTGCCGGTCACCTTCGATGTTCTCTTCTTCTTCAACCCACAACATCGCTTCCAGATCTATGCCCTCGTGGGCGGTGGGATTTCGTTCGCTGAACAAGATCTCGGCCGCGGTGGTCTCCGCCAGTTCGAGTATGCAGGTGGTGAAGCGGGCATCGGCATCGAGTGGCGAATCGGACGACGCTTCGCGCTTCATATCGATGGACGCGGCTTCCTTCGAAGCTACGTGGGGGGCGGTGCACCGGAGTTCATCCGGGTTGGTGAGCGTGGCGAGGTCGAGAGCACGAACCTGTCGGGCGGCTTCTACGGTACGGTCGGAATGACGTTCTATTTCGGCGAATGAGCCGTGGCTCGAAATGAAAAGGCCCAGCGTGCACGCTGGGCCTTTTTTGTGTTGATGAGCGGTTCGCTCATTTGCGTGGCAGGCTGCGGCTCGGGATGCGCGCAGGCCGAGCCGAGAGTGATTTCGTCGGTGGAGGGGGTGGTTTGTTTGAAGCGCGCAGCGTTTCGACTGGCTCTTCCACGACGACCAGATCCTCGTCGATCGTCAACTCGAGCTCATTTTCGGGCGTCGAATCATCGAGTGGCAAACTGCCCTCGAGAACATCAGCAAGCTCCGACTGGAGCTCGGCGCTCAGCAAATCCGAGAGGCCTTGATGCGCCCCTGGCTCGGCGAGAGGGCGCTCGTCCTGCGATGAGATTTCAGACCCTCGTTCGATGAGGGTCAGTGCGGCGTCGACTGCGGACAGCGCCTTTGGCGCTTCTCTACGTACGCGCTCACGAACCTCGTCGAGCTCGCGATCGCTTTTGTCGAACGCCTCGAGCTCGCGATCGATCTCCGTCAGCTTTTTACGCGCCTCCATGGCCGTCCGTATGGTGCGTCAAAGCGGGAGTGAGGTAAAGGATTCGTTCATCCTCGTGACGCGATGCGAGAAAGGGCCATGGATGAGAAGCCAAAACGGTTCGAGTGATGTGATTCCGTTCCGCTCCCTCAAAAGATGCCCTGGGTCATGGCCTATCGTCGGACATTGGCCGCTTCTGGTTCAAGATCCGCTCGCTTTGGCCGAACTGGGAGCTGCGACGGGAGATGCCGTTCGCATCCAATTCGGTCCTTTGAGCGCGGTGCTCACGCATGATCTCGGGATCATCCAGCACGTGCTGCAGCAGAGCCCGCGGCTCTACACGAAAAGCCGTAATTATGCGGGCTTGAAGCGAATGCTCGGAGAGGGGCTTTTGACGAGTGAGGGCGAGCTCTGGAAGAGACAGCGAAGGCTCGCTCAGCCTGCATTTCACCACGCGAAGTTACGCGCGCTCGTGGAGGTGATGGCGAAGACGACCGCAGAGATGCTCGCGCGCTGGAATACGTGGGAAGAGGGTCGCGCCTTCGACCTGCATGAAGAGATGACACGGCTCACGCTGCGCATCGCTGGGCTCACGCTCTTCGGGGCGGATCTCGACGAAGATGCGCGCGAGGTGCGGGATGCACTCGGCGTGGTCATGCCATGGCTCAACGGGCTCGTGGAAGCTCCGTTCAGACCGCCGCTCTTCGTGCCGACGCGCGCGAATCGCGAGACGATCACAGGATTGGAAACGCTCGATCGGCTCGTCTATCGAATCATTTCGGAGCGTCGACGAAACGATCCGAAGAACGAGCGAAGAGATCTCTTGGCGATGTTGATGAGCGCGGTCGATGAAGAGGGCAGCGGCGGGATGAGCGACAAGCAACTCCGCGACGAGGTGCTCACGTTGATCGTCGCGGGGCATGAGACGACAGCCAACCTGCTCGCGTGGTCCGGCATGTTGCTCTCCTCGAGCTCGGAGTGGAGTGAGCGAATCGCGCACGAAGGGCAGAGCGTGTTGCGTGATCGTCTTCCGACCTACGATGAAATCTTGAAGCTCGAGGTTTGTGATCGGGTGATTTCCGAATCGATGCGACTTTATCCGCCAGCATGGGAGTTCGAACGTGAAGCGATTTCAGACGATATTGCAGGTGGTTACGAGATACCGAAGAAGACGATCCTCATGATCGCTCCGTGGACGCTCCATCGACATCCGCGGTTTTGGGATGAACCTCTTCGTTTCGATCCCGATCGATTCCGACCCGAGCGAGCCATCACACCGAGCGGCGAGCCGAGACCCCGCTATGCGTATCTGCCTTTCGGCGATGGGCCGCGCGTCTGCATTGGCAAGGCGTTCGCGCTGATGGAGGCCAAGCTCATCCTCACGATGATGGCAAGACAGGTGCGGTTCGAGCTCGAACCGGACACGAAGATTCAGCCGATGCCGACCATCACTTTGCGCCCGAAGGATGGCCTTCCGATGCGCTACCGACGGCGTACGGAACAGTTCGACATGATGTGATCTCGGAGAGCGGACGATCGAAAATACGCGCTCTTGGTGAGGCAGCTCACGGAGTTCGCGCGACTCCACCCCGCGTGCGGTGTGTCTCGAGTGGGCGCGATGAAGCGCTCGTTCTCGAAAAGGAGTCCTCCCGATGTCGTCCTCGCTTCGTCCTTTGTTTGCTTTTGTTCCGTCGATACTGATGTCGTTGTTCGTCTTCGCAAGCGGCTGCGGGAATGAGGGCCCTTCTCCAGATCCATTGGGGCGCGGCTTCACCGACTGCAACGGCGCGACATGCCAGCCCGGGCAGTACTGTCGTTTGGCAGCTTTCTGCGAGAACGGCTGTTTGAGCGACGTCAATTGCACGGATAGCCAGAGATGCGTCGATGTTGGATCGGGGACGTTCGGCGAAGGCCGCTGCGAGACTGCAGTGACGATGACGCCCGACGCGGGCGGTCCCACGGAGACTTTGGATCCCGGCTTCACTCGTTGCCTCGGGCTGATATGTCAGCCCGGTCAGTACTGCCGCGGGGGCGCCTTTTGCGAGAACGGCTGCTTGAGCGAGGCCAATTGCACGGAGGCGCAGAGATGCGTCGATGTTGGATCGGGGACGTTCGGCGAAGGCCGCTGCGAGATTGCCATGACGATGACGCCCGACGCGGGCACTCCCGACGCGAGCGGGCCAGGCCCGAACGAGCAGTGCGTGCGTTTGTGCAATGCGCTCGTGACTTGTGACCCAAGTGGATCCCTCACTTTTTGCCTCAACCACTGCCCGACGTGGCCCGCCGACTGTCGGTCTTGCCTCGATGGAGCGGGATCGAGCTGCGATCTTGCCGAGACGTGTGCGTCCCAGTGTTGAGCTCGCTTGATTTCATGTAAATTCTTGATGAAATGGCGAGCCCACGATGCCTCGGCTCTCGCACCTCCATGCGGAGGATATGGCTCATGGCGATCGCTCTATCATGCGAAGCGGGATGTGAGTCGCCTCCGATTTCACACCCGCTCGACACGGGTGCGGAACGCGATGCTGGGCGTGATTCAGGTCTTCAAATGATCGATATCGCGCATCCAGCCGAGCCTTCACTCCCGCAGCTCGTGCCATGCCCCGACGGGTGGCGTGCGGAGCAAATCACGGCTCGCGGCGTTCGGGTCACGACGTGCGTACCGGTGTCGCCAAGTGGATGTGAGCACGACAGCCTCTCGCTGCCCAATGGATGTACACCGATCGGGCGTGCTTGCCCGACGGGTGATTTCGCCGACGTGGACGATCCCGATGCGGTCTACGTGCGACCGGGCGCCGTTGGGACAGGGACACGTGAAGCTCCGTTCGGCAGCATCGCGGAAGCACTCGCGCGCGAGCACACGGAGCACATCGTGCTCGCGCGAGGGAACTATAGAGAGAGTCTCGTCCTCACTCGACCCATCCTCATCGAGGGCGCCTGTGCGACAGAGACGATCCTGACACCCGCGCCGGCGGATGACGCAGTCATCGAGATCTCTGCGCCGAACGTCATCGTACGCGAGCTCTCGGTCGATAGCGCTCGCCCTTCCTTCGTCGTGCACGGCAATGATGCGGATGCGAGGCTCGAATCAGTCTTCGTCATCCGCAGCGGAGGCTCCGCAATTCGTGGGGCCGACGGAGCCCGGCTCACGCTCGAGCGCGTGCGAGTCACGGGCGTATCTCGGAACGGGATGCTGCGCGTCGCGGCTCTCTTGGCGGAAACCCATGCCGTGATCACTGCACGTGCATTCGACGTCCAGGATGTCGAAGCCGCGGTGGTGTCACGGACAGGCGCTCGCGTGGACATCGAGGACGCGAGCTTTTCGTGTCGTGGTGCGCATTGCTTTGGCGGCGTGATGGTTCGTGAAGGCCAAGCGCGACTCGCGCGTTCGCGAATCATCGGAGAAGCAATGAACGCCCTTGTCGTCGCCGAAGGCGAAGGCACGCGCGCCAGGCTCGAGCGCTCCTTCTTTGGCGCCGATACGAATACGACGCTCGCGTTCGACATTTCTGCAGGCGCCAGGCTCGAAGGTGACCGATTGCATGTGCGAGGTGCCGCACGCGTGCTCGAAGAGTCAGAGAGCGCCGCTCATGTCGAGCTCTCCGACGTCGTGTTCGATCAGGCTCATGAGGGCGGAGTCGCTCATGTCGTCGAAATCAGAGGAGGCGTAGCCAACCTCACGCGCGCAATGCTGATCGACATGCCCGGCTGGGTGTTTCGCGTCCATCGGGAGGGCGCGTTTCGCCTCACGGATATTCACGTGCTCGAGAGTGCAGGCACGAAAGGCGTCGTGCTCGTGACAACGGGGCCCTCTGCGATCGCCTCAGTCTCACGGATGGTGATCAAGGGCACCTACGGATTCGGCCTGCATGCGACGCAAGAAGGGAGCATCACAGCGGCCGATGTGACGATCGACGGTTTGGATGTGGCCAATTCGGCTGTGAGGGCCTTCGCGGCAGGCTTCGTGGGCTCTCTGGGCGGCGTCCTCCATGCACATCGGGTTCGTATGCGTGACATCGAAGGATATGGGATGATCGCGATCCGAAGCGCATCGATCGAGGCGGAGGATGCAGTGCTCGAGGCGCCGCGTCTTCCTGACGATCCCGAGGCGTATGCGTTGGGCGCGGCCGCCATGAGCGGGGCGACGGTGCGCTTGCTGCGTGCGAGGATGAGCGACTCATTTGGATACGGGCTTTTCGCAGGCGGGGAGGGAACCCGACTTTCAGCGACCGAGCTCATCGTCGATCGTGTTCGTTCGGTGGATGGGCTCGAACATCCTGCAGGCACGGGAATGGTGGCGGCCCTGGGCGCACGCATCGAAGCTTCGCGTTTCACTGTCCGCGCTGCAGACGAGTGCGGGATGCGTATTCTTCCGGGCGCGACGATGATGCTCGATCTCGGAATGATTCGTGATTCGCTGATTGGCGCGTGCGTGCAAACTCCCGACATCGAGTTCGATCGAGCATTGCGAACAGTGCATTTTTATAACAACGAGACGGATCTCTCGGTGGTCGCACTGCCACTCCCTACCATTCCGGGGGTCGAGTGAGGCGCGCGTTCGCCCTCGTTTGCCTGATATCGGCGTGGGGATGCGCACCGAGCGATGCTCCTTGTTCGATCGACGCGCTTCAGCGCGCGCTCGACGAAGCGTTGCCGGGATCGGTTGTCTCATTCGGAGCGTGTGAATTGCACGGCTCGCTCTCGGTGCCCGCGGGAGTCGAGCTTCGCGGTGAAGGGAACGAGCGTTCGCACCTCGTCACGAGCGCGGGTGCTGCGCTCACGCTTTTGGGCGAAGGAGCGCGGGCATCGCAACTTCGCATCTCGAGCCGCGGACTCGTCGCAGTACGCAAACTCGGCTCGGGCGCGGCGCTCATCATGGATGTCGAGCTCGCGGTCCTTCGGGGCGTAGGGCTTCTCGTGCGCGAAGGAGCGCTATCGGCTTCACAAGTGGCTGTGAAAGGCGTGCTTTCCACCGTCGACTTTGGCGATCCAGTGTACGCCCGCGTCATTCCTGGGCCCGAGTCCGCGACGATGGAGATTCGCTGTGGGGGCTCATCCGAGTGCACGCCCGGTGAATCGCGTGCGTCGAGCTGTTCGATCGCCGAGCACTGCGCGGAGCTCCAGATCTGTGATGCGTGTGGGCTCTTTGCGACGTGGACGGCCACGCACGCCATCCTCGTGGGCGAGGGTGCGAGGCTCGATTTGATGGATTCCACCATCGCGGGGTGGGCGGAATACGGTCTCGTTGCGCTCCCTGGCGCGAGCGTGTCGCTCGAGCGCGTGATCATCGAGGAGATCCTTGGCATTGGGCTCTTCGCGTCGGGTGCCGCGATCGACCTGCTGGAGGTCGAAGTCCGCGATATAAGCTCTGGTCTACGGGGCTCGACGAGTGCTGGCGTGGTGGCCGATGGCTCGATGGTCACCGCGCGTGCGGTGCAGATCGTTGACACCGAAGGCGTCGGTTTCGTGGTGTCGTCGAGTCGCGCCGATCTCAGGGCGATCGAGATCGTTCGTAGCGATGAAGAAGGCCTATTGTTATTCGCGACCGAGTTGAGTCACGTGCGTGGGCCCGACTCACGATTCATCGAAAACCGTGGCGCAGGCATTCTCGTCGGCGGTGGATCTCTGGTTCATATTTCGGATCTGACGATCGAAGGCACGCGCCCTCGTCCTTATTTCATTGGCGCAGGTGTCGTCTCCATCGGCGATGGCTTGCTCGGAGCGAACGTTGTTCCCGGCTCGACGCTCTCGCGCGTAAGTCTGAGCCGGAATGCGCGCGTCCAACTCACCCTCGTCGCTCCCTCCATCGACGAAGTCCCCATGACGTTCACCGACGTAAGGGTCGATGGGTTCGACATGCAGCGCGGCGCGGTCATCGGTCCGCTCGCGGCGGATGGAGTGCTTGCGCTGCCTGAGGGTGCGTGGAGCGCGGGAATCACCCGCCTCGGCACCACCAGAGCGAACGACGCTGCGCGAGCCTCCGAGGCGATGCCAATTGTTCCGGATACGACGCCCGCCTCGGTTCGTGATGCGCGAGAGCGCATCGGTATCGTGATGCCGATTATGTGATCCGGAGGACTTTCGTCTCGGACTCCATCGGTCGCTCGATCAACCAGGCTCTGGTCCTTTCCACGATCGCGCGTCGTCGCAGCTGCCCATGGCGGCTCCACAACTCGCTCTTGGGATTCGTTCGATTTGTATGTCGCCTTAGACATCCAGTTGACTTATTAATGATTTGTCAATTTGCGCTTTTTGAATTACGGAGAAGTCGTCTGAGTCATCATGCAAACCATGCGATATAATAAATTCCGACCCATCTTCAAATATTACAGTTAATCCAACTTCATTCGCCAAATCGGTGTATTTTGCCGACTTTGGTTTTTGCCGAATAATTTTTACAGCACTGACCTTTTTACCCAAGAAACTCTTCCAGCACGAATGCTCATTGGCATCAATTGGATACAATTCCGTATCACTTTCGATTGGGTTTTCGATGGTCTTTCCCTCTTCATCCTTCTCTACCCATAAAATCACCGAGTTTTTTGATGGAACGCTGCCAAAGCCGACAGTTAATCCGCTAGAAAAAAACATTAGCAATGGGCCTGCAGTTAAAGAAAAAATTTGATTTTTCTTGATCCCATACTCATCAATTGCTACATCTTCAGGCAGCCAACTATAACGGACGAGTCTCGTTAGTTTTTGGCCTTCTAAATGACGGATGAGATTAATTCTTTCAGAAGGAATACCCTCGCTGTACATTGGTGTCGCCATAATCAAAGATTTCCTTGGGCCGTGGCCGAGTCGGTTGTTGACGAATGTATCGGACTCGGGATGCTTGAGTCGCCAGCTCGCGTGCCAGATGTTGAGTAGGTCGATGCTGAGTGTCTCCTCGACCAAAGCGCAGCTCGCGTGATCCAAAGTCGGTTCGCGCATGAGCCCGCTCGCGCGAACGGCGCGCGCTGCTCGTTCGAGGAACTGGTGGTTATCGGGGAGTAGCACCATCCGAAAGAGACCCTACCACACCCCGCGCGTGGTTCGCGGCCGTGGGTCCGGGAGTTCGACCGCTCACCTTGACGGCATTTGTCGGAGCGCGACGGCGTGAAGGACGACGATCACCAGGCAGAGCACCGTCACAGGCAAAGCGAACACTCCGATGAACGGATGTACCCAAAGCACGCCGCCAACACCCGCCACGAAGAAGACGACTCCGACGACGCCTGCCTTCCGCATGTAGGCGCGCCGCTGTTCGGGCGTGAGCGACGGACCGAACTGCGGCGTCTTCGCTACAGCGAGCGCCGCGGCCACACGATCAACGAACGGCTCCGGCGCATCAGGGAGCAACGCCGGATCGAGCGCTTCGATGGCAGACAGCGCCGCTTCATCGAGTGGCCCAGGGGTGTCTGTCAGGGGTGGCGCATGAAATGCGAGAATGGCGATGCGTTCCGTTACGAGGCCCTCCGAGAAGATGCGCAGGAGCGCGTCCACACGGTCATTCGCAAGCGCATCGAGCTCTTCGTCCGTGAGCGCATCGAGCTCCTCGTCCGTAAGCGCATCGAGACCGAGTGAGCTCATGTCGACTTGCTCCTCGTGTCGTTGACCTCGTTGGGCCTCGGCGAACATGAGCCCGTCGACACCACGGTGATAGCCCACCTCGTACGTAGTGGCACCAGCAGCCTGGAGGCGTCGAGCCAGATCAGGCTCCACGCGCGCAAACTCCGTCTCGGCGACCCAGGAGGCGAGGCGCGGGAAACGGTCGCGCAGTTGAGCTTCAGGCGTCACGAGCCCGTCGATCGGCGGGTCCCGCAGATCGACGAGCATGATCGTTTGCTTCCAATCCGAAACCCGTCGCCAGGTCATGAGATCGCCATTGCTCCGACGCGTCCGCGGTCACGCGAGCGTTCCGGCGGTATAGCACGCCGGTCGAGGTGGGATACCAAGCGATCGCCTTCGCGGGCGAGCACCTCGCTGGCACCGTGATCGCCACCGGTCTCGGTTCAATCGAACGTCAAGAGCGGTGCGCGCGGGCCCGTAAGCTGCCATCGCCATGCTGCACACCCACAGCACGAAAGAGGTCGGGGCTATGCTGGCGTCGAGACCGACTCTTCTTTCTCGAGAACCCCCACATGCTCTTCGGCGACGCTCGCAAGAGCATGGAGGCGGGTCGGATCGGCCGATCTGGACGAGACGGTGGCGATCGGGATCGAGCTCGCCGGAATCCGGATCTGCCGCGACGATCTCCGCGGACCCGAGCTGATCGTCGTCGCTCACGATCATGACGCGTCGATCGGCTGCACCAAGGTGCAGAGTACATCCTGCGAAGAAGAGCTGGAAGAGATCATCCGCTCGTCCGTAGGGCACCAGCACGGCGTCGGCGGGGATGTCGCCGGACCACCTGCACTCGTGGAGCTCGGCATCGCGATCCTTCGGATTCCGTAAGCATCGAGCACAGCCGTACCAGAGATCGAGCGTATCGCTGCGCACGATTGCGTGAGATCACACACGCGTGACTCGGAAAGCTGGCCACGCCGTCGTCAATCGCGGTGAGATACTCGAAGGAGCTTCCGTGATCACTCGACTCGTTTCGTTCTTCGTCCTCTTCGTACCGGTTGCTGCCTCGGCACAGCACCCAGTCCGTTCACTCGACTACCGTGCGCCAACGGAGTGCCCCGATGCGGGTCGCTTCGCGGACGAGGTCTCGGCGCGAATCGGGCGTGCTGCTTTTGCCGATGGTGGCGAGATCGTGCGAGTGCGCATCCTCCGCGACGAAGGCGAGCTCGTCGGCACGATGGAGATACCCGACGGCTCGACGCGCGTGTACCGATCCGCGGAGTGCGCGGATCTGATCGCGACGATCGCGACCTCGCTTGCGATCGAGCTCGACGACAGGCGCCCCGCGCAGGCGGAAGTGGATGTGCTCATCGGACCGCCCGTGAGCTCCGACGTGCGCCACACCACCGACGGCGGTCGGGTCCACGTGCGCGTGACCTCGTCACAGCCCGACCTAGGCCTCCACCTCGTTGGCGAGGAGCAGGCCTATGGCAGCGGCGGCTACGCAGTCGACAACGATCGATTCTGCATTGCACCCTGCGAGGGAGAGCTCGGGCGTGGCGCGTACCACTTCGCGGTGGCCTCGGGTCCGAACGAGGCGATTCCGCTCCCGGGCTTTCTTCGCATCGATGCGGACTCCGAGCTCGTGCTCGGCTACGAATCGCACAGCAGCGATCGCGACTTTGGCTTGGCTTGGATGATAGGCGGTGCCTTGGGTGGGCTCGCGTTGGGCCTCACGGGAGGCGTGCTCGGGCTCACGGAGCAGAGCGACGCGCTTGGCTTCGGGCTCGGGCTCGGCGGAGGCGGCGCGATCTATCTCGCCTGCACCGTCGTTGGGGTTGTCTTCATGAGGGATGACGTGCCAAGTGTGGAAGTGCGTCCGCTTGCGCCATGATTGAGCGATGGGCTACACCCGTACACCGTGTCGGAGGAGCCAATCGCGACGCGTGACGAGGAACTCGTGGCCTTCTTCAAGGCGCACTTCGACTACGTCTGGCGCTCGCTCCGCCGCCTGGGCATGTCGATCGCCGACGCCGAGGATCTCGCACAGGAGGTTTTTCTGATCGTCTACCGGCAGCTCGGCACGTACGATCGCTCCCGACCGGTGAAGCCGTGGCTCTTCGGGATCGCGCGCAACGTCGCGCGCGAGCACCGGCGGCGCGCGGGCACACGGCGCGAGCACGCCGACGACGAGGCGATCGGCAGCGTGGCGGAGAGCGACCCCGGCTACCGCGCGATTGAGAACGTGGCGCTGGTGCGGGCCGCGCTCGCTGCGCTCGAGGATGATGAGCTCGTCGAGATCGTCGTGCTTCACGACCTCGACGAGGTCCCGATGAAAGACCTCGCGCTCGCGCTGGGGATTGCTCTCTCGACCGCGTACGATCGGCTCGAGCGCGCGCGTTCGGCACTCGCACGCGAGGTCTCGCGCATCCGAGCGGAGGGCGGTCGATGAGCGAGCACCATCCGTCGCTCGCCGCGCTGCTCGCCGAAGAGCGCGACGCTCCGATCGATGCGCCGCCTGGCGCCCAAGAGCGCGTGCTGGCGCGTGTGCTTCGGCGCACCGGATCGGGCGGCGGTGACCCCGAGCCGCGGCGGACGAGCGCGTCGCCGGGCGCGCTCGGGACGGCTGCCGTGCTGGGCGCGATCGCAGGGTCGATCGTCACCTGGGCGATCGTCGTGTCGGACGACGAGGCTCCTGCTCAGATGCCGTCGCCCGAGAGCGCGCCGGTCGTCGTCGCTCGCACCGAGGTCCTGCCTGCTGCCGAGCCCGCGGTGATCGTGACCCACGACGCTGGTGTTGCGATGCGGGTCGGTCGGCGCCACGACACCCATGTGACTCTGCTCGATGCTGGCGCGTTTGCGCCGCCGTCGGCGGAAGCCTCCGCGATCGTCCACGCCGAGGAGCGCTTGCTGATCGATCGCGCGCGGGTCGCGCTCCGCCGCGGCGACGTGCACGAGACCCTCGTCGTGCTCATGTCGCACGAGCGACGGTTCATGGGCGGCATGCTGCGCGAAGATCGCGACCGCCTCGCGATCGAGGCGTTCATCGCGGCTGGTCGGATCGACGACGCGAGGGAGCGCATCGCGCGCTACCGTCGCGAGCACCCGAGCGGGATTCACAGGGCGGCGATCGATCGTCTCGCCGCCGAGCTGCCGGCGGAGCCGGCTCCATGAACCATGTGGAACGCACGGCCTCGACGTGAGCACGCCGGAGCAAAGCCAAACCACATGGGCGGTGAACGGATAGCGACATGAAGAGAAACGATGGTGGCAAGCTCTCGCCTACGGCGAATCATCGGCGCGATGGTCTTGAGCGCGGATAGCCACGTCGGATGTTGCGTGAGGTGGGGCGGCTTGAGCTGCGCGTCCAGTGCGGTCACGGTCTCGGTTCAATCGAACGTCAAGAGCGGTGCACGCGGGCCCGCAAGCTGCCATCGCCATGCTGCACACCCACAGCACGAAAGAGGTCGGGGCTATGCTGGCGTCGAGACCGGCTCTTCTTTCTCGAGAACCCCCACATGCTCTTCGGCGACGCTCGCAAGAACATGGAGGCGGGTCGGATCGAGCCGCGCTGATAGCTCGAGGATCCGCTCGGCCGGTGGGCGAGCACGTCCCGGTCCGCAACGTGCACGAACAGGTCTGCGGCACTTCAGCTCCCCTGGGAGCCCGTTGAGGCGGTTCGAGAGCTAAGGCTGGTCGTCACTCGGCAACCCGAGCGAACTGGCGCACGTGAACCATCACTCGATGATGGCGTGTAGAGCAAGAAGCGCGCGGTGGGATGAAACTCGCGATAGGAACGCTTCTCGTATCTCTTCGTTCTGGATTCGTCGCGCCGATCCGTGGAGCCATTCATATGCCCTCACGATGCGGGTGCTGCGGGCAATGTCATCTCCCGTTCGCGTGAGGATGGCGATCGCATCGAGCTCGAAGCTTCCACGATCTTCTGGCGCGCTCCCGAGCGCTTCGAGGCGTGCGTCGGCATCTGCGAGCGCCAGGAGCGTTTCGCTGAGAGCGCCTCGGTGTCGAAGCGCGTAAACGAGCACGAATGACGCGAGAAGCCCTAAATCTCTTGGCAAATTGGGCCGCTCGAGCAATGTGCGCGCACGGGTGATGGCTGCTTGAAATGAGTTCATCCGAGCGGAGAGCCGCGCTTCGTAAAGCTCGATCACGAGTGTGAGTCGTTCGTCGATGGAGCCGAGTGCCCGGGCGCGGTCCAATGCGGCGGAAGCTTCGCTCATGCGTCCGAGCTCCATGAGCGCATAGGCGCTGTTGACCTCCGACCATCCTTCGGCGAGCCGATTCTTCAAGTGCTTGGCACGGTCTCGTGCAACCTCGAGCAGAGTGAGCGCTTCTTCGTATCGTCCGATTCGATTGAGCGAATCGGCGAGGTTCGTTTCTGCCGAGGCCGCTTCTCGCCATCGGTGTTCGCGCACGTAGATGTCTCGAGCTCGCTCGTATGAATCGAGCGCGAGCCCAATATCGCCGCGTTGGGTCGCGACGAGACCAAGGGCGTCGAATGCCTGAAGCTGGGCGCGGGGCTCAGTCCCCAACGCGAGTGCTCGCTTCGCAGTTTGCTCGGCCTCTTCGAGGCGACCACCGTAACTCAACGCGAATGCCAGGACGGCGAGCGCCGTCGCACGCTCGTCACTCGAAAGTGACCGACTCTCCTCCACGGCTCGAGTCGCGTATTCGATCGCATCGTCGGTCTGGGCTCGACGAAGCGCATGATATGCGCGCTGACACAATACTTTCGTGCACTCACTCTCATTCGAAGCCCGCTCCTGCGCCTCTTCGAGGGCCTTGTCTTGGCCTTGCGGGATGCCCGCATACCGACAAGCAGACGCGCGCAGCAGCGCGAGATCGCAATCATTCTTTCCGCGCGCCTCTGCCGCATGGGCCAGCTCGATGGCTGCTTCACCGTCTCCTGTGCGCGCTGCGTAATACGCGGCGTCTGCAAACCAGCGTGCCGCACGCCCTCTTTCCTCCGCAAGGTCGTATAGATTCGCAATTCGTCCCGCGAATGCGCCTTCTCGTCCGCGCGCCAAGGCCCACTTTTCGAGCATTTGAGCCGTGTGATGCGCAAGGCCCTTTCGGTCCGACTCGGAGCAGAGCTCGATGACGGCGAGGCGAAGCTTTTCGGAGCGAAAACGCGTGGCCGAAGGCGAAAGAAGGCCCGCATGGACGAATGTCGCCCTGTCTGCTGAAGAGACGCCAAACTCGTCGTTCGAGAGGATGTCCGACTCGAGACAAGGCCCGAGGAGCGCTGTCATCACGAGGGTAGAAATCAGAGCATGGGGCAGCGCGTCGAGTCGACGCTGCACAGCACGCGTGATGTCCGGATCATTCTCGAATGTTCCTAGAAATCGAATCTGTGCAATCCATGCTGCGATGAGCTCTGGATATCCGCCAAGATCATGGAGTCGCTCTTCGATCATCGGATCGCTCACCGAGAGCGTCGTCTCTCTCAGCACCCAATCACGACATGCCGATGCGGATAAGTCCGAGAGCACGAGGGAATGGACCTGAAGAGCCGATGGCCATCGAAGCGCGGTGATTCGCGACGAAACAACCGCACAAAACGATGCGCGATCCATCGATTCGAGCCAGATACGTTGGGACACAGGATCCCACCTGTCGAGATCGTCGATGAAGACCATCACTCCCGAGTCATCCAGCTGTCGTGATATCGAGCTCACAGCTCGCTCGATATCGGCGATTCGATCTTCAGGCTCGCGCGTGAGATCGTCTTCGAACGCAGCGTAGAGGCCCAGCTCGAGGCCTCCTTCACCGCTCGGATCACGGGCGCGGGTGAACGCGCCGATGGCGTTTTTCCACTCCACCTCATAAGCGCTTTCGGACAAGCGCGGGCACGAAACATTCGATCGACGAACCACGAGCATCTCGTATGCGGCCCCAAAGAACGCGCGTATCGACGCGAGCGGGCTTGTCCCGATCGTATCGAGGAAAAGAATCGATGAGGTGCTCGGGTCGATTTCCTTCGCGATCGCCTCGAGCAAGGCAGATTTGCCGATCCCTGGTGGCCCCTGCACCCAAACGAGGTTCGTCGACTGGAGCGCACGGATGGCTTTCGAGATCTCCTCTTCTCTGCCGTAGATGACGCGATTGGCGCGCTTCCGTCCGAGTTCATCGCTCGCTCTCACTCCGATGAGTTTGGTCACGGTAGACGCTTTCTCGAAAAGAAAGCGATCCATGACACCCGCTGCCAGCGCCGCTTCGACTCGAATCTCACCGTGTACGAGTCGATCGCTCCATCGCGAAGCATGGTCGATGTCACCCGCGATCGTATGCGCCTCGATCCACGTACCACGGACCCAAGGGCTCGTTCGCAGAGCGAACAGGAGCGCCTGCTCGAGCTCTTTTTCACGATGATCTCGCGGATCGAAGAGCGCGACGACCAGCCCTGCTTCCGTGATCTCGGTCCGCGCTGCGCCGAGCTCAGCCGCGACCTTCACGAGCCGGCTCGCATCGTCCAAGGGACGAAGGACCACCGCGATCACGCGACGAGGGGCCTTCTTCGCAACTCGCCGCTCCAAGAGCGAAACCATTCCAGAGAGGGCCTCTCGTGCGAGGCGCGCGGTCCTCCAGCGATCTTCCGCCCGCGGCGCGCTCATTTGCGCCGTCCACATGCCGAGAATTTCTCGCTCTCCTGGCTCCTCCAAGAGAGCGATTCGCTCTCTGATGGTTCGACCCACCGAATAAAGGTCACTCTGAATAGAAGCTGGCTGTCCTTGCAAATACTCTGGCGCGGCATACCGGGGAGTACCGGCCCAGCCATGGGACCCCTCGCCGTTCAATTTCCCCGCCAATCCGAAGTCCACCAGCACACCGCGCCCATTCGACCGAACCATCACATTCGAGGGCTTGATGTCTCGATGAACGATTCCCGCGTCGTGCAGACACTCGAGCCCTTCGAGCAAATCCAACGTGACCTGACAAAGCGCCTGCGCGTCGAGCACACTCGTGGCCAAGGGTTCCCCTTCGACTCGCTCCATCGACAGAAACAGGGTCTCGCCGTCCATTCCCACGTCGAATACCCGCACGAGGTGTGGGTGAGCGACGCTCCGCGCGAGGATGACCTCGGTTTGCCAGCGCCTCCGGAAAGCGGGATCGCGTGCGCTCTGCCCTGTGATGATCTTCAGCGCGACCTCCATGTCGAGCCAAAGGTCGCGCGCAGCATACACAGAGCTCGTCGCCCCTCGTCCGAGGGGAAGGGCAAGCTCGTACCGCTTGGCGATGAGCGGAGCTTCGGCCCGAATCGGTGGAGTCACCGCGGCCAGCTCCGCGAACACGCGTCGACACACAGAACATCGATCGATGTGCGCTTCGATGCGCTCTCGGGCCGCCCTGAGGCTTGGGCAAGGGCCGCTGAAAATTCGTCTGCGGAAGGGCAACTCACGGTTCACTCGGAGCTTAGCTTACCGTGCGGATCTTCAGTGAGGCGGGTGCGTGCGATTCTCTCGTCATACATACTCTGCGAGTGTGTGATTTGAGCCAGCTCACGGAGTTTCTCGAAGCGGCATGCTCGAAGTCCGGGACACTCTGCGTCGTTCGACATCGCGCCGAGACGCGCTGCGCGCTGGCTGCGGCCTTGGCTTCCGCCCTTCACAAGCTGCCGATGATCGAATGGAAGGATGGTTGCACGGCGTCCTTCGCGGAATTCCTCGCAGCGCGCGTGCCTCACGGAATGCTGATCGACGAGGTCGCTGACGCGCTACCTATCTCGGATCTCGTGATCGCATGGGCTTGTGTCCACGAAGTTCCGGGCGGTCCAGCTGCGCTCGTGGCCACGCATGGTGCGCTCATTCGAAACACAGCAGCGAAGATTGGCGGAGCGAGCGCTGACGATATCGTGCAGCGCGTCTATCAAAACGTCCTCGTGCGGCCGAGTGAAGGCGCCGCGATCGGTCTCGCCAGCTACACCGGCCAAGGTCCCTTGGCTGTCTTCATGCACGTGGTCACGTTGCGTCTCGCACTGAACGCAGTGCGGGACGAGTCGCGACGTAAGGAGGAAGAAGAGGATGAGCTCGATAGCCTGCCGGCGTACCTGTTGACTCACGACAGTGAGCTCGAGCTCGTGCGCGCCGCTTGTTTGCCTACGTTCAAGAGCGCCATTCAACGTGCGCTCTCCGAGCTGTCTCCACGAGATCGCAATCTCCTACGCTATACCCTCCTCGATCGCATGAGCCTCGATGATCTCGGGAAGATTCATGGCGTTCATCGCGCCACCATTGCCCGTTGGCTCGCAAGCGCGCGCGAACAGCTCGGAGAGCGCATTCATGCGGACTTGCGCGACACTCTCCGAATCGATCCCAATGAGCTCGCCTCCCTTCTCAGGCAAATCCGCAGTCGTCTCGACCTCAGTCTGCCCCGGATTCTTGCGGAGCCTTCACCCTGATTCACGTGAGCGCAGGTGGCGTATCGGCGTGCGGGTTGCGCTCCGGAGCACGGTGATGAGGGCGTCGATCATGCCCATCGAAGGCTCTTCCCCTATAGGGATTTGCACGGTGCCGACGCATATTTCACTGGGCGCGACGTGTAGCTCGGCGCTGTGGTTCGCTCCGAGCAGGAGGAGCGCGGCGCGCGTGGCTGGGTCGAGCACCGCACGCGCTGCCCACGCGTCGCCCTCGACGAGAAAAGCCCCGTCAAAACTCTCATCGCCGATTTCGATCTCGCGTCGATTCCAGAACGAATCCCAGAACGTCTCGCCCCGCACCGAGAAGCTTGCCACGCCCGGTGCGGCCGCGGCTGCGATCAGCACCAGCAGCACGCCTTCGATGTAGTGGATGCGCACATCGATCTCTATCGGTGCAGCGCGTTCGATCAGCGTGCGCGCAACTGTCACGGCGCGATGGTGGTACCCACCGTCCAGCAACGCGCGCAGGGGCGATACACGTCGCGCATTCGCTTCGAGCGCCTCCAAATCGATGGAACTTCGGGCGCGCGGCAGCTCCCCCGGCGAACTCCACGCGAGCGTCAGGGCGCCGTGTCGCGCCTCCATCTCCTCCAACGCCGACACCCGCGCTTCGAGCACCGGCAGTTCATCGATCGACGGCTCCGGTGCAGGGGAACGCAGTCCCAGCGTCGGTGCCACTTCGACCCAGAACACGTCGGTCCATCGGGCCTCGAGTTCGTGCATGCGCTGCAGCATCTCTGTTCGCCGCCGCAAAGGGGCCTGGGGATCTTCTCGATACACCACGCCTTCACGTCCCTCGTCGTTTCGCAGTCACTCGAGTGACATCAAACCACGAGCGCATATACACGAGCGACCGCATCTGCGAGCTTGCTCGGATCACTCCCGCCCGCCTGCGCGAAATCAGGCCGCCCTCCGCCTCCTCCTCCCACGATCGCAGCGGCGTCTTTGACGATCTCGCCGGCCTTGAAGCGCGAAGTGAGCTCTTGGCTGATGCTGCATGCGAGGATGGCACGGCCGTCTTTGGTGGCGCTGCCGAGGAGAACGACCGCGGGCGCGAGCTTGTCGCGGAGCTTGTCGGCGAGCTCGCGCAGTGCTTTGGCGTCGCCGAGATCGACCGTTGTGCCGAGTACCTTGGCGCCCGCTTGTTCGCGAGCACTCGAGGTCAAGTCGGCGCCGCCCGTGCCGCCGACGAGCTTTTGCTGAAGTCGCTCGATCTCTCTCGTGAGCTCTTTTTGCGTGGCGAGGAGCTTCTCGACTTTTTCTTTCGCTTGGTCAGGCGCGCCTTTCAAGAGGGCCGCGGTCTCGCCGAGATTGCGCTCGATGTTGCGCGCCCATGCGAGCGCGCCGAGGCCGGTGACGGCTTCGATGCGCCGGACACCCGCCGCGACCCCGCCTTCACTCACGATCTTGAAGAGGCCGATATCGCCGGTGCGCGCCGCGTGCGTTCCGCCGCAAAGCTCGATCGAATCGCCCGTCATGCGCAGCATGCGCACGACTTCGCCATATTTCTCCTCGAAGATTCCGATCGCGCCTTTGCGCTTGGCTTCTGCCATCGGCAGCACTTCGGTCTCGATCGGCGCATTGAGGAGGACCTTCGCGTTCACGAGGTCTTCGATGCGCTGGAGCTCCTCGAGCGTGAGCGGTCGCGAGCCCGAGTAGTCGAAGCGCAAACGATCGGGAGACACGAGCGAGCCTTTCTGCATGGCAGAAGGCCCGAGCACCGTGCGCAGCGCCCAGTGCAGAAGATGGGTCGCGCTGTGGTTGCGGCGCGTGGCGCTCCTCGTTTCGTGATTCACCTCGAGCCGTGCCGTGGCACCCACTTCGAGGCTGCCTTTGTGCATCGTGCCCTGATGCACGACGAGGCCCGCGATTTTTTGCGTGTCTTCGACTTCGAAGACGGAGTCTCCCGCTCGGATGGCTCCGCGATCGCCGACCTGGCCACCCGATTCACCATAAAAGGGCGTGGCTTTCGTGATGATCTCTCCGCGCTCGCCTTCGCGCAGCGCCTGTACACGCTCACCATTTGCCGTCATCGCAACGATGCTCGATGAGTCCGCTTCGCGATCATAACCAGTGAAGGTGGTGGGCGTGACTTCTTGAGCAATCGCGTGATAGACGACATCGACCGTGGCCGACGCATTGACCTTCGAGCCCAAGCTGCGCTCTTTGGCTTTGTCGAGCTCGGCTTTGAAGCCCGCTCGATCGATCGCGAAGCCTTGCTCTTGACCGATGACCTCCTGCAGGTCGTAAGGGAAGCCAAAGGTGTCATAGAGCTTGAAGGCGACGTGTCCAGGGAGTGTCTTCTGGCCCTCGATCGACGTCCACTCGACGTTGGTCTCGAGGAGTTCGAGGCCGCGCTTCATGGTGGCGCGGAAGCGCTCTTCTTCTTGCTTGGTGACATCGGCGATGAGCGCTTTGCGCTCGACGAGTTCTGGATATTGCTCGCCCATGAGGTCCACCACGCGGAGCGCGCACTCGTGCAGGAACGGGCGCTCGATGCCGAGGCGATGGCCATGTCGGATCGCGCGACGCATCACGCGACGCAATACATAACTGCGGCCCTCTTTGTCGGGCGAAATCCCTTCGGCGATCAAGAAGGCTGTCGTGCGTGCGTGATCGGCGATGACGCGCATCGAGACGTCATCGTGACCGAGGGTGCCGCCGTAGGGCTTGCCACTGATTTCGGCGGCGAGGTCGACCAAGGGACGAAGGAGATCCGTGTCGTAGTTCGAGACGACGCCCTGCATGGCCGCGGTGATGCGCTCGAGGCCCATCCCGGTATCGACTGATTGCGCCGGCAGCGGTTCGAGTCGACCATCGGCGAAGCGCTCGAACTGCATGAAGACATTGTTCCAAATCTCGACCCAGCCCGCGCCATCGGCGCCCGGCTCTTGGCCGAATTTCGATAGATCCGCCTCGCCTGCGCCCATCCAATAATGGACCTCGGTGCACGGGCCGCAGGGGCCGGTGTCGCCCATCGACCAGAAATTATCGGCCTTGCCCATGCGCAAAATGCGCTCGGGGCCAAAGCCCGTGACCTCGGCCCAAAGGCCCGCGGCTTCATCATCGGCGGGCAGCCCCGGCTCGCCCTCGAAGACGGTGATGACGAGCTTTTCGGGCGGCAGATCGCACGCGAGGATGAAGTCCCAGGCGAAGCGGATCGCGTCCTTCTTGAAGTAATCGCCGAACGAGAAATTCCCGAGCATCTCGAAGAACGTGTGGTGCCTCGCGGTGACGCCGACGTTCTCGAGGTCGTTGTGTTTGCCGCTGATGCGGATGCACTTCTGCGAGGTCGTGGCGCGCTTATAGGAGCGCTGCTCTTTGCCGGTGAAGAGGTCCTTGAACTGCACCATGCCGGCGTTCGCGAACATCAGCGTGGGATCGTTCGGCGGCACGAGCGGCCCGGAGGGCAAGCGCGTATGGCCGCGCTCTTCGAAATGACGCAGGAAAGCTTCGCGAATTTCACGGGACGTTTTCATGGGAGGCGCCAGTTGTGAAGCCGACGAACGAGGAGGGCAATGAGTCTCGGCAAAGCGCTTGATCAGAATGTTGGCGGCCATTGCTTGGCGGCATGCAGGACACGCAGCACGCGTACAAGGTCGCTGGTCAGGTCATAGACGAGGATGTAATTCTGATGCGCGACCAACTCGCGGGTGCCAGTGATGCGTCCAGGCCGGCCCAGGCCGGGATGATCGAGCAACCGGCCGGCCTTCTCCGAAAATAGCTCATCAAGCGCCAGAGCAGCAGTCGGATTGTCCTGTGCAATGTAGGTGCGAATGGCTCTCCGGTCCGCGGTGGCTGGGCGAGTCCAGACAAGTCTCACGATGTAGAGCCGGTCATCTTTTGCCGTGTTTCAGCGCGCCAGGCAGCAGCTTCGGCTTCGACTTCTTCCGCTGACACCAACTCGCCGGCATTGGCTGAATCAAGGCCGATTTGCACCTGACGGTGAAACCAGGCGTCGTGCTCGGCCGCTTCCTGCTGTCGCCGCACGTAATCGCGCATGAAGTCGCGCAGAAGCTGCGCGCTGGTACGGTCACAGGACTTGGCGGCCGAGGCGAACTCACGCTTCAGCGCCTCATCCACTCGGAAGGTAAACGTAACTTCGCTCATGTCGTGACCCTCGTGTGTTACGAGATGAGTGCATCGTAGCACACGAGCAGGTTCTCGTGCTCTTCCAGGGACGCGACGAAGGCTGGGTGACGTATGCCTCGTCAAGTGAGTGGATCCAAGCGGGCGGCGTGACTCGCTACATTGAATCCATGCGCGATGCGGTGATTGCGGAGCGCCGCGCGCGGAGGTCGGGTGCCGGCTCGAGCGGCCCGATGCCAAGCGACCAGCGCGCATCGGCCCACGCGAGCGACGATGCGACGCGCGCCGCGACCGAAGGGCCGACCGGCGTGCGTCCGGCGTCGAGATTCACCACCACCACGCCGCCGATCGCCGAGGGTCCCAGCACCACTGTCGCGTCGGCCGCCTCTCCTTCCTCTGCCTCGTGCGCAACGCCGTCCGATCCGATCGCAATCCGCTGTTCCCGCCGCTCCTCGATCACCGTCGGGATCACCACCATGCCTCGCCCACCGCGTCGCGCGTCGGCGTTCGAGATCAGCAGCACCTCGAGCTCATCTGGATCCCAATCGATCGGCTCGCCTTCGATGATTGCGGCGTGCAGCAGTGTGAGAGAGAGGTCGAGCCCCGTGTTCAACCAGCCAAGCGCGGCGCCGACGCGCGGGTTGAGCTCGGTGGGGAGAAACCCGGCCGCTGTCATCACTCCGTCCACCGTCAGGAATCCGCGATAACCCAACGTCGTCCGCAAGTGTTCCCCCACTTGCCGGGCCACTGTGCGCATCACCTCGCGATCCTCGTCCGGCGGATCCCAGAACGTGGCCGCCTGCGCGTACTGCAGGCGGCTCTCACCGGGACGGCGCAAGACGATCATCTCGCAAGGCCGGAATGCGAGCGTCCGATCGGGTAGCACCAACGCGTGAATGCTGCACGGGATCCCATCGAGAAACGGCATCACCCGTACGCGATCGCAGCGCGGCGCGAAGAACGCCATCGCTTCGTCTGCATCGCGGTTGCTCCGGATCCATCGCACGAACGTCGCCGCACCGTGGAACCCGCCGCGGTTGTCGCCCGTCCAGACGCTCCCGCAACCTCGGTCGTGCGCCATCGACGCCTGACGCAGTGTGGCTCCATCCACTGGCACGCTCACCGACGGCGCGCGCGCCACCCCGGCGGCATCCCAGAGCACATCCACCGTCGTCTTGTCCTCGAGCTGCTGCCACGCTTCGGGTCGCGCTCCGTACTTCGCACGCCCTGCGACCGGTCGCCCGTCGTCGAAGAGCGTACCGAGCACCCGTGCGCCATGGTCGGGGTCGAACGCGTCGACGCGGGCACACGCCCACGGCGGCAGGTCGGCGAGCGCATCCAACGACGCGCGGATCGCCTCCATCGTGTCGCACGCGCGCACATCGAGCACGATCGGTTCGGGGCTTCGCGGCGCCGTCGGATCCATCGGTGTGCCCGGCGATGCGCCGATGCAGAGCGGTGGCCTCGCCCCCAGCCTCTCCAAGGTGTCTGCGAGTGGGAGCGCTGCCGCGAGCACATCCATCGCCACGATCCATCGTCGTCCGCGAGCCACGCGCTTGAGCCAACATCGGATGAGAGCCCCGCGCTCGTCTTCGCCCGTCATCGCACGATTCAATCACGTCCTCGACGCAGGCGAAAGAACTCGAGCGCGTCCGTTTCGACTCGGCGGATCCAATCGCCCTTGCAATCGGAATAAGCGTGAGAATCGGCCGGATGACGATCACGGCAGTGTCGTTTCATCGCCTCGTATTCGCGCGCGATAGGGGGGTGCGCGCGGAGATAATCGCGAAACACGAGATGGCGTTCGATGCCGAGGGAGCCTTCTTCGAAGGCGTGTACATGAACGAGCCGTGTGCCATTCGTCCGGTCGGAGAGCGTGCAAAATCTCCGCCCCTCGATGCCGTACTCACCCCACCATTCGTATCCGAGCGCTTCGATCGCGGCGCGCGACTCGTCGAGTGCGGAAAGGGAAGTCGCGACCGCGATGAGGTCGAGGATGGGCTTGGCGACGATGCCGGCGATCGACGTCGAGCCAATGTGATGCACGGCGATGATGCTCGACGGGCACGCCGCTATGATCCGCGCGCTTTCACGCGTTGCTTGCTCCCCCCACTCGCAATCGTGTTCGCGGAGTTCGACTCGGATCGGCGGCGGCATCGCGCGAAGATAGCAGATGTATCGTCGTGCCTCGCCAAGAGGACCGGACGTCAGTCGTGAGCCGTGGTATGCGTCCAGCCGGAAAGAGGCTAGGAAACCAAGATGCTGAGCGTTCTGCGGGTCAAGCAGCTTGCGATCATCGATGAGCTCGAGGTGGTGTTTGGGCCAGGGCTCAATGTGCTGACGGGCGAAACGGGCGCAGGGAAATCGATTTTGGTCGATGCGCTCCAGTTGGTTCTAGGAGGCCGCGGGCGACCGGAGCTCGTGCGCACAGGCGCGCCGCAGGCCGAGGTGGAGGCGCTCTTCGATGTCGGGGACGACCCTTCCGTGATCGAGCGATTGCGCGCGGCTGGAATCGAAACCGATGAGGGGGAGCTCCTGGTGAGGCGCGTGGTTTCGGCGCAAGGGCGGACGCGCGCATACGTCAATGGCACGCTCGCCACGCAGGCGCAGCTGGCCGAGCTTGCCGCGGGGCTCGCGGATATCTCGTCGCAGCACGAGCATCACACGCTGATCAATCCCGAGACGCACCTTGGGTACCTCGATGCGTTTGGCCGTTTGGAGCCGCTTCGGGAGCAGATGAGCGCTGCCTTTCGGGCGCTCGAAGCGGCGGAGCGCTCGTTGTCCGAGGCGCTCGCGCGAGTGCAAGGGAAGGGCGAGCGCGAGGATGTCTTGCGGTTTCAGATTCGGGAGATCGAAGAGCTCGATCCCAAGCTGAACGAGTCGGCCGAGCTCGCAGAAGAGCGCGATCGGCTGCGTTATGCGGAGAAGCTCGTCAACGCCGCAGCGTTCGCCGAGCAAGCGCTCTACGAGCGTGACGGGGCCATCTGCGAAGAGCTCGCGCAAGTATCGAGTCGGCTCTCGGATGCGGCGGACATTGATCCGCGCTTGGGGCCGATGGTGTCGGCGATCGACGCAGCCCGCGCTCAGCTCGAGGAAGCCGCGCGAGATCTCGGCGCCTACGCGCGCGATGTGACGGTCGATCCAGAGCGGCTCTCCGAGATCGATGAGCGTTTGCACCGGCTCAAGAGCCTCGCGCGAAAATATGCGGGCGGCGCATCGGCGGGAGCCGAAACGGAGATGCTCGAGCATTGCGAGCGTTTACGGGTCGAGCTCGCGGAGCTTGGCTCGGCCGAGGAGCGGATCGCTGAAATCGAGGAGGCGCGCGACGCTGCGCTTCGCTCTGCTGGCGCGCTCGCGCGCGAGCTCTCGAAGAAAAGGCACGAGGCCGCGAGCGAGCTCGGGAAGGCGGTCGTCAAAGAACTGAGCGGTCTCGGCATGGGCGGCGCGGTCGTGGAAGTGCAGGTGACTCGGCTCGAAGGAGGAGGTGAGCTCTCGATCGATGGCGCGCGCCTTCGTGAGAGCGGCATCGATCGCGCGGAGTTCTTGATTGCACCCAACAAAGGCGAAGAAGCGCGACCGCTACGCAAAGTGGCGAGCGGTGGCGAGCTTTCGCGCACGATGCTCGCGATCAAGCGTGTGCTCGCAGGGCTCGGCCCCGCCGGGCTTTATGTGTTCGATGAGGTCGATACGGGGGTGGGCGGCGCGGTCGCCGAGGTGATCGGCCGCAAGCTAAAAGAGGTCGCGGAGCATCACCAAGTGCTCTGTATCACGCACCTCGCGCCGATCGCGGTCTATGCAGATCGGCATTTC
Organism: uncultured Sandaracinus sp.; assembly: GCA_964481145.1. Taxonomy (GTDB): domain Bacteria; phylum Myxococcota_A; class Polyangia; order Polyangiales; family Sandaracinaceae; genus Sandaracinus. Next base: position 58,485 of record CAYZTA010000012.1, read on the forward strand.
CTCGTGAAGAAAGACATCGTGGACGAGCGCACCAAGAGCGCGATCTTGGCGCTCGAGCCCAAAGAGCGGCTCGAAGAGGTCGCGCGCATGCTCGGCGGATTGAACATCACGAAGAAGACGCGCGATGCGGCCAGAGAGATGCTGAAAGGCGCCGCCGCGTAAGGATCTATTCAGCTCTTGATTCGCTCGAGGCGCTCGACATCGAGCTGGTCTTGCAGGCGATTCACCGTACGTTTGTTTCGGAGAAGGAGCTCTCGTGCGATGAGATGGATCGGGGCACCACCATAGCTCGCATCGACTTTGGTGGCCCATGCTTCATCGAAATCCACCCCATCGATGCTGGTGAGCACGTCGATGCGATTCGGTGCGATGCCAATCTGAAAGATTGTGCCTGCGACTGAGAAATCGTCTGGGCTTACATCCGCAAGCGGTGCGCCGAAGACGGCGAGCGCATGGTAAACACGCACGGCGTTGTCGGGTGTCGGACGGACCCAGACGTCGACATCCTTGGTGCTACGCGGCTCCGTATAGAACATCACGGCGTGTGCGCCAACGATGAGATAGTCAGCGCCCGCGTCTCCTAAGGCGACAAACAGATCTTTGAAGTCGGGGTTCGTCGCCAAGTTGACCTCGGATTGCGCGTGCCTCGTTCACAAGGTCCCAGCTGGCCGCAAAAATCGCCTCGGCGCCCTGCCGTTGCCAAAATTCGTGGTCGAAACAACCATCGTCTTTTTCCCCCGCTCGAAGGATGCGGGTCATGATGATTCGGCTGGCCACGTCGTCACTCTAGCACGCAAGTCCATTCGCAGCGAAGGAACGTAGCCTCGTGAAGAAAGACATCGTGGACGAGCGCACCAAGAGCGCGATCTTGGCGCTCGAGCCCAAAGAGCGGCTCGAAGAGGTCGCGCGCATGCTCGGCGGATTGAACATCACGAAGAAGACGCGCGATGCGGCCAGAGAGATGCTGAAAGGCGCCGCCGCGTAGGAGAGCGAGAGTCACGCCTCATTGCACGAGCAAGGCAGGGCCGAGAGCTCCTCGCAGATCTCGTCGTGATCGCCTTCGATCGTTGCGCAATCGTATCGGGGTTGCGCGGGGATCGGATCAGGGCTCGCCGCCCCTTCATTTGGCCCTGAAGCGGCGGGACCGAGAGCGCGCGCGAGGCCCACGACCGCAGCTCCGGCAGCATGGCCCACGGCGATGTTTGGATCATCGGAGACGATCGTCCCGTTCACCGTGTTGGTGTGAGGTCGATTGACTCGAACCGCAGGCCGTGAGCACAACGACGAAAAACAGGTGACGCATGATCGTCTCTTGCGCCATTCGACCCGCGAAGCAAGGTGCCTCGGCCGCGGGGCGTGCGCAGAGACGAAGTCCGCATTAGATTCGGCCGCCCTCGATGACCCAAGAATTCGAACGCCGGCGGACCTTCGCCATCATCTCCCATCCCGACGCAGGCAAAACCACGCTCACAGAGAAGCTTCTTCTTTACGGGGGTGCCATTCATACGGCGGGTGCGGTGCATGCGCGCAAAGCGCAGCGTGCTGCGACGAGCGACTGGATGGACCTCGAAAAGAAGCGCGGGATCTCGATCACGAGCTCGGTGCTTCAGTTCGAGTTCCAAGACATCCGCTACAACTTGCTCGATACGCCGGGCCACCAAGATTTCAGCGAAGACACCTATCGAACGCTGACCGCAGCCGATTGCGCGATCATGTTGATCGACGCAGCCAAGGGCGTCGAAGAGCAGACCAAGAAGCTCTTCCACGTGTGTAGGCAACGAGGCACACCGATCGTCACGTTCGTGAACAAGCTCGATCGCCCGGCGCGCGATCCATTCGCGCTCATGAGCGAGATCGAAGAAGTGCTCGGGATGCGCACGGTTCCGCGCACCTGGCCGATCGGCTCGGGCGAAGACTTCAAAGGCGTTTACGACGTCGACCACAAGACGGTGCTCACCTTCGATCGCACCGAGAAAAACGCGTCGCGGGTTCCGATGCAAACGAGCGGCATCGAGGATCCCAAGATCGACGCGATGGTGGGCGAGCGCCTCGCGAAGGATTTTCGGGATGAAGTCGAGCTCGTGACAGGAGCCGGAGATGCGTTCTCGCACGAGCGCTTTCTTGCAGGCGAGATCTCGCCGGTGTTCTTCGGGAGCGCGCTGACGAATTTTGGCGTCGAGCCATTTCTGGAAGCGTTCCGCGATATTTGTCCCGCACCGGGACCTCGCGAGACGAGCACCGGGACCGTGCGACCCTCCGATGATCGCTTCTCTTCATTCGTGTTCAAGGTCCAAGCGAACATGGACCCGCAACACCGCGATCGTATCGCGTTCATGCGCATTTGCTCAGGCAAGTTCGAGAGCGGGATGTGGGTTCATCACTTCCGGCTGGGCAAACAAATTCGCTTGGCGCGCGCGGAACAGCTCTTCGCGCAGGAGAGGCAGACCGTGCACGAGGCGTATGCCGGTGACGTCGTCGGTCTCCATGATCCAGGGATTTTTCGCATTGGCGATACGCTCTCGACCGGTTCGCCGCCGCTCGCGTTCGATGCCGTTCCGCGGTTCTCGCCGGAGTTTTTCGCGCGTGCGACACTGCTCGATCCGCTCAAGCGCAAGCAAATGCAAAAGGGGATCGACGAGCTCGCGGAAGAAGGAACACTCCAGCTTTTCTTCCAAAAAGGGCGTGAAAAAGATCCAATCTTGGGCGTCGTCGGTGTGCTGCAATTCGAGGTGCTCGCTTATCGCCTCGAGCACGAGTACGGCGCGAAGGTCGCGCTCGATCGTTTGCCCTATTCGTTCGCGCGATGGGTTTCCGGCGCCTCGAGTACGGATGAGCTCGAAGCGCGACGCATCCCTCTGGCCGTGACCGATATCGACGGGAAGCCCGTCGCGCTCTTGCGAGACGAGTGGGAGCTCGGACGGCTCGCGCGCGACAACACGCAATGGAAGTTCCTCGAAACCGCGCCGATTGGCGCGAGCTCTTGAGGAACGAAAAGGGGCCTCTCGATCTGCTGTAAAATCCAACACGAGGCAACGAATCCGCCCGGCGGTCGACAAGAGCGTTCGTGACTCGTCTCCGCAATCTCTACGACCAAGTAGGCAAGGTGTTCGTCGAGGGGGCATTCGAGGGCGCGGCGCGGATCGAGACCGAGCATGAGATTCCCGGAGTCCCGCGATCGATCGACATTTGGTTGGAGCGGATCGAAGGCCCAGCGCCCCCGGGGATTTTCGGGCGCATGCTCGCAGATCGTTTCGCGATCGAGCTCTTCTCAGGCGCGCCACCCGTGGACGTTGTCGCGGGTTGCATGATCAAGCAGCTCAGCACCGCGCTCGCGGTCTGGCGTGCCGATCCGCAAGCGAGCATTCCGCCGATGTGGCTTGTGTGCGCGGGACGGCCCACGTCGGTGATCGATGGATTGTCGCTCGCGCATCCAGACGAATGGCCGATTGGCTTCTATCGTTTGGTCGCACGGGACGTGTCCTTCTATGTGGTCGTGGTGAGCGAACTTCCAGTGGTTCGCGAGACGTTGATGCTGCGGCTCTTGGGTCGAGGGCATGTGCTCGAAACCGCGATTCGCGAGCTGGCGGCGTTGCCAGAGGATGCGTGGGAACTCCACTCTGCGGCGAATGGGATCCGCGTGCTACGATCAGCACAGCCCGAGGACAAAGTCGAGGAGGCGATCATCATGTCGGCAAAGGAGACCTACGAGCAGATCAAGAGAGAGGGACGCCAGGAAGGGCTCCAGGAGGGACGCCAGGAAGGGCTCCAGGAGGGACGCGCTGCGACGCTGCTCGAACTACTTCGACTTCGTTTCGGCTCGCTCGAGCCGGCCGCGGTGCAGCGGATCGAGGAAGCTTCGGTGGAGGTATTGGAGCGCCTCACCCAGCGGGTGTTGACGGCCGCGACTCTCCGCGAGGCGCTGGACGACGCCTGATCGAGTGATCTCGTTGCGGGCGCGAGATTTGCGATAATCTCGCGGCGTGGATCTCGAACGAACAAGTGTGGCGGACCCCGTTCGCATCTCGCGCTACGGGATTGAGAAGAAGCTTGGCGATGGGGCGTTGGGTACCGTTTATCTTGCCCAAGACGAACGGTCGCGAAAGCCTGTGCGATTGCGGGTGCTGCCGGAAACCATTCATCTCGATCCGGCGCGACGTGCGCGTGAGATTGCGGACGCAAGAGCTGTGATGGAAGTGGAGCACCCCGGGCTCGCGGCGGTTCTCGATGTCGCCGATAGCCCCGAGGGACTTCTTCTCGTCAGCGAGCCGGCACCAGGATCGGCGCTTCGCGATGTGCTCGAGCAGCGAGGCAAAATCGACGTGGCTGAGGCGTTACGCCTCACGACAGAGATGGCGAGTGCCATGGCGGCTGCGCATCGGAGAGGCATCGTTCACGGGATGCTCGGAGACGAGCGCGTATTCATTTCGAACGATGGGCGCGTGCATATCGTCGATCTGGGGTTGCTCGAGCTGATGCGATCTCCCGTCGAGATTGAGATCGATGCGCGTGTGGACGTGTACTCGATGGGAGCGATGCTCTACGAGATGCTCAGCGGCGTTCGCGTCAATACGAATGAGCTTTCGAGTGAACCGCGCGAAACGTTACCTCCATTCGATCGTCTTGCGCCGGAGGTGCCTCAAGATTTGATCGACGTCATGAAGAAGGCGACGGCGTCAGAGCCTAGAGATCGATTCGTCGACGCAGATGAGTTGCTGACGGCGCTTTCTCGCGTGGTGTTGCCGAGTGAACCCATCACGGAAGAAGCGTCGGCCGTGCGTGGCGAAATCGGTGGTGCGAGCGTCACACGATGGATCTTGGGCGCTTCGATCATGCTTGCGCTTTTGATCACGATCGGCATCGCGCTCGTCATGAACGGTCATTAGTGACGGCGAGGTGCTGTTGGGCGACGTTTGGTGCTGCTTCTGCGCGGTGTCTCGCGCTGACGTTTCACGGGGCGTCGTTTCGAGATTCGTTCGGCTTGCGTCGGTCGCGAGACCTGTGTCGTTCTCGAGGTGCGCGCCGGTTCGAGAGCCTCCTCCTCGGACGGAGGGGAATCGAGAGGTTCTGCAGCGGCGCCCACCGACGCGTCGATGGGGGGGGAAGCCATGGTGGCGGCGGAGCGGTCCTCATCGCCTGCGTCGATTCCTGCGTCGGTCGACCCCGCAGAGATCGTCGAAGCTTCGCCAAATGAGGAGAGATCTTCGTGGTCTTCGCCACTCGCGATCCAAACTCCGGCGAACGTGGCGCCTGCTGCTGCGGCCAGACCGAGCGCAAGGAGCGAGCTCAATAGAGATCGTGGCTGGGATTTGCGGGCTTGCGTTGTGGAGGGAGAGCCGACCGGCGCAATGATTGTGGGCGCATCCACGAACCCAACACGTTCGGCGAGCGTGGGATCACCCGCCATCGAATCGCCTGCGCTCGAGTCGATGGCGTTGGGGGTGGCGCGTGCCTGTACGACGGGAATGGGCGCGTCTCTGCCGCTGTTCGACGAAAATCTTGGAGAGGGACGGCGTCCCATCGGGGTGCGTCTGTTGGGACCGGACAGGTCTGCTCCGGTATCTTCGAACCCCGGATAAGGAAATTCCGATAGGCTCGCGAGATCGGAATTCTCTTCGCTCGAACTGACGAGTTCGTTCCACACATCGCTCAACGCGTTTCGCATCGCGCGCGCATCGGGGAAACGCTCTTCGCGCTGCTTGGCCATCGCACGTTCGATCACGCGAACGAGCTCGACGGGTGCATCCGCGCGGTGCTGAATGACGGGGGTGGGGGGGTCGCGTGAGATCATCGCGATCAAATCGCCGATGAGCTCGGACTCGTACGGCATGCGTCCAGAGATCATCTCGTAGAGGATCACGCCCATGCTGTAGATATCGGTGCGCGCGTCGAGATCCGTGTGTCCGCGGGCTTGTTCCGGAGACATGTAGTCGGGGGTTCCCATGAGGGTTCCCTCGAGCGTCATGTCGGTGCGACCGACTCGACGCGAAAGGCCGAAATCCAGGAGCTTCGGAAAGACGCCGTCGTCATCGCGTACGAGGAAGATGTTGTCTGGCTTGAGATCGCGATGAACGATGCCCGCGTTGTGAACCGCGCTCAGACCTCGCAACGTCAATGACGCGAGCCGTGTGGCGTCGTGAAATGGAAGAGGCCCCCGTAGATGGAGGAAATCTGCGAGCGATTCTCCAATGAGCCGCTCCATGACCATGTAGGGCACTTCTTCTTTGGTGAATCCAAAGTCGTTGATCTCGACGACATTGCGATGTTTGACCGAGGCAGCCACGCGCGCTTCACGCAAGAAACGCTGCGCAAGCTCGCTTTCTTGAGGTGCCGTGCGATGAAGGAACTTCACGGCGACTCGGCTTCCGAGCGCGATGTGCTCGGCCTCCCATACGGTCGCCATGCCGCCTTCGCCGATCTTGTCGATCAGTCGGTAGCGATCTCCGATGACGTCTCCTACGCTATGCGGCATCGGCATTCACTGGTGCACGAAGTAGCACTATCCGCCATTGTCGCCCCCAGAACGCGTTTCGGCCAGCCCGTCTTGCGGGTCAGCCTCGGCTCAGGTAGGAGGGGACCTCCTGAACGCGCACCTGCGCGGGCGGTTCCTTGAAAACCCATAGCGCGCATGGTTGTCATCGAGCCTCTTTCCCGCGAGAAGGATGGCATTCGATGATGTGGGGTGATGTACTTGAGATGCATTCGAGGAATCACCACGAAGGGAAGCCGGTGAAATACCGGCACGGCCCCCGCCACTGTGACCGGGAACAGCGCGGATCACACGTGTCACTGAGGGGTTGAACCCTTGGGAAGACGATCCGCAGTTGGATGATCCGGGAGTCAGGAAACCTGCCATGTGCGCTGCGCGTGCGTTCATCCGGGGTCGGTTGGGCGTCACGTCGAGCGATTGGTTCGCTCGCGGACTTCGACAACTTTGAGTGTGCGCGCGCGTCGATGAGACCTCACGGGGAAGGGGTCTGACGGAGAGCGTGCGATGAGGCAATTGAGTGTTGGGTTGGTGTTGGTTCTCGTCTGGAGTGTCGGATGCGGCGGCGATTCTCACTCCACCGTGGATGGAGGGCCGACTCCCGATTCGGGAGCTGCCATCGTTGATTCGGGATCTGTCGACTCCGGATCTGTCGATTCGGGGACGATCGGCGACGCATCCAATGATGGTGGTGTGGGGACGGAGGAGTGCGATCCAGGATGTGAAGCAGGTTCTCAGTGCGTGCGTGGCGTTTGCCTCGCCACGTGCGGGATGGACCTCGCTGGTTTCGATCCCGCGTTGAGCGAAGCGCTTCAGCCTGTGGTGAATTTGTGTCGGCCCTCGACGCAAGCGATGGACGTGATCGAAAGCGAGGGAGGTGCGCTTCGCGTGTACGAACTGGTGGCGGAAGGCTCTGGAACGACCACGACGTTTACGCTTTCGCGGTTCACGCTGATGCCGGATGGCACTCCATCGAGCACGGAGACACTGGGGAGCGCGATGTACGAAGGCGTCGATGCCTCGATGACCTACGCGGGGAGCTATCTCGACATTGCTCCGGGTGAACACAGCGCGATTTTCGGTTATACGACCATGGGGCCTGGCTTCATCGGAGGTGTCTTCGATCTCGATCTCGGGGAGGGGACAGCCACGGAGGTCCCTGCGCCCGGGAATTTCGATGCTGTTTGGATCGATGATTCGAGATGGATTCTCGATGGAATGGGCCTTGGGACCGAGATGGGGCAAGGTCTTTACGTGCACGACTCCGGAGCCGGGGTTTCACGTCTCGTGGCCAATGAGATGGGGGTTTTCAGCGGGAGCGTCGCGTTGTTGGGCGATGTGATCGTGGCGGGCGCGTTTGGAACGGCAGGGGTTGTGTTCGTGTTCGACCGCGACGCACTGCTCGATGCCGAGACGCCACTCGATGCTCGAGAGGATGCGATCGCGAGCTTCGAGACTTCGAGCGCATTCGAACTTGTGTTCGGAACTCGTCTCTCGAGCGTGACCTACGGCAGCGAGGGCATTTCTGGAATCGAAGCGCGCGCGCTTCGGGAGGAAGCCGGAGAATGGGCGCTCGGGGCGGCAGAGCCGCTCACGAACGGCGCGCTGTTCACGAATATCACCGCATCGGGCGCTGATCGCGCGTGGCTCCACCACGCAGGGGGCGTGCTCTTGGTCGAGCTCCCGTCGCGATGAGCGTCCGCTCTCCTTGACGATTCCTGATCGCGGGTCGTGGCACGTGGGATGCTTTTAATCATCACGCGATGCTGGGGAGGCGTATGCGGCGCAAGTTGGCACGATGGTGGTGGACGCGTTGCGTGCCGATGCTCGGAGGCACGCTCGCGTTCGTGCTGGCGTGCCAGCCAGTCCCTCGCGGGGCGCTGCGCACGGACGCGGTGATGCTGGCGGGCGACGAGGTCCATTTCGTCGTGCGTGCGAACGTCGACGCGCTTGCGCATGCAGAGTCGGTCTCGATCTGGGCGAACGTATCCGCCGAGTCCGTCGACGCGCTCGTGCTCTTGCCTGACGATCCCGACGTGACAGGGATTTCGGTCGGGAGCGGGCCGCTCTGGAGGAACCTCAGCGCCGGGCTCGACCTTGCACCGATCCTCCGCGCGCGTTGCGCGATCGGGGTCTGCGAGCTCGGGCTCAAGATGCTCGTGGCACCCTCTGCTGACGCGGAGACCACGCCGTCTGCGGTTGAGCTCGCGGCGGCGGCATTCACGGAGCCAGAAGGACGCTTCCCCGAGTCGGCGTTGCTCGAGTTGGAGGTTGACGGCGAGGCGCCGGTCGTCGCCGTGAGGTCGGACCGATGAGGTGCGCGCTCATCGCCGTGATCTTCTCGATCGTCGTTGCGGGCTGCGGAGGCGGCGTCGCAGGAGAGGCGCATTTCGAGGACGTCACGACGCGCGAGCTTCCGATACGGGTGCGCATCACCCACGTGGTCGGTGACTGGGCGACGATTGCAGTCTTCGCGGAGGTCGTCGCACCCGGTGCCGAGTGGGTTACGCTGGACGCCGCGCTTCCCAGGTCCGGCGTTGGCGCGTCGTCCGGTCCGGTGCGTCGCACGAGCGACGGCATCGTGCAGCTCGAGCGTGGGGCGGATTGGTTCAGACCCGGCCTCTGCGAAGATGCTGTATGTCTGTTCGATCTCGTATTGCGCCTCGATGCGCCACCGGCTGCGCCGTGGCGCGCGTCGATCTTCGTCACCGTCGAGGGCGACACCGAGGGACCCGCCACGATCGAGATCGTGCCTATCTCCTGATTCCAGCCCACCGCGGGCGGACGTCACGCTGGGTATTCACTCGCATCGACGATCGTGAGCACGACGCCTTCGGATTCACGGGTTACACGCGCACGCATGCCAAAGACCTCAGCGATGACGTCTGGACAGAGGGCTCGCTCCGGGGAGCCCTCGCTTCGAAAGTGGCCTTGGGACAACACGAACACGCGGTCGCATGTGCGTGCGGCGAGCGCGAGATCGTGAATGGCTGCGACGACCGCGATGCCAGCCCGAGCACGTGTGCGAACGACATGCATGAGCGCCCAGGCGTGGCGCACATCCAGTGAGGCGGTGGGTTCGTCGAGAAGGAGGACGCGCGGCTCTTGCGCCAAACAGCACGCCAGGAGCACACGTTGCTTTTCGCCTTCGCTCAAGTCTTGGAAACGGCGTTCGATGAGGGGTTCTACATTCGCATCACGGATTGCGTTCGAAAGTGCATTTCGATCGTGGGCACCGAGCGAACCAAAGGCGCCGAGATGGGGAAGCCGCCCCATCTCGATGATTTCGCGGACGGAAAACGAAAAGTCTGTGCTGGCAGCTTGAGGCAAAATCGCGAGCTTTCGTGCGATATCGCGTCTCGAGAGGGTGTCGATGGGGGCGTCGCAGAGGCGCACCGTGCCTCCAGACGGTCGAGCGATGCCGGCGGCGATGCGCAAGAGCGTGCTCTTGCCCGCGCCATTGGGTCCGACGAGACCCACGACTTCACCCGCCATGACCGAGAACGACAGCCCAGCGAGGACACGACGCGCGCCATATCCAGCTTCGATCTTCTCGAGCTCGAGCAAAGGACTCATGAGTGCCCTCCGAGGGCTCTACGATCGCGTGTGAGAAGCCAAAGGAAGAAAGGACCGCCAAGCACCGCGGTGATCACACCGGGTCTTAGATCGGCGCTCGCTGCGACAGAACGACAAAGCGTATCGGCGGCGAGGAGCCCCACGGAGCCGAGGATGGCGGAACCGACGAGGACCCGTCGATGGGCGGCTCCCACGATGAGACGCACGATGTGGGGGGCCATGAGCCCGAGAAATCCGATCATCCCGATCACGGAGACCGTTGCGCCAGTGGCGAGAGCCACCATCGCGAGCACAGAGCGGCGCAATGCCGGTACATCGACACCCACTCCGGCGGCGCTCTCTTCGCCAAGGGCGAGCGCGTCGAGCTCGCGCGAGTGGAGTAAGAGCATCGCACCACCGATGAAGACGGGTGGAAGGGCGATGGCGACATGCATCCACGAACGTCCCTCGAGCCCCCCCATCATCCACGAGAGCATTTGTCTTCCAAGCTCCCAATCCGCCACTGCGAACGAGAGGACGAGCGAGGCGAGCGCACCTGCGACGCCGCTCACGGCGACTCCCGAAAGCAAGAGCGATGCAACATTCGGCTGCCCCGCAGCGGTGGCGAGTCGATAGACCAGAAGACTGCAAGCGAGCGCACCCACGAATGCCGCTGCTGGCACGGTGATGAATGGAAATGCAGCTCCTGTATACATCGCGATCAGGGCACCCAAGGTGGCACCGCTGGAGACGCCGAGCACCCCTGGTTCGGCGAGCGCGTTACGGAAAAGTCCCTGCATCGCTGCGCCTGAAAGCCCGAGCCCCGCGCCGCCCACGAGGGCGATGATCGTTCGCGGTAAGCGAACGTCGAGCACGATGGCTTCTTGCCAGGGTTCGATTCCATCGCGTAGGCCGAGCAGAATCATGAGGACGTGATCCGGCGGAAGAGCCACCGAACCCATCGATGTCGAGAGAGGAATGGAGCACGCGACGAGCACCAAAGCGACGATGACGAGGAGGACATCGGAACGTTTCATCGTGCACCTGCTTCTCTCGCCACGTCGTCGAGCACATCTCCGAGTTCTTCGGCGAGCGAAGCGACATGGTGGCTCGTGGCGAGCAGATGGGCTGGTGGAATGTCGACGACGCGTCCTTCGCGGACTGCGCGAAGCGTGCGAAAGCGCGGGTCGTCTTCGATGCGTGACTCGGCGATGAGCTCACGAGCACTGCCATCGGCGCGAAAACGATTGGTGAGGATGAGATCTGGATCGAGCATCCAGAGCATTTCAGTGGGCAGATTCGCCTGACCTTCGAGACCGGCGTCGGCCGCCGCGCAGCGGGCTCCGGCAAGCAGAACGAGCTCACAGAAGAGGGTTCCTCGCGCCGGTGTGATGCCGCTCCATGCCGCCAAGAGCACGCTCGGACGAACAGGGCGTCTCATCCCCCGTGCGCGGACGGCCTCGAGACGTTCGTCCATGTGGGCGATCAGCATGGCTGCACGTTCTTCTTCCTCGAGAGCCGCGCCGAGCTCACGAATTTGGGTGCGGACATCGTCGATGGACGATGGAGCCGAAAGGCGATGGACAGGTACGCCCTCCATGGCGAGGAGCGCGCCGATGTGGGGATCGCTCCATGCAGGAAGGATCACGAAATCGGGTTCGATGGCGAGGATCTTCTCCGCCGCAATGGGTTGTTGGATGCGGCCGGTGACGCGACGGGCGCCTTCGATATCGTTGGACGTTTGGGGATCATCGATGAACGTTTCGAGCGCGAGAATGCGCTCGGGATCTGCGAGGGCGAGGAGGATTTCGTCACCGGACAGCGCGAGCGAGACGATGCGGCGAGGGCGAGCAGAAAGAGTTGCGTCTTCGGGAGCTCGTGAGTGTGCATTCGGTGCGAGCGCGGCGCCGCCGAACGAGAGGGAGAGCGCCAGGACACATGCAAGCACGCTTCGAACGTCGTATTTCACACTTCAAAACCCTCGAGTGTAGAGCGTGGCAACACTTGAATCCATGGCATGTCGAAATCTTGACTTTTCGGGCCGTTCCCCGCCGAATCCCTCCCCATGTCCGAGGGTCTCGTTCGTCCCCCCGTGCGCCATCGTCTGCGGCGGCTCGCGATCGTCGTCACGATCAGCGCGCTCTCCGCGAGCGTGGGTGCGGTAGGTTTCGGAATCTGGCGCAATCACACGGTAGACGAGCTCGTGCGTAGCGCGCGTGCCCGTTTGGATGCTCCGTTCGTCGAGGCTCCGACACTCGATCGGTTGCAGGCATCGACGGCCATCTCGCTCCTCGAGCGCGCGCGTTCACTCGGTCGCGATGACTCCGAGATTCGGGGTCTCATCGACTACGCGGAGGCCATCGAAGATCTCCAACGTGGAGATCTGATTCTCGCCGAAGGTGAGCTCGCGACGGCATTGACGTATCTCGGTCCCACGGCGGACTTGCATGTCCTTGCTGCTGCACTTTCACGCGGTCGTTTGCTCCATCGAGAGGCACGCACCGAAGTGGAGATGGCGCTCTCGCTCGATTCTGCGCATCCGCGTGCCCGCTTCCTTGCGGCCGATCTCGCGCTCGATGCGGGTGAAGGAGAGCAAGCCCGAGAATATCTCGAGGCGCTCCGTGTGCGTGAGCCCCGCTCCGCGGTTGTCTTGAACCGCCTCGGGTTGGCGCGCGAACAAATGGGAGATGTGTCCGGGGCGGAAGAAGCCTTTCGAGCGGCGACGGAGGCCGAGCCCCTGGGGCATGAGCCTTGGATCAATTGGGGGAGGTTGCTTCGCGTGGCGCGCCGTCACGAAGAAGCGCATCACGCCTTCGATGAAGCCGTGACACGCGCGCCGGCCCATGGTGGGGCTCATTTGGGTCGGGGGCTCGCACGTGCAGCCACAGGCCATCTCGAGGGCGCAGTGTCCGATTTCGAACGCGCTGCGGAGCTGCTCCCGAACGATGCAGAGCCCGTGCTCGCGCTCGGCGACCTCATGCGTGATCTCGGCCGCGTCGAAGACGCCGTCAGACTGTATCGCGAAGCGATCGAACGAGAAGATGCGGACGCGGCGTCTTGGCTCAAGCTCGGCAACGCGCTTGCGTTGCTCGAGGATTATGAGGCAGGGGCGAGCTCGTTTCGCGAAGCCATCGTTCGAGCCCCCGCGCTCGCAGCAGCTCAGAATGGTCTCGGAGCTTGTCTCATGCACCTCGGGCGTTCCGCAGATGCCGTGACGGCTCTCGAATCGGCGGCTTCACTCGATCTATCGGATCCGAATCCACTCATGAATCTCGCGCTCCTTTCGGAGCGCTCGGGAGATCGACGCGCTGCACGCGCTGCGTGGGAGCGCGTGCTCAAGCGCGATCCGAACTCTCCTATCGCGACGCAGCGGCTTGTGCGATGGGGTACTTGCCGCAGTTGATGCGCTCAGAATTCGGCGTGAGCGAGGCGGCGCTGGGATGCGCCTTTTTGTGAAGCGACCTCGCCAACCAAGAGGGAGGCGAGGTCGCTTTGCAGTGCGGATCCCATCAGGGGACGACGTATCGAACGGTCAGCGTGGGCCGCTGGGCTACCGTTCCGTATTCGCGAGAGCGATAGTGCGTGCGGTAACCTGGGCTGTGCAGGCGGAGCGAGATCATGTCGTCGCCATCGGCTTCGGCTTGCACCGCCGTGCGGAGCGCATCGCTCGAGAGTCTTCCGATTTGTTCACCAGGTGTGTGGTTGTACCAGAGCCACCAGAACCCGAGCGCCGTGGCTTCGACTGAAGGTTGGTTGATACCGTTCACTCCTGTTTCGGTCCACGCGTCGTTCGACACGAAATGCGTGTACACGTTGCCATCGCCGCCCCACGCATAACCTTCGTAGGCGGTCATCGTCAGCGTGCTGCCCACCACCTCGGCGCCTGCGGGCAGCGAGCTCAGGTCGAAGCGCAAAAAGACGCGCTGCGGGCTGGTGTCGACGTAGAGGCGATCCAGGGTGCCGTAGTTGGAGCTTCCGTCATCGACGTATGCGTCGGCAGTGGGCGCCAGCGCCGCGGTGGATGAAGGCAGATAGCCGACGACCAGCGCGGGGCGTTGATCTGCCGTCGTATGTTCGCGGGAGCGATAGTTCGTGTCGTATCCGGGGCTGTGCAGACGGAGGCTGATCAGCCGATCGCCCTCGTATTCGCGCTGCACGACTGGCACGAGCGCGCTGTTCGTGTGCAAGCCCATCTCATCGCGTGGAGTGTGGTTGTACCAGAGCCACCAGTGGCCGAGGTTCGTTCCGTCCGTGGCCGGTTGGTTGTTCCAGTGGATGCCGCTCTCGGTCCAAGCGTCATCGGCGACGAACTGCGTGTAGACGTTTCCATCGCCGCCCCACGCGTAGCCGCTATACGCCTGCGCTTGGAGCCTGACGCCGCGGATCACGATATCCGCAGGAAGCGTCGAGAGATCGAAGCGCAAGAAGACACGCCGCGTGTTCGCGCGGCCCTCGCTCACGATATGTAACGTGCTTGCGCTCCCGTTGTTCGTCGTCGGACTCGCCTCGTCGACCGTCGAATCGGCCACCGCAGTCAAGACGACGGTTGGACACGCCGTCCTTCCCGTCGTGCCCCCGACGCATCGACCGCAGAGGTCGAGCGCCGCCGTGCCGCCCCACGCTCCGGTGCAATCTTGGACGCAGTCGTTGGACGGATTCGCATCACAGGTTCCGCACCTGTCGGTGGTGGCAGTGCCGCCCCATGTTCCGGCGCAATCCTGGACGCAATCGTTGGACGGATTCGCATCACAGGTTCCGCACCTGTCGGTGGTGGCAGTGCCGCCCCATGTTCCGGCGCAATCCTGGACGCAATCATTGGACGGATTCGCGTCGCAGGTTCCGCACATGTCTTGCCTCGCAGGCCCTCCTGGCGCGCCTGTGCAATCGTTCGGGCAATCGTTGCTGGAATCCGAGTCGCAGGTGCCGCATCCATCGAGCGTCGCGGTGCCGCCCCAAGCTCCGGCGCAATCCTGGACGCAGTCGTTGGACGGGTCTGCATCACAGGTCCCGCACATATCGGTGGTGGCGCTGCCACCTGACGTTCCGGCGCAGTCGCAATCATTGGACGGGTCTGCATCACAGGTTCCGCATGCATCGGTGGTGGCGGTGCCGCCCCACATGCCAGCGCAGTCCTCGATGCAGTCATTGGATGAGTCCGTATCGCAGGTTCCGCACATGTCTGGCACCGCGGTTCCGCCAAATGTACCCGCACAGTCCTGCACGCAGTCATTGGACGGGTCTGCATCACAGGTGCCGCACCCATCGAGCACGGCTGAGCCACCCCAGCTGCCAGCGCAATCTTGAGTGCAATCATTGGACGGGTCGGCGTCACAGGTTCCGCACATGTCTTCTACGCAGGGAGGTGGCAGCATCGCGTCTGCCCCCGCATCGGCCCGTGGCGTTCCACTGTCCGCGCGGGAGCCGCTGTCAGGGGTCCCAGCGCCGCTATCCGCGGATCCGGTGCCGCTGTCGGTCACTCCGGTGTCGCTGTTGTCGATGACGCCGCCATCGTCACAGCCTGTCGCCAAAACCACGGTGCACAGGCAGAATAATTGCCAACCCCTCATCAGACTTCACTTCCTCTCCTCTGCCATCGAGACATGCTCGTTGGGGAAGTGTGGTTTTAACGGAATAATCCGTAATTACGCAACGTGGAGTTGGCTATGTGCTCAGAATTCGGCGTGATCGATGGGAAGTCCGCTCGGGACGGCATCGGGCTCGCCGGCGCCTGGAAAGACTGAGTGCTCGGTCGATGAGCTGAGGCTTCGTAAGAAATCTTCGATGAAGAAGAGCTCGTCTTCGGTGAGTGGGCGAAGTGGACGCACATTCGGATCGAGCGTGGCCGCGATCTCATCGTCGAGTGTCCTATCGACTTCGATATGTTGGCGAATCGCGCTTTGAAGATCGGGAGATGTGCCGTTGTGCATGTAGGGAGCGGTCAGCTCGACGTTGCGCAGCGGCGGAGTGCGAAACGCGAAGCGGTCGGCGGGGTCGCCGGTGACGAGAAATCGACCTTCGTCGACGCCGTCGCGAATGCCAGGACCCAATGGTCGCACACCAATATTGTGATAGGCGCCATCCGACAAGAGCGGTCCGTGATGACAACGATCACAGCCTGCATCCCCAAAGAAAAGCTCGGCGCCACGCCATTGTGTTTCGGTGAGGGCGTGATCGAATGGGACGCGATGCTCGTCGCCAAGAAATGCATCGAAGGGGGTGTCGGTGAGCTCCCATAGATGCATTTCGAACCGAGCGATGGCGCGCACGACATGGACGATGTTGTGCTGACCCATCGGCACGTCCGGAAAGACTTCGGCGAAGCGTTCTCGATATTCAGAGATCGCCATGAGTCGCATCATGATGGCGTTCCAGACCTCCTCGGAGGATTCGTCTGGATATGTCGCAAGCTCGTTGGGGGCGCCCAACACGTCGCTATCTCCTGCGTTTCCGCGCATCTCGTCGCGATCGAGCAGAGGAAGAAGGGCTTGGGCTTCGAGCAATGTCTCGATGCCTGAGGGAAGAGCGACGGGAGCACGAAGGGTGCCGTCTTCGAGCCGCTCGACACGGCCGTCCCAAAGAAGGCTCTCGGCGAAACTGCGATTGAACGGGGAGATCGTGTTGCGCGGGAGGACAGGACCTCCTTCACGGTTGACTCCGAGACCTGTCGCACTTTGTCCATGCCCGAGCATCTGCTGATCGCCTGCATGGTGAAATGGAAGATGACAAGACGCGCATGCGACATTGCGATTCCCGCTCAGCTCGCGATCGAAGAAGAGACGTTGGCCCAGTTCGATGAGACCGCGCCTTGGGCTATCGCTTCGACTCGGCGAGAAGACCCCCGCGGCCCTCATTCGGACGCGGAGGTCTTCTCCCGTGCAGGCGGCGATGCCGACGAAGAGAAGAAGGATGCTGACACTTCGTTGCATGGCACGCCTTCATCGATCAGTGGTTTTCCGTATAACGGAGTGAGAGCCCGATGTGCTGCTCTCCCGGCCAGAATCCGTCGACGATGGCGTTTCGACCGTGTTCGGTTTGAATGATTTCGATGCCGAAGTCCTCCGCCTCCTCACACGTCACGGCATGGCAGGCGAACATGTCCGAAATGCCGGTGCCGTCTTCGTTGGGAAGGCTGTCTAAGGGAAGCTCGTAGGGGTTCGTGTTCGAGCTCTCCGTCTCGGTGATGACCGTGATCTCGAGGCCGCTCTGGGAGGTCAGACGAAACGTGAGCTGATTCCCAAACCTCTCTCCTGTGGGCGTGAACATCTCTCGTTCGAGGACTTCCCCACCCATGGTTCCAGTGATCGATTCGATGTCGACACTGAGAGGCGCCGACGTGAAGTCGGTAGGCTCCGCTGAGTTCGTCGATTCCGCGATGAGGAGGGGGCCCAGGATTTCACACCCTCCGCACATCGTGCAAAGCAAGCCTGCTCGTACCCACGTCATCATGTGTTTCGTATTCATGTTCCCTCCCGAAGTGATGGGCTTTCGGAAGAAACAGTGGAGAGATGACCTCCAGACATTGCACACAGAATCGTCGTTCAAGTTTTTTGGGGATGGTGTGCAATGTTGGGCCCCGAACTCACCACCAAGTGTTCGTTATGCGATTTGCTCGATTCTCGATGTCGTGCGCGGTTGTGATCGCGCTTTTTCAACTCGTCCACAAAGGGGCCAGGGCGCAGGAGGCCACCCCCGAGGAGCCATCCGAAGCACGTGATGTTTTGCTTTCTGCCCCCGAAGAGATGATGTCTGGGCTGACGGCTGCGCTTCAAATCGAAGTCAGCTCGCGCGGCGCGCGCGTCATTCCTATCGAACAACTCTCTGCTCCCACCTTGCTCTTGCGTGACGCCGAAGCGCAAAGGGCGGCCATTGAAAGCGGAGCCTACGCGACCGCACGTCTGGAGAGCGACGCGACGGGATGGACCGTTCACGTGGTGACCCGCGATGCTGCGATGGCACGTCGAACCCCAATCGCATCGGATGTGGATCCGCGCACCATTGCGCTGATTGTCGTGAGTTTGCTCGAGGACCCGAGCCCTCTGATCGAGGTTCCAGAAGCGGCGGACACACCCGAGCCCGCGGCGCAGGTGGAGGAGACGGTGTCGCATACGCTCGAAAATCCGACGCGACCACCTGTCGACGTTGCGCCTGAACGTTCACCGGATGAAGCACGCCCCTCGGGCCGCATCGGTACAGGAAGTTTTGGGCTCATCAATGATCAGCGTTTCATCCCCGGGGGCATGGTGCGGGGAGGTTTTGGTCTGGAGATCGGATTGTTCGAAGGGGCGCTGATGGCCGATGCCGCGCTCATGATCGACGAGCTTCCAGGGCAAGGGAGTGAAATTCAGCCGCTCATGCGTGCGTGTATCGAGTCGGGTGTGGCTCTGCCTCTCAGTTCGAGGTTCTCGATTCACGCAGGCGCACGCTTTTGCGGCGGATTTGCCGAACTCCGCGCCCCGTTCTTGGCCGTGCCATTCGACCAGCTCGGCGCACTCATATCGGGAGGCGGTTATTTTGCCTTCTCGATCCGTCTCTCGCGCTGGGCCCGCCTCTACATCCGCGCCGATCTCGAGGCCGCATGGATTGAATCTTCGATGCACGAGGGCGAAGTATTTCCTGCCATTTCCACCCTCGTGAGCATGTTCTGAGATGAGCCTTACACTCACGACGACATCGCTTCTTCGGCTTTCTCCACAAGCTCAGTCTGCTTCGGATCGGGCTTTGCTCGAAGAACTCAAGAATCGACTTCAGTCGCGTGACGACGTGATCATCCATCGCGTGCTGCGCGAGCTCGTTCCGCAGGTGCGACGTTGGCTTTTTCGCCATCTAGGGCCAGGAAACGAGCTCGAAGACGCAGCACAAGATGCGCTCAGCGAGATCGCGAGCGCCCTTCATCGCTTCGAGGGGCGCTCGAGTCTGATGACGCTTGCGCATCGCATCACGCTCCGCACGTCATATCGCTATTATCGGAAGTCTGGCCGGCATGAACCGGAGGCAGATGACGAGGGAGGGATCGACGTCGAACGGCAGGTCGCAGCGAGGCGCGCGCTCATGCGTTTGCATGAAGCGCTCGGCGAGTTGCCCGAGCGAAGGCGTGCTGTGTTCGTGTTGTGTGCCATCGAAGGATTGGATCCCGCCGAAGCGGCGGAGGTTCTGCAGGTGTCCGCGAATGCCGTGCGCACCGCGCTGTGCCGCGCGCGCGAAGAGCTGGAAGCGATGTTTGCACACGATGACGAACTTGGGAGGTCGCCATGAGCGAGCTTGATCGACTTCTCGTACAAGCTCGGCAAGCAGAGCCTGATGCGCTTTCGGAACGAGAGACGAGCGCGATCGTTCTGAGCGCGCTCGGTGCGTCGAGTCCTACGAAACTCGATCGAATGATCGAAGCCGCGCGCGGCGCTGAGCCTTTGCAGCTGAACGAGCTCGAAATCCGGAGGATGACGCAGCACGCTGCGATGACGGGGGCAGCCCGTGATCGGAGTTGGACCCTCCGGCGATTGATCGTGACGACGAGTGTCGCGGCCGCGCTCGCCGCAGCTGCGGTCACGCTCGCCATCACGCCCCGTGATCCCGTGAATGGAGGTGGAAGAGAAGGAGTCGTGCCGATGCGTGAGTCGACACAGCTCGAGCTCATCACCGGGGATCGTCTCGTGGTGGCCGCAGACGCAAGCTTTCATGTCGAACTCGCGGAAGCATCCGAGAGACGAGTTCGCCTCGACAGCGGGACCGTGCTGTTCGATGTACGTCCTATCGAACACGGGCGTTTTGCGGTGACGACGCCCATGGCCAATGTGCTGGTGCTCGGGACCGTATTCAGTGTGAACGCTTCCGAGCGTGGCACGACCGTGCGGGTGTACGAAGGTCGGGTCGAGGTCCGTGGACAACATCGGGTGCGCGTCGTGAGCGCTGGAGGTGTGGCGCATTTCGGAGAGGGTGAAGCGGCCGTAGATGTCCTGCGTGAGGAGGGAGAGGGCGCCGCGCGTCTGCGTCTTACGAATCTCGGACTGCGGAATGTGGAGCCTCAGAGACGCGAAGAGACCCGCGAGGAGGCGCACCCCCCGGAGAATGCGCGCACGCGTGTTTCTTCGAGTGCCATGACCAGAGAGCATCAGAGCTCGGATGATGTCACGGTGCGTCCAAGGGCCGATGAGGTTCGGAGCTGGATCGCCACGGGGGCCGCTGAGCGTGCGTTGGCCGAAGCCGAAAATGCGATTCGGTCTGGCGAGGTCGATCCCTGGCGGATGGTCGAAGGGGATGCTCTGCGAGCACTCGGCCGTCCTTTGGATGCGGCTCTTGCCTATCGGCGTGCGGCGAGCGAGCTCGCGTCCCCACGACGGCAGCAAGCAGGCTTTCTCGAAGCGCGTTTGCGCGCGAATGAGCTGAGCGATCCAGAAGGGGCGCTCGAAGCGCTGCGTGATGCAGGCGTGACAGGTGCGAGTTCACCGCTACGTGAGCGTGGGATTGCACTCGAAGTGCAGCTTCTCATGAGGCTCGACCGCCGTTCCGAGATCATTCCCATCGCAGAAATGTACGTGCACGATTACCCCGACGGCCCACAAGTCGAAACGATGCGGGCCTATCTGAGGGAACGTTGAACGGGCGCTTATACCCGGCCCCTTACATGCAGGAACCATCGACACAGGTTTGAGAGACGCTGCAGGTGATCCCGCAACCGCCGCAATTGCTGGGATCGTCGTGGGTGGGAAGCTCGCATCCTGGTGCGGCATCGCAATCGGAGAATCCGACATCACATAGGCAGGTCCCTGCGCCGCAAGTCGCGCGGGGGCCGCAGTTGTTTCCACAAACCCCGCAATGTTCCTCGTCGGTGCGAAGGTTCGTCTCGCACCCATTCGCGTTCACACCATCGCAATCGTCGAAGTTGCCCATGCAGCTGGTGATTTCGCAACTGCCCAATGCGCAACTCGTCATGGCGTGATTTCGAACGCACGGAATGCCACAACCGCCACAGTTGGAAACCGTATTGAGGGGCGATTCGCAGCCATTGCCGTGCCCACCGTCACAGTTGCCGAATCCGGGGTCACAGCTCATCACCATGCATGTCCCGGTGGCGCATGTGGGTGTCGCGTTGGGGGTCGAGCAGGAGGTGCCGCAGGTTCCGCAATTCGTCAGCGTCGTCGTGCTGGTTTCGCAGCCGTTGCTGAAGACCCCATCGCAATTCCCATAGCCACTCACGCACGACGACAGCTCACAGGATCGACTCGCACACGATGAAACCGCGTTGGGATGACTGCACGTCATCCCGCATGTCGCGCAGTTCGTGATCGTGTCGAGAGGTGTCTCGCACCCATTCGAGTCAATTCCATCGCAATTGCCGAAGCCCGCGTTGCACGTGAGGATTCGACAACTACCCGAAGCGCAGCTCGCGGTGGCGTTGGCGCGCGCGCACGACACTCCGCATGCAGTGCAGTTGCTCAGCGAATCGAGAGGTGTCTCGCATCCATTGCCATCCGAGCCATCACAGCTTCCGTATCCGGGGTTGCAGCTCATGATCGCGCAGCTCCCGGTGGCGCATGTGGCGGTCGCATTGGCGCGTCCACAGGCGTTCCGGCAAGTGCCGCAGTTCGTAAGTGTCGTCACCGGTGTTTCACAACCATTGGCATCGACTCCGTCGCAATCGGCGAACCCCGGATTGCATGTCGCAATCGCGCAGGTCCCGGTTCCGCAGGTCGCGGTTGCATTGGCACGCACGCAGGAAACGTTGCAGCCGCCGCAATTCGTCAGCGTGGTCAGCGAGGTTTCGCAGCCGTTCATGTCGATTCCGTCGCAATCGGCGCGGCTCGCGTTGCACATGCCGATTCGACACGTGCCGCCGGTGCAGACAGAGCTCGCGCCGGTGCGCGTACAAGCGTTTCTGCATGTGCTGCAGTTGTTGACGTCGTTCCGGGTATCGATTTCGCAGCCGGTCGCTCGATTTCCGTCGCAGTCAGCGAATCCCGTAGCGCACGTGCATCGCCCGCTAGAGCAGAAGGAATTGGCGCCGCACACGTTGCCGCAAGCTCCGCAGTTGTTCGGGTCTGTTTGTGTGTTGGTGCAACCTTCGCCGCAACACGTGCCACCGCCATCTCGGCGGTCATCACATGGGCGGCCGAGCGAGCCGCAAACGCATTCCCCATTCGAACAAGCGTTCGACGCCACCGAACAGCTTCTTCCGCAGAATCCGCAGTTGTCGAAGTCCGCGCGCAAATCACGGCAGCCCGCGCCGCTACAGCAACTGGCGCCGTCTGTGCACGCCATGATTCCTGGCTCGGCGCTGCAATCGCATGTTCCATTCTCACATGCGTCGGCGACGACCAACCCGCCCGGTTGATTGCATTGGACGCGACAGCCGCCGCAATGAAACACACTGCTCGAAAAATCCGTTACACACGCGTTCGATCCCGCGCATGTGGATCCGAGTCGTGTATCCCCGAGCACACATCCCGTGGTTCCATAGGCATAGCCTGGCATGGGCGTGGCGAGCACTTCGTTGGTCGTTCCGTCACAATCGTCGTCGACCGAATTGCAGGACTCGACAGCGCCCGGGAACCGCGACATGTCGTTGTCATCGCAGTCGGCGCTGGGCGGGAGATATCCATCCATGTCGCCATCGTTGCCGTCGCAGCTCACGTCCCGATCGCAATTCTGAGCCACGCCGTCACCGCATCGATCGGGCGCGCCTGGATACACGTCGGCGCGGGTGTCATCACAATCGGCGCCACCCGCCGACAGGGCGGCGAATCCATCGAAATCCAAATCTCCCTCGGGACACACCGAATCGGCGCCCGATTGATCTTCGTCGATTCCGTTTCCGCATCGGTCGAAGGCCGCCGGATGAATCGCGGCATCACAATCGTTGCAATCGCAATCGGTGCGAACACAAGGCATGGACGGATCCAGCCCCACACAAGCCGGAGAACCATCCCGATCGAGATCGTCGTCCGTGCAATCGGGTGCATCGTCGATGAAGCCGTTACAATCCTCGTCTCTCGCGACAGCTTCGGGATCGTCGCGGGGTGTGCACACCTCAGTGGCGCCGGGGAACACGAGAGGATCGGTGTCGTCGCAGTCAGGCGAACCACCGATGTCACGATCGGCAGGGAACCCATCTCCATCTTGATCGCAGGCGCCGTCACGTCCGTCGCAATCCTGATCGATTCCATCGCGACAGATTTCCTCTGCACCAGGATGAATCGTCGCGACGTTGTCATCGCAATCGCACGTGCCGCGTGGGTCGCTCGCGGTGCACGAGCGCCAGCTGTCTCCGTCGCGATCTTCGCATTCGGCATCGCGTCCGTCGCAATCTTGATCGATCCCGTCTCGACAAAGCTCGGGTGCGCCCGGAAAGATGCTCGGATCGTTGTCGTCGCAGTCTTCGCCTTCACTGCGTGTGCACGCGTAATCGCAAGGAACCGTGGTCCCAGCGGTGCCCGGGTCGCGACACGTCGCGCCGGGATCGGTCGGGAAAGCATCTCCGTCGGCATCGAAATCGCGGCCCAAAGGACCGACGAGGAGCACCTCATCGAAGGTGACACCGGTGACGTCGTAGCATCGGGTCGCGACGAAGTTTTCGCTCGGATCGCGTCCGATTGCGACGAGGTGGATCATGGCACGCATGGGCCCCGGCAGCGGGACCGCGATGCGGATCGGCTCCCCCGTTTCGATGTCGGTCATGGTCCGCCGGACTGGGCGTGGACTCGAACGGCTCGGTGGGTGGTTTCCGGAAAGATCGATCACTGTAATTTGGATCGACTCGACGTACCCTTGGCTGCGTGCTTCGAGCAAAATCGAGTGCTCTGCTGGAGCGCATCCAGTGCTCGCAAGGAAAAGCGACGCCAAGAGGGCGATGGCGTGACGGACTGACACAAAGGAAATGTATCAGAAACTCGCGCCTCGCGAGTGGCCCGCGGGTGTCTTGCATGCCAGATTCGGCCACCTCCGATGACGTTCGCATACGTCGGCTATATTTGGACGCTGTTGGGCTGCAGTTTGGTCGCATTGTTCGCCTTTGGTATAGGTGCAAGCCTTTATTTCATCGGCAAACGGACCGAGCGTCGCCGCCCGCGCACGATCGCCACCAGCATGTCTTCGCTGCCTGAACATGCGAAGGGGTCTCCGTCCAACGTCTCGTCCGAAGGTAAATAGGTATGAATCCTCCCGAGGCCGACACCGAAGCGGCCACCCGTGGCCTCGACAAGACGCTTCGTGACTTGGAGTGGTCGCGCATCGTGGCCGCCGTCGCGACGCGCTGTAGTGGACCTTTGTCCGAGCGGCTCGAATCCCTCGAGTTCGCTCATGATATTTCGAGCGCGCGGATCGCGATGGAGGAGACGCGCGAGGCGCTCTCTTTACGGCAAGAGGGGCACCCGTTGCCGCTCGCCGGAATTCGCGATGTGCGTGCGAGCTTGGATCGCGTGGCGCGCAGTGGTGCGCTCGATGGGCTCGCGTTGCGCGATCTGCGTGTGACGCTCGGAGCGGCCCGTACGCTTCGGACCTTTCTTTCGCGAAGACGTGATCGTGTCCCGCGTTTGCTCGCGGCGTGCCCGCTCGACCCCACGCTCGATTCTCTCGAGGAGGAAATCAACGCCGCCATCGATTCGGATGGCACGGTTCGCGATTCGGCGTCCCCTGTGTTGCGTCGACTGCGCCAAGAGGTTGCGACTCTTCGCGCAAAGATCGTGGCGCGTCTCGAGGCGATGCTCCTCGAGCATCGCGAAGTCGTTCAGGATCGCTTTCACACGATTCGAGAGGGACGCTATGTCATCCCGATCCGCACCGATGCCCACGAAAAAATCCCCGGCATCGTGCATGGGACGAGCGGCAGTGGCGCCACTGTTTTCATCGAACCGCGGGTGCTCGTCGAACAGCAGAATCGACTGACGCTCGCGCTCTCCGAAATGGAGGCCGAGCAGCTCCGTATCCTCGCGCAGCTCAGCGAGCTGGTGCGCGAGCGTTTGCCCGAGCTCCGTTCGGCGGTCGATGCCCTCGATCTCGCTGATCTGCGGAATGCGTCGGCGCGCCTCGCAGAAGATCTCAAGGCAAAAGTTCCCGAGCTCGTCGCGGAAGCACGGATCCAAGTTTGTGTGGCGCGACATCCCTTGCTGATCCTCGAGGGCATCCTCGTGGTGCCGAGCGATCTCGCGCTCGAATCCGGTCATGCATTGGTGTTCTCGGGTCCCAACGCAGGCGGCAAAACCGTCGCGCTCAAACTCCTTGGGCTTTTCGCGCTCATGGCGCGTGCCGGGTTGCCCATCCCCGCGCAGGATGGAGCTGTCGTTGGCTTTTTCGATCCAATTTTGAGTGATGTTGGGGACGAGCAGTCGCTCGAAAAAAATCTCAGCACGTTCTCGGCGCATGTGTCGAATGTCGCGACCATTCTCCGAGCTGCGAGTCCAAGCGCTCTGGTGCTCCTCGACGAAGTGGCGACCGGAACCGATCCCGGTGAAGGTGGAGCGCTCGCGTGCGCGATCGTGGATTCGCTCTGCCGCCGTGGCGCTGCCGTGGCCGTGACGACCCATTACGAACCGCTCAAGGCGATGGCGCTGACCGATTCGCGTCTTCGCAATGCGTCGGTGGGCTTCGATGTCGAGCGAATGGCGCCGACGTTTTATGTGACGATGGATGTCCCTGGGGCGTCGTCGGCATTGGCTGTGGCGCGCCGATTCGGGCTCGATAGTGGGGTCATCGAACGTGCTCGGGAGATGCTTCCTGAGCAGACGCGTGTGTTCGATACGCTCGTTCATCGGCTCGAAGGACAACTCCGCGCGCTCGAACAAGAGAAAGTGCAGGTAGCGAACGAACGTCGCGTGCTCTCCGAGGGTCGGAGGGAGCTCGAGGACGAACTCGAGAAGCGTCGCGAGCATGAGCGACGCAAGCTGAGTGAAGAGGGCCAGCGCCTGCTCACGTTGATCCGTGAGACACGGGACGAAGTGCGCGCGGCGCGTTCCGCGATGCGAAAGAAAGAGGGAGATGTGGCGCTCATCGAGGCCGCGCGCACGGCGGTCGAGCGGGCTTCGCAGCGTGTGAGCGAGGAGCTCGTCACGGCCTCCGAGCGCCAAGAGCCGGAGGATGAACGAGGAACGCCCATCGCTGCGGGTGCTCTCCTTCCAGGTGTGCGTGTGTGGGTTCCGCGTCTGCGCGCCGAGCTCGAGGTGATCGAAGAGCCCTCCAAAGGTCGTGTGCGTGTGGCATCGGGCGCTGTGAAGCTCTGGGTGGGCATCGATGAGGTGCGCGCGCTCTCAGAGAAGACGGAGGCCAAGAGCGCATCATCACGAACCGCGAGAGCCGCGCATCCGGATTCCGCGAACGAGCTCGTGCTCCGCACAGAATCGAATACGCTCGATCTCCGTGGTTTGCGTGTCGACGAAGCACTCGGTCTCGTGGAGTCGTTTCTCGATCGTTTGTATGGAACGAATGAAAGGGTCGGTTTTTTGCTGCACGGTATCGGCAGCGGCGCGCTCCGAGACGCAGTGCGCGAACACTTGCGGGATGCGACCCGGTACGTGAAACAATTCCGACCCGGAACTCGTGAAGAAGGTGGCGATCGTTGGACGGTCGTGGTGATGTCGTAGCGAGCGTCGGAGATCAATGAGCGACGGTCCGCACGAGCGCTTGTAGCTCTTCGAGGTGGAATGGCTTTTCGACCCGTGGATTGGGGACGCGCGCAAGGAATGCGCGGGCCTCGGTCGTGTAGGCGCCGCCGGTCATGAAGATCATGCGGGCCGCGGCATTCGGATGTGTGCCAAGCAGCCAGTCGTAAAGAGCCATCCCCGATACATCACGCATGGATAGATCACAAAGAATCGCATCGAAGCCGACGTCGGCTTCGAGCCTCGTTTGCGCCTCACAGCCCGATGTAACCACTTCCACGTCATGCTCGTCGCCCAGAAGAATCTGTAACGTTCGTGCAAGGTGTGGTTCATCATCGATGATCAGAAGACGTCGCCGACGCTCCGATCGAGCAGGCGTGTCCGCCGAGATGCTCGCCATGTCCATGTTCCCCCACCCCGTTCCCGGAACGCAGGGATCTAGCCTAGCAAGAGCCATCCATGGATTTCAACCCGAGCACGAACAACATCGCATTTGTGGTTTCAAGTGAGAGTCGCTAGGCTCCGTCGTCCCCTGAACGGAGGCTTCATGCGACAGCGTTTTGCGACAACTTTGGCTCTTGCGTTCATGATTGGCTGCGGCGGTGGTGCTGGTGGCGAAGGCGGTGGTGCTGCAACCGCAGGTGGAGAGTCTCCGTATGCGGGGCCTTTGCGTTCGACGGATGTCGCGCTCGGCCAGTCCAAGTACGAATCTCGGTGTGCGTCCTGTCATGAGAGTGGAGCCCCTCCGGTCGCGAATCTGCATTGGACGGTGGACCACATGCGCCGTCAGATTCGTGAGGGGTCTGGGCAAATGCCTCCCATTCCCGAGCGTCGTCTGAGCGATGATGAAATGGACGCGTTGATTGCGTATCTCGGAACGGTGGGTGGAGTGGACATCGAGGGCGCGACCACCACCGCTGAGCCCTGAGCTTCGTTATCGGTAAGGCGCGTCGTGCGGGCGATCGAGCATGTGAATGAGCGGCGACGCCGGTCCGGGACACCCCAAGGCGATCCGTTCCGCATCGAGACGCGCCTCCGTGCCAAGGTTCCGCAACACACGTCGAGCTGCGGCAAGCTCGCCTTGGGCTGAGAGCACGTGGGCATGGACGAGTGCGATGACAGCGCGGTGTCGCGTCGTCGTGGCGAGTCCAGAGACCCGAGTCATCTCGAGTAAAGCTTGGCGAGGCTGACCGGAAACCGCATCGATGAGAGCATCGAACGCATGTGCGGTCGTCTCCTCTGGCGATCGGGAAGGTGCGTGCTCGAGGGTTCGATGAAGGAGTTCGCGAGCGCGCCCCAACTCATTGCGGGTCAGAGCGTGAAATGCGAGGGCCAGATCGACGCGTGCGCGGTCCATGGAGGTCATCGCGGCGCGCGGTAAGCACTCGAGCACATCGTCGGCTTTGCGGCTATGTCCTGCGGAATCGAGAGCCTCTGCACACGAAAGTGCGTGATCGATCCAGATTCCATCCGCTCCGACGCGTCGAGCGAGCACATTCAGCCAGTCGTCTGCGAGTTGGATTCCGCGTTCTGCGGTCGCCGGGTCCTCCAGTGATTGGAGCACGCGAGCGAGCGTGCGTTCGTCGCGCCGCGCCGCCCATACCATGAGGAGCAAGGCCGCATCGAATCCTGCGAGCACCAAAAGCGCCACGCCCCACGAAATGAACATCGGCGGTAGCGCGAGCACGTGGAGAAAAATCGCCGCTCGAACGTAGGCATCGACGGTTCGCGCACGTCGGTCGGGACTTTCGATCGCGGCGCGAAGAAGCAACGCGCCGAGAACAGGAGCCCAAAGAACGAACAGCAGCACCCACTCCACGTACAAGATGCTTGACCCCGAGCTTTGCCGTGACAACCAGCGATCGAAATGAGCCATGAAACGTTGGGAATGCGTGAGGAGGGCCCATAAGAAGGTGTATGGCGCGAGATCGCACGTGGTGGCGTATTTGGAGGAAGCGAGACCGTGAGCCCCAAGCTCCGATTGGGGCATCCGAAGATCCTTACGACGTGCGCTATTGGACGTGGGGCAGAGACAATCGCGACGCGGTTCCGAGTCCGCCTTCGGGAGGTGGTTTGGGGGATCTTCCTGTCCGCGATTACGGCGCGTTTGCAGAACGTCGACCGCCTTGGCTCGGTCCGTCGCGCGATGCGCGAACGATGCATTACGTCCCTCGACAACCTGCGCTATCGGGGGAATCACCGGTCGTCAAGGTGCAACGCTCGGACGAGCGTATCCGTGAGGACGTGTGCGAAGCGTTGCGAGGCGACGAATGGATCGATGCGACCCATATCGAGGTCGATGTGCGAGATCAGAACGTCACGCTCGCGGGTGAAGTGCGTGAGCGCAATCAGAAGTGGCTCGCCGAGGATGCTGCCGAGCGGGTTTTGGGGGTGCGCGCTGTCATCAATCGAATCCGCGTAGGGTTCCGTGAACTCGAAGGGCCCTTTTCGCCACGCGACCAGAAGCTCACTTCAACGGGACAAGTGCTGCCCGAAGAAAAGAGCAATTCGCGTTTGTAGCCTCTGCGTGATGATCGGCTCGGGGACCATGTGGGTCAGCCCAGCGAGCGGGAGAAATTCGTGTGCGCGCCCTGCGCGGAAGAGCGCGTTGCTCAATTGGATGGCGTGGCTGAAGTAGACATTGTCGTCGGCCGTGCCGTGAACGATGAGCAGCGGTCGTTCTTCTGTGCTCTCTTCGCTTGCGTACGTGAGCACCGAGCTTCGGTGGTATGCGTTCGATGTGTCCTCGGGCAGACCGAGATAGCGCTCGGTGTAGTGCGTGTCGTAATCGCGCCAATCGGTCACCGGAGCGCCTGCGATCGCAGCGTGATAGATGTCTGGTCGACGCAAGACGGCCATCGCCGAAAAATACCCGCCGAACGACCAGCCGTAGATGCCCACGCGCTCGAGATCCATTTCGGGGTGGAGAGCCCCGGCTGCTTGGAGAGCCGCGACTTGGTCTTCGAGTGGAACGGTGATGAAGTCTCCGCGAATGGCGCGCTCCCACTCGCGACCGCGGCCCGGAGTGCCGCGTCCGTCGAACGTCACGACGATGAAGCCGTGATCGGCGAACCATTGATTGAGAAGCCAGCGATCGCGCTCTGCGCTGACATAGCGGACGCCTGGGCCTGCGTAGACGTGAACGATCACCGGATAACGAAGGCTTGCGTCGAAGTTGCGGGGCCTCACGATGGCGGCGCGCCACTGCTTTTCGCCGACGTTTTCGATCGTGACGTTCGGAGAAAAAGGGATCTCCTCGGCGACCGAGCGAAGAATGCCCGCGACCGAACCATCTGCGCGTCGAACGGTGCTCGTCCGAGCCGTGTCGAACGGTCGAGCCGTGTGCACCCAGATCCCTCCATTGCGTCCGACGACGGCTTCGTGCATGCCGCGTTCTTCCGTCAACCTCTCGGGGGCGCGACCGCCATCGAGCGCAACGCGATACACATGCATCTCGGTCGGCTCGGACGACGCCGTCACCCAGGCGTACCCATTCGTTTCGTCGACGTTCAGGAGAGAGTGGTGACCAAAACCAGGCGGCGTGAGCTCATGGATGAGAGCGCCGTCGGCCGCGCGCAGCTCGAGTCGAGGCTCTCCAGAACGCTCACTCGTCCAGAGAAAGCGAGTTCCCTGAGCGATCCAACGTGGCACGTCTTGATCGATGTTGAGCCACGCATCGTCATGCTCGGTCAGGAGTGGACGTGCAGCGCGGGTAAGGGGATCGACTGCGAGCAGAAGTTCGTCTTGCTGCAATCGATCTTGGACGAGAAGCGTCAAAGGCGCGCCAGAAACCCAGCGCACCGTCGCGAGGTAGGGGTAGCGTTCTCTGTCCCAATCGACATATCGAAGAGGGCCGCCCTGCGCGTCGACGAGCGCGAGCCGCACGACCGCGTTGGGCATGCCGGGACGAGGATAGGGTGATTCGTGCGGGCCTCGCTCCGGATGCATCGGGTCCATGATGTGCATCCGTTCGACGTGGCTCGTATCGGTCTCTTGAACGAGCAAGGTGCGCGAATCGGGGGACCACCAATAACCTTCGTAGCGGCTCATCTCTTCTTGAGCGACGAACTCGGCGGCACCGAACTCGATATGATCCGAAGGGCGCGTGGTGATGCGACGTTCATGTCCGCTCGCGACATCGATCACATAGAGATTCCCGTCGCGCACCACTCCGATGCTCTTTCCATCGGGAGAGAATCGAGGATCGAGAGGGAAGCCCGCGGAGGAAACGAGCTCCCGTACGGCACCCTCTTGGCCGGCGCGGGCTCGATCGATGAGGAAAAGACGACCTGAAAGCGGCACGAGCAGGGTGCGCCCATCGGGTGAGAGGTCGAAGGACGCGATTCCTCGTGAGGTCATTCTCATTCGTTCGCGTCGAGCGCGCTCTTCGGCGCTCAACTCTTCATCGGCTTCACCGAGAATTCGTTCGGCGGTGAGCAGCACGCGTTCCTCGGCGCTCTCGACATCGAAGACCCAGAGATCATTGACGAACGAACGGGCCGTGGAACGAAGAAAGAGCACCGCGTCTCCTTCCGGAGTGATGCGAAAGGAGGTGGGATGTCCTTGTTGGAAGCGGTAGGTCACCGCGTATTGCTCGAGAAAGCTCGGATCTGCGATCGCAACGGGAACTGCCGCTGGTGTCGGCGAAACGTTTTCATCCGTGGCACTCGCACCGCATCCCAGCATGGCCGCTGTCGTGATCGCGCTCATCCATACCCTCGTCATCATGAGGCCGGCAGCTTTCGCCTTCCCCACCCCCAAAGTCAACTGCATCGAAGGGATAGGAGCCTGGTTCCTGGTCAGGATTCCGTCTCGAGGGGGATGGCACGGCGGCTGACACGGAGAAAGCGCAAGGTCATCGCGATGGCGACATAAGTCAGTCCTGCGAGGAGGCCCCACCAGAGCCCAATGGCCCCGAGGTCCGTGGCTTTCCAAGCGAGCAAGATGCCGAGTGGAAGTCCAATCAAGTAGTGGCCGCTCAAATTGATCAGAAAAGGCCAGACGGTGTCACCTGTGCCGCGCAATGCGCCTTGCGCGATCGTTTGCACGCCATCGCTCAGCTGAAAGCACGCCGCAACGAAGAGAAGCGGGACCGCAGAGGCGACAATCTCAGGTTCAGGAGCGAACAATGCGGCGAGCTCGGCAGGTGCCGCGAGCAAGAACAATCCGCAGATGAACATGATCGAGCCACCCGCGACGATTCCGACAACGCCTGCGCGGCGCGTCCCAGTGGCGTCGCCACGCCCGATACCATAGCCCACACGCACGCTCGTCGCCGCGCCCACGCCGAGCGCGATTTGAAAGGTGGTCGACACGAGAGAGAGAGCGACCTGATGACCGCCTATCACCTCGACTCCGAACCGGGTCATGAGCAACGTGACGATCGAAAAAGAACCGGCTTCCACCACGAATTGCGCCCCGATGGCAGCGCCGATCCGCGACGCAGCGAGCAGCATCCGAAGATTCGGTGCGCGAAGCGAGGCAGCGCTCTCCGGCACATCGAAATACACGAGCGGCCAAGCTGCGACCGCGAGCTGAATGAGCGTCGCAATGACGATGGCATATCCCGCACCGGCGATGCCGAATCCTGGAATCGAAAGGGACTCGTATCCAAACGAGAGCGCAGTGGCCACGGGAAGATTGGCGATGTTGGCGATGATGACCGCCATGACGAGCGAGCGCGTGTGTCCGTGCGCTTGCAAGTACGCGCGGACGATCGTCAGCGCGAGAAATGGGAAGAGGCTCGGCAACCGCGCGTAAAGATAGGTGCGCGTGAGTTCTGCGACTTCGTCCGTGATGTCCATGAGCGAGAGCAGCGCGCCGGTTTCGAAGATCAAAAGCGAGAGCGGAGCGGTGACGATCGCGGCGAGCCAAAGACCTTGAAAAAGAAAGCGACGGGCCTTGATGAGCTCACCTGCGCCCACCGCTTGCGCGATGAGAGGGTCGAACCCGAGCATCAAGCCCATCCCGAACATTGCGATCACGAAGAAGATGGCGTGACCGAGGCCTGCGGCCGCGATCTCGTTCGGACCGAGTCGACCAATGATGGCGAGATCCACCAAAGCCAACGCCATGTTGCCGAGATTGGTGAGGACGAGTGGACCCGCGAGGCTGGCGAGAGCCATCAGCTCAACTTGGATTTCGCGACGCATAGGAAGCCCACCACTCGAGGCGGCGCCCTCTTTAAAGCACGCGGACCAGAGCGCAAGGAGCGGGGATCGGTCATCTTTTCGAGATGACGATACGCATCCGTGCTGTGGTGATCGAATCACAGGATGTTCTCTCGATCGTGGAGCGTGAAATACGCAATCCGGGTCCTTCTGAAATCCTCATTCGAGTCGAGGCCGCAGGGCTCAACCGCGCCGATGTTCTGCAACGGCGTGGGCGCTACCCGGCGCCGCCCGGGGTGGTGGCCGATGTGCCTGGGCTCGAGTACGCCGGGCATGTCGAAGCGCTCGGTGAAGGCGTCACAGGCTTCCAACCGGGTGATCGCGTCATGGGCATCGTGCCCGGCGGCGGCATGTCGACGCATGTCATCGTGCATGAGCGCGAGGCCATCGCGGTACCGCGGAACCTCTCGATCGAAGAAGCAGCGGCCATCCCGGAAGTGTTTCTTACGGCTTGGGACGCGCTGTTCCGAGAGGCAGATCTGCGGAGTGGGCAGCTCGTCTTGATTCATGCGGTGGGCAGCGGCATCGGGACGGCGGCCATTCAACTCGCGCGCATGGTGTCGGCGACTCCGGTCGGCACTTCACGCACCGAGTCCAAGCTCGAGCGCGCGGCGGAGTTCGGCCTCCCGCACGCGATCATGGTAACGGAACGCGAAAGGCCAGCGTTTGCAGAATCACTCGTGCAGAAGACGGGACGACACGCAGACGTCATTCTCGATCCCGTGGGCGCTGCGTACCTCGCCGAGAACATTCGTGCGCTTGCCCATCGCGGCACCCTCATCGCGATGGGGCTCTTGGGAGGTGTCGATGGCACTCTTCCACTCAACGCACTTTTGGCCAAACGCGCGCGAATCGTGGGTACGGTCTTGCGCACGCGGCCTCTCGAAGAGAAAGCATCGCTCGCGCGTGCATTCGAGCGTGAAGCGATACCGCTCTTCGAGCGAGGCGTGCTACGTCCGGTCGTCTCTGACGTGATGCCAATGCATGCGATTCGCGATGCCCACCGCGCGATGGAAGCCGATGAGACGTTCGGCAAAATCGTGATGCGTTGGTAGATGATCACCTCATATTCGTTCGTAGCGGGTGAGGATTCGTGGCGCGTGATGATAAGGCAGGACGTATTCGGCGCGATGCGCGATGCGGGCAAACGACGGAGCCTTTGGTGGCTCGTTGGCGGTGAAGACGAGGCACGCAGGGGCCACACGCAACCCGAGTGAGAGCCACTCCTCGGGCGCAAACGTGGCGCGTGCCGAAGCGACATCGACGCCTTCGTGAGGCGCGCTCGCCCTCGACGGATCGCGTTCGAGCCGACCTTCCACCGCGCGAACGCGCTTCTCCAAATGGAAACTTCCAATCGCCGTGCGCAAGAACGCGATCCGCTTTCGGAGCGGTTCGAGCATCGTGACGGTCACGTCCTTTCGCAACATCGAAAACGGCATCGCCGGTGCTCCTGCGCCCGAGCCCACATCGAGCAGTGACGCCCCCTCCGGGATGAACGCGCGATCCGAAAGCACGAGCGCATCGGCGAACAGGACCTCGACGAGCGATGTGCCGTCTCGCGCTGCCGTCAAATCGAGGCGCGCATTCCACGTGCGGACCAATTCGGCGAAGCGCGAGAGTTCATCGCGGGTCTCTTGAGGAAGAGGACGTCCGAGTGCGGATGCCAGTTCGTCGATATGCTTCGTGAGGGACATGGGGAGACCTCGAGTATGCGAAAGAGAGCGAGCGCTGGCGAGCTCGAGGGCGCTTCGTATACTCGGCCGTGCCCGATTCCGAGCTTTCTCTCTCCGTACGTGTTCATGAGCGTGGTGGTATCGCGCTCGAAGGCGTGCTTCGTCTCGTCGATGAGGCTGCGCGTCCACGCCCTCTCGGCGAAGTGTTGGCTGCGCTCTGTGCAGAAATCTCGTCGATCGTCGGGTGTGAGATCGTCTCGATTTATTTACGAGAAAAAGGGGAGAGCGGCGAGGCGCTGAGAATGGCCGGGAACATTGGCTTTCCCGCAGGCGCCATCAGCAAAGTGCGCCTCGCGATCGGTGAAGGCATCGTGGGTCATGTCGCCGAGAACCTCCGGCCGGTTTCGCTCGAGCTCGCGCCCACCGATCCGCATTACGTGGCGTTCCCCGAGCTCGGTGAGGAGCGCTTTCCAATTTTTCTCGCGGTGCCTCTGCTCGTGGGCCGACGCGCTGAGGGCGTCATGGTCTTGCAGCGCGCGATGGGACGGTTCTCGTCCGATGAAGTCGTGCTCTCGACGGCGCTCGCGATCTCGTTCGTGTATGCCCTCGAGCGCGCGCGTGTTCGTCGCAATGAAACCGTTCCCTCTCACGAATCACAGAGGGTGCGTCTCGAAGGCACCAGGCTTTCTTCTGGAAGCGAGCTCGGTCGAGTCGAAACCCTCCCCACCTTCGAAGGACTCGCGGCGCTTTGGCGCGCCCGTGATGCACGAGAGAACGAACAAAAGGCGGACGACGCCGAGCGTGCCCTTTCTCGCGCGCGAGAGGTGCGGGATGCGTTCGAGGCGCTCGTTCGTGACCTCTCCCGTGCGCGCAAACGAGTGGCGCCCAAGCTGAGCGAATCCCATCGTCATGCCCTCGATTCGCTCGCGCTCCTCGAGACAGACTCGCGCTTCATCGAGGCGCTCGCGGAAGAGGCCGCACGTTCAGGGGACGTGCCGCTGGCTCTGCGCAAAGTGGCGCGCGAATACGCACAAGCTCCGTATCGCGGCGCGATGGCCGATTCGGTCCAGGGCTGGCTTGCGGATCGATCCGAAGAGGTCGAAGAGTTCTGTCTTCTGCTGGCAGCTCGAGCCACGGGGGAGCGCGTGCCTCGAGGAGGGTCGGCATTGCTCGTGCCCGAGCGGCTTTCTGCGGTGGTTGCGCTGGCTGCTGTGGCTCACAAGAGCGCAGCGATCGCCGTGGGTAACCAAGTCGATCGTGAGGCGCTTGGGCCCGCCATCGTTCGAGCCGCGTCCATCCCAGCGCTTTCCGGTGTCGGTGGGCTCTTCGCGTGGGCGCGGGCTGGCGATATCGTGCTCGTCGACGCCGATGAAGGGGTCGTGCGAGTCAATCCTTCGGCCAACGCGATCGCACGCTTCCGAAGGGAAGGGCGAGAGAACGCGTGATCGAAAGCGTCATCATCATCCTGCTCGTGCTCGTGGCGGCGTCTCTCGTGGCTGCCATTTGGCATTATCGCTATTGGGTTCGTCGCCTCAGTGTGCCTCTCGAGTACATCGATGAAGAGCGCATCGAGACCCCCGATGGCTCGGCCATCGAATTGCGTCGTGTCCCGCCGCTCCGTGAACAAGCGAGCGGAGAAGTGCAGCCTGCGCCAGAAAAGATGGTGAGCGCGCTTTCGAAGCCTCCTGTGCTTTTGGTTCACGGCATCGGGATCGATCATCACAACAACGACATGCTTCCAGATTTGTCACTCGCGCGTCATCTCGCGATGGGTGGTCGTGATTGCTGGCTCTTGACGCTTCGTTCGGGACGGAGCGATGGCCGGTGGCGCGAGCGTCACTTGATGCGATTCGAGCGCATGGCGAGGTTCGATTTGCCGATGGGGATCGAGCGCGTGCTCGAGCGTACGGGCGCTTCACAGCTCGACTACATCGGGTTCTCGATGGGCGGGATGCTTCTTTACGGCTCGATAGGTCGAACCGTTCGTTCGGAGTTGCTGCGCAAGGTGGTGATCCTCGGCTCTCCTGCGATCATTCGCATGCCCTTGTCGTTCATGCTCTGGGGGATGCTGCGGTTCATGCCTTCGTGGCTCATTCCCTCGGTTCCGCTGCGTCTCGTGTCACGCATGGTGGCGTTTGCCGCGGATTGGTTCCCGCGCACGCCATTTCAGGACTTCGTTTACAACATGAGCAACGTCGAGCGTGGCATCGCCGGCGCGTCGATGATGACCATCCAAGACCTTCCCGGCGCGCTCAGCCACGATTTCGTGAGGTGGGCCGCGCGTGGCGGGCCGATCGACGTCGAAGGCAAGTCGATCGAGGAACGTCTCGAAGAACAATGCGCGCCCGCGCTCTTTTTCGCGGGTGCAGCCGATGGCATCGCTCCTCCCGAGAGCGTCCGTGCCGCATTCGATGCGTGGGGTCGCAAATGCGATCCGATCGACAAGACGTTTGTGGTGCTTTCGCGAGATGCGGGTGCGAGCGCAGATTACGGCCATGGCGACCTCGCGATTGGCCGCCACGCGCGCGAAGACATTTTCGAGCCCATCGAACGATTCTTGGCGCGATGAACGCCCTTGGTGGTTCTCAATGCAGAAGTTCCGCCAAGATGGGCAGGAACTTCGCGCGGAACTCCACATCGATCGCGAGATCTTGCCTCACCTCGAGCTCGATGGCGCGGCGTCCGTGGGTCTTCGCGTGCCGTTCGGCGACATGAATCAATCCGGCGCGTCCTGAGTACGGCTCATTCGGCGCCGTGCGAAATCCGGCCCTCGCGAACCCCTCGACCATGTGCATCGCGAGCTCTTCTTCTGAATCGAAGAGCACGCCCACTTCGAGCTCACGTCGCGATCCTTCGTACAAGGGTGTGAAGGTGTGCATCGCAAACACGGTCGATGCTTTCGAAGCTGCGACTTCGCGATCCACGGCATCGTGAAAGGGCCGGTAATACGCATCGAGGCGAATCTCTCGTTCGGCTGAGTCGATCGATTGATTGAGCTCGATCGCTTCCCCTTCGGCTTCCACGCGGAAGAGCGTGGGTGATTCTTCTGGGCGATTGGGATCTGCGAGCAACCGCGAAAATCGCGAGAGCACGGCGACACCACCGATCAGCGCAGCGTATTCACGTGCGAGCTCGGCCGCGCCCAAGTCGTACGCCCAGTGCGTTCCGATCAAGCGTCGATCGCGCGGGCTCCACCGCCATGGCGAAGGAAGCCGTTCCGATGCGTGCTCGCACGTGATCAAGACACCGGCTCGATGTCCTGCGCGTACGACTTCCCAAGCTTCGGCGATTTCGACATCCATCACGGGCTGATCGCTATCACGGCTCGCGCGCCGCGCCTATCACCCACGATGTTCATCGGTCGCTCCGGCGCGCTTCGATGGCTTCGCGATAACCTTCGCGAAAACTCGGATACATCGGGACCCATCCAGCCGCGCGCAAGAGCGCATTGCGGCAGCGCTTGCTGCCGCCGCGTGAACGCACTGTGGGTGCATCCTCGAACGGCGGAGTGGGAATTCCGAGTTCACGCGCGATCCACTCGTACAGCGTTCCGAGATCCGCTGGCTCATCATCCACACCGAGATACACCGGCGCGGGGTGCTCGATTTCGAGGAGCGTATCGAGCGCGCTCGCTGCGTCGTCGCGATGAATGCGATTGGTCCACGTGGGCGTTCGCGGTCTGCGCGCGCTCCCATCCGCGACCAAGCGCACCATGCGATCGCGTCCTGGACCGTAGATGCCCGCCAGGCGCAGTGCGATGCCTTCCTCGAAGCATTCGCGCACGATGCGCTCTGCCTCGAGCAAGTGCGCAGCCGTCCCATCGCCCCGCACCTCTGAGCTCTCGTCGACGAAGCTCCCATCCGTTTGCGGATACACCGCCGTGCTCGTCGTCAGAATCACCCGCCGCGCACGCGCACCGCTTCGCGCGAGGGCATCGCGCAGGTTCTCGAGGCCTCGCACATACACGGCGCGGTATGCATCCCCACCGCCTCCTCCGGGCGATAGCGCATACACCACTCGGTCGATCTCACTCGGCAAAACGAACGACGTGTCCACGCTGAGATCCGCTGAGATCCCCGCGACACCCGAAGGCATGCTGCGCGCATCACGACGCAGTCCGAACACACGCTCACCGCGCGCCACGAGGCGCGCCGCGAGCGCCGTGCCCACATAACCAGCGCCCGCAATCAGAATGGCGGACGACATGGTTCAGGGCTCAGCGGAAGCATCGGAACGACGCGTTCGTGGCCGCGCCGACGCTCCGTCGGAATCCTTTTTCGCGGAGGCTTTCTTGGTAGCCGCCTTTTTGGCGGCCTTTTTTGCAGGCGCCTTCTTCTTCGTCGTCGAATCCGTTGTCTTCGCCGCTTTGGCGGTGCGTCCGCGACGCGTCTTCGTGCTCGGGCCGCGCTCACGGCGTTCTGCGAGGAGCTCTTGCGCTCGCTCGTTCGAGATGCCGTCGAGCGTATCGCCCTTGCGGAGCGATGCGACGGTGTCGCCGTCGGTGACGTAAGGCCCGAAGCGCCCTTCGCGAAGCACGATCGGCTTATTGCTGACCGGATCGGTTCCGAGCTCCTTGAGCGGAGCCGCCGCGGCGCGCCTTTGTCCTCGTTGCTTCGGTTGCGCGAGCACGTGAAGCGCGCGTTCGAGATCGATCGTGAAAATCTCGTCTTCGTTCTCGAGGCTTCGGCTGTCGTTGCCCTTTTGCACGTAGGGGCCATATCGACCGTTTTGCGCGGTGATCGTGACCCCATCGGCCGGGTCTTTGCCGACGACGCGTGGCAGCGACAAGAGCTTCAGCGCTTGATCGAGCGTGATCGACTGCGGAGTCATCGACTTGAAAAGCGACGCCGTCTTGGGCTTCTCGCCGCCTGCGTTCGCCTCTCCGAGCTGGACATACGTACCAAAACGGCCCGCTCGCACCATCACCGGAAGCTCTGTTTCGGGGTCAGTTCCGAGAGCACGATCCCCACTCGGAGCTTCCAAGAGTGCGACTGCTCTTGCGACGGTGAGCTCGTCGGGCGCAAGGTCTTCGGGGATGGAAATCGTGTCTTCACCGCGTTGGATGTAAGGGCCGAAACGGCCCACGCGTGCGACGATTTCGACGCCTTTTTCGTCCTTGCCGACTGGGATCGAGTTGACTGCACGTGCGTCGATTTCGCCGAGATTGCGTGCAACCATCGATTTGAGGCCCAGATCACTCCCGTTCGGATCTTCGTTCGCACTCGGCTCGGTCACGTTGCCGAAATAGAAGCGGCGTAGCCACGGGACCGCACTCTCGGCACCTTTGGCGATCTCGTCGAGGTCGTCTTCCATACGCGCCGTGAACGCGTAATCGACGAGTTCGGGGAAATGCTTCTCGAGCAACGTGACGACGGCGAATGCTGTCCAAGTGGGGATGAGCGCCGTGCCCTTCTTGAACACATACCCGCGATCCTGCACCGTCGAAATCGTCGACGCATACGTGCTCGGGCGCCCCACGCCGAGCTCTTCCAACCGGCGAATGAGCGAGGCCTCCGTGAAGCGCGCAGCGGGTTGCGTTTGATGCCCAGCGACGCTCAAATCGAGCGTGTCGAGCGTCTCCCCTTCCGCGAGCACTGGCAGGTGCTTCTCTTTGCTTTCGAGCTCGGCATCCGGATCGTCCGAGCCTTCGACGTACGCGCGATAGAAACCCGCAAAGACGATCGTGTTGCCCGACACGCCGAGCTCGACCGCGCGCCCATCGGTGCTCTTGCCGGCGATGCGCACATTGATGCTCTCGCCGCGCATGTCCTGCATTTGCGAGGCGACCGTGCGCTTCCAAATGAGCTCGTAAATCTTCGCTTCGTCGGGCCCAACTTCACGCGCGACCTCATCGGGCGTCTTCCACACATCGCCCGCCGGACGGATCGCTTCGTGGGCTTCCTGCGCGTTCTTCACCTTGTTGGCATAAGTACGCGGGCCCTGCGGGAGATTGTCGCGCCCGTAGAGCTCTTCGATCACCTTGCGCGCCATCGCGATGGCACCATCGGAAAGCGTCGTGCTGTCGGTACGCATGTAGGTGATGAAGCCATTTTCATAGAGGCGCTGCGCGGCCTTCATTGCGCGCGACGAGCTGAAGCGCAGCTTGCGTCCTGCTTCTTGCTGAAGCGTGGACGTCATGAACGGCGCCATCGGAGAGCGCTTGTAGGGCTTGCGCTCGATCGAGCGCACCGTCATCGGCTGGTCGCGCAGAGCTTTGGCGAGCTGGTTCGCAGCGACTTCGTCCAACACGAGCACGTCGTTGCGCGCGAGCTTGCCGTCCTCACCGAAATCTTTGCCGCTCGCGAGGCGTGTTCCGTCGACCGAGAGCAGGCCAGCGGACAACTCGCCCTCACCATTCTTCTTGGCGAGCTGGGCCTCGAGATCCCAGTACTGGGCAGGGATGAAGCGCATGCGATCGCGCTCTCGCTCGACCAAAATGCGGGTTGCCACGCTCTGGACGCGTCCCGCCGAGAGCTTCGGCAGGATTTTTTTCCACAGCACGGGCGAGACTTCGTAGCCGAAGAGCCGATCGAGAATACGCCTTGCTTCCTGCGCTTCGACGAGCCGCCGATCGATGTTGCGCGGGGCCTTGAGCGCAGCGTCGATCGCTTTGCGCGTGATCTCGTGGAAGACCATGCGCCGGACCGGGACCTTCGGCTGCAGCACCTCGAAGAGGTGCCACGCGATCGACTCTCCCTCGCGATCTTCGTCGGTCGCGAGATAGAGCTCGTCGGCCTCTTTGAGCAGGTTTTTGAGCCGCGTGATGTGCGCCTTTTTATCGGCGTCGATGACGTACAGCGGCTTGAAATCGTTCTCGACGTCGACGCCCAATTTCGCCCACGGCAGCTTTTTCATAGCCGGCGGCACATCATCAGCGCGCTTCGGGAGGTCACGGATATGCCCGATCGAGCTCTCCACGACGAAGCCATCTCCAAGGAAGCCGGCGATGGTGCGGGCTTTGGCAGGCGACTCGACGATGACGAGGGACTTGGTCACAGCAAATTTCCCTAAAAAACACGATTGGGGGAGGGGCACGAAGGTCGAAACCCCAGTTGGGGGGCGCACGTTGCCACGGTCACGAGCGCGGGTCCACTCTGCCTCGAACAAGGAGGCTGTACGAATCCGGACCTGGCGAATGCCCATGATTCCGCGATGGGGGCGATTCAAGTCTCCTGTGAGAAAAGTCGCATCTCTTGCCTATGCTTCTCCAATGACCATGATGAGGCCTTCTTCGAGGGATGAGCAGATGGGCAAGAGCTCACGGTTTGCATCTGTGTTTTCGGCGATGACGGCCAGCGTGGCGTTGGGCGTGGCGGGCTTCACGTTCGTCAAATACGAGGAGCAGCGAGGCGTTCTCGAACGATTGGAGGCGGAACGGCAGAGCGCGCCGGTGCCTCCGGCTCCATCGCCGATTTTGCCGTCGGTACCTCCGGCTCCGATGCCGAGCGCAGATCTCGGGGTCGCGAGCATGTCGGACGTGGTCGAGCGCGTCTTGCCGGCGGTCGTGAACATCGCGACAGCACGACGTGGTTATCGGGGGCTTCCAGGACCGATGGGGGCGCCCCAGGGTGGACGCGGCGCGGATTCACTCGGGTCTGGGGTGATCGTCAGCGCCGATGGGCTCGTGCTGACCAATCATCACGTGATTGGAAATGGGGGCGCCATCCTGGTCACGCTTTCGGATGGACGCGAGTTCCCTGCATCCATCGTGGGCACCGATCCACAGACCGACATGGCCCTGCTTCGTCTCGAGTCGGTGCGTGGAGACATCACGCCCATCCCCTACGGCGACTCGAGTCGCTTGCGACAAGGCGACGTCGTTTTGGCGATCGGAAATCCGTTCGGTGTGGGGCAGACGGTGACGATGGGCATCGTGTCTGCGATTGGCCGCGCCAATATGGGCATCGCCGAATACGAAGACTTCATCCAAACCGACGCGGCGATCAATCCAGGCAATTCGGGCGGCGCGCTCATCTCGATGAGCGGGGAGCTCGTGGGGATCAATACGGCGATCCTCAGTCGCACGGGCGGCAATCATGGCATTGGGTTCGCGATCCCCTCGAACATGCTTCGCCCCATCGTCGAGAGCTTGCTCCGACACGGCAAAGTCGTGCGCGGTTGGCTCGGGGTGACGATTCAAGATTTGACGCCTGAGCTCGCCACTGCGATGCAGTTCGCGTCGTCACGTGGGGTCTTGGTGACGGCTGTCGAGCCGGGCAGCCCCGCCGAGAGCGCCGGCGTTCAAGCGGGGGATCTCATCGAAGAGCTCGATCGCGAGCAGCTCCGCTCGAGCGCCCAGTTCCGGAATCTCATCGCGACTCGAGGTGCAACGGCGCAGATCGAGTTGGTGATCATGCGCAATGGGGAGCGCCAAAGGTTACCGGTGACGCTCTCCGAGCGACCTGCCGTTCCTCTCGACTTGCTTCCTCCCCCCACATCGAACCTGGGTCGGGATCTGTCCACGGAACCGACCCCCCAGCCACTGCCACGCACGCTTCGCGGACAAGAGGTGGGTGGGCTTCAGGTGGTCGATCTCGATGCCCGGGTCCGATCGGTGCTCCGTATTCCTCCCGACCTTCGTCAAGGAGCTGTCGTCGTGGGGGTGCGTCCCGGATCACCCGGAGAGGCGACGGGGCTCGCTCCAGGCGACGTGATCCTCGCGGTGAACCGGACCCCGGTCTCGAACATCTCGCAGCTCGCGCATGAATATGCGCGAGCTGGAGGCAACGTGGTTCTTCTCGTGCGCCGTGGCCCGTCGAGCTTGTACGTGCTGATGCGCTGAGGTCTCGAATCAGATCGGCAAGCACACCGGCGGGAACCTTTCGCCGGTTGCGAGCGAGCTCTTGCAAGCGAACCCTTC
This sequence comes from uncultured Sandaracinus sp., assembly GCA_964481145.1. Classification (GTDB taxonomy): domain Bacteria; phylum Myxococcota_A; class Polyangia; order Polyangiales; family Sandaracinaceae; genus Sandaracinus. The sequence goes on from CAYZTA010000012.1 coordinate 101,810, forward strand.
GAGGCAGTCGTTCGAATCGCGACACGCTTCGAAGCATGTGTAATTTCGACCGCTATCGAACGAAATGCATTCCCCGCTAAGACCGTTCGCCGTGATGGGACAGGTGTCGGCCGTGACGCAGCTGCTCGTGCAGACGCCTGCGGCCACACGGTCGACTTGGATCGTGAAGCATCCTTCCACGCTCGAAACACAGGTGTCGGCGCTCGGATCGCATTCGTTGTAGGCAGGAATTCCGGTAGGAGCAGGCGTGCCCGAACCGGGCAGACAGACGGCGCTGCCGTCGCTCAAATCAGTGCATCCCCAACCCCACTCACAGGCCGAGTTCGTCACGCATCTCTGATAGCAAAACGACTCGATTCCATCGAACGAGACGCAGTGCCCCGAGCCAGGGCAGTCAAAATCGTCGAGGCAGCTTCGAGTGCACTGGTTGTCGCGGAGTCCAGCATTGGAAATCGGGATGCACGAGTCGTAGCCACTCAAGCAGTCTGCTGTGCTGTAACACGTGTCATAGGTCGATGACCCTGTCGCGACGACCTTGCAGCCGGAGCCCAGGAACATCATCGACAAGCACGCGGCAGCGAATGCAATTCGATTCATCACGTTGAAGACCTTTCCTGGCATGAGCATCGCTCAATGTGGCCGGTGCGTACAACGACGAAGCATGGCTGCGCGGCATTCATCCCGACATCGAGCGGACGGAGGTCGCCGATGTGGGTCAGCCACGTCGATTCACTCCAGGTGGAGGTTTTAGACCATATTTCTCCATTTTATAGATGAGCGCGCGCCGCGAGAGGCCGAGCCGCTTGGCGGCGTGCGTTTGATTGTGATTCGATTCCGCGAGCGCTTTGACGATCGTGTCCCGTTCGAGCGAATCGACATGCTCTCGCAATCGCCCCTCGGTCGCGACTGGCGCGGTGGGCTCCAAAGGCAAGTGCTCCGCGAGCATCTCGCCGCCCAAGGCCAAACGCACCGCGCGCTCCACGGCATTACGGAGCTCGAGCACATTGCCAGGCCACGGATAACTACGTAGGCGGACCAATGCGCCTGCTGAATATCGTACTGGCGGCGCTGCACCAGATTCCTCTGCGAATTGCGTCGCGAGCGGCACGATGTCATCGGGACGTTGGCGCAGCGGCGGGATCGCGATGCTCTCTTCTTGATGGAGCCATTGCGTCAGGTTCCGATCGAACGCATCGCGCTCCGCAAGCACACGCAGATCGCGCTGCGTGGTCGCGATGATCCGGGTGACTTGAACGATCGAACGGAGCTTCGAGACCAATCGATCCTGCGCGTCCGCCGAAAGCTCGCTCACCTCGTCGAGAACGAGCGTCCCTGCGCGCGCTTCGCGAATGCGAGCATCGAGTGATTCCACGCTCCCATCACGCGCACACACGAGCACCGCGAAAGGGCCTCTGCCCGCCCGACGGTGGGCACGCCTCGCGAAGGCCACCTTGCCGGCGCTCGCTTCGCCCACGAGTACAATCGGGCGGCGCGTTCGAGCCCCGATTCTGCGTTCGAGCTCGGTAAAAGCACGGCGACTCGCCGTATCGACGAGCATGGGCTCCTCGTTGGTGAGCTTCGAGGCGGCTCGATTTCCATGGGCTTCTCGCTGGGTTTGCAATGTGCTGCGGACCGCACGCATCAGTCGTTCAGGATGATCCGCATCCTCGGGCGCGGCGCTGCATGCGACGAGCACACCCTCGAATCCGCCGTTCGAAAGGACACGCGCGACGACAGCCCTGGCGCGCTCACTCGTCGTGTCGGGCAGGAGGATCTCGATCTCGTCGTGGGCATATGTCGCGACCACATCGCCCGCACGAAACTGTTCGAGCGCCGCTCCGAGGAGCGCTCCGCCTTCTCCGCTTCGTGCTTGCGCCATGACGAGCGCGGTCGAACGGCGGCTGCGACGCGCGCGCGCGAGCTCTTCCGCAATCCGTTCCCGGAACTCTTGATGTGTCAGGGCGCGCCGCACCGACGGAGTGCCAGACGAAGCCATCCCCACGACGAGGTGCACAGGCCCCACCGCGAGCTCGTCCCCCGGCTTTAGATCGACCGCCCCCTCGACCCGCTTGCCTCCAACGAAGATCTCGGGGCCGGCGTAAAGAATGAGCCGCTCTCCGTCCCATTCGACAGGGGTCTCGTCCACGAGGGGGAGATCGAGCAGGACGAGCGATGTGGGGGCAGGGCCCAACAGCACGCTCCTTCCACGAGGGATATCGACGACCCACCCGCGCTCGCCTTGGCGGACGGCCACGAAGGCTCGAGTTGGCTCCAAATCTTCATGTTTGGCGGATTTTCCCATCGAGGGCAGGCCCAGCTCTCGTCCGGATTTCCCCGTGTTCTCGGACATTCGTTCGAAGATTATATCAAGGCTTCACGTGTTCGGTCGTGATGAACGAGAGCGCGAACGCCGGATGATGGTAAGCTCGCGTACTAACATGGCGATTGCACCCCGCTCAGCGGACGAGCTCTTCCGGGATGTCCCCGTTCTTGGGCAACTGCCCGGGCCTGATCTGCATGTCCTCGCGGAGGCTGCCGAGGTCCGGAAAGTGGCTCGCGCCGCGCCTCTTTTCAGCGAAGGACAAGCGGCCGAGGGCCTTTTCATCGTGCGCACCGGTGAGGTCAAGCTCACCAAAAGCGGGCGTGACGGCCGAGAGCAGATCATCTACCTCGCGCGACCTGGCCGGCCGATCCTCGAGGGCGTTCGTTTCGATGGTGGCGTTTATCCGGCGAGCGCGATCGCCATGCGCGCAGGCAGCGCGCTCCTCATTTCGAACGAAGTGATCGTCGCGCTCGGGGAAAAACGTCCTGCGATCTTGCGGGCGATGCTCGATTTGCGCGCGCATCGAACGGACAAAACACTCCGCCTCGTCAGCGATCTCTCCTTGCGCACGGTGCCCGCGCGTTTGGCATCGTTCCTTTGCACGCTGGCGGCAGCGCGTGAATTGCGGGGCGAAGATGCCCGGCATCTCGTGCGCGATTTGACGACCGAGACCGTGGCCGGGAGGCTCGGGACGGTGCGTGAAGAGATCTCGCGCGGGCTCGCGCTTCTGGAGCGCGAAGGCGCCTTGAAAGTGACGCCTGATCTCATCGAAGTGCTCGATGCAACGAGGCTCGAGGCGATCGCATACGGACGAAAAAAGGGGACTTGAGCGCGGAACATCCTCATCTGCGCAAGTGGAGTTGGACCCTCGCGGGGTGCGCGGGTTCGTTCATTCTCTACGCGATCCTCGCCCCATATTTTCCAGTGGACCCGCATCGCGACGTGGCGACGGCTCTCCTGGCTTATTTGATTGGATTCGCTGCGGTCTCCTCGATGTCGATCGCCAGTGGCGCGACCGTGGGGCCGCAGCCACCCCGGATGCTCGCCCTATGGGTTCCTGTGTCCATGGTGCTCGTGGGATTGGCGTGGGCAAGCCTTCCGGCATCGACTGGGCCTTGGGGGATCGTCGGCAGCGCCGCGGTCATCCTCGCGCTGCTTGCGTCGGGGAGCATTTCGGGTGGGGTGCTCGGCGCTCGCATCACCCATCCGGGGCATCTTTCGGTCGTGGCGGTCGTGTCGTCGTTGGCGGACCTCTGGAGCGTCCTTGGTCCCTCGGGGCCGACCGCGGCGATCGTGACGAGCGCGCCTTTGCTTTCGGTCTTGGCGTTGCCGTTTCCCATGCTCGGCACGAGCGATATCGAGCCGCTCCTCGGCTTGGGCGATATCGTGTTCGTCGCGCTTTATCTCACGGCCTCCGAGCGCTTCGGTCTTGGAAAGACGCGTACGATGATCGCGCTCGGAATGGCATTCGCGCTGACGGCGCTCTTGGTGATCGTATTCGCGCGCGCGATCCCCGCGCTCCCTTGTTTGGGGGCCGCGGTGCTGTTCGCGCATCGTGAGGCGCGCCTTCCGCCTCCTTCCGAGCGTCGTACCGCCGCCATTGGGCTCATGACGCTCGCACTCTTGGTGATCCTCGTGCTAGCTCTGCGAGGATGAAAGTCGAGAGGCTTGGTTCCCTTGAGTCGTGCATCGTTGGAGGCGTCGATCACGAAGGCGGTGGGCATGGACCGGTGGTTGTCATGCTGCACGGATTTGGCGCGCCTGGCACGGATTTGGTGCCATTTTCGCGTGTGCTCGATGTGCCCGCAGGCACCCGCTTCGTGTTCCCCGCGGCTCCGCTCGATCTTTCCTATGCGTACGGGATGGACGATGCCCGTGCGTGGTGGATGATCGATATGGTCGCGCTCGAGCGCGCCCGGCAACGCGGGGAGTTTCGCGATTTCGGCAAGGAAATTCCCGAAGGGCTCGACCGCGCGCGAGCGCAGGTCATCGAGTTGCTCGATGCCGTCGAGGCGCGCTTGGCTCCCTCCGAAGGGCAGATTCTCCTCGGTGGTTTTTCACAAGGTGCGATGCTCTCGCTCGACGTCGCGCTCCACGATTCAAGGCGACTCGCGGGCTTGGCGCTCTTCAGCACGACGCTGCTCGCGGAGTCGGTTTGGGTACCGAAGATGGCGGCGCGAAAGGGGCTGCCGGTGCTCCAGAGTCACGGCCAAGCCGACCCACTCTTGCCATTTGCGGCTGCGGAGAAGCTGCGTGATCACATGAGCGCGGCAGGGATGGATGTGGAATTCATCCCGTTCCGAGGCGGCCACGAAATCCCGTCGATCGTGACCCAACGATTCAACGCGCTTGCCCATCGCGTGCTTCGCCCGGAGTAGGGGGGACGGGGGCGTCGGGGTCGCTGTCTTCGCTGGGACCTTCGGCAGTCGGCTTGGGGCTGCGTGCGTGGTAAGCGCGCAGCCAGTCGATCGGCGCGGCGGCCTTGAGGAAGCGCGCGACGCTGCTCGGATCGTCGTCGTCGGTCTCGCCCGCCAGGACGCGCATGTACTTGGCCACTGCGGTGGACTGCGCGTCGATGGCGTCAGCCAGGGAGGCGGCGAGCGGCGGCTCGATGTTCTTCTCGCCGAGGCCGAGGGCCTCGCCGAGCGCCGAGGTCGCCTCTCGCACGTACGGCAGCGCGATCGGGTGTGTGAGCGCGGTGATCTCCTCCGCGAGGCCTTCGTCATCTACGCGCTGGAGGAGGACCTGTCCGTGAAGCCACTCCGCTTCGAAGCTCAGGGTGAGGAAGCCCAAGCCGTTCGCGAAAAGCGAGGTGATGAGGTTCTTGGCGCGCTCGGCTTCGGGGGTGCCTCCGAAGCGTGCAAGGCCCGCAAGCATGCCGTGCAATCCGCCCCAGCCTCCATCGAAGCGTTGGTCGTAGGGTCGGACATTCTCCGGCTTGAGTATCCGGCTGCGCGCTGCTCGCACCTCCTGAATGCGCACCGTGCCGGCGCGGATTGCGGCGAGCGCTGCCCGTAGGCGCATCGAGGGATCTTCCGGCGCTGCCTTGATCAGCTTGATGCCGACCAGGGCTCCGCTGTTCGAGTCCATTCGGGCCGGTGAGGTGTACGCCTGAAAGTCGATGAGGGTTGTCATGCCCCGGACGGTAGTGGCTCACGTGCGGCGCTCTCAATCGTGAGCGTTTGTGCCTGACCGATCAGGGATGTCTGGTCTCGAGGCGAGCCTGGAGGCTCGTCAGAACGCCAGCGATTGCGATCGGGTGAGCCTGGAGGCTCGTCAGAACGCCAGCGATTGCGATCGAGTGAGCCTGGAGGCTCGTCAGAATGCCAGCGATTGCGATCGGGTGAGCCTGGAGGCTGGGAGAGGACGGTGGCGCGATGATTGATCTTGACTCCTGTCCTTGGAGGGGAGATAGGCCGCGATCGGGGGTGGTGATGCATCGATCGAAGCGAACCTGGCCAGTCGTGTTGTTCACACTGCTCTTTGCGAGTTGCTCGGGGGCAGAGAGCGCAGGGATGGCCGGAGGGCAGCTCGGTGCAGCGACTGAGAATCCATCCGATGCGGGGCCGCCAGACTCCATGCCGATGGATGCGGGTTCATGGGTGATCCTACGAGATCGTCGCGCGCGGACTCGAGCAGGGGTGGACCTTCGCGGAAGCTCCGAGAGGCCGGGGACGGTTGCGCGTCGAGCTCACGCTCGGACCCAACGTCGTGGGGACCGCCGTCTCGGGCGCAGAGATCGAGCTCTCGATCGACAATCTCGGCATCGCGTACGGTCCGCTCGTCGCGCGCGACGATGCCGGGCGCGAGCTCGTGAGCACGATGAGTCTCGAGGGCGACCACATCGTGCTCGAGGTCGACGATACGGGCGCGACCTATCCAGTGATCAACCAGTAGGTCGCACCATGGAACGGCCTACCTGGGGAGACACGGTTCGAATCAAAAGCGACGCTCCACCCGCAATGCGACCTGGGCGCCTGGCAGCTGTCTGTGGCATGAGGCAGGTGGAGAGCGATGACCAAGCCAGGCAATTCACCCGTCCGATTGGCACGACTGTGCTCCTCGTCGAATTTGGAGATGGTCATTCTGTCGAGCTCCCAGAGGATCTGGTAGAGGTGGCGAACGAGTAAATAGAGAAGGAGCACCACGCGCTCGATCAGGTCACTCCCACGGTCGTGGAGAACTCCATTCAGCGCGGCGCGAGGAGCCCCGGGATCCAGGCCGGTACGCTCCAGTGTTCGAGGGGAATTGTTGACGGCCGGATTGACGTCATAAGCGATTCCAAGGTTGCGGTCGTAGCGATCTCGGCCGACGGCCTTGCTGACGTCGTCGTCGTTTCCTCGTTCCGATCGTAGGCGTACGACGTCCTGGGCCGAGCGAGCGAGTCTCTGCCGCCGCGCGCGTTCGATCGCGCGGATGCATGGGTTCGCAAGACCTCGGCCGCGCCCGTCGTATCCGTCGGCTGACGTACGACGAACGCGGCCGATGTTGCCTTGAGGTTCCGATACTGGAGATGCGTCATGCCCCCGCCGAGTCGGCGAGCGTGCCCGCGATCGACGACGCGTCAGGCCACGTCGCGGTTCTGTCTCCAGTGCGGCTGCAGGAGGACGCGGTTGACCTGCTTGAGGTCGACGGTCTTCGTGCGGTCGCGGTCGGCTCCGAGGCAGAGGTTGCGCACGCGCCGGGGAGTCCGGCGCGATCGAGCTCGGCGCGGATGAACGCAGTGATGTCGTCGGGCGCGAGCTTGGGCAACAGCCCGGAATAAGTGACGCAGTTGCGCAAATCCTCGTTGGGGCTGAGCGCGAGCTTCGTAAGGAGCTCGGGCTGCGTGACGAGGACGAGGTTGGGGTTCTTCGGGAAGTCCTCGAAGAGACGGCGCAGGTCGCGCACGTCGATGAGGTGCGCATCGTCGATGATCCAGCTGCCCGAGAGCACCCGACTACGACGTGAATTCCGATCGGAACCAGGACCGATCTGCGCTGCGAGGTCGGCGTTCAACCCGTCGGATGCGTGAGCCGTGGTCGTGGCAAGCGTGTTTGGCTTATCATCTGTCGGGCTGCTCTCCGACTCGCGAGTTGTCGTGGGCGGAAGTCGAAGTCTCTTCTCGGGGGTGGCGGCTGGCTTGCTGGAGCTTGGGGGAACATGCGATTCCGAAGGACGTTGAATGATGACCTCTCCGCTGTACGTGTGGTCTTCGGCAAAAGACCAGTGGCGGGGCGCATATGGGCGAGCGCGCGACGCAGCTTTGAAATCGTTACCTTCGGTACCTCGGCAGTGCTCTTCGCGATCATCGGTCCGCTGCCGCTCTCGATGGCGTGGTCGGGCCCGGTCACCGGGACCGTCAGCTTCGACTACGACCCGGTGTCGTGGGAGCCGGCGAGTGTCACCGCTGGTGGGGTGACGGCGAAGTACTCGTTCGATGCCGACGGCGCGATGACCTGCCTGACGACGAACGGTTCGACGGCGAACGTGACGTGCCTCTCGGGGCTTCGGGTCACTGCGGATCCGAGCACCCGTGTGGCGACGACTCGGTTCCCGGGCGACACCGCGATCACAGATGCCGTCGCGACGCGTCTCGAGTGGACGCCCTACGGAGAGCCATCGCTCTTCACCTCGAGCTGGACCGGCGGCAGTCTGACGTTCGAGTACGTGCAGCGGGATGAGATGGGGCGTATCCGCGAGCTCCACGAGACGTCCGGCGCAACGCTTCCCCGCGAATACGAGTACTTCTACGATGACACGGGGCGGCTTACGGACGTGCGCCTCGATGACGTGCTCGTCGAGCACTACGACTACGACGCGAACGGAAACCGGACCGCCGTCATCAACGCGACCACGGACCTCGATTCGGCCTCGATCGTCTACGACGCTCGCGACCGGCTCACACTCTACGGGGACGTCTACTTCACCTACGACGCACAAGGCCGTCTTTCCACGCGCCAGGATCGCGGCGTCGTGCCGTATGCGACCACGACGTACGAATACGATCTTCTTGGCGCTCTGCGCCGAGTTCAGCTTCCGGGTGGCGACGTCATCACGTATCGCGTCGACGGCCTGGGTCACCGCATCGAGCGAGAGGTCAACGGCGTGGTATCTGCGCGCTGGATCTACCTCGACGGCTTGCGTCCGATCGCCGAGTACGGGCATTGTCTCGATGAAACAGGCGATGTTCTTGGCGATATCTTGGACTATCTATGAATAGCGTACCATCGCGCCGGACACCCTATGACGATGACTACGCGACCTGCGCAGAAACGCGTGCCGAGGTGATCGTCTATCCTGGAAGTCTGCTCCCGTATGAGATCACGCGTCGCTTGCAACTCGAGCCGACCTATTCGATCGCGGCTGGGGAGGAGAGGCCGAGCAAGAGTGGTGGAAAGACGATTGCGAAGACGAGTGTCTGGTCTCTGTCGTCCGAAGGTCAGACCGGCTCTCTCGACTTACGCCGACACCTCGATTGGCTCCTCGCTCAGCTCACGCCACAGGCAGAGGGCCTGAGGCGGCTACAGGAAATTCCAGGCGTGCGCATGACGGTGAATTGCGCTTGGTACTCGAAGCTGGGTCATGGCGGTCCGACGCTTTGGCCTGAGCAGATGCAGCTGCTTGCCGAGTTGAATCTGGAATGTAACCAGGATCGCGTGGAGCGCGATCCAAAATGGAGAAGACTTCTGATCCAATTA
>CAYZTA010000013.1:0-106650 GCA_964481145.1 uncultured Sandaracinus sp.
GTCGCGCCGTTATTGAATTGGTCGCCGTTCACACCAGTGGCCGACGAGTCTTCCCCCACCGCACCCACGGCCAAGAGGTCGCCGGAGAGAGAGACCGATTCGCCAAAATAATCGCCAAAATCATCGTCCGGGGCGCTGGTATTCGAAGCCTTGATATACGCCTCGAATGCCCGACCTTCCGCAGCACAACGCCCATCCGTGCATCCAAGCAAACACGGCATATCGGTCGACGTGTACGTACAAGTTCCTCCCGCACACGTTCCCGTCGATGCGAAGGTTCGAAGCGTGTTCGCATCGGCACACGTCGCCGCAGGCGGCGCGTTGCACGCCACGTCCGTTGGCGTGTAGCTACAGCTTCCACCCGCGCATGTACCGGTCGATGCGAACGTTCGACGCGTCGATGCATTCGCGCACGTCGCCGCAGGCGGCGTGTTGCACGTCACGCCCGCGCACGCATCGCACGAAGGGCAGTTCGCACATGCGATGTCGCGCGGGGCGTAGTTGCATTCGCCGGCCGTGCACTCGCCCGCTGCATCGTAGACGCGGAGCGTGTTCGCGTTGATGCATGTCTGCGCGGGCGGGCTGTCGCACATCTGCGCGGTGCTGGTGCAGCCCATGGTCGGATTGCACGCGCCCTCCAAACAACGATCCGCGGGCGTGCACGACAGACCCGGGCTGCGATCGAGACACGGGTCCGCATCGAACTGGCCGCACTCGTGGAACATGTCGCCGACGCACTCGTTCGCCGTGCATTCGTCTTCACACGATTCGATCGGTCGGCACGCTCCACCTTGGCAGCTCTCGCCCGTGGAACAACCCACGGCCGGGCCCCACTCGGTGCAGCCATCATCATTCATGTCGCCACAGGACACCACCCCGCTGCCGCGACACTCGGTCGCTCCACTCGTGCACTGATCGCTACAAGTGCCATCAACGCAAACGCCCGAAGCGTTGCACGATTGACCCTCGCCACACGCCGTGCGCCCGCTCCATTCACGGCATGGATCTCCATCGAAGTCGCCGCAGGTTCGATAGCCATTCGGCCCATCGCAGCGCGCTTCACCATCCGCGCACTCGTCGATGCAGTCCACGCGACACTCACCCAAAGAGCAATACGGCGTGGCCGCGGGGCAGGCCGTCGGAGCGCTCCATCCAAGACATCCATCCGCCTGCATTTCGCAGACGATGACCCCATCGCCATCGCATGACCTGTCTCCCGCTGTGCACCACGCACCGCACGACGGCCGCGACAGCGTGACCATCGCGATCACCTCCGCGCCCGCGATCGGACGCACTCTCACCCGCCCCGACGCAATCTGCTCACTCGCGCGAAGCCCGACGATTTCGATGTTCAGGTCTCGGCCAATCCACTCGCTCTTGCTCCAAACCAAAAGCTCGGGCGTCACACCCACCTGTCGGCTCTCGCCCTCGATGTTCACCTCCAGCTGGTCGAGGCCCCAGGCTTCTTCGTATTGCACGGCGAGACGGATGCTCGCCTCGCTTGGACCGCACGCAGCCATCAAGAACGCAACACACGAGAGCAGCGCATGACGAATGAATTTCATAACTTCTCCAGGTTCGAACCCGGCCCGAAGAGCAATGCGTAGGCCATGCTTCATGCTCCGCACGAGGCACCACGAATTGACGCGAATTCGCGCCTTTCTCCATGAGCGCGAATTCGGAAATCCCGAAGTCATGTCTCATGCAGTGTCTCCGTCTGAGACATGTCTCGCCCTGCGACATGCCGCAAGGCTTCGCGCCGGATCACTGCGATTGAATCGCAGCGAGACGCAGTTCGACCGCTTCCCCCCCGACCCAATCATCGGGGCGAAGCGTGCCAATTACGCTGACGTGCTTTCCGATTCGCTCGAGCTCACTCGCCATCTCCCATCCAAAGCAACGCAATCTCCCGCCTCCGAAACGAAGCGCGAGCTTGAGATGTCCTTCGCCCACCGCATTGGCGTCCTCGACGCGTGCATCAGGCACGAGGAAGATTGGCTCGCGGTTCGCAGCTCCGAGAGGCTCGAATCGGGCGAGCTCCGACGCGAGGGGAAGCACAAAGTTCTTTCCATCGAGCGCGACATCGATCGGTTGAGCGACCTCCTCATGGAGGCCCGCCGCGCGCATCGTGCGACAGGCGTCGTCGAAGCTCGCACGCAACGCGTCGATGCGCGCCACATCCACGCTCAACCCCGCAGCCGCCTGATGCCCCCCAAAGACGAGCAACTCACTTCGGCATGCCGCAATGGCATCGTACAGAGGAAACCCGGCAGGGGTTCGTCCACTTCCGTGGCCGATCCCATCGTGCACGGCGATGACGAGAGCCGGCGCCGCGAACATGTCGACGAGACGCGCCGCGACGATTCCAACCACACCCCGATGCCACGTCTCCGACGCGACGACGATCCCACCCTCGACTCGTTCGCCGTAGATCGAACGAACCTGCTCGATCGCCTCGTCCGTGATCTGCTTGGTGATCGCTTTGCGCTCGCCATTGATGCCTTCGATCGCCATCGCCATCGCGCGAGCATCGACCAAGGAGCGCGCCCGCAAAAGTCGAAGCGTGATGTCGGGATCGCCCAGACGCCCCGCTGCGTTGAGACGTGGCGCCAATCGAAACGCGACATCGATCCCCCCCATCGACGCGCCTGCGCGGATCTTCGCCTGCTCGCGCAGAGCGATGAGCCCAGGCCGCGTCGGTTGAGCAAGCCGCACGAGCCCCGCACGAACGAGACGGCGATTGTCGCCATCGAGCGGCGCCACATCGGCGATGGTACCGAGCGCCACGAGATCGAGGAGCTCGCGCAGATCGAGCTTCGCTCCCAACTTCGCGCGAACCGCAGCGGCGAGCGACAACACGAGCCCTGCGCTCGCCAAGCCCTTGTAAGAAAAGCCGCAATCAGGCCGATGAGGGTTCAAAAACGCGAGCGCCGGCAAAGGCTCGCTCGGCACGAGATGATGATCGACCACGATCACATCGACCCCTGCGTGACGTGCTCCTTCGACCCGAGCGTGATCGCTCGAGCCACAATCGCATGTCACGAGCACCTTCGCGCCACTCGCCTTCACTCGTTCGAGTGCAGCTTCACTGAAGCCATATCCACCAGCAAAGCGGCTCGCCACGAGCGCCACGACTTCGGCGCCCATGGACTCGAGTGCGTCTGCCAAAATCGCAGTGCTCGTCGTGCCGTCGACATCGTAATCACCAAAGATCACGATTCGTTCATGGCTTCGAATCGCTTGCGCGAGCCGATCCGCGGCCACATCGCGATCGATCATCGCATCGGGCGGATGCAACCCTGCAAGCTTTGGATCTAGAAAGTCTCGGATTTCCGAGGTGTCGCGGAAACCGCGATGGAGGAGCACCTGCGCCAAGGTCGCGGAGATTCCGAGCTCGTTACCGAGCTCGGATGCCCGAACTGGATCGCTCTCCAACAACCGAAAACGATCATCCATCACGAGCCACCGTGGTGTGCTCCGGGAAGATCAGACTCCGGCCGAAGCCGGTCGGCGTCGTGCTCCCTTGCCCTGTTTGGCGGCAGCGGCTGCGCGCATCCTCTTGAACACATGGGAATCCATCCACTCCGTGAACGGCGCTGCGATGAAAATCGTCGAATACACACCCGCGATGAACCCGATGAAGAGCGCGAGCGCAATGTCCTGAACGACCTGAGTGCCCCAGATGAAGAATGGAATGATGGCGAGGAGAGTCACGCCCGAGGTCACGAGCGTACGACCGAGCATCTCCGACGTGGACAAGTTGATGAGCTCTGCCATCGATTTGCCGCGATGCCGCGCCATGTTCTCACGAATACGGTCGTAGATGACGATCGTGTCGTTGATCGAATACCCGATGATCGTGAGGAGAGACGCGATCGTCGTCAGATTGAACTCCCGTCCAATCAGCACGAAGATTCCGACCGTCAAGATGGCGTCATGCGCGAGCGCGAGAATGCCGCCTGGCGCAAACCGCAAATCGAAGCGGAATGCGACGAATGCCATGATGAACACGATGGTATAGAGGAGCGCCCGCAACGCCGCGATTCGGAGCTGCTGACCCGCACGAGGGCCGACCCATTCGATACGAAGCGGCGTCTCGGGACCACGCTCACCCAGCCTCGCCTCGAGCGAGCTCACCATTCGGTCCGCCACGCCCACCAGGTTGGCCTCGTAGCGAAAATCATTTTCGGGGCCGAAGCGAGTCACTTCGCCACGCAACTCAAGCCCTGCTCCACGAAGCGCCTCGGCGATTTGAGTGAGCTCGGCGTCGCGGTCGAGACGCAAGGAAACCTTGTCGCCACCGGGCGAGACGCGAAGAGCCACGAGCTCCGCGTCTCCGAGCGCCCCTGTCACTTCTTCAGTGATGCGCTCTTCGATATCGGGAGGCAGCGAAGAGACCTCGCGCACACGCACGATGAACTCGTTTTCGCGTCCTTGAACGGCCACGACGTCTGGGCTCTCATAACCCAGCTCTTCGATTGTCTCTCGAAGCTCGGCCGTGTCCACCTCACCGCGGAAGCGGAGATGCATCTCGGTGCCGCCACTGAAATCAATGCCCCAGTTGGGTCCGGGCCAGAAGACCGAGAGCACACTGAGCGCCATCATCACCAGCGATACGCCGACGGCGAGGCGGCGATACTTCATGAAATCGAAAACGCGTCCAGGCTTGATGATCTCCATGACCGCCTCCTCATCCAACGTTGAGGCGCTGGATCTTTAGCCCACGCACCAGCCAATCGAACATGACCTTCGAACAGAACACACCCGTGAAGAGCGACGTGACGACACCGATCATCAGCGTCACTGCGAAACCACGAATGGGGCCTGTGCCGTACTGATAGAGCACCACGCCCGCGATGAGCGTCGTGAGTTGGCTATCGAAGATCGATGTAAATGCACGCTGGAAACCGAGCTCGACCGCGGATCGTGGAGATTTCCCGAGCCGCATTTCATCACGAATGCGCTCGTTGATGAGCACGTTCGCGTCGACCGCCATGCCGATGGTCAGCGCAATTCCCGCGATTCCCGGCAACGTCAAGGTCGCTTCGAAAACGGCAAGAATCGCAAGCAAAAACAAGAGATTGAGCATCACCATGACGTCGGCGACGAGGCCGCCCATCTGGTAGTAGAGGCCCATGAACAAGAGCACGAGGAGCACACCCATCGCGGCCCCGAACGATCCTTGTGCAACCGAATCTGCACCGAGCGTCGGCCCAATCATCTGCTCGTTCGCCGGTCGAATCGGCGCGGGAAGCGCGCCTGCACGCAGCACGATCGTCAGCTGATTCGCCTCATTCAAGGTCTCGTTGTATTCGCGGGAACCACCCAGGGTGATTTGCGCTCGGCCACCGCCGATTCGCTGTTGAATGACCGGAGCCGAAGCGACTCGGTCATCGAGCACGATCGCCATACGACGCTTCACGTTCGTGCCGGTCAGCTGTTCGAAGGCGCGCGCACCTGCGCCGTTGAACGTGATCGAGACGTAAGGCTGGTTGTCGTCAGGATTGATCGCAACCGAAGCATCGTCGATCGCCTCACCCGTCAGATCCGAACGGCGATAGAGGTAGTACGTACGCCAAGCCTCTTCCGGGGTTTCGCCCTCATCGAGCTCGCCCATCTCCGCTTCGCCCATCGCGAGCTGATGATCGTCAGGGATTCGTCCCGCTTCCTGCAAGCTGTTGATGTAGTTCTGAAGCCGTTCGCGAGAACCCGCTCCGGTCACGAACAGGTAGCTCGAGACGACTTGCGGATGTTCTTGACCTGCCGACACGACCTCGGAGGCGCGCGTGACGCCTTCAGGAAGATCGGTCAGCGTCGTCACGAAATCCGAAAGATCATCGACGACCTTGAACTCGAGCTGCGCGGTGCGCGCAATGATCTCACGGATCCGCGCGAAATCTGCCTCGGTCGCACCAGGAAGCTCGACGATGATGTCGGTGTCCCGCGCCATCACGGACGCCTCGCGCAGGCCCATCTCGTCGATACGATTGCTGATCGTCTCGCGGGCTTGCTCGACCGCCGTTTCACGGAGGCGCTCGAGGCTGTCGTCGCGAAGCTCGAGGGTCACCGTCGTGTCGGTGCGAGATGGCTCACGAAGGTCGCCGAAACTGTTGACGAGATCTCGATCGAGCTCCGCCACATCAGCCGCATTGGTAAAGACCACGCGAAACCCTTGCTCGCCCGCGGTCTCGACGCGCACCCGAGCGCGGGCTTGGTCGAGCTGTTCGCGCGTCGGAGGCTGATCCTCCTCACAGATCTCGAACTTTTGGCAAAGCCGTTCGACGACCTGCTGAGCTCGAAAGTCGCGGCGATCCGCCACTGCTTCGTCGACTTCGACCTCATATTGGAGGCGCAAGCCACCACGAATATCGAGCCCTGGCGCGATGCGATGCTCAAAGGTCGACCGCACCCATTCGGGTGCTGCAACCCAGTCATGCAAGCTCGGCCAGAGTGCAAACCACGCCGCCACGACACACGCAACGACGAACCCGAAACGAAGGTACCAGCCCCTGTCCATTCGGCTCTCCGGCGCGGGTTCTAACCGCGCGCCTCGTCGGGCTTTTTGCTGCCCTTATCGTCTTTGTCCTTGTCGTCTTTGTCGCGCTTCTCGGGCTCAGGGCCCGTGATGTGCGAACGCAAGACGTTGATCCGAACTTTGTCGGCCACGGCGAGCACGACCTCGTGCTCGGTGAGCGACACGATCTCGCCCAGGATTCCACCGGTCGTCCGGACCTTCATCCCTTTTTTCAAGGATTTCAGGAGTGCGTCGGCTTCTTCACGACGCTTCTTCTCCGGACGAATCATGAAAAAATAAGTAAAAAGTAGGATGGCGGCCATCATGCCTGCGTTGAGCATGCAGGTATCAGGCGGAACACCACCGGCCCCGCCGCCATTGGCGCCGCCTCCACTGCCCGTTGCGGCAGGTTGGAGCCAAAGGAGGAGCTGTACAAAGGAAAGGAACACCCGAACACCTCAGAAGCCGGCCGAGGGTGAAGGCCCGGCCGAGGCCACCCCGGAGAGCGGCGCTTTCTACTCTGGGGTCGACGGAGCGTCAACCGCGCGCTCCGGATTCGAGCGTTCGAGGCGAGTTTTATAAGAGCGCACCGACGGCTCCGGACGCGGTACCTTCCACCCGTGCCCACCCTCGCCCGCGACATCACGACCCCTGCGGCCCTTTCCGCAATCGACGCTTTTCGCGCGGCAGGAGGGGATGCCTCGAATGAATCCATTCGTTCGATCGTCGGGCTTTTGGGCGAGCATGCACCGGCACTTTTGCATCTCGCTCTGGGAGATCCGAAGCTCCCCGAAGACGTGCGACGCTTGGGTCTCGCGAGGCGGGCACGCGTGGCATCGCTCCTGCGCCAGTTCGCCGCGAGGACATCGACGCTGGAAGACGGCGACGAATTGCGCCGTGAACTACGGCAGCTGCGACATCGGCATATCGTGCGCATCGCGCTCCAGGAGATTCTTCGTCTCGCTGACATCGATGCGACGAGCGCCGAAATGGCTGCGCTCGCGGCCGCGTCCTGCGAAAGCGCGCTCGACGCCGCGCGACGCACGGTCGAGAAGAGGTTTGGCATACCGCGAACCGAAGAGGGACAACCCATCGCGCTCGTTTGCCTTGGCATGGGCAAGCTCGGCGGCTGGGAGCTGAACCTTGGAAGCGACATCGATCTGTGTTTTTTTTACGAAACCGACGAGGGCAGTGTGTCTGGTGATGCCCTCACGGTGCACGAGCTCCACGCGCGCACAGTGACCCGCGCTGTCGCGGCTCTTTCGGATGTGACCGAGGATGGGTTTTGCTTTCGTGTCGATCTGCGTCTTCGTCCCGAAGGCACGAGTGGGCCGCTCGTCAACTCTCTCGCCAGCGCCGAGCGTTATTACGAAAGCTGGGGACGCACGTGGGAGCGCGCCGCGCTCTTACGGGCCCGCCCCATCGCTGGGGATCGCCGCTTCGGCCGGGGCTTGCTCGAGGCGCTCCGTCCGTTCGTGTTCCGTCGTTCGGTCGATCCCGGAATCGCCCGTGAAATGGCGCAAATGCTCGAACGCTCGCGGCGTGAGCTCGATGTCGATGAAACACGCGACGTCAAGCTCGGACGCGGCGGTATTCGAGAAGCCGAGTTCTTCGTCCAATCGCTTCAACTCATCTGGGGCGGGCGTCACCCTCAACTCCAGGTGCCGGGGACGATTCAAGCGTTGCGACGGCTCGAAGCCGCAGGATTCGTTCGTGAAGGCGAAGCGCGCGCGCTTGCGGCCGCCTGGGCGCGGCTGAGGAGAATCGAGCACCGCATTCACTCGTGGACCGGATACCAAACGCACCGACTCCCTCCCGAGGGCGAGGAGCGCGCACGTTTCGCCCGCTCGCTCGGATATCGCGATGAAGCCGAGCTCGAAGTGGTGATGCGAGAAGATCGCGCGTGCATCGCCGAACTCTTCGATTCTCTCTTGCCCAAATCCGAATCACGTCCCTCGCGGGCGGGCACCCGGGACCGAGAGCTCGCAGCCCTCTCCGATCGCATCGCGGGTGGGATCGACGTCTCTGCCCTCGCCGAAGCCGCGGCGCATGTGCTCCCGGTCAGCGATCCCGAAGAAGCTGCCGTGCATTTGCTTCGCCTCGCAAGGAGGGCCGATGCTCCGCTTGGTCCGGTGATGCGAGAGACGTTTCCCGAGCTCGGGCCACGCCTCCTCGAAGAGGTCCGGGGTGTGGCCGATCCCGACGCGGCCCTGAGACATCTCGCGGAGTTCTTCACGCGTTTGCGAGGCCTTCCGCATGAGAAACGAATCATCGAAGATCCGCTCCTCCTTCGGAGGATGGTCGGCCTCTTCGGTACGAGCGCAACCCTCGCGAGCGCGCTCATCGGGCACCCGGAAGAGCTCGATCTTCTGCTCATGCCAGGCGTCGTCGACGAGCATGAAGTCCTCGATTGGCACGCGCCGCTGCGCGATCTCAAAGTGGTCGAAGGAGAAGCAGAGGCGCTCGTCTCCGCAATGCGAAGGGCCAAACGTTCTGTGACGTTGCGTGTCGGTCTCGCGCTGGCTTCTGGCGAAATGCCGCTCGAACGATGTGTTCGCGTTCTGACATTGGCTGCGGAAGCACAGATCCAAGCGGCCCTCGATCTCGCCACGCGCGAGGCGATCATGCGTTTCGGTACGCCACACGCGGGCGCGAGCGGCGCTCCGGCGTCGATGGTCGTCGTGGCGATGGGCAAGCTCGGAGCGAGAGAGCTCGGTTTCGGCGGCGACCTCGACCTCGTGTTTCTCTACGACGAAGAGGGTGAGACGGCGGGGTCTCGTTCGATTTCACATGCGGAGTTCTTCACACGGATCGCGCAACGCACGATGCGCCTCCTCTCGCAACCGGATGCAGAAGGCCCTGGATACGAAACCGACACACGACTGCGACCCAGCGGCTCGCAAGGGACGCTCGTCGTTTCGCTCGCGGCGTTCGATCGGTACCACAAAGAACGCGGCGCCACGTGGGAGAGGCAAGCGCTCCTGCGAGCGCGCGTCGTGGCCGGACGAACCGAGCTGCGAGATCGTGTCCAGAAGCATCTTGCCCAAGTGGCTTACGGTGGTGTGCGCCCAGAACCGGAAGAGTTCGCGGCCATGCGGGCTCGGATTCAGCTCGAGCTCGCGCGAGAAACCGCCAAGCAGTACCATCCAAAGCTCGGCTTTGGTGGTCTCGTCGATATCGAATTCCTCGCGCAGTGGCTTCAGATGAGGCCCGAGGGAGAAGGAATGCTTCCCGATGAGCTTCGACAGAGCGTGCCCTCCACCCTGGAAGTGCTCGCACACGCAGCAAAGTTCGGAGGGCCAGTGCGGAACTTCGCCGATGCACTCTCCGAAGGGTACGCCTTCCTTCGCGCCATCGAGCAAACTCTGAAATTGCTGGACGACACCGGCGAACCGAAGGTCGTTCCGGGGACCCGGCGCACAGAACAACTTGCGCGACGACTCGGGATTCGAGAACGCGATGGCCACGAACCCGCCCATGTGTTGATTTCTAGTTATCAGCGAACGACCGAAGAAATTCGTGCGGTATTCGAACGAATCATCGCGCCTGTGGACGCACGAGCGCCGTGGATGCACGGCAAGGAACCCTCATGATCCCGCTTTCGGTGTTCATCGTGCACGCAGATGCATCGATCGGAGCTCGAATCGTGGGCATTGTCGCCAGCGCGGGCCATGCCCCCGTTCTCCTTGGAAGCGGTGAACGAGCCATCGATCGTTTCGTGCAGGAGCCAGCCGACGTCGTCATGGTCGATTACTCGCTCCCAGGACGGGATGGCGTCGTCACCATCGAATCCATCCGTTGGGCTCCGGGCGGACGACAAGCGCACGTGGTGCTCCTCTCCGCTCATGAAACGAATCCATCTCTCGCCACGCTCGGGGTTCGAGTCGGCGCGATCTCCACGATCCTCGGCGAACCTACGGAAGACGCGATTCTCGATGCGCTCGACGTCATAGGACATCGTTCTCCCGACGAACAGACGCGCATCGCGAGCCCAAACGAGATTCAAAACGCACTCGAGAGGCTGGCGGACAACGACGTCGAGCATGCGCGCGTGGAGCCGGACACCGCGCTTGCGCGTCGAAGCTCTGACAACGCTCCGAACGTCGATGCGGAAGCGGTGGAAGAGGGACGCACCGTCGGCGTGGCCACACGTGATGCGACGGCAACACGCCCTCAAATTCACGGACATTTCCGGGACACTCCGTTCCCACAACTATTGCGTCAGCTCGCTGACCTTCGCATGAGCGGCGCGCTCGTGTGTGTCGCCAAAGGCAGCCACCAAAAGACGACGACCGGCGATCCTCCCGCCAAGGTCGTTTATTTCCGCGGTGGTGTGCCAATCCACATGCATTCGAATCTACTCGATGAATGCCTCGGACAAATGCTCGTGCGTCGACGCCGGATCGGCACGGCGACGCTCGAAGAGTCCATTCGACGGATGCAACTCGGAGAGGGATGGCAAGGACAAATCCTCATCGACATGGGCGCGCTCGCTCCGCTCGAGCTCGGGGATGCGCTCGCTCAACAAGCTCGGGACAAACTCTTCGACATTTTCGGTTGGACCTCCGGCACGTACTACTTCCGAACCGATCTCGAGGCGCCACTCGAAGCCGTGGGTATCGAGCTGGGACTGCCCGAGATTATTTACGAAGGCGTCTGCGCAAGCATGTCCGCGTCGCGATTGATGGAGCTGCTCTCACCGAACACCGATCGCTTCATCGTCCCCGTTCCGACGCAAATTGCGCGCTTCGTCCGCGTGCGATGGGTGCCGGAGGCACGGCAGATCCTCTCGAAGATCGATGGCACGCTCACACTCCAAGAAGTCCTCGCGATGGGTTCGAGACCCATCGCGGTGGCGCAACTCGTGTATGCGATGGAGTGTCTTGGTGCCGTGCGGTTCTCGCTCGTGCCCACACCTTCGGTCCGACACGAGGCGCTCTCGACCAACACACCGAAGACGATCTCAAACGACACCGAGACTTGGAACGATCAGACTGTCGAAGACGACGCGCTGGACGTTCGAACGACTGATCCTGGCGAAGCACCTCCGCGCGCGGAGGTGACGGAGACCGGCTTCGATCCACGAGCGGGACGTCTTTCCGAAGCGGAGCGTGAGTTCCGGCGCGGCAACCTCGCGCTCGATCGTGATGACTTCGCTGACGCTCTTTCGGCATTCGTCCGAGCGTTCGAGCTCTGCCCCGATCAAGGCGAGTTCCTCGCGTATGTCGGCTACAGCCGGCATCGTGTGGCCGAAGAGGACTGCGCAGGAAATGCACACGCCTTGGCCGAGCTCTCGTACGCGAGGAACCTCGCTCCAGATTCCATCATCACGCATTTGCTCCATGGCCGCGTGCTTCGAGCCGTCGGTCAGCGTGAAGCAGCGGAAGAAGCTTATCGCGCAGTGCTTCAACTCGATCCCATTCACGAAGAAGCGCTCGACGCGCTCGAGTGTCTGAAGAGCGAAGTTCTCCAGGCACTCTGAAACCGCCTTGCCACGCTCATGGACGGGCACTCCATATCCTTGCTACAACGACCCAATGTTCGGAGGCATGTGAGCAAGAGTCAGAAGCTATTGCGCGATCCCAAACGCTTCTTCGCCGACATGGTGGCGAAGCGGTTTCCCATGTCTCCCGGAGACACCACCACGACGCGTCCTCCTTCCGTGTCAACACATGAAGCGCGCCCATCGTCCAGTCCATCTGCGGACCCATTCGCGCCAGTGAAAGACGCGATCCCGACGGATCATGCGCGGCAGACATCCTCGCGCGAGATGACACTCGAACGCCTCGCGAAGCACCCCGCGCGCCGCATCGTCGATCTCGGTTGCGGCAACGGCAACGCGTACGACTGGCTACGCGCCGCGCACCCGAAGCTCGAGTACGTGGGCGTCGACATCGAGTGGTCACCGCAAGTCGCGACCCGCACGCGAGCCGATGCGAGTTTCGTGACCTACGACGGCATCCACATGCCCTTCGAGACCGACTCGGTCGAGCTGATCCACAGCAATCAGGTGCTGGAACACGTGCGCTATCCACACCGCCTGCTCCCCGAAATCGCGCGTGTCTTACGCCCGGACGGCGTGTTCATCGGTTCGGTTTCGCAGATGGAGCCCTACCACTCGTTCAGCATCTACAACTTCACGATCTACGGTGTGAAGACGATCTTCGAAGAGGCAGGTCTGCACGTCATCGCGCTCAGGCCGAGCATCGACGCCATCTCGCTGATCGGCTGGTGGAGACACATCTCCGAGCGCTCGCATCGAGCGCTCGGGTGGAAGCACGAGTCGGCGATGAACTACGAGATCGACCTCATCGCGCAGAAGGAGAAGTGGTCGGTGTATCGAACCAACTGCGAAAAACTCCACTACAGCGGACACATCTGCTTCGCGGCGGTGAAGGCGAAGAACACCGAATAACCGGTATCCTTGGCTGCACCAAGACGAGGAGTTATATGGGAAGCCGCACGAAATGAAGCCCTCCGGAACGCACGTACTCGCAGGCGATATCGGCGGGACCAAAACGGTCTTGTCGCTCTCGGAGCGTGCTCCGGATGGCTCCTTTCGCGAAATCGCAACCACGACGTTTGCGAGTGGAGAACACGAAGGCCTCGAAAAGCCGACCGCAGCGTTTCTCGATGCATCCGGAGTGCGCCCCGTCGCAGCAGCATTCGGAGTCGCCGGGCCGGTTCGAAACGGGCAAGTCCGCACCACGAACCTCCCCTGGGCCATCGACGCGACGTCGTTCGCATCCACGCTTGGAATATCACGCGTGGCTGTCATCAATGATTTCGAAGCCACGGCACGCGGCCTGTTGATGCTCGGCGAAGATGAGCTCGTCATTTTGCAGGAGGGAATCGTCTCTCCACAAGGCCCCATCGCCGTGCTCGGCGCTGGGACTGGGCTCGGAGAGGCGATCCTCGTTCGGGTCGGCCAAGACGCGATCGTTCTTCCCACCGAAGGAGGCCATGCGAGCTTCGCACCCCGAAACGAGCTCGAAGACGGATTGCTGCGGTTTTGCAGGCAGCAATTCCCTGATCATGTGTCCTACGAGCGCGTGCTTTCGGGCCCCGGCCTCGAAACCATTCACTCGTTCGTCCAATCAGCAGGGCTCGCAAAGAGCAGCGAAACAACCTTGGCGAGGCTGCGCACGGAGGACCCAGGAGCCGTCATCGGAGAGCTCGGAGTGTCGAATCAAGACCCTGCTTGCGCCCTCGCGCTCTCCCTCTTCGCGTCGATCTACGGTTCGGAGGCAGGCAATCTCGCGCTGAAAACGCTTCCTCGAGGAGGGCTCTTCGTGTCGGGAGGAATCGCCGCGAAAATCCTGCCGGCCCTTCAACGGGACGACACGTTCGTTCAGTCATTTTTGGCCAAAGGCCGCATGCGCGAGGTGCTCTCGACCATTCGCGTATCGGTCGTGCTCGAGCCGCACGTGGCGCTACGCGGTGCGCGAACGCTTGCGTTCCAACTTCACGATTCCCTTCTTCACGACGCCTGAATCGGGTCGTGACGCGTCGCGTCGACACACGCTTCGCGGGCAGCTAACATCGCGCCCATCGGAGTTCGATGGACGTCACGTGCGAACGCTGCAGCACTGAGTACGAGTTTGACGAAACACTCGTCGCTGCCCGTGGAACCACGGTCAAATGCACGAACTGCGGGAACCTGTTCAAGGTGTTCCGCCCGGGGACGGCTGCGAGCGCAAGCACCGCGGAGCCTCGGATATGGACCATCCGGCGAGATCGGGATGCCACCGTCGAACACCTGAGCTCGCTCAAGGAGCTCCAGCGATTGATCACCACGGGACGGCTCTGCCCCGAGGACGAAATCTCGAGGAGTGGTGGGGGCTGGAAGCGTCTTGGAGACATCGCTGAGCTCCAAACGTTTTTCACCGCGGTCCGTCCTGCCCCACGAGCCACCATGGCTGGGCATGGACCCCTGACCAGCACCCCACCCCCCTCCTCGCGTGAACCCACGGGAAGTCACGGCAAGCCCCTCCACGACGCCCGCGCGTATGCACCCACACTCGAAGCCCCAGAGCCCGGGCCGCAGTCACAGCCTCCCCCACGCTCCGGAAAGGCCACGATTCTCGGTCTGGGTCATGCCACACCGAAATCCACGGAAGATCTCCGCGGACGGACGATCGAAGCGGTCGTCCCCCCACCTGCAACGCCCCCTCCAGGCGCAGCAACCCCCGCTCCGCGCCCCCTTTCGATTCCGAAAACCCAGATGGACCTCGGACATGCGAAGTCCTCAGAGACGCCCAGAGCGCGCCCTGCGCCCTCAGACTCTCCTCCTCACTCGCCGAGGCTGCGCGCCTCCGTGAGGCCGCTTCACGTCGACGAAGAAGACGAATTCAGAACACGCCAGCGAGGTCGAAGCTGGAGCGGTGTGTGGGTGGCGGCCGTCGTGCTCCTCGCAGGAGGGTTGGGCCTCGCCCAAGGCTGGGATCGAATTACCGAGGGGTTCACTCAAGGCTCGACGAACGATCCGGTCTCGCCCTTCCTTCGAGCAGGACAGGACGCCCTCAGGCTCGATCATCATGAAGCCTATCGCAACGCTGCGACGCATTTCACGAAGGCGCTCGCGTTCGATGAACACGATGCCCGCGCCTTGTCGGGGTTGTCGCGGGCCCACGCGCTCATCGCGCAGCAACGCCTCTTCGAAGCGGCTGATCTCGAGGCGCGAAGCGACCCTGCCGAGCGCGCCACGGCATCCGCCTTGCGCGAGCAGGCCGCTGAACACGCCGATCAAGCCCGCGAGCATGCGGAAGCTGCGATCCGCCACGGCACAGGAGATGGCGACGTAGAGATTGCGCTCAGCGATGCGCTGCGCCTGTCTCGCGATTACGAGATGGCAGAATCGCGGCTGGCCCGGGGACGCACGCTCGCGAGGATGCCGTCCGCAGAAGCTTCACGCGTAGAGGCGCTCATCGCCGCGGATCGCGGTGAGAACCTCGCGTTGGCAAAGCCCGCGGCCGAGCGTGCCGTGGCCCAAGATCCAGGGCTGATTCGAGCCAGATTGTTGCTCGCACGCGCCGAACTTGCTTCTGGCAACGTCGTCGGCGCACAAGCACAGCTGCGTGCCGTGCTCGATCGCGTGAGCGATCACCCCATCGCACTTTCGATGCAACACGCCATCGCTCGAAGAGAAGCTTCAGCCCCTGCGGCAGCGACAGAACCTCCCGGAGCGCAAGCTCCCCCTGCTCCGCGCCCAGAGGCGGCGGGCACACGAGAGCCGGCCCCCGAAGCGACACCGCGAGGATACGATGCGCTCATCCGCGAGGGAGAGCAGCGCCTCGAAAACGGAGACCTTCGACGGGCTCGAGCTCTTTTCGAGCAAGCGCTCAGAGAACGGGCGAACGGGCCTGAAGGGTTGACGGGGCTCGGGTTCGTCATGTTGGCGGAAGGCAATGCGCGAGGTGCGGTCACGCAGCTCGAACGGGCCGTCGAGCGTGGGTCGTTCGATGCGTTGATTGGGCTTGGAGATGCCTTTCGACGATTGGACGATCGGGAACGAGCGCTCCGTGCTTATCAACGTTATCTCGAGCACACGTCGAGCGGCCCTCGGGCCTCGATCGCTCGACGGCAAGTCGAGCGTCTTTCGGCAGCGCTTGGAACGAACACACGAACGCCGGATCCTCCTCCCGATGATTCGGCCAGCGCCCCCCGTTCGGATACGACGGACGAAACCCCATAAAGCCCGGGCGCAGAGGCCCACTTCGCCCTACTCTCGGCCCATGCGCATGTCGAAGCCGCTCGCAATTGCCCTTCTCATCGCCCTTGGAGGTGCGTCCTCTTCTTGCTCTTGCGGCGGAGGTCGCCATGGAGAGGAAGAGCCCAATCCCGAACGGCGCGAGCTCCAGGAATTCGTTCTGCTCGAGAGCCCTTCGAATTCGAGCGAGACCTCGTTGTTCCAGCCACCTGCGCCCGTGCTCTACGATGTGCTCCAGCGGCTCGAGCGGGCCCGGACCGATGAACACGTCGTCTCGATTTTTCTTCGCCTCGGACCCATGGGCAGCAGTTGGGGCCGTGTCGGAGATCTATCGGAAGCCATTTCCGCGATTCGAGAAGCAGGCAAGCCCGTTCACTGCCACTTCGAAACCATCGACAATGCGGGCTATAGGCTCGCCGCATCGGGTTGCGATCGAATCACTGTCACGCCGGCAGGCATGCTCGACACCGTGGGGCTCGCCGCTCAGGTTTTCTACGCACGAACCCTCCTCGATCAAATCGGCATTCATGCCGATTTGATGCAAGTCGGATCGTTCAAAGGCGCCGCCGAGCCGTTTACACGACAGGACATGTCCCCCGAAATGAGAGAATCTCTCGGGGCGCTCTTGGATGATCTGCAAGCAGATCTCGTCCGAACGATTGCCTCTGGACGCCGTCTCGCCCCCGAACGTGTGCAAGAAGTACTCGACGGAGGCCCCTATGATTCGAGCGGTGCACTCGCAGCGGGGCTCGTCGATGCCGTCGAGTTCGATGACGAAGCGCGCACACGAGCGCGCGAAGCCGGACAAGCCACGCGCAACGTGCGTGTCCGTCTCTTGCCGGAGCAAGAGCCGATCACGCTGACCGATGTGCTCGATGCCCTCGCTCGAGGGGAACCCTCCGAGGCGGAATCCACAGGGTCGCGGATCGAGCTCGTGTATCTGGATGGGGAGATCACTGATGCAGAAGAAGCTGGCACGGGCACGGGACATGCCGGTCCTTTCGTGCGCCGGATGCGCGAGCTCGCCGATGACGACGACGTGAAGGCCGTCGTTCTTCGCATCGACTCACCTGGCGGCTCTGCGCTCGCCAGCGATCGCATGTGGCACGCGGTCCGAAGGGTCGCCGGACGAAAGCCGGTCGTCGTTTCGGTCGGTGATATGGCCGCGAGCGGCGGCTATTACATCGCTTCGGCTGGCCACGAAATCGTCGCACATCCATCGAGTATCGTGGGTTCGATCGGAGTCGTGGGAGGCAAAGTCGATGCATCGGCGCTCCTCGAGCGTGTGGGTGTGCACGCCGAGACATTGACGCGGGGCGCACACGCGGGCTGGTCGACCCCGGCCGCGCCATTCACCGATGGGGAGCGTGCGGTTCTCCGCACGATCATGGAGAGCACGTATCGACGTTTCGTGAACCGCGTCGCAACGTCTCGTGAGATTCCGGAAGAGCGGGTATTGGAATCCGCGGAGGGGCGGATTTGGAGCGGAAATCAGGGGATTGAACGCGGTCTCATCGATCGCGTCGGGGGGTTGCGCGCGGCGCTCGCGGCGGCGCGAGAACGCGCCGAGCTCGATGAAACAGCCCCTGTCTCCGAATGGCCCGCGCGACGCACGATGCTCGAGACGCTCATGTCGGCGATGCAAGGCGGTGAGGGAGTGGACGCTGCAACTCACGCCCTCGCCGAAGCCGAGCTCGGTCCGGCCATGGGCGCGCTTCACTGGGTGCGGCTGCTCCGGGACGGGCATCGTGTGGTTTTGGCGCTGCCCATCGGGCTCGAGATTCGCTGAAGAGTCTGGAAAACGGTCGAAACCATTTCCAGACCAGCTCGAGCCGGGTGGTTTGAGACGAAAATTCAGTCAGAGAGTCCCCGGTCCACCGTGACAACGACGACATCCTGCGAGAGATGATACAGTCCGGTCCGTGGATCTCTGGGCGCCATCGCCGAGTCCGATTGCACTTTTCCTCCTTGGCCTCGACGAACGCGGCGCAGACGGCGTGGTCGAGGTCGGGGAAAGGCAGCTCGTGCTCCGTCGCGGACGTGTCATCGACGTGCGCCGAACCGAGGGAGACCCCTCTCTGCACGAGTTCTTACATAAGAGCGGTCGCGTCGACGACGGGGGGCTCGAAGCGCTTCGTCGCGGCTCCGCAGACCCGGACAAGCTGCCGGCCGATTCGAACGTCCTGAGTGTCGATGCACTCAGTGAAACCATGCGTGCGCTTTGGCTCGATCGGTTGGTGCGCGGAATCACGAAAGCCGAAGCCGAGGGACGCGCGGTACCCGCGCTCGGCCCAAACGCCGTACCCCAAATCACCGCGATCGAAGTCGCACTCGTGCCGTTGGTGCTCGATGCGCTCGAGAGAAGAGCCGCAGAGGGGGACGCCGAGCAGGTCGGATCTCGCGCCACACATCGGCTCGACTGGCGAGAAGGGCCCCACCTGGCGCGTGCGCGACGCTGGGCCGGGATCGATGGGAAAAACGAGCTCCGGATCGGAGCGCTCCTCACGAGTGCCCCTGCCGCGGCATCTCGAATCGCCGCCCTCGTTCGGGCAGGCCTGGCGCGTATCGTTCCTCCAGGCACGAGCGCTCCAGCGCCTGCACGGCGCCTAATTTCGATTTCTGCGCCGACCATCGCGGAACACTCCACGCGGATTCCAACGGCCCCCCTGCCCCCCTCACGCCCAGAAATGCCCTATACATCGCAGGGTGAGTCCACGTTACGAGAACGCCTCACGCCCGATCCCATACGTCATGAGGCGCCTCCGAGAGGCGGCACACTTCCCCCTCCCGAACCGATCCGCGCCCCTGCCCTGGGCCCCGGCCTCCTGCCGCCAGCTCCCCTCGACGCTGTTCTGCCATCACGTCCGAGCACACTCCCTCCCCCACGCGCACCCGAAGTGCAGCTCTCCCCTGGTGCGGCGCAGATCTTCGAGCACATCGGCGAGCTCGCATCTCCTCTTGTGGAGCTCCCGCAGATTGTTTCGAAGCTGGAAGATCCTCTCGACGCGATCGAACGCGAGATCGCCATTCTCGAAGAATCGACGGCACGGGCCGAAGAACGTGCAACCGCATGGCGAAGCGCTGCCGAGACCTGGTTCGATCGGTATGGAAGCGTCGAAGAACGCGAGCGGGCCTTGCGTGAAGCGGCCGCTGCCACTCCTGAAGACGCCAACGCGCTGCTCGATGCAGCCAATGCATGCACGGCCTCGGCGAGAACGGAGTTGGCTCTCGCGTATGGTCGAGCAGCCGTGGCAGCGGCGCTCGAAGGAGACGAACGCGATCGCGTGCTTCAATCCTATGCGGAGCTGTGTCTCCGCGCAGGTCGCCCTTCCATCGCGCTCGCGGCGCTCAGTTCCATCTCCGAGCGGAGCCGATCTTCCGTCGACGCGCATCGCATTGCAGCTTCAATCCACAAAGCCCGCGGTCGCTTCGCCGAAGCCGCCGCGGAGCTTTGTGATTCATCGGCGTTATGTGCCGAGCTCGATCCGGTTCGAGCGACCTTCGATCTGCGAAGCGCGTGGTGTCTCGCGCTGCTCTCGGAGGAACCCTTCGAACGACTCGTGCATGCGCTCGTTCACGAAGAGCTCATGGTCGGCGCGATGGGACTCTGTGCCGATCATGCCGCTCGAAGCACGAACGTGGAGATCCGTCGCACGTGCTGGCTCGCCGCCGCCGAACGGGCGCACACCGCAGACAGGCCGCTCTGGGCCGCAGATTTTTTGCTGCGTGCGTTCGATGACGAGCCCTCACTCGAGTCAGTCTATCTGCCCCTCGACGCGGCTTTGAGCGAAGCCTCCGCTGTGCTCGAGCGCACCGTGGTGCTCGAAGAAATCGCAACCGCAGCACCCATGAGCTCACGGTCAGAGTGGATGAATCGCGCCGCTGACGCGCGGCTCGATGTTCCCGGTGACGGAATGTGGGAGCTCGAGTTGCGGCTCCGATGCCTCGAACTCACGCCCGAGAACGAACACGCGATGATCTCCGTTCGCCGTCAATCCGAAGCGACCGCAGATCCGCTCCTCCTCGCCGACTCACTCGAACGCGTGGCCCGAGCGAAGACTTGGTCTTCCGCAGAAGCACAAAAAGCCGTGCTGGAGGAGCTCGCAACGATCACCGACGAGCTCACGAACGAACCTCTTCGTGCCGCATGGGCTCGCTCCATGGCGGCATCGATCACGGGGGATTCCAGCCGGGTGCGCGGGCGACTTGCGCCGAGCACCCGGCCCATCATGCAACGCGCAGCAGAGCTCGATCGACTGTCCCGCGAAGGCGAGGCCCAAGAAGCCCGTCGGGCAAAGCTCGAGCTCGCTTCGATTCTCGCGCAAGATCCAGAGCGGCGCGATCGAGCCATCGCGCTCTTGAAGGAACTCCTCGAAGAAGCCTGGGACAGCACGGCCTCTGGGCTCCTCGAGCGCCTTTTCGCCATCCGTGGTGACGTGGATGCACGGATCGCCGTGCTCCATCAGCGCGCGCGCTCTGAGCTGGAGCGCGCTCCACGAACACGAGCTCTTCTCTGGATTGCATCTCTCGAAGCTGCTCGAGGTGACCATCGTGAGGCTGCGCATGCGTGCTCGAAGATCCTCGAAGAGGTCCCGAGTCATCAAGAAGCGCTCATTCGATTGCGACGCGCTGCATCGCGGCTCTCGGATCACGCGCTCCTGACCGAGGCGCTCGAGCGAGAAGCTCAGCTCGAACTGCCAGCCGCCTCACGGGCTCGGCTCTATTCGTTCCTCGCGACTTCTGCCGATGCAACACACGATGCAGCAAAGGCCGTCACGAACGCGGCGATGGCGCTCGAGAACGATGCGCACGCCGGCGCTGCTGCCTGGATTTTGGCCAGACACGTGACGAGCGACTCGCCCGTCTCGGGTCTCGCCATCGAATGTGCACTCGCATCGATCGGTGAAGTCCCTTCTCTTCTTTGGGCTCAACTTCGCGAAGCCGAAACAGAAGAGGCACGAAGCCGAATCGCAGAGCGATGGTCTGAGCTCGCACCCACGGACGCTGCCCCTTGGATGGCGACGCTCCGCATCGCGAGTGAGCGAGGCGAGACCGACCTCGCAGAGCGCGCTCTTCGCGAGCTCCTCCTAGAAACACGTGCGGACATCGCTCACATCGCGCCCATCGAAGAGGCGCTCGTTTCGCTCGCCTCCCGCGGTGAGCTCGAGAGAGCAACGGTGCTGGCGCTCGCTGCCATGGACCGATACGGGGAAGCGGCGCTCCGACTGCGCGAGCTCGCATCGGGCTCGACGGAGCAAGCCAACATGCCGCGTTTGCGCACGTCCGTGCTCGAGCGTCTTTTGACGGCCAGCACAGAAGCCGAGGCCATCGCGTGTTTGTGGATGATCGCGAACCATCATCAAGCCCAAGGCGATCAAGCAGGAGAGGCGCGTGCGCTTCTCCGTGTTCTCGCCCGTGCACCACGCGACGGTGCTGCCATCGAACGACTCGCGAATATTTACGCACGAACCGGCGAACATGAGCGATGGATGGCCGTCCTCGCGCTCCGCGTTTCAGAGGCCGCTGGAGAGGCCGAGCGTTTCGAAGGTTGGCTCGCGCTTTCAGCGGCCACGTTCGCCGTATCGAACGACGCCGAACGTGCGCTTGCGTTCGCACGTTCGGCCATCGCCGACGTTTCGAGCGTCCATACGGACGAAGAGGCCGAGCGGGTGCTGCGTGTTTCGAGTCTTCTCGTCAGCATCGGCTGCACCTCGGATGCCGTCGCATTGTTGATCGACCACATGGAGCGCGCGGACGAAGCTCCCGCCGGAAAACTTGCAGAGCGAGCCGCGGCCGTTCTCGTTCGCGAGCTTGGAGAGCTGCGCCGAGCACTCGACGTCACGGTCTCTGGCGTGATGCGCTCTCCTCGTTATAAGCCACTCCTTCTTGCAGCGGAGCATCTCGCCCTCGAGCTCGGCGACGTCGAGAGCGCGGAACGCGTGTATCTCGAGCTCATCGAGCGCGCGATGGGCGCCAACGGAAAGCGTGCACTCCTCTATCGCCGAGCTCGATTTCTAGAGCGTGCGGGGCATGATGCTGCCGCGCTCGAAGCGTATCTCGAGGCCGCAGCGCATTCGGCGAGCTCGGGTGCGGTACTCACCGCGATCGAACGGCTCGCACGTGCGACGTCCGACTTGGATGCGCTCGCACGCGGTCTACTTCTGCTCTCGGACAATGCACCTCATCCAGCGATCAAGCTCGAGATGCGGCGCCGCGCCGCGACTCTCCTCGAGCAAGAGATCGGTCGCCCCGAACGTGCATGGGCGGTCCTTTTCCCGATGTGGAAACAGACGGGCGTCGCCGAGCTCGAGGAAGACCTCGGTCGGCTTGCTCAAACGATGAGCCACACATCGGCCGATGCCGGTAAAAAGGCGTTCGACGCCCTCTTTTCGGAGTTCGAACGACGTGCGGCGGATGCATGGATGACCGAAGAAAAAGCGCGTTTGCTGATGAAATCAGCGCGCCTCTATGCCCTGTTCGTCAGAGATCTTTCACGCGCAGAAGAGCACGCGAATGCGGCTCTCACTCTCTTGGAAAACGATGCCGACGTCGAGGATGACAAGCGCGCTTCCGTGCTCGCCGAGATCGCATCATGGGCCCATCTCCGAGTCGTCCATTCGACTCCGGAAGAGTCAGAAGAAACAGCAACGGAGCGCATTGTCCAACTGCGATCGACGCTGATGCTCGAACCATGGCGAACGGACATTCTCGTTGCTCTCGAAGAGCTCGCCACACGCACGGGTGCCTCCCGAGAAGCCGCGCTTGCGAGCGCGATCCTATCCGTCTCGGATGCATCGCGCGGCGGAGCTCGCCGACTCGTCACAGTCGATGCGCGTGCAATCGTAAACGAGCGAGAGCATCTCTTTCGCGATCCCATGACCTCGAGCGGACGCGCGCTTTTACAATTGCTTTGGGAATCCGCTCTCCCGATTTTCAAAGTCACACTTGCTCAGCTCGGCGTGGTGGGAACGGACCGCGTGGGAGCGCACAGCACCTCGCTCTTGGGTCGTTCCGTCGCTGCAGCGCTCGAGACGCTCCCCGACGACACGGCCGTGTTCGTTTCGCAGCAGCTCGGACGAACGAGCATCGTGCCCGTACGAACCCAGCCGCCCGCGGTCATCATCGGCCACGATGCTCCGTCCACCGATGAAGGTGCTCTCCGATTTCTTCTGGGCCGTGCACTCGAGCTGGCGCAACCCGCGCACGTGCTCGTCGCGACTTTCAGCGAGGAGGAAGGCCGCACCTTCTTCGCGGCGGTTCGCGCTGCATTCGGTCCGGCGGAAGAGGCTCAGATCGATCGCGACGCTGCGGCCGTGGCTGCCGCCCTCTGGCGAACGATTCCAGTGCGCAATCAGCGCGATGTTCGAGAACTCCTTCTCGACGCGGAAGACATCTTCGATTGGGACAAGATGCGCAGCTCTGCATTCGCCAGCGCGGCACGTGCTGGGCTCGTGGCTTCGGGCGACCTCGAAGGCAGCATCCGCGCACTGCTCTCCGAGCACGACCAGCTCGACTTCACACCATCGCTCGAAGCGCTGGGAGACGCCATCGCGAATTCGAGCGAGCTCTCAGCGCTCGTACGATTCGCGTTCAGCGACGCCTTCCTCGCGACCCTTCCGTAAGGGAGCTCACGAACACGGGATCAACGAAACGTTGTCTTGTCCGGGGATGCACGAAAAAACGGCCTCCGTGATCGGCGCGCCATCTTCGAACCCGCATTGGAAAAGGCAGAAGTTCGTGCACAACCGAAGCGGAAAGGTGATTTCTCCAGTCGTTTGAGTGGAATCACCGCTCGTCACTCCTGTCATCCGAACGGATACGAGGATGGTTCCCTCGGTGTTGACGAGCACATCCCCGTAAATCGCAGGGACGACCTCCACGATCGCAAGACCGCGACCGAGATCCATGCCGCTCGTTGCCGAAGGAATGAACCCGCTGGCCGGAACACGAAAGCGAGTGGGCAAGCCACCAAAATCCAGCTCGCTTCCATCGATCGCGCGAAGCTCGACCTCGGCTTCTTCGATGTGAAACGAATTCGTGTCGGTGGTGAGCGGATACACCGAATTCGACAGATTCAGCATCCGGTTCACGACTTGAAATGCCGCTGAATAGCGAATCCCCGTTCGAAACGCGGCGGTTTCAGCGGTTGTATCCAGCACAGGGCTGGCGATCGTCGTCGCGGTCGCACCTGGCCTATACACGCAGTTGTCTGGAGCCGCGAGCATGGCTTCGATCTCGATGCCGGTATTCGTTGGTGCGCATCCCCCCACAATGCAGAGAACAGCGCCGACGAAACGCCACGTCTTCGAAATCATAAAGAGGCCTCCGGCGGACGGATAAACGAGGACCGCCCGCTCGTCGATCAGGGTAAGCCCAGACACAGGAAGAAGCCAAATTCCCTGGCTCGCTCATCCCGACACAGCAAGCTTGCGAACGGTATCGATCGGAATCGATCGCACTTCGACTTCGCCTGGAGCTCCAGCCAGCACGAAACGAATATTCGCACCCACCCGCTTTTTATCCGCCCCCACGAAGCCGAGCGCGTGTGCGTCGAGATACGCATCTGGATCCGTGGGCAGTCCCAGGCGCGACAAAAGCGCCCGCAATCGCCTCACGTGTTCATCCTTGGCAAACGAAAGCGAACGAGAGACACGCATGGCAGCCACGAATCCTCGCGCCACCGCATCACCGTGCCGCATCGTATATGCGCTCGCCGCTTCCATGGCGTGACCGAGGGTATGACCCAGATTGAGAAACGCCCGCACCCCTAGCTCAAGCTCGTCTTCTGCCACGATACGCGCTTTGAGAGCCACCGCGCGTCTCACTGCACGCACCGTGGCATCGGGATCTCCCGAGACGAGCGCTTCGGCGTCCTGCTCGAGCTCGAGCACTGCCTCTTCACCATCGATCCATGCGCACTTGACGACCTCCGCCATTCCCGAGATGCGCTCCTCACGCGGCAACGTAGACAACATGTCGATATCGCAAAGCACCGCGCACGGCTGATGGAATGTGCCGACGAGATTTTTCCCCTCCGCTCGATCGAATCCGGTCTTTCCTCCGACCGAGCTATCGACCATCGCGAGGAGAGAAGTCGGCACCTGCACGAACCGAATTCCACGCAACAACGTGGACGCCGCGAACCCTGCCAGATCACCGACGACGCCTCCGCCCACCGCGACCACGGCGCCCTTGCGATCGATCCCCGACGCAAGCCCTGCATTCCAGATTGCCTCGACGGAACGAATCGTTTTTTCGGCTTCGCCGGGTGGCAGAGTGACTCCAATGGGCACGAGCCCGGCATCGCGCACACCCTCCCGTATTCTACGCGCCCAAGGCTCTTCGACGTGGCGATCCGAGACCACCACCACCGATCCCGCCGCACCCGCCGCGTTCAGCCGTGCTCCGATGCGGCTCGACACACCTCGCCCGATCTCGACTCGATAGGTCCGTTCGCCGAGTGGTACGACGATGGGACGCTCGCGAGAAATCGCGAGAATCTCGGAGAGCACGTCGTCCACGCTGCCTTGCTCGGTATCTACGCTTCCATGTGATTCGGCATATGCCGACGCGCGCTCGAGCAGAATCGCCGACAGCGCGAGCGCTCGGTCCGAGGCATCCGCGAGGAGCGGTCGATGGGTGGAGCCGCCGACGCGGGCCGCGAGTGTTTCGGGGCGTGCTCGCAAGGTGATGAGCGTGCCTTTCGAGAGCAACATCCGACGTGTTTCACGAGAGACGACGGTGCCCCCTCCGAGTGCGATCACCTTCGGTTCGGAGATGCTCGCCACACGCCACGCGGCATCCCGCTCGAGAGCACGAAACCCAGCCTCACCATGGGAAGCGAAGAGCGAGGCCACCGTCGCACCTTGCTCTTTCTCGATCATCTCATCGAGATCGATGAATTCCACACCCCCACGCGACGCAAGAGCCCGACCCAAGGTCGTTTTCCCGCTCCCCATCGGCCCAGAAAGAAAGATGGGAAGATCAAAGACGGCTGACATACGAACAATCCTCTACCCGAGTCTTGCCTCGCTGGCGAGTTCTGCATAGGGCGCCACCAGCACATCGACGTTCATGCTCTATAATGCACCGATGCAACTCGAGCGCCTCGACACCCACTCCTTCGTCACTCGGCGGGCGAAACTTTCAAGAGCTCTCGGAGGCTCTGCTGCGCTCATCGCGGCGGGTCTCCCGAATCCGAAAAACTACCCTGCGAACACGTTCTCATTTCGCGCGTCGAGCCATTTTCTCTACCTCGCAGGGTTGCATCTCGAAGGCGCCTTTCTGCTTTTGGAAGACGAAGCTGCGACGTTGTTCGTCGCTCCGCGTCCGCCCGATGACGAGCTCTGGCATGGCCCGATGCCGAGCATCGCTCACCTCGAAAGAGCCATCGGTTGCCGCATTCGCAGCACAGAAGAGCTCCCCCACGTCCTTCGGGCGCGGCATGTCGCAACGCTGCCCGCAATGGATGCTCCAACGCGCACCCGACAAGCCGAACTCCTCGGTCGAGAGATTCACATCAGCCGGCGCGACGATGAAAGTGACGCGGCACTCGCCGATGCCATCATCGCGCTTCGTCTCATCCACGACGACGCTGCCATCGGAGGGTTGCGCGAAGCAGCGCACGCAACCCATGCGGCACACCTCGCAGGCATGCGCGCAACACGGGCAGGTGTGCGCGAACACGCGATCCGTGGTGCGATGGAAGGAGCGCTTATCACCCGTGGAATGGGGACGTCCTATCCCTCGATCGTCACAGTGCACGGAGAGGTCCTTCATAGCCATTCCTACGACAACGAGCTTCGTGATGGAGACCTTCTCCTTGCCGATGTCGGGGCTGAAACCGAAGGGGGATGGGCTGGCGACGTCACCCGTACGTGGCCCGTTTCAGGGCGCTTCTCCGAGACGCAGCGCACGATGTACGAAATCGTGCTCGCAGCGCAGCGCAGCGCCATCGAGCGCGTAAGTCCTGGCGTTCGATATCGAGACGTTCACCTCGCGGCGTGTCACGCGATTGCGCGTGGCCTCGTCGACATCGGAATCCTTCGGGGCGATCCCGAAGAGCTCGTACAAGACGGTGTGCACGCGTTGTTTTTCCCTCACGGCGTCGGCCATCTCCTCGGCCTCGACGTCCACGACATGGAAGATCTCGGCGATCGCGCCGGATACGCAAATGGACGAGAGCGATCGAAACAGTTCGGCCTCTCGTATTTGCGTCTCGACCGTGATCTCGCGCCTGGCATGGCCGTCACGATCGAACCAGGCATCTATTTCGTGCCCGCCATTTTGAGAAATCCGGAGTTCGCGGCGCTCAGTCGAGATCGCGTGAATCAAAACATGTTGGAGCGTTTTGCAGACGTACGTGGAATTCGCATCGAAGACGATGTGCTGGTCACCGCGACTGAGCGTGACGTGCTGACCGACTCGATCCCCAAGAGCGTTGCCGATCTCGAGTCCGTGCTCCGCGCGGAAACCGCGTGAGAATCCGTTTCGGATGGGCCCAAGTGATCTTGGGGATTCTTCTCGCCACGAGCGCGGTGTGGCTCGGCGGACTGGCGTGGATTCTCGTGTGGCCCGCGATCGCCGTCACGACGGTTGGGCTTGGATATTTGGGTCTTGGCCCCGCCGTCTTCGGCAAACGGCCCGACGGCACGCTCAAGAAGTCTCATTTCGTTTTATTGCTCCCCTATCACCTCGTGGCGTGGTTGCGAGTGCAGTGGGATGCCTTTCGACGTGCCGAGGAGCCGTGGCACGAGATCGCACCTGGGCTCTTCCTCGGTCGCATCGTACATGCGCACGCGCTCCCTCGAAACACACGCGTGATCGTCGATCTCACCAGCGAATTTCCTGTGAGCGCGACCATCCGCGAAGGGCGCGATTATCATTGTCTGCCAACACTCGACACATCCGTCCCCGACTACGAAGATTTCGCGAAGCTCGCTCGTCTCATCGCGACCCACGAGGGTCCTATTTATGTCCATTGCGCTGCCGGTCATGGACGCAGTGCAACGTTCGCCGCTGCCGTTCTCATCGCACGAAGGCAAGCACACGACGTGAATGCCGCCGAAGCGGCGATGCGCACCGTGCGTCCCACGGTTCATCTACACCGCGGCCAACGCGCGCTCGTCGAGCGCTTCACACGCGAGCTTCGAGAAGGACCCGCAGCTCAAACATCGTCCACACGGTGGTAGAAATCGCCCAAGCGCACGCTGGCTTCGAGCGTCGGAAGAGAGATTTCGTCTTCCGCGTCTTCATAGACCGTCATCAACCACTGGCCCGGCTCCAACCGGCGATGATGTTCGACCCGTCGCTCGTCGCTCGCGATGACGAGGTACTCCCGGAAGGAGGGAAGCCGCATATAGTGCCGAAGTTTCGCACCTCGATCGTAGTCTTCAGTCGAAGGGGAGAGAACCTCGACGAGCAAGGACGGATTTAGAATCGTCCTTCCGTCGGCACCAAGCGTGGGCTGTCCACAAACGACCGTCACGTCAGGATAGGTCGCAAGATCGGTGGCTTGCACGTAAACGCGCTGAGCTCCTGCGAGAGGGACACAGGGCCTTCCTCGCAATGCGCGATCCAGCGACGCAAATGCATTCCCGACGATTCGATTGTGTCGCGGGGAAGCGCTCGCCATCGCATACACACGCCCAGAAAGATACTCATGGCGTTCGGGCGAGCACTCCTCGAGCTTTAAGTATTCGCTGAAGCTCATGGGGCTTGCCGGTTCACCTATGATGTCCAAAGCGTAACGCAAGGCGTGTGCGCAGTCGATCTTCCACCTTGCACCGACAAGACATTTGTTATAGTTAATCTATAACAATGTTACTTGTTATCGATCCTCACGACTCAGCTCCGCTTTACGCTCAAATCGCGGCAAGCATTCGTCGCGCCATCGCGGATGGCGAAGTCGACCCGGGAGAGCAGCTGCCGACGGCTCGCGGCCTCGCGGAGTCTCTCTCGGTCAACCTGCATACCGTGCTGCGCGCTTATCAGATCTTGCGCGACGAGAATCTCGTCGAGATGCGCCGCGGCCGCGGTGTCACCGTCGTTCGAAAAGCACGCTCGCATGCCGAACTCGTTCGCCTCGCCCGCCCCTTGCTCGAGGCCGCGCGTCGTTATGGCGTGGGCCTCGATGAACTGAAGACTCTTTTGGAGGGACTGTCATGAAGCGTGTGATCACCATTGCATCGTTCGTCATGCCGGCATTGACCGCGCTGCCTTTCGCGCTCCACTGGGCCGCGCTCCCCGATCCGATGGCGTCCCACTGGGGCTTGTCGGGCACGCCTGACTCGGCGCTGCCGAAAATCGTCATGCTGCTCCTCCATGTCGGCGCGACATTGATCGCTGCGCTGGTTGCGATTCGTGCGGTGCGTGTTCAGTCCGAACAGACATCACACGTCCTTGGCATCGCCAGCTTCGTGAGCTTCCTCTTCACCGCGCTCGGATTCCTCGCGGTGCACGCAAATATCGATGCACCCACGTGGCGAGACGCTCGGCCGCTATCGCTCATCACGGCTCTCTGCGCCACGGGACTTGGCCTTGGGCTCGCGGCCCTCGTCTCGCGCGCCACCCGCGCGAAGAATTTCCCGCCGGACTCGACCACCGCTCCTTCCGCAGGGCTCGCCCCTCGTGAACGCGCCGTCTATCAAAAGCGCACCAAGGCTCGCGGGCTGTCATTGCTCGCAGCCGCGATGCTCATCGCCGCTCTCTTCGCGCTCCTCCTGGGCAGAGAAGACATCGCGTTCGTATCGAGCGCGGTCGCCGCTCTGCTGATCCCATGGACACAAGTATGCATACGCATCGATCGCCAACGCTTCACGATCGAATATGGCCCCCTCGCCTTCCCCAAGCAGAGCTTCGAGCTCGATCGCGTAGAGCGCGCAGACGTAATCCACGTCACCCCATTGTCTCATGGCGGTTGGGGTTATCGCGGCAGCCTCGTGCTCTTGGGTCGCGCTGCCGTCGTTGTACGTTCAGGGACTGCCATCGAGCTGCTTTTGCGAGGCGGTCGTCGTTTCGTCATTACATCTGACGACGCAGAACGCGCAGCGGGAGTGGTCAACGATCTCCGAACATGAATCGCTGGACGAGTGAACCGGAACTCGCCACGGTTCGTCCATGACCCTTCGTAAAATCGCGCAAATCGGCCACCCCATTCTTCGCGAACGTGCGCGGGAGCTCCGCCTGGACGAGCTCCGCTCCGAGCAAACACAGCGCTTCATCGACGACCTCGTCGAGACGATGCGCGATGCAAACGGCGCTGGGCTCGCTGCCACTCAGGTCTACGAGCCCATTCGCATCTGCGCGATCGAAGTTGGCAACAACCCTCGCTATCCGTACAAACCTCGTATCCCACTGACCATCCTGGTCAATCCGGTGATCGAGTCGCTTTCGGACGAAACATTTCTAAATTTCGAAGGCTGTCTCAGCGTCCCGAATCTTCGAGGACGCGTACGTCGTCATGCCCACATTCGCGTCCGCGCGTGGGATCGGACCGGCGAACCCTTCGAACGCGAAGTCAAAGGCATCTCTGCCGGAACGTTCCAGCACGAAGTGGATCATTTGGACGGTCGTATGTTCGTCGACCGCATCGAAGACTCGATGACGATGACGACATGGGAAAACTTCGAACGCTTTCATCGAGACGAGTTCGTCGCGTATGTCCGAGAAATCGTCACAAAATACGGAGAGTGATCACACCTGAAGGATATCTTTTTCCTTCGAGGCAACGATCTCGTCCGCTTTCGCTGCGCCCTCTTTGACGATCTCTTCCATCGCCTTTTCGGCACGCTCGACATCATCACGGCTCGCTTCGCCGTCCTTTTCGATCGACTGCAGCATGTCGCGACATTCATGGCGCGCCTTGCGAATCGCGATCTTGCCGTCTTCGAGGTGGGCTCGCGCGATCTTCGCGAGCTCTTTGCGGCGCTGCTCGGTGAGCGGCGGCATGGGGATGCGGATCAGCTCACCGTCGTTCTGAGGATTGAGACCAAGAGGGCTCTGCACGATCGCACTCTCGATCGCTTTGATTTGCCCGCGCTCGAACGGCTTGACCGTGAGCATCCGAGGCTCGGGAACCGATACGCTCGCCATCTGCGAAATCGGTGTCGGCACGCCGTAATACTCGACACGGATCGAATCGAGCAAGTCGGGCGAGGCGCGGCCCGTCCGGATTCGGCTGAGCTCCTTCCGGAGCGCATCGTGCGCTTTGGAGATGCTCGTCCGGAGTTCTGCGAGCGTGTCTTCGATCATCCCCATGGCGTTGTCCTTCCTTTGGAGCCTCTAAGATTCCGCGCCCGTCTCGGTCACGAGCGTGCCCACGTCCTCACCCAAGAGCACGCGCTTGATATTGCCCCGCTTGAGCAAGGCAAAAACTCGAATCGGCAGTTTGTTTTCACGACACAGCGTGACCGCCGTCGAATCCATCACTCCGATACGTTCGCTCAAACAGCGATCGTACGTCAGCCGACGGTACATCACGGCGTCGCTGTGCTTGGCCGGGTCTTTATCGTAGACACCTTCCACTTTCGTGGCTTTGCAAAGCAGGCTCGCGCCGATTTCCATGCTGCGCAGCGCTGCCGCGGTATCCGTCGAAAAATAAGGGTTTCCGGTGCCTGCCGCGAAGATGACGACACGGCCTTTCTCCAAATGCCGAATCGCGCGACGTCGAATATAAGGCTCGGCAACCTGACGAATCTCGAGCGCGCTCAGCACACGCGTTGGCACCTTGAGACGCTCGAGTGTGTCTTGAAGCGCAAGCGCATTGATCACCGTCGCGAGCATGCCCATGTAATCGGCCGTCGCACGATCCATCCCTTGGGCGCTGCCTTTGAGACCACGAAAAATATTGCCGCCGCCGATGACGACACCACATTCCGCACCGAGCGCATGCACCTCGGCGACTTCGCCAGCGAGCACCTGCAAGGTGGGTGTATCGATCCCAAATCCGTTGTCGCTCCCCGCGAGCGCCTCGCCCGAGAGTTTCAGCATGACACGTCGGTAGCGAAGCTGGTTGGCAGCGGTCATGGGCCTCCGAATGCGGGAAATCGTACACATAGATACCGGGGCCCACGAAGCGCAGACCCCGATATCGTGGAATCCAAACGTCAGCTCATCGAAGCGAGCTGCTCAGCAACTTCAGCAGCCAGATCGGTCGCCTTCTTCTCGATGCCTTCGCCGAGCTCATAGCGCACGAAGCGACGTACGCTGATGCGCTCACCGATCTTTGCGGTGAGCTCGTCCGCCACCTGAGCGGCGGTCTTCTTGTCATCGCGGGTCACGAGCTCCTGCTCGTTCAAGCAGACTTCGGAGTACCACTTGTCGAGCTTGCCTTCGAGGATCTTCGCGACCGCCGCCTCGGGGCGCTTCTTGCCGGTCTGCGCTTCTTCCTCTTCGAGCTGAGCGCGGAAGAGCGAGAGCTGCTTCTGCTTATCCGCTTCGGGTACCTCCTCACGACGCACGTAAAGCGGGCTCGAGCTCGCGATCTGCAAACCCACATCGTTCACGAACGACTTGAAGTCATCGTTGCGCGCGACGAAGTCGGTTTGGCAGTTCACTTCGACGAGCACGCCGATGCGCGAGTTCGAGTGAATGTACGAGTGAATGAGGCCTTCGGCGGCGATCGCACCAGCCTTCTTCGCGGCCTTGGCAAGGCCCTTCTTCTGAATGATTTCGACCGCATTCTCTTCGTGCCCCTCGGCCTCGATGAGTGCGTTGCGGCAGTCGTTCATGCCGGCCCCCGTGCGATCACGGAGCGACTTGACCTGTTGCGCGGTGACATTGGCCATGATTGCGCTTTTTCCTTTCAGTCTCTCGATACAGGGATATCTCGATCAGCTCTGGCCTGCGGCTTCGCCGCCACGCGGACCGCGGCCACGACCCCCGCCGCCACCACCACCACGCCGACCACGCTGGAATTCGACCTCGACCTTGGATCCTTCACCGCCGCCTGCGCGCTCGTGTCCGCCGCCATCATGGCTACGGAACTCGCGACGACGCTGTTGGCCTTCGA
The DNA here is from genome assembly GCA_964481145.1 of uncultured Sandaracinus sp. GTDB lineage: Bacteria > Myxococcota_A > Polyangia > Polyangiales > Sandaracinaceae > Sandaracinus. The sequence continues at coordinate 33,235 of CAYZTA010000013.1, forward strand.
TGCATGCATCCGCGATGCGGCTCGTGAAAAGCTTGATGCTGCGGATTGCGTCGTCGTTGCCGGGGACCACGAAATCGATGATGTCGGGATCACAGTTGGTATCGGTGATCGCGACGATCGGGATGTGAAGCTTGCGCGCCTCGCTGATCGCGATGTGCTCGTGATGCGGGTCGATGACGAAGACGATCGCCGGATGCGAGTTCATCATCTTGATGCCGCCGATGAACTTCTCGAGGCGCTCCTGCTCGCGCTTGAGCTGGGTTTGCTCCTTCTTCACGAAGTTCTCCGCCGTTCCATCTTCGAACATACGGTCGAGCTCGCGAAGGCGCTCGATGGCGCCCTTCACGGTGCGGAAGTTCGTGAGCGTGCCCCCGAGCCAACGGCCGGTGACATAGAACTGTCCGGCGCGTGCGGCTTCTTCTTGCACCGTCTCGACGGCCTGACGCTTCGTTCCAACGAAGAGCACATGACCACCACGCGCCACCGCTTCCACCACGAAATCATACGCCCGCTTGAAGAGCACCGCGGTCTGGTCGAGATCGATGATGTGAATGCCATTGCGCGCGCCAAAGATGAAGGGGCGCATCTTCGGATTCCAGCGGCGCGTCTGGTGACCGAAATGCACGCCTGCATCGATGAGGGTGCGGAGGCTGATCGGAAGGTTGGATGCGTAGTCTTCGGGGGTCGTTTCAACAGTCTGGACGTCAGTCATCATTCTTCTCCGGTTGGTTTCCTCCACCTCCCCGAGCCGACAACCCCGCGTGGAGCGGAGCACCGGGCCGACTCGTTTCTTTCGAAGAAAGAAAGGAGGTGTGTGGGGTTTCGGCCTTCTTGCGAAGTACCGGCCGCAGAGGACGCTCCTCCAAGGCGGCGCGCGGTATACCACGTGCCCACGGGGAGTCCAACAAGAACGGAAAAGCGGCGATCCTTTGGTTCAGGACCGCCGCCTTTCTTTTCACACCGAAGACTCGAGTTTATCGGCGCGATGCGAGGAAGAGACGAAGCACGTACCAGAACAGAAGCGCGACAGCAGAAAAGAGCGCGAGCGCAGCGGCCACGTGCTGATGGGTCTGATAGTGATGGAGGACGTTCGAGGTGTAATAGAGGATGTATCCACCCGCAAGAACGACCATCGCCCCCGAGAAGAGCACGCCGAGCGAGAACCCGAAGATCATGCTGGCCACGATGATGGCGAACGCTCCAATCGCAGCCACACCAAGAATCCCACGAAGGAACGAAAAATCGCGGCGCGTCAGGAACACGATGGCGGTGAGGCCGCCGAAGAGCACGAGCGTCACGAGACCTGCTGTTGGAATCGCAGCTGGATCGAATTGCGCAGCGATCCACAAAAGCGGCATGAAAATTACGGCTTCCGCCAACACGTAGAGCCCAAGCCCTGCGTACTGCATGCCTTCGCTGGCGTCGCTACGCGCCCAACGATCGGCGATCCAGCTCACACCCATGAACGCACCGAGCACCACGAGCCAGCCAAGGCGGCCGCTCATGAACACGGTTTCGGCGACACGATGGGCGATGCCCGTCGCAAAGGCCGCCGCTTCGAGAAACACGAACGCGAAGATCGCCCCGACGAGGTGCAGATAGGTTCGAACGAGGAACTTCGCTCGCGCGTCGATGGACGCCTTCGCCGCGACGAAGCCGTTTTCGGTTTGCTGAAAATACATGGCGCCTATCCTCCCCGTGTGTCTCACAGCCAAAAGAAAATTTGCCGACAGCTTCGGGGGAATTACCGAGCTCGTCAAGCCGACGGGCTTGCGCGGCTGGCCATGAAATGCCACGAGAGGCCCTCTTCAACGCGCCATGTCCGCCCGAGAGCTCATCGTCCTTGGCACCTCGAGCCAAGTTCCGACCCGTTACCGAAACCACAACGGATATCTACTCCGATGGGACGAGGAAGGCCTGCTCTTCGATCCTGGCGAGGGCACGCAAAGGCAAATGATTTATGCGGAGGTCACCGTCACTCAGGTGAGCCGCATTCTCATCACGCATTTCCACGGCGATCATTGCTTGGGCCTCGCGGGCTTGCATCAGCGCATCAGCCTCGATCGTGTGCCACACGAAATCGAGGTGCATTATCCCGCTTCGGGGCAGGTCTTCTACGAGCGCATGCGACACGCCTCGATCTACCACGAGGTCGCACGCGTCACGCCCCGGCCCATTCGTGGAGAGGGGATCATTCACGAAAACGGGAAGCTCCGGATCATCGCCCGTCGGCTCGATCATGGAGTCGAGACGTTTGGCTATCGACTCGCCGAACACGATGGCCGCACGATGCTCCCCGAAAAGCTCGCCGCCGCAGGGGTCAAAGGACCCGCCATCAAAGAGCTCATTCGCAATGGCGAGATCAAGGTCGATGGCAAGGTCGTGCATCTCGACGACGTGAGCTTGTACAAGCCGGGTCAGAGCTTCGCGCTCATCATGGACACGCGCATGTGCGACAACGCCATCGAGCTCGCGCGCGGCGCGGACCTCGTCGTGTGTGAATCGACGTATCTCTCGTCCGAAGAGCGCGAAGCCCGCGCTCACGGGCATCTCACGGCCAAACAAGCTGGCATCATCGCGCGTGAAGCCGGTGCACGCCGCCTCGTGCTCACGCATTTTTCACAACGCTACGGCTCGACCAAACCCTTCGTCGAAGAAGCGCGCTCTGTTTGGCCCGAAGGCGACATCGTCGCCGTTCGTGACGGGGATCGCGTTTCGGTTCCCAAACGTCTGGGGACAGGATCCCCCGATCCATTGGATCCCCCGTCAAAGTAATGCGTCTGGATCGCCCGGTACGGGCTCACGCCTCGGCGCGGCGGGCGCAGGGATCACACGCGAACGAATCGTGAACTCGACTTCGCGTGTCTCGCCCACAGTCACACGCGTCGTCGTGTTCGCTTCCTCGAAGAAGGGATGCCACGCGGTCAGCCGAACTTCCGTGTCCGCTGGCACTTCGAGCCGAAAACGACCATCCTCGCCAGTCACTGTGTGCACGGGATGATAAAGCGTGATCAGGTCAGCACGTCCGCACGGCGCCGCAAAGCCGCACTCGATCGTACGAATTCCACCCTCGCCCAAGGTGATCTCTCTTGGCTCGGCACGCAGCAGTGCCTGAAGAACACCCTCGCCGAGATTCGGAAAGAACGGATAATCGGTCTCATTCGAAATGCGGACTCGATCTCCACGTGTGGCAACGAGGAGCGATGGTGTCAGCCGGCAATCACGAATCGTCAGCTCGTGCAACACAGGCTCGCCCGCACGTGGCCAGGTTTGCTCGTTCGGCCCTGTCCCTACGATCGAGAGCCCCACGAGCCCTCCTGTTTCATCCGCAATGGTCACGGGAGTTCGATCGACTTCACGCGGCGGAGTGCACTCCGTGGGAATCGGATTTCGACCTTCGATCTGAAGTGGATTGCTCGGATAACGAGGAAGCTCGGAGCCATCAGCGAGCCGCACGATGCCCACGATGATCCCCACGCTGCGTTCCGGTGCAGCGACCGGCACCTCAGAAGGGGCGCTCACCGTTTCGCGGCGGCCACACTCGCACCCACACGCGAGTGTGAGCGCGAGAAACGAAACCACCGTCGGCATGCACTTCATGTCAACCAAGACTTTGCGCAGCTTCGAACGCCAGCTGCAAATACCACTCGGGCGCAAGGCCCATTCGCAATACGAAATAGCCCGAGAGCGCGAGCGCACAGGCGACATAAAGCGAGCGCATCGGAACCGCCACGGCTGCCCCTGACTCCGGTTCTTTCATGAAAAGAACGACCAACACGCGCAGGTAGTAATACGCTCCGATGGCGCTCGTCAGAACACCGAGCACCGCGAGCCACACCATTCCGCCACCTGCCGCAACAGCCGACATGAGCACGTAATATTTCGCAAAGAAGCCCGCGGTGGGCGGGATGCCCATCAACGACAGCATCCCAAGCACGAATGGCAACGCAATCAACGGATTGCGTCGTCCGAGACCTGCGAGGTCTTCATACGAGACCGCTTCGAGTCCACGTGACCCGGCCCAAATCAATGCTCCGAACGCGAGTACGTTCGTCACTGTGTAGGCCAACAAATAATAGAGAACCGACGCGAGTGCGGTCGCGTCCCAACCGCCCTCGTTCCCCATCACAGCTGCGGCGGCCACGCCGATGAGAATGTAACCGCCGTGAGCAACCGAAGAATAAGCGAGCATCCGCTTCACATTCTTCTGCACGATCGCCGCGAGATTACCAACGATCATCGTGACAGCCGAGAGGCCTGCAATCATCGACGGCCACCCTGTCACATCCACCGCGAGCATTTCGTCTCCAAACGCGACGAACAACACCCGCAACATCACGCCAAACACGCCTGCTTTGACGACGATCGACATGAACGTCGTGGCCGGTGTGATCGCGCCCTCGTACGCGTCAGGGGTCCACATGTGGAAAGGAACAGCGCTCACCTTGAACGCAAGTCCCACTGAAATGAGCGCGAGCGCCAACATCAAGAGGCGCAAATCGACTTCGCCACTCGAGGTCGCCTCGAGAATACTCGGAAAATCCGTATGTCCCGTTGCGCCATAAGCCAGCGCCGAACCAAAAAGAAGAATCGCTGATGCGAACGAGCCCAGCAGGAAATACTTGATCGCTCCCTCGACGGCACGCGGGCTCTGACGTCGAAACGCGACCATACCGTACGAACCAAGCGACAAAATCTCGACCGCGATGAACAGGCTCAAAACGTCATTCGCTCTGCCAAGCACCATCGCACCAAGCGAGCTGAACACGAGGAGGACATAGAACTCACCACGGTCGAGGTTGTGCTCGCGCAAATACCCGCCGGCCAGAAGCGCCGTCATCGCGCCGCCGATGCACACAGCCACATCGATGAAGAGCGAAAGCCGATCGATCGCGAACCAATTCCCCAACACCGAGGCCTCGGCCGCTCCTTCGACGTCCCAGATTCCAAGAGAGATCCCCGCGCCCAACACGAGCACCACGAAGGCACCCATCGCGAGCTCAGCGCCCTTTTGTACGAGCGCATCGACGACCATCAACGTGATTCCGCCGAAGAGCACGAACAAAATCGGAAGCAGCGGCGCATAGACTCCGAACATTTCGATCATTGCGCACCTCCGCCCTCAGCATCCGCTTCTACCACTTCGACCTCTTGCGCCTGGAGCTCAGGGAAAGGCAAAAGTCGCGGCGTGTCGTCATGCCAATCGGCTTCCCAGCGGTCGTTGTAATCGGAGATCATCTGTGTGGCCGATGGCTCGATCGAGTCGAGAAGCGTGCGTGGGAAGAGGCCCATGACGAAGACCAACACGACGAGCGGCAACAGCGCGACCACCTCTCGCCAATTCAAATCGGACAACGCCGAGTTTTCCTTCTTATCGAGCGGTCCCCAAAACATCTTCAGGACCGCGTGCAGCATGTAAATCGCCGCGAGAATCACGCCCGTTGCGGCTGAGAGCACGAACACCTTCTCCCATACCGAGAGCTGATCCGAGGTGAAAGTGCCTGCGAGAATCATGAACTCCCCGACGAAGCCGTTCGTGCTCGGCAGGCCCACGGAGCTCATCGTGATGATCACGAAGATGATCGCATACCAGGGCATCACCTTCGCGAGTCCACCGAAATCCGAGAGGTCACGGGTATGGCGACGATCGTAGATCACGCCCACGAGAATGAAGAGCGCACCCGTCGACACACCGTGCGCGACCATCTGGAAAATCGCGCCGCTCACACCAGCAGTCGTCATCGCGAAGATGCCGAGCATGACGAAGCCGAGGTGGCTCACCGATGAATACGCGACGAGCTTTTTCACATCGCGCTGCACCCAAGCGCAGACCGCACCGTAAATAATCCCAATGACTGCGAAAACCGCGAGCGTCGGGCCCACCCAATGAGCGGCATACGGAAAGAGCGGCATCGCAAAGCGAATGAAGCCATATCCACCGAGCTTCAGGAGCACCGCCGCCAGAATCACCGAGCCTCCGGTGGGCGCTTGAACGTGCGCATCGGGAAGCCACGTATGAACCGGAAACATCGGCACCTTCACCGCGAAGGCGAGCCCAAAGACGATAAAGAGCCAGAACTGCTCATCGAAGCTCAGCACCACGTGACGCAGATTCTCGAGCGAGAACGACCACTGCATCTCCGCAGGCAAGCCCGCAGCGACCGCGAGCTCGTGATAGCGCGTCACGAGATAAAGAATCCCGATCAGCATCAAGAGCGAGGGGAACATCGTATAGATGAAGAACTTGACCGCCGCGTAGATGCGATCTTTGCCGCCCCAGACCCCGATGATGAGATACATCGGGACGAGCATCAGCTCCCAGAAGATGTAGAAGAGGAAGAGATCGAGCGCGACGAAGGCACCCACCATCCCCACTTCGAGAAAAAGGAACGCGACCGCGTACTCCTTGATCTTCGTCTGAATCGAACCCCATGACGCCCAGAGCGCGATCGGTGTCAAGAGCGTCGTCAGCAGGATGAGCCAGAGCGAGATTCCGTCGACGCCGAGTTGATATCGAATACCGAACGCAGGAATCCACTCATGGTCTTCGAGGAATCGGTAGCCGGCCGTCGTGAAATCAGCGTCTAGAATCCATGTCGAAACAAAGAACTCGACGAGCAAGAACGCGATGGAAACGCGACGAATCCCGTTCACCCACTGGCGCGGCATGAACATGATCACGAGCGCCCCAAAGAGCGGAATCGCGAGGAGAAGAGAAAGAAGACTACTCATCGGTCGGTCCTCGCGTGAGCCCGGCTGGACGCGATGCGTTCCGACGGGGTGGGCGGGATACGGAGGGTCATCGCGGCATCGGCTCGCGTGAGATTGCCGAACGCATTGCGCACTTCGACACGCGCGTGAACACGCGCCGCGATACGAATCACGACGTCGCCCGCGCGCACGACATCGCCAGGAGATAGTTCGTAGGTTCCATCTTCGCCCGCCGAACGGTCCGCGGCGCTGATGGCTGCGTCATGAGCGCTCAGCATGAGCTTTCCGTCATCGAAGCGAATCATAGGCGGAACGTGGTCTGCGGCTTCCGAGAGCTCTGATTTCCACCATTGGATCCGGGCCAACGCATCGACCGGCAGGGAGGTGCCTCGCTCAGAGATCTCGAGCTCGATCGGCTCGGCGTTGTCCATCCGGCCTTCGAGAACGACCACCAACCCATACTGCTTTCGGCTCGAGTCTGCGCTGCCATACTCGTGTGGATGCACGGGATTGCTCGACCAATCGGTATCCCATCGCCCGTCGGCGTCGAGATCCCATCGATACATGTAGCCAGGGCCCACATCCGCACGCCATGTGATCGTGGCGCCTTCTGCTTCGCCCACGAGCGCCGTGTGCGGATACGAGAACCACCACACGAACACGGCCGCGCCCACCATGAACGAGACGGTGTACGCGTAAATGACGCCATTTTGCGCGCGTGTCAGCAGCCAACCTGCTCCTCGTGAGAACTGCACAGGCACCCACGCGATCAAGCCATCCACGAAGGTCTGATCGATCCGTGCCGAAGCACGCGCCAACGAATGAAGAGGCCGCACGAAGAGCACCGCATAGAGCTCGTCGACCCGCCATTTGTCGAACGCCCAACCGCGTGCATCACTCTTCGGATTGGCGCCCACCACGAGCGCAAAGATACCGATCGACAAGAGCAGCACGAGCGCGACCGCTTTCGCGACGATCGGCACCGTGCCATTCGTCTCAGGCAAGCCCATGGCGAGCGGAACGCAAAGGGCGATCACCGCCGCGCCACCGAGCGCCACCGCCACACGAACGACCAGTCCTTCACGCGCGATGTCGATGTTCTCTTTGTCTTTGTACCAAGCGACCGCGACGCCGATGCCCGCGAGCGCCACGGCGATGCCGGTCGCCATCGCGATCGGACCGGCGTATGAAGGAAACTCCAGAACGTGAATGATGCCAACGCTCGGACCCTCTTCATGCGCAAGCCGCGCGACCACCCCGTGATGCTCCTCGCCTTCACCCGTGAGCCAATGGCTCCACCAGTTCGGCAATCCGAGCCAATGCGGCAGGCCAAGGAAGCCCACCACGAGCGAACCGAGCGCGAGCACCATCAGAGGAATCGTCACCGCATCGCCCGACTCGTGGGGCGTGGCGTGATCATCGTGGTGATGATCGTCCGGCGCATGTCCGCCGCGGAACGTTCCCCAGAACGTCAGGAAATAAAGGCGGAACATGTAGAACGCGGTCAAGAACGCCGAGAGCGCGAGCACGCCAAACACGAAATAGCCGACCCATCCGAGGTGATGCGCCGATTCGAGCGCACCCAGCAGGATCTCGTCCTTCGAGTAGAAGCCCGCGGTCACGAAAGGCACGCCTGCGATCGCTGCACACGCGATCGCAAACGTCGCGTGCGTCTTGGGCATGTACTTCTTGAGCCCGCCCAAGTAGCGGATATCCGCATCGCCATGCGCGTGAACGGCGTGCATCACCGAGCCTGCGCCAAGGAAGAGACAAGCCTTGAAGAACGCGTGCGTGAACACGTGGAACATGCCCGCCGCAAAGGCTCCCGAGCCCACGGCCGCGAACATGAAGCCAAGCTGACTCACGGTGGAGTACGCGAGGATCTTCTTCATCTGCGTCTGCACGACGCCGATGCTCGCGCCAAGGAGCGCCGTCAGCGATCCCACGACCGCGATCGTCGCCATCGCCGTCTCGCTGATCACGAAGACCGGCGAAAGACGCGCGCAAAGATACACACCCGCTGTGACCATGGTGGCCGCGTGAATGAGCGCCGAGACCGGCGTCGGACCTGCCATCGCGTCCGGCAACCACACATAGAGCGGAAGCTGTGCGCTCTTGCCTGCACATCCGAGGAACAAGAAGAGCGCCGCTGCACCCGCGATCGTCACGCCCAAGAGCGGGCCGCCGCCCATCTCGAGCGCACGATGTCCATATTGCGCAATGCGCTCGTTGATCTCCGCAAACTCGAAGCTGCGCGTCGCCGAGAACAGAATGAACGTGCCGATCAGAACGCCGAAATCACCGATGCGGTTCACGACGAAGGCTTTGCGGCCCGCCGCGGCATAGGTCGGGTTCTCCCACCAGAAGCCGATCAACAAGTACGAGCAGAGACCGACGCCTTCCCAACCGACGAACATGAGCGGCAAGTTCGATGCGAGCACGAGGATCAACATCGAAGCCGTGAACAGGTTCAAATACGTCATGAACCGGGGGTACGACGGATCCTCCCCCATGTACTCGGTCGAATAGAGATGAATCAGCGTCGCGATGCCGGTGACCATCACGACCATGATTCCGCTCAGCTGATCCATCGTGAAGCGAACGTTCACGGGCACGGAGAAGCCGCCGGAGCTCACCGAGAACCATTGATAAAAATCGAAGGTGATCGCCGACGCATGATCACCTCCCTCGGTGAGGAGCCGCGTAAAGCAATAAAGCGCGAGAAGGAACGATGTCGCGACCGTCCCCACCGCCACGCCGCTCACCAGCGACTTGTTCGCACCACGTCCGAAGAGCCCGTTGATCACCGCGCCGCAAAGCGGCAGCAGCACGATCCACAGGAGCATCGGCGCTTCGGTTGGCCAATGAAAATCGAAGTCCATGCTCTCCGCCTCAGCTCAGTTCCGGAGCAGATCCGCGCGATCGCTCTCAATCGACTTTTTGAGTCGAAAGACCGCGATCAAAATTGCCAAACCGACGGCCACCTCGGCCGCGGCCACAGCGATCACGAAAAATGCAAAGACCTGACCCGCATGCGAGTCGGGGTTTGCGCGATTGAATGCGACGAGCGTCAGGTTGACCGAGTTCAGCATGATCTCGACCGACATGAGCTGCAGCAAAATGTTGCGTCGCGTGAGAAAACCGACCGCGCCGATCCCGAAGAGAACCGCCGCGAGCGCCAGGTACGTACCGAGCCCGATCTCCATCGTCCTCTTCCCTTCTCACTCAGCCCGAGAAGGCTCGTCATCGCCCATGGGAACGCCCTGCCCCTCGGTCGAAATCCTCGCGGGATTGAGCAAAGGCGCCACCGCATCCCCCGAAAACGGCCGACCCGCGAACTTGCGTGCAGCCATCGGGTCGAGCTCTTCCTTTTCCTCTTTAGAACGCCCCTTGGCCGTCGAAAGAGCCGCGACGATCGCGACGAGCAGCAACACCGAGACGAGCTCGAAGGGCACGGCGGCTTCGCGATAGATCGCATGCGACAACGCTTCGACCGTGCCAAACCCCTCGGGCAGCGCCGCAAACGGCACGTCTGACTTGCCCACCGCAAACGCGATCGAGCCAGCGACGAGCATGATGAGACCCGCGCCCACGGTCTTGACGACCCATCCACGCGTATCCACCCGGCGTTCCATCGCGCCCGGGCCCATCAACATGATGACGAACACGAAGAGAACGACCACTGCGCCCGCGTAGACGATCACTTGGATCGCCGCGAGGAGCTCGGCGTGGAGCGTCAGGTAGAGACCTGCCAACGAGAGCACGTGCACGAGGAGCGCCATCGCCGAACGAAGCGGATTGTGCAGCGTGATGACCAACACAGCACCGATCACCGCAGTCAACCCGCAGATCAAGAAGAACAGCTCGCCGCTCGTGCTCATGCGGCCTCCTTGCGCAATAGCGCCGTTCGCACCGCCTCATCGAGGCGCGCATTCTCGGGCACACCGTTTTGGGCCGCCTCGAGAAATTCCTTACGGAACTTGCGAATGAATGCGAGCATCGGCATCGCCGTTCCATCCGCCAATGCGCAAATCGTGTTGCCCATCATGTTGTTGGCGATGTCGACCAAGAGATCGACATCGCCCGGCTTGCCGCGTCCCGCTGCGATTTGATTCAGCACATTCGCGAGCCATCCCGTGCCCTCACGGCAAGGCGTGCACTGTCCGCATGATTCGTGCGCATAGAACCTCATCAGGTTGCGCGACGCCTCGACCATGTTGACCGAGTTGTCCATCACGATCGCGCAGCATGTGCCGAGCATCGTTCCAATGCCGCGAAACGTGTCGACGGCCATGGGGACATCGAGATGCGATTTGCCGTGCCACTTGTGAAGCGGATGCTTCGGATCTTTGGCGTCGACCTTGTCCTGCTCCCGCAAGACCGGAGTGCTCGAGCCACCAGGAATCACGGCCTTCAGCGGACGATCGGCGTGCAGCATTCCGCCACCGAAATCATAGATGAGCTCGCGCAACGTGATGCCCACAGGCGCTTCGTACACGCCAGGCCGCTTCACATGGCCGCTCACACCATAAAGACGTGTCCCACCGTCTTTCATCTCGGGCGGCAGGAGTGATAGATCGCTCCACGCCTGGCCGCCCATTTGAATCACATCGGGGACGCTCGAGATCGTCTCGACGTTGTTGACGATCGTCGGCATTCCAAACGCACCCTTCACCGCAGGGAAAGGCGGCTTCAGGCGAGGCTCTCCGCGCTTGCCTTCGAGCGAGTTGAGGAGCGCCGTCTCCTCACCACAAATATATGCACCTGCGCCAGGATGAACGTGAATCTCGAGCGCGTGGTCTTTGCCGAAAGGTCGCGCTCCGAGATAACCACGCGTGCGACATTCAGCGATCGCTGCCTCGAGCCGCGCAATCGAGAGCGTCAACTCACAGCGCACGTAGATCCAGCACTGGTGCGCGCCGATCGCGTACATGGCGATCATGCACCCCTCGATCAGGCGGTGAGGATCTTTCTCCATGATCGTGCGATCTTTGAACGTTCCCGGCTCACCTTCGTCGGCGTTGATGACGAGGTAGGTCTGCTGGCCTTCCTTGGCCGGCGCGAGAAACCCCCATTTCATCCCGGCAGGGAAACCTGCGCCACCTCGACCCCGAATGTTGGCGGCCTTCACTTCGGCCTTGATCGCATCGGGGCTCATCGAGGTCAGCGCCTTGCGCGCCTGCTGATAAGCGCCCGCACGCTCGGCCACCTCGAGGGTAAAGCTGCGCGGAAGCGCGTAACGGTTGCTCAGAATATTGCGGTACGACGGCATGTCTCTCTCACGAGCGGCGTTCGTTCAGGTCGAGCCCGTGCTGGCTTGGGCCTCGTTGGGCACCCAGGCGGTCTCGTCCTGGGGCGGGATTTCTCCTCGCGAGATGGCATCGAGGATCGCATCCAGCTTCTCGACATTCAGGTTTTCGTAGAAGGCATCATCGATCTGCACCATCGGGCCATACCCACAGGCCGCGAGGCATTCCGCCTTCTTCAAGGTGAAGCTGCCATCTGCACTCGTCTCACCCACGTGGCAGTTCAATCGGTGCTCGAGATGCTCTTGGAGAGTCTTGGCGCCGAGCAGCTCGCAAGAAAGCGTTCGACACACCCAAACCACATGCTTTCCAGGGCGCTGCTGCTGATACATCGTGTAGAAGGTGACGACGCCCATCACTTCGCTGGTCGCCATCTCCAGGCGAGACGCGACGTAGTCGACCACCTCCGGGCTGACCCATCCGACCTGCTTCTGGCAGAAATGCAGCACCGGAATGCAAGCTGCCTTCTTCACCGGATAGCGGGACACGAGCTCATCGACGAACTTTTCGTCCTCGGTAGACAGGGTAAATGCCATCGTGCTCTTTCGGACCGTGATCTTTCCTTCACGAGCACAACATCATTCACCTGTTGCACTCGCGCGGCGTGCTCGCGCAAAGCACGAGGTAGGCCTTTGGGCGTGCGGACGCTAGGCCGGTGACCCGCACCTGTCAAGCGACACCGGCAGCCTCTCACGAGGGTGATTCGAGGCTTCCGTCGGAGAGAGTTGACGTGTAGTCTCGTCGCGCGATCGAGCTCCGAGGGGCGTTTCGATCCAGCACAGGGGGCAAAGCTCTCCTGGGAGGCGCCAGTGACCGTCTTCTGTCCGAATTGCGGCAAACCGAACACCGACTCTGCAACTCAGTGCGTTGCCTGCGCGACCGCGCTCAAGCCCAAGGCGGCGGGTTCGAAGTTCAAAGGCACGATGATGATGACGGGCCTTCCGAAGGCGGGTGGATCCGGGCCGCCTCCGGGACCCGGAGGTCCGCCCGCATCCGGGCCGCCCATACCGCCCCCCGGAGCCCCTCCGGCATCGAGCGCTCCTGCACCCGCGGCTCAGAAGCAGAATCTCGCGTTCCAGGCGACCATGCTGGGTCCGATCTCCCCTCCGGGAGCCCCTGGAGCGCCAGGCGGCGATTTTGGCCATGGATCGACCGAGCAGCCATCCACCACTGGACAGCCGCAGGGGGGCTTTGGTGCACCTCCGGCACAAAGCGGGTTCGGAACGCCTGCTCAGGGCGGATTTGGAACGCCCCCTCCAGCGCAGAGCGGCTTCGGTGCGCCTCCGGCGCAGGGCGGCTTCGGTGCGCCTCCGGCGCAGGGTGGTTTCGGTGCGCCTCCGGCGCAGGGCGGCTTCGGTGCGCCTCCGGCGCAGGGCGGTTTCGGTGCGCCTCCGGTGCAGGGCGGCTTCGGTGCGCCTCCGGCGCAGGGTGGTTTCGGTGCGGCTCCGCCGGCGCAGGGTGGTTTCGGTGCGCCTCCGGCGCAGGGTGGTTTCGGAACGCCTCCGCCGGCGCAAGGTGGGTTTGGAGCATCCCCTTCGGGGTTTGGATCCCAACCCCAACCGCCAGCACAAGGTGGATTTGGTGCGCCCCCATCGGGATTCGGTGGAGCTGGGGCCCAGGGCACCGCGCCCATGGGGGCACCCATGGCAGCAGGTGGCGCGCCCGCGAAAAGCAATACTGGAAAATACATCGCCATCGGTTGTGGCGTTCTTTTCATGTTTTGCTGTGTGTCGGGGATCATCTATCAGCTGGTGTGCTCGGCAATGATCCCGACAATGACGCCCGTGGGAGTCACTCCGCCTGACACAGCAGCACCGGTCGCTGGGGGTGGCAGTGTTTGTGCTCGAACCGCAGAGTGCTGTGCTGCGTATCTCCAGGCGATGAACGTGCCGGGCACGGTCGACTGCAACATGTACGCGAACATGCCCGCTGCGGCGGAGACGGGCTGTCAATCCGCGATCGAAGCCTGGCGTGCAGGGCTTCAAGCCGCGAATATGGCTGTGCCAAGCGCCTGTCAGTGAATCCTCCTGTGTCTTATGTGTCCTGTTGAGGGTCATCGCCCGGCAAGCTCCACGAGCGGCCGGGCGTTTCGCTCTCAGGAGCTCACCATGTGGAGCATCGAGTTCGATCCCTCAACGTGCCTCATGACCCTTCGGCTGGTCCACTTTGCGACTCCAAGCCAAATGCGTGCGCTCGCCCGCGCCCACGTTCACGCGCTCTCCGCCACTGGGGCGAGCTCCTTTCGAGTGCTCGCGGATCTTCGCGGAGCACGACCGTTCGAGCGGGAAGCCGCGACCATCTTTGCCGAGATCCGTCGATCTGCGTTGGCTGCACCTGGATTTCGCCGACGCGCCGTGCTCACCGATTCTCCCATCGTGGCCATGCAGCAGCGCCGAGACATCCTCGACGATGCCATCGTGTCCAAACACGAAATCGTCACCCTCGATGAAAGCGAAGCGCGTAATTTTTTAGGGCGAACATTTTAGGCGCGAGGAGGGAGTCGGCGATCGCCACATCTTCGCCACGAACCTTCCTCGTCTTTGCCAAGGCTTGGATATCGTATCGCCTCTTGCCCATCGCAGATCTCTCGATGTGGAAGGCGCAAATGTTGAGCCTGTCGCAACGAGGCCTGGCATTTCCGCCGAGCACATCGAGCAGGAGGTCGGTGATGACACATTCGATATTCGCTTCTCCAAGCGAGGACACGTTCGTGGCGCGTGTCCTCTCGACGCAAGGTCGGCTTCGCGATCTCGCCATGCGTGCTGCGCTCGGAATGGCGCTCGCGTCCATCGCGGGGCTGGCCATGGGCGCGCGCGAGGGCCTCTTGGCGATGGCCGTGCATGCAGTGGGAGTCCCTTGTGCCTTGCTCGCAGTGGCATTGCTCGGGCTGCCATCCCTTTACGTCGTGCTCTCGCTGTTCGATACGCCACTCGATTCTCGGGCCCTTCTTGCCGCAGCTGCGTCTGCCCTCAGCGCAACAGGGCTCGTGCTCGCCGGACTTGCTCCCACCATCATGCTGTTCGGGGTCACGAGCGCGGGTCCAGAAGGAGCTGCGATCACATCGAGCGTGGGCTTGGCCATGGGCTGTCTCATCGGGCTGTTGCAGATGCGATTCATGATCGCGAACTCAATCACACAGATGTCGATGGCTCGGCGTGCGATTGCAGCGGGTGTGCTGGCGGTGTTTGGCCTCTTCGCAATCGCGCTCGCTACGCGCCTGGCCTACGCCCTCCTTCCGGTCTTGGTCGGAGGTCACGTCGTATGAACGAGATCGATCTCTTGCTCCGAGACCCCGACGAGGCAGCGCGGCGCTCCATGGCCGCAGAATCGCTCCGTGCCTTGGTCATGACATCCCTTGGCACCATCGTGCTCGGCGGTGCTGTGTTCGGCGCGGTCGTCGGCTCATTTCGTGGCGGCATGCAGGTGGTCTACGCCTCGCTCAAGCTGCCCATCGCCCTCGTCATGGTGATGGTCATCACGGTGCCCGCGGTCCACGCGATCGGCGCGGCGCTCGGGCAGAAATGGACGTTTCAAACCGTGACCGCGCTCTGCCTTGCATCACTCGGCCGCGGGGCGCTCGTTCTCTTTGCCGTCGCGCCGATCCTTTATTTGGCGATCGATCTCGGCCTCCAATATCACACGACGGCGCTCATGGCCGTGCTCGCATTCGGCCTCGCGGGCATCGCTTCACTCGGGATCTTATTGCGTGGAATCGCGCTCCCGCGTGCTCGAGTGGCAGGTGCGCTCGCGATGGCGCTCGTCTTTGTCGCGGTGTCGGGGCAAACGAGCTGGATCTTACGCCCATGGCTCTTGCGGCCACGCACCGAGGATGTTCCCTTTTTGCGTGCCCCCGAAGGCGGGTTCATCGAGTCGATTGCCACGAGCACGCGTTCGGCGGTGATCTATCGCGATGTGAGCGAGCCCGAACGGGAAACAGAGGAGTGAGCGCGATGACGAGTCTGCATCTGCTCGTATGCTATCTCGTCATCGGCAGCGTCTTGGCGTTCGTCACCGTCCGCCATCGCCACGATGGGCTCGTCGCTCGCGTGGGCTCTGCGTTGATCACAATCTTCGTATGGCCCCTCTGGGCTCCCATCGCCCTCGCGCCCCATCGAGAGAGAACGAACGATGCTCGCGCAAGCGAGCTTCACGCGGCGCTCGATGGCGTCGTCGAAGCTGCGGCTGGTTCGACGTTCGAGTCTTTGCTTGCACATGACGCGGTCACTCGAATACGGAACGAGATCGACCTCGCCACTCAACGCATCGAAGAGCTCCGAATCGCCCTCGAACAACCCGGCTTCGATCCGCGCGCCGCGCATGCACGCCTCGTGGAGCTCGAGCGCGCGAACGCAAGCCCCCGTGCGATCGTGGCCGCACGTCTACACCGGGATGGTGTGGCGCGACTCGTGCGTCTGCACCAAGGGCAGCGCCTCGCCCTCGAAGAGCTCGGCGATGCGCTCATGGCGCTGCGCGCGCAGTTCGTTCTTGCCCGTGTCGCAGGCCACGGCAAGGATGATATCGTTTCGGATCTCTGGGCTCGCGTGGAAGGGCTCGGCGCCGCCTTCTCCGACGAAAAGACAGACGAACAGGAGAGCTCCACTTGAGTCGTCACATCCTCGTCGTCGATGACGAACAACGGATCCGTGAGGTCGTGCAATATGCGCTCGAACGCGACGGATATCGTGTCTCGTCGGCGGCTGACGCAGTCTCTGCGCGTCCGATATTCGCGTGCAGTGACATCGCCCTCATCGTGCTCGATGTGATGTTGCCCGACACCGATGGCCTCACGCTTTGTCGTGAGATCCGAACACAGAGCAAAGCGCCGATCTTGTTCTTGTCGGCGCGCAGCGATGAAATCGATCGCGTGCTCGGCCTCGAGCTCGGCGGCGACGATTATCTCACCAAGCCCTTCTCGCCACGCGAGCTCGTCGCGCGTGTGAAAGCCATTCTGCGCCGCACCGAGCGTTCGGACGAACCCACGATGCCCAATCAAAGTGCGCGTATCCAACACGGAACGATTTCGATCGACATCGAACGCCACGAAGTCCGATGCGGAGAACACCTCGTCACGCTCACGCCGACCGAGCTCGGGATGCTCGCTGCGCTCCTCGAGCGCCCAGGGCTCGTCCTGTCCCGAGGTCAACTCATGAAGCGCGCGTATACATACGACCATCTCATCACCGAGCGAACCATCGACACGCACGTGCGACGGATCCGCGCGAAGTTCCGTCTCCACGGCGTCGATCCCATCACCACGGTGCACGGCGTTGGTTACAAGGCGACGGGAGGTTGAGCGTCGATGACGCTGCCACGCTCGTTCGCGCGCAGGAGCGGCGTTGTGTCCTGGCTCTCCGACAGCATTTTGGCGCGGCTCTTGTGGGTCAATTTGTTCGTGTTGCTCTTGCCTTGGGCAGGGCTCGAGTTCGCGCGAATCCACGAACGCCAACTGCTCGTCTCGCTCGAACGCGATATGCGCAATCAAGCGGCGCTCACGAGGGAGATCGCGCTCGAATCGCTCTTCACGACGGGCGAGCTCGATGCGTCGCGACTTCGTTTCATGTTGGTGCGCGCCGCTCGCACGACCCGCACTCGGGTGAGAATCATCGATTCGAACGGCGATGTTCGCGTGGATTCACACGCTGAGGGCGCTCCCGAAGGTCCCGAGCCCCCTGCCCCTTCGATCGTTCCGTTGTCGAGCTCTGCATCGTATGTGTCGAACGCGCTCGGTCCTCGTTGGCCAGAGATCGCGGATCGACGTGAGGTCCGAGAGGCGTTGGCAGGACATCCCTCTGCGTATACGCGCATTCGCGGTGAACATCCCTCTGTCATCTTGTTCGTCGCTGAGCCCATCCGCCACGAGGGTCAGGTCGTTGGCGCGATCTACGTCACACGATCGACTCAACCCGTGCTCGAAGAGCTCTACAAGATTCGCACCGGATTATTCACTCTGATGGGCATCGCCATCGGCATCGCCGCACTTTCGACCTTGCTCCTCGCCTGGTCGATCTCGAGGCCGCTCGGAAAGTTGGCCCGCGCAGCACGCCGCATCGCCCAAGGAGAGCGCAACGTCCCCGTGAAAATCGAAGGGAGCGGTGAAATTCGCGAGCTCTCTTCAGCATTCTCGATCATGACGACGCAGCTCGATCAGCGTCTTCGATACATCGAAGACTTCGCCGCTGACGTCGCACATGAGTTCAAATCTCCGCTCACCTCCATCCGAGGCGCGGCCGAGCTCCTCCACGAAGGCGCCGACGATGATCCCGCTGCGCGCGAGCGGTTCCTGCGAAATATCCAGCTCGACAGTGAGCGTCTCGATCGCCTCGTGTCGCGGTTGCTCGAGCTCTCGAGGATCGACGCTTCTCGGGAAGCGATGGACGAGGTTTGTCTTCGAACGATCGTCCATCATGTCGTCGAACGCACCACGACCCTCGAGCAACCTGTCGTCTCGCAGATGGACCCATCGCTCGCGCCTTTGCGTGGTCGCGGTGCAGACCTCGAACGCGCACTCCTCAACCTCGTCGAAAACGCCTTGCGGTTCTCACCCGCGAACGAACCCGTCCGCATCGAGGTCGTTGCACACGCACGCGAAGTTCACATCGCAGTCGAAGATCGTGGCTCCGGCGTGCCAGGGGCTCTCCGCCTCAAAATCTTCGATCGTTTTTTCACTACCGATGCCGAACGAAACGGCACCGGTCTCGGCCTGTCCATCGTCAAGAGCGTCGCCGAAGCGCACGGTGGGCGGCTCTATCTCGACGAAACTTGGAGTCCAGGAGCCCGTTTCGTCCTGGTTCTGCCCCGTCGATGACACTCGTGTTAGGTTTCCTCTTGTTTTCGTGCATCAGGGTGATCACCTTGCGCGCATTCCGCGAGGGATGTGGAACGAGGAGCGGGAACGTTCGTGAGCTACAAGGATTATTACGAAGTACTCGGCGTCTCACGTGGCGCGTCGGCCGACGAGCTCCAAAAGGCTTTCAAAAAGCTGGCGCGCCAATGGCATCCCGATGTCAATAAAGAGCCGGGCGCAGAAGATCACTTCAAAACGATCAACGAGGCTTACGATGTCCTCAAAGATCCCGAAAAGCGAAAGCTCTACGACAAATATGGAGCGGCGTGGAAGGCCATCTCCGAAGGGCGTCAGCCCCCGCCGGGGACGGAGCAGGTGCGCTTCGATTTTCGCGATTTCGGGTTCGGTGGGACGGGAGGTCAGGCCCAAACGATCGACCCGAATGATCTCGGCTCGATCTTCGAACAATTCTTCGGCGGACAAGTCGAAGGCATGCGCCCTGGCGCACGTCGCCGTGCACGGGGTCCGCGGCGTGGGGAAGATCGGGAGACCACGCTCGAGCTCGGTGTCTCGGACGCTTTCGTGGGAGGGCCTCGCGAGCTCGGACTTCGAGATCCGAACACGGGCCAAACGACTCACTTGACCGTGCGAATCCCCGGAGGCGTCCGTACGGGACAGCGCATTCGCCTCGCGGGAAAAGGCGCGGTGGGCTTGTCGGGTGGACAACCGGGCGATCTCTATCTCGTCGTTCAAGTGGTGAACGATGGACGCTTTCGATTGGAGGGCGATGATCTCTACACCTCACTCAAAGTAAGCCCTTGGGAGGCCGCACTCGGCGCCACCGTTCCGCTCCCTACCCTCGATGGCGAAGTGCGTTTGAAGGTTCCGCCCGGGAGCTCATCGGGCCGCAATATCCGCTTGCGTGGCAAAGGATATCCGATGGCCAACGACGGAGGTCGCGGCGACCTTTACGCGACGATTCAGATTGCCGTGCCCGAATCACTCAGCGCGAGAGAGCGTGAGCTCTTCGAAGAACTCGCGAAGGCGAGCACGTTCAACGCTCGTTGACGATGCCAACATCAAACGAAACGTCCGTATGCCTCCCAACCAGAGTCGTGCCATCCCCATCCGTCGCCAGTCACCTCGAACACGATGTAGAATGTTTCGAGTATCGGTCGCCGCGTTGTTGATGCTCGTCTCTGGCTGCGCGACGTTTCCGCGTAGGCTCGACTACGTGAAGGTGCCGAGCCCCGCGCTCCTCGGGACGTATGCCGAGTACGCCGTGTTCCTGCCGCCGGAGTTCTCGGAGGACGAACGACTGCCGCTCGTCGTCTTTCTGCATGGTGGGGGTGACGGACCGGACAGCCTCGATCGCCATGGCATTTCGGAACGGCTCGAAGTCGGGATGCGCAATGGGGATATTCCACGTGCGCTCATCGTCCTACCTCAAGGGGATTTGAGTTTCTGGGCGAACTTCTACGACGGCTCACGACGATACGAAGACTGGGTCGTCGACGAAGTCATGTCGCGTGTGGCTCGACGCTATCGCACCGCGGACTGCCCTGCCGGATGCCATCTCATGGGCGTCTCCATGGGCGGTGAAGGCTCTTTGCGTATCGCGCTGCATCGACCGAACACGTTTGCCTCCGTGACCACGATCAGCGCCCCCATCATGGATACCGCGCGGCGTATCGAGTTCATGCAAGACCGACTGTTCCTCATCGCCGTGCCGCTTCACCGTATCTTCGGCCCCATCGAGCCGCGTTCGCGGATCGAACGAGACGATCCGTTCTTGAGGTGGACTCGTCCGGCCGATCTCGGAGGGATGCGCCTCTTCGTGGCATGGACGGAACGAGATCGTGACGCAATCATCCGCGGAAGCACTGCGTTTCATGAGCATTTGCTCAGGCACGAAATCGAGCACGAACATCGCGTCTTCGAAGGCGGCCACAACTGGGCTTCATGGGCTCCGATCATCGAAGAGGCGTTGCGCGTTCAGCTATCATCGCGACTCTGACATCGCATGTCGCATTTGCTCCACGATATCACTCCTCAGCGCATCCACGCCGCGCTCACGACGCGTGTGTACGGTCGCTCGCTCCAAGTCCTTGGCTCGACGGGGTCGACCAACGACGACGCACGCACCGCCGCGAGCCGGGGCGCCTCGCGAGGACACGTCATCGTGGCCGACACTCAAACACAAGGGCGTGGCGCCCATGGTCGGATCTGGCTCTCGCCTCCTGGCATCGACCTCTATCTGTCCATCGTCGAACGGCTCGAAGTTCCGAAAGAGAAACTTGCGCCGCTCTCTCTCGCGGTGGGTCTCGGCGTCTCCGATGCGATCCATGCCGTCGCAGGCATGCTCGAGCCTCGAGTCAAATGGCCCAACGACGTCTGGCTTGGACGACGAAAAACGGCGGGGATCTTGGTCGAAGTCACATCGCTTGGCGCGAGCATCGAGACCATCACCATCGGCATCGGGCTTTGCGTCAATCGCATCGAGCTCGAACCCGAGATCGCGACCAGCGCCACGTCGCTCCTCAGAGAGACACGCCTGCATCGACACGATGCGCCTCCTTTCGATCGCGCCATCGTGCTCGCCGCGCTTCTGCACCATGTGGAAAGGTGGGTCGATACGTTCGCGAAAGAGGGGATCGCCGCGCTCCTCGACCCACTTCGTCATCGACTCGCTTTGCGCGGCGAAGAAGTTCGATGTGGAGAGGAGCAAGGCGTTCTCGTAGGCATCTCCGACACAGGGGCGCTGCGCCTCGAAACCAAGACCGGATTGCGCGACATCCTCTCCGGTACATTGCGTCCGATCACGAACGCGGAGCACGCACATCGAATCGAATGACGACCTCGTCCGCGTGCAGCATGTTCACTTCTCGTGATGCTCACACCCATCGCGCGCCACGAGGTCCAGAGCGGCGCCTGCGATCGTCAGCATCGGGACAAGCGCCGGGGTCCGAAGCTCGTACACGCCACGCTTGGGCTGTCCAACGACCCCCGTGCGAAGGAGCTCCCCGAGATGATGATAAAGCTGACCCGTCGAGCCTGCATCGGCGATCTCGCTGAGCTCGGGACCGCTTCGATTGCCCTTGGCCAACGCGAGCACGATGCGTAGGCGCGCAGGATTGGCGAGCGCGAACAGTGTTTGCGCGAGCGCATCGGGATCGACGTCTTCGATGAGATTCTGCGCGGCATGTTCGCGATGCCATGCAAAACGGCGAGAGCCCACGTGCACAGCACCTGCATAAAGCACGGCTCCACCGATTTCTTTTTCAGGGTCACGTGCGGCAAGACGCTCGAGCAGATCGACATCGAGACCTATCGCGCTCCGACGTCGCTCACGCGCTTCAGCCACATCGGCCGCCGCTCTCGCTTCGAGTGCATCGAGACGTTGCTCGATCTGCTCGAGTCGCAGGGTGCTGCTCTTCGTGGGACGGGGTTTGGTTCGATTACGGTTCATCGAATCCGAGCATCACACGCAGGGTGTCGTTGGCCGCTGTCATTGCGTTCGAGGTTCCTGCATTGGTCACGGCAAAGAAAGCGCGCCCTTCTTCCGGAACCGCCCATACCACGGCGTAGAAGCTGCCGTTCGAACCTGCGTGAGTAAAGAGGGGACCTCTGGCCCATTCACGACTCGTCACGATGAAGCCTGGTGCATAGCCGTCGGACGTAGGCCGATGGAGTCGAGCATATGCGGATTCAGAGAGCGGGAGAACATCTCTTGTATTTGTCATCGTCCAATCGACGAAGCGCACCCAGTCCGAGAGAGAACAATGCACGGTCCCTGCGGGAGCAAGGAAGGCCGGATTGTCGAACTCGGGAACCGGAACGAGCGCGCCTTCCATCTCCAGATGGCCTGCCGGCGCATCTTCGTGAACGGCAGCTGGCGGACCGAATCCACACGAATCCATTTGGAGAGGCGCGAAGAGCCGTGTGCGCATCAAGTCTTCGAATGTCCTATTCGTCGCTCGTTCGAGTGCCGCACCGACGATCACATAGCCAAAGTTCGAATAGTGCATTTCGGTATTCGGTGTGACGGTCGGCGGGCGAGATAGAACACGGCGCGCGAGCTCGGTCCTCGCATCGCGAGGGGCTCCTGAGATCGAAAGGAGCTCGATGACGTCGGGGGTGGGCGTGCGATCGTCTGGAAGGCCCCCACGATGCACGAGCAGTTGATAGAGCGTGACGCGCTTCATCGCTTCGTCGAGCTCGAGCTCGGGAAAGGCATCTTCGAGTGTCGTATCGAAACCAATTCCGTCTTCGCTCGCGAAAAGAGCGAAGAGCGCGGCGGTCATGGCCTTGCCGCACGAGCCGAGGTGCCACCTATCGCTCGTCGTGACGGCGCGAGCATCATCCAGCCGTCGCAGTCCGACGGCCGAAGTTCGATGGACATGACCCGCGCGGAGCTCGAGTGCAGCCAACGCAGGCACCTCATGGCTCGACCGGATCGATTCGAGCGCAACCGAGAACGCATCCGGTCCTTCGGTCTCGCTCCCGCTGTCGGGTACTGCAGAGGCATCAGAAGATGTGGGAGGGCTCGCAGACGCGCCACAACCGAGGACAAACATGAGGACGAACCATGGACGGATCATTTGTCCGATATAACAGAAATTACATCGCGAGCAATTGCCACATATCATCAGAAAAACTCTGACACGCGGGCCACATTTTCTATTAAAACAGAATTCTCGCGAATGTGTCGCGATGAGCGCGTTGGTCACCGCCCGCGGTGCCGTTGTGGCATCGGCATCTCCCCCAAAGCGTGAGCCAACCGACATTCAAATCGGCAGTGCGATCGTAAACGTCGCGCCCTGATCGGAGGTCTTCGTCACCCGTACCGTCCCTCCGTGCGCCTCGATGATACTTCGTGCAATGAAAAGCCCAAGCCCTGTCCCATGGCGCTTGAAGGCTCGATTTGCTTGCCAATAGCGCTTGAAAATCTCCTCGACCATGTCGGCGGGCACCCCGGGACCTTGATCAGAAACGGAGATGCATGCGACATGTTCACTTCTCGTGATCCTCACACTCATCCTGCTGGCGACCGGAGAAAACTTGATCGCGTTGCCGAGAAGATTGGAGAGCGCTTGCATGAAGCGGTCTCGATCCACGGAGAGCCACAGCGCTTCGGAGTCGTGCTCGAACTCGATGTGTTGACCCTTTTCGGCGAAGAGCGGTTCGTGCAATTCGATGCACTCTTTGACCAACTGCACCGCGTCCGCGGGTGCCCGGTCCAACACCAGTTGGCCCCCCTCGATGATGGCCATGTCCAGCAAATCACGTATCAGTCGATGCATTCGATCGCCCGCGCGCAACATGCCGGACACGAGCTTGCTCGTGACATCGTCAACGTCCGTTTGTTGACTGAGGCGAAGCTCGAGCAGCTGCGCATTGCCGAGGACCACGGACAGCGGGTTTTTCAGGTCGTGTGAAACCATGGCCACGACCTCCTCTCGAATCTGAATTGCTTGCTGCGCATTTCGATAGAGGCGCGCATTGTCGATCGCGAGAGACGCCCTCTGCGCGAGGGCCAACATCCACTGGAGATCCGCGGGACGATGGCGCCGGAGCGGCGCCGAGAACACACACGTGAGAGCACCGAGCCTCGTTCCTCGCGCCTCGAGCGGCACAGAGATCAAGGACCGCGGCGCAAGATTGCGAAGGATCCGAAGTTGCTCCGGATTCCTCGTCATTTGGGAAAGCTCCTCATCGCCAGTCACAGGAGAAAAAAGCGTGTCCCCCGTTCGAACGACGGCATCCACTCCCAGCAACACTCCGAACTGTTTGTTGCTTTCGGCAAGCTCTGCCACGAGCTCTCGCTTTCGTGGATCACGATGTTCGAAAGCCACTGTTCGTAGCTCGTGGCCGTCGACGACATCCACCATGCACCAATCGGCCAGGGTCGGAACGAGAGGCTGCACGAGACGTGTCAGCGAGGTCATGGGGTCGAGCGACTCGCTCAAGCTCGCACTGACATCCGCCACCAAGCGCATGCGCTCTTCATTGCGTTTGCGTTCGAATACACGCCCAAGTTCGGTCCCGACCTGCGCCATCAGATGAAGCAGAGGCGCGTCGGGAGGTGCAGAGTCAGATGAAAAAAATTCCAACACGCCCAAGACTTCATCTTCGACCAGCACAGGGAATGCGAAGCCAGCGCGCACGCCGAGCTCAGTGCCGAGCCTGGTGCGCGGAAAGTTCGCGTCGCGCGTGACGTCAACGATCCAAGCGGGTTTTCCGCTTTCGAGCACACGTCCAGGAAGCCCGACCCCGGGTCGAAACCTGCACCCTTCGGAGATCCTCTTGAACAGATCGTAATTCCGTTCGAGGGGCAAATGCCACAGCTTCGAAGAGGTGAGGAGTTCAGGAGCATCCGCGTCTCGAATCCATGCATGTCCGATCGGCCATCCGACCACTTTACAGACCGAGTCGAGGCACTTCTGAATCGGCATCTCGACGCGCGAGGATGCGTTCGACGCGAAGCTCACCTGTTGCAGAAGCTCCAAAAAGAGCATCTCGCGTTCAAGTTGCTTGAACACCACCGCACTCGGCGGATCGAGCTCGATCAGTCGTCGCTGCACCTCCGCGAACGCCTCGATTCCATGATGGACCGGCGATTCAGCGACACTCGAAGGTGCCGAACGCATGCCGACGAAACCACCTATCGGCCTTTTCTCTTCCAAAAAATCGCTCCATTCGCCGCCGAGGCATCGCGACACATGGCCAGAACGTCACTTTCTCGTGCGCTCCTCAGTCCTCGGCTTTGCAAGATTCGTTACATTCGCCTCGCGTGGAATGGGCTCGTTCGTAGGCACGATCTCGTCGCGCACGACGAGCGGCGAGAAGAAATTATCTTTCTTGATGTATTCATCGACACGGAAGGCGAACTTGTAACTCGGAGCCGCGCGTTGATTGCAGTCCGTTCGCTCGCAAAACCGACAAGTGGTTCCCACTGGGACAGCCATCTTCTGCGGATCGACGAACGGCATGTCATCGGCGTATGCGAGGTGTTTGGCCGCATCGGCATGGGTCCCCAGTCCAATCGCGTAACACGTTCCCTTCGAGAGCGAGCCCCCGATGGGCTCTGCGATGACACGAGCGAAGCAGAAGTAGATCGAACCGTCCGGGAACTGCGAGTACTGTTTTGCAATCGCGTGCGGCGTCAAAAAAGCCGTGTGCACGACCCATTTCGGACAGCTCCCAGTGCCATGCGGAAACTTGAGCCCGGTCGCGCTGTACCGCTTCGAAATATTGCCCGCGACATCGACACGCTGAAAATGGAACGGCACGCCTCGTTGCTTTGGATCGCTCAAATTGCAAAGGCGATGCGCGACCGTCTCATACGATGATTCGAAGACGTGCGCGAGACGTTCGACGTCATAGCGAAGACGCTGCGTCTCTTTGAAAAAGGCGTCGTAAGGCAAAAGCAAAGCGCCCGCGAAATAATTCGCGAGGTGAATCTTGATGAGACGCGCCGTCTGTGAATGCTCGCGATGGCGCTCCCCAATGATCGCGAGATGCAGCTTCTCTTCATCGAGCAGCCGCAAACCGATGGCGTGGGCCAACTGAAAAAGACGGCGATGCTCGGGGACATCGCGCGAAATACGAAGAGCCCTACCGTCGCGATCGAAGCGACGGATCACCGAGCCTGGTTCTCCCTGAACGAACTGCACCTCGACCCCATGGTCACGAAGTCCGTGGGTGAGCGCGCTCGTGCTCACCCGGTCCATCGATGCAAGGCCATGATCTTTTCGCCATGCATCCGCGCGCTCCTCGAGCGCGGGGAACCAATTGCCCGCCTCTTCGAGGAAATCCGTGACCTCGTCGAATGGCGAATAGTCGAAGCCCATCGCATCGTTCGTGGGAGTTCCAGCATCGCGCTCTTGCCGTGCGAGATCGCGAACGAGATGGTCGAGTTGCGATCTCGTGTTCTTGTAGAGATTGAAAAGCGCAGTGATCGTGGTCGCGACTTTGGGCTCGGCGCCCATCGACGCCAGGTCATCGCGCGACAGATGAAGCGTGCGAAAGAGAGGTTCGTCCAGAAGTCGAGCGAGTCCATCGTCGACGCGCGACTCGCCGAGCGATGCCATGTAGTCCTCCATCGTGACGCCATAGAGCTCGAGCGCCTGAAAGAGGAGCGGCAGCGGCACCGTGCGCTTGCCCTTCTCGATGAGCGAAAGGTATGCGGGGGAGACACCAAGCTGACGCGCCACGTCGGCTTGTTGGAGATCACGCTCCAAACGCAACTCTCGAAGCCGTCGACCCATGGACTCGTGCGCTTCGCGCATGGCTTCGAAATGACACGGTTGTCAATCGCCGGCAATGTCGGAAGTCAATGTGTAAAGAGAGGAGGTCTCGATGCACTTTACTAAAGTAGGCGATTGCACCTAGGCTGCCTCCAACGACGTTTCGAAACGTCATGTTCGAGGTCCCGTGCACTCTCGATACACGGACCTCTTTTCGCTGGCTGTGCGCGGGTCTAAAGAGCGCCAGCACCCAATTGGAGGAAACGACGATGGCCTTTACCTTGCCCGAGCTGCCCTATTCGAAAGACGCGCTCGCACCGCACATCTCCGCTGAGACACTGGAGTACCATCATGACAAACACCACGCGGCGTACGTGACGAACCTGAACAAGTTCGTCGAGCAGGATGCGTCGCTCAGCGGCAAGAGTCTCGAAGACATCATCCGCGCGGCCAAAGGGCCCGTCTTCAACAACGCCGCGCAGGTCTGGAACCACACCTTCTATTGGAACAGCATGCGTCCAGGTGGCGGCGGAGAGCCGACCGGCAAGGTGAAAGCAGCGATCGACAAGAGCTTCGGCTCGTTCTCGGCCTTCAAAGAGCAGTTCAGCGCAAAGGCCGCAGGGCACTTCGCGAGTGGCTGGGCATGGCTCGTCAAGGACGGCGATGGCGTCGCTATCATCGACACGCACGACGCTGGCACCCCGCTCACGATGGACAAGACGCCGCTCCTCACCTGCGACGTGTGGGAGCACGCGTATTACATCGACTACCGCAACGCACGAGCGAAGTACATCGAGGCATGGTGGAACCTCGTGAACTGGGATTTCGCGAACAAGAACCTCTGAGATCGAAGCGTGGGTTCGGGGTCGCGCATCCCGGGCCCACGATGCTCAGCTCTGCACCGCAGCGCGCGCAATCTCACCCGGCAGCGCGAACCAGCGCAGATGCTCGAAGTCTTCGCTGACGACTGGATCGGCCGAGCGTTCGAGGGCAGCATCTCGCAGCGCTTGATCGAGAATGCGCCTCGCGTCTTCGAGATAGGTCGTGAGCACCCACTCCGGCTCGGTTGCGTGGCGCGAACGGTAGGAGAGCTTGCCGCCATCGTAGGCGATGTCACTGAGCCGCATCACCGGCGCACTCAAGCCGCGTCGATGCGTCCATCGCCCCGATTGAGGATCGAAATCGTATTGGGGAAGGAGCTTCCACCCTTCGCTCGCGACGAGATCCACGGCATCGAGCAAATATTCGAAGGTCGTTTCGCTGAGGAAATAGTTGAAATTGACGCGTACCCAACCGGGTTTGATGCCTTCGCATCCACGCACGATTTCGCGCTCGAACTCTTTGCTGCGCTCGAGGTCGATTCCCAAGAGGCGATGACCATAAGGGCCCGCACATGAGCACCCTGCGCGCGCTTGAATCCCGAAGAGGTCATTGAGAACTTGTGCGAGGAAATTGTGGTGAACGTATCGTCCTTCGTGACGCACGACGAAGCTCACGATCGATAAGCGCCATGCCTCGAGGTTGCCGAGGATGTCGATGTTCGGATTCGCGGACCAACGGGCGATCGCACGGCGAATGAACGACTCCTCACGCTCACGGATCCTATCGCTGCCCACCGCCTGCTTGAGCTGAAAAACGAGCCCCGCGCGGATCGATTCGACGATGGCCGGTGTCCCTCCCTCTTCGCGTTGCTCGACGTCTTCGAGGTAACGATGTTCTTGCGGGTTGACGTCCACGACGGTTCCCCCTCCAGGAACCGAGGGCACGCAGATGTTCAAAAGCGCTCTTTTGACGACGAGCACGCCGGGG
This sequence comes from uncultured Sandaracinus sp., assembly GCA_964481145.1. Taxonomy (GTDB): domain Bacteria; phylum Myxococcota_A; class Polyangia; order Polyangiales; family Sandaracinaceae; genus Sandaracinus. The sequence goes on from CAYZTA010000013.1 coordinate 62,094, forward strand.
GTCCCAGGGCCGCCAATGAACTTGTGTGGTGAAAGAAAAATCGCGTCTTTGTATGCGTGCGCCCCGACCGCATTCATGTCGCAGTCGATGTAAGGCCCAGCCGCTGCGAAATCCCAAAACGACAGAGCACCATGACGATGAAGAAGAGTCGATACGGCGACAGTGTCGGTCGCGATCCCGGTCACGTTCGAAGCCGCTGAAAACGAACCGATTTTCAGTGGGCGAGACGCAAAACGAATGAGCTCACGCTCGAGATGCTCGAGGCAGACGTGGCCATCGGCATCTTCAGAAATCACCACCACATCCGCGATCGACTCGCGCCATGGGAGCTCATTCGAATGGTGCTCGAACGGACCGATGAACACGACTGGACGTTGCTCACGGGGAATCTTTTCGGAGAGCCCCCAGCGTCGATCGAGATCGCGTGGGATACGTAGGTTCATGCATTCGATGAGCTTGTGAATCGCGGCCGTCGCCCCCGAACCGGTGAAGATCACGGCGTCGCGTTCGTCGCCGCCGACGGCTTTTTTGATGATGGCGCGCGCGTCTTCACGAAAACGGCCCGTCTGCAACCCCGTGCCCGAAGACTCCGTATGGGTGTTCGCATACTGCGGAAGCACCTCGTGCCGAACGAAATCCTCGATAAACGTTAGGGAACGACCCGAGGCCGTATAGTCGGCATACGTAATTCGCCGTGGCCCAAAGGGCCCCACCAAGACTTCGTCATCACCGATGATCGACGCTCGAATGGTCTCGATCAGATTCATAGGGTCAGGATCCTACTGCGTATCCCTGCGCAAAGCGATCTCGCGCACGGGCGAGGGTGGATCCCGTCCACGGAGCTTGGTACACAGGCGGTTCCATGGCCCTCACTCTTTACAATACGCTGACCTCGAAAAAGGAGGTTTTTACTCCACAGGATCCGTCCAACGCGCGGATTTATGTGTGCGGGCCCACGGTGTACGACCACGCCCATCTCGGACATGCGCGTTGCTACGTCGTCTACGACGTGCTCGTACGTCATCTGCGTGCGAACGGACAGGCGCTCACCTACACACGCAACATCACGGACATCGACGACAAGATCCTCGCGCGGAGTAAAGAAGCGGGTGAGACTCCCGACGCACTGACGACGCGGTTCACGCAATCGTTTCACGACGACATGGCCGCGCTCGGTTGTGTTCCGCCCGACCTCGAACCACGCGTCAGCGAACATCTCGCCGAGATCGTTTCCCTGATCGAACGGCTCATCGCAGATGGCGCGGCATACGCCAAAGAAGGCGACGTGTACTTTCGAGTTCGCGCATTTCCTGAATACGGCAAGCTCTCCCACCGTACGCTCACGTCGCTTCTCGAGGGTGCGAGCGGACGTCTCGACGAAAAAGAACAGCGAAAAAAAGAAGAACCCGCCGATTTTGCGCTTTGGAAAGGTGCGCCCGAGAGCGAATGGGGTTGGAAGAGCCCGTGGGGACATGGACGACCGGGCTGGCATATCGAGTGTTCGGCGATGTCGATGAAACACTTGGGTGAGACACTCGATCTCCATGGAGGCGGGCTCGATCTCGTCTTCCCTCACCACGAAAACGAAATCGCGCAAAGCGAAGCTGCAACGCACAAGCCCTACGCGCGGCACTGGATGCACAATGGTTTCGTCGAAGTCGACAAGACCAAGATGAGCAAAAGCCTCGGGAACTTCTTCACTGCGCGCGAAGTCTTCTCTCGTCATGAACCCGAAGCGATTCGCTTCGCGCTCCTGACGGTGCATTACCGAAGCCCCCTGAACCTCGACTGGACGCTCGACGAATCGGGGCACGTCTCCGGTTTTTCCATCTTCGAGGAAGCCGAGAGGCGAATCGAATATCTCTACATGACGCGCGAACGACTCGCCGCCATCGATCCTGCCCGCATCACAGCCGAAGGCGAAGTGCCTCCACCCATCGCGAGCTTCCCAGCCGATCTCAAAGCCGCGCTCGATGACGATCTGAACACTGCCACTGCGATCGCAGCGAGCTCGGAGCTACTCAAGCAAATCAACGAGCTCGTCGAGAACACGAAGCGCAAAAAAGGGACGGCTCCGAAACCTGCGATCGATGCCGCGAAGCACGCGATGAACGCACTCACGCTCGAGCTCGGCATCGGCGGGCAGGAGCCGGCCACATTTCTTTTACGAGTTCGAGATCGACGTGCCACCTCACGTGGGATCTCGGGTGAAGAGGTGGAGCAGAAGATCCAAGAACGTCGTCAAGCCCGCGACTCAAAGGACTTTGCACGCGCCGACGCACTCCGGAACGAGCTTTTGACGCTTGGGGTCGAGCTCATGGACGGCCCCACCGGAACGACATGGCGCATCCCATGACCGTACCGGTATTCTGAGACACGGATGAACGAGTTACCCGAACCGATTGCGCAGGGAAATCTCCGCCGCACACCGTTTGCGCATGCGCTGCTCTACTGCCACGAGCACACGCTCGCGGGAACGCTCGTCATCTGGCCAGAGGATCCGGAAACCCAACGAGGACAAGATCGCATCCGCTTCGACGAAGGCATCCCGGTCGGCATCCGACTTCGAGAACGGGAGGAGAGCTTCGACAGCGGACTTCTCTCTCTCTTCGGGCGCGTAGAAGGCACATACGCGTTCTATCGTGCAGATTTGGTGGGCAGCGGCGATGCGGCAAAGAGCGGGCGAATCGATCCTTACCGCCTTTTGGCAGCGTCGCTCAGAGGTCCTTCTCGGGACGACGTCATCGAATCGGTCCTCGCAGGATTTGGCGCCAGTCCTGTTCGATTGCGCGCCCGCTTCGATCTCGCTCGCTTCGATTTGCTGCCGAAAGAACATGCGTTCATCGATGTGATCCGAGCAGCGCCTTTATCGCTTCAAGAGCTTGCCCCCATGTGCGAGCTCGGAGAGACACGAGGAAAGCGGCTCCTCTATCTGCTCGCGATGACGAAATGTCTCGAGCCGCATGATGTGACGAGCCAAAGCTCATCACGTTCGAGCATCCCCACCGTTCCGCATGTTTCTTCGGCTCCTCCGAGCACGTCCATCCATCCCCCCATGGCTCCCCGGCCTCGACGCGAGCCGCCTCCTCCTCCACCGCCTGGCCTCTCCCCTCATCTGGAGACGCAATGGCGTGAAATCACATCGCGCGCCGTGGAGATTGATCGGCAGAACTATTTCGAAATGCTCGGCGTGGGACGTGACGCGAAGGCGGAAACGGTGCGCAGCGCCTATTTCGCGCTCGTAAAGAAATGGCATCCGGATCGCGTTCCGCCCGAGCTCGCGAAGATCAAGCCCATTGCCGAGCAGATTTTTCAGCATCTCACCACCGCGCACAAGACGCTCTCCGATGAGACCGAGCGGGGTCGTTATCTTGGATCCGTCGTCGACGGAGGCGGCACGCCCGAATCAGAGCGTCAGCTCGCTGCCATCCTGCAAGCCGCGATGGATCATCAAAAGGCCGAGGTGATGCTCCGCCGTCGGGATGTCGAGGGTGCAATCGAGCTCTTACGCAACGCGGCGGAGCTCAGTCCCGAGGATGGAGACATCCTCGGAGCGCTCGCATGGGCACTCTTTCAGCATCCGGAGCCCAAAGATACGCGTGAGATGCTCACGCTCATCGATCAAGCCATCCGTCACAACCCCAAAAGCGACCGCGCCCACTACCGACGTGGCATGATCTTGCGACGAATCGGGCGCGAAGCGGACGCCATCCTCGCCCTCACACACGCAGCCGACCTCAACCCGAAAAACGTCGAAGCCGTCCGCGAAGTACGCATCGCGCGCATGCGCGGCAAGACGCCCTCGAGTCAACGGCCCCCTGCGAGCTCGAAAGAACATGGGCTCTTCTCGAAATTGTTCAGCCACAAAAAAGAGAAGTGAGCTCCATCCGAGATCAGCGCAGCTCGACGGGAAATGTCCGCGAAACCGTCACTCGAGCGAATGCATCATCGATCCCTGGCACATCGACCGAGCTCACCCGAACACGACGCAACACCAAGCTCGCCTCTGAGTCTGGCGCGAGAATGGCGAGCGATTCGGGATCCACTCGAAACGAACCGTCGTCGATCGCGGCACAAGCAAGCGCATCGCCGTGCGCTCGAATCTCGAATTCGATGGTGTCCGCAGGATCACCCGCGGCCCACATCAGATCGAGCCCAGAATCACGAGAGACCACACTCGCTTGGCTCGGCATCACACCCCCGACGCGCAGCTCCGAAATCGATGCTGGCGCGAGTGCGACGGCACTGAACGCTGGAATATCGTCGCTACCGGCCGCGCGAAATGCGTACTCGACATCGGCGGATGGCACCGCCAGCGTCGCATCCCCCGCATAAACCACCCCTGCGAGCACGCTGGCCAGGTCGGGAAAGGCGCGCGGCGCAAGGCGCGCTTCGGTGTTGGCCACTTGCACGAACATGGTGCCCACGTCGAGCAACTCCACTTCGGCATCATCGACCTGGAGCGGTTCGTCGGCTCCGACGTACGTGCACGTCTCGGGCATCGCAACGGCGGTACGACCGAGAAGCTCGAGCACCGAGCGCGCGTCTGCTCCCCGATATCGCGCAAAGGCTGCCCCGAGCGCAGTCCGTCCCTCTTCTCCCCCTTCGAATGGAACATCGAACCGGTCCACGTGGAGAATCCCAACCGAGCCCGTGGCATAGACGCTTCGAACGCCAGGTTCGGAGGCGGTTCCGCACCCCAATGCCATCAGCATGAAGGCTGCTGCCATTGAATACTGAGTCGATGCGCGCACGTACACGGCCAGAGTGTAGCCGCTGGCTCCTTCGAAGGGCAAGCCGACCGACCTCGGTGGGATGACGCTCGCACCTTCGCACCCGAAACGTCACACTTCTGGGAGTGATGACTCCTTTAGAGCAGATCATTGCGCAAATGCGCGCTCTATGGCCACCGGATCTCGAAACACGGGGCGTGGACCCGCTCGAAATCCGCCGGGCTCTCGAGATGTTTGCGCCCCCGATTCCGCCGGGGCTCGATGTCCGCGAGGTCGACCTCATGCGCGACATCGACCCGTCCGATCCGCGATACGACGACGAAAATGCGGTCTTCATGCCCGCCGAATGGGTCGTGCCGACCGGTGCCGACACTTCGTTTCGCATGGTGTATCTGCATGGCGGAGGCTACGTCGCGGGCTCACCGCGCACCCATCGCGGGCTCGTCACGCGCCTCGCGAAAGCCGCGGGATGCGTCGCGCTCGTGCCTGATTATCGCCTCGCTCCCGAACATCGTTTTCCAGCTGCGCTCGACGATGCGCGTTTGGCTTTGGCACACGCATTCGACCATGGTCCCGATGGCGAGAGCCCCGCGTCGCGGGTCGTTCTCGTTGGCGATTCGGCGGGGGGTGGTTTGGCTCTCGCGACATTGGTCGCCGCCCGAGACGCAAAGGAGCGCTTGCCTCGACGCGCTGCGACGCTCTCGGCGTGGACTGATCTTGCAGCCACCGGGGAATCGATGGTCACGCGAGCCGCCGAGGATCCCATGTTGCCCGCCGCGCTCCTTCGCGGATGGTGCCGACATTATCTCGACGAGATTGCGCCAACCCACCCCCTCGCATCTCCGCTCTATGCGGATCTTCGGGGGCTTCCGCCCCTTTTGCTTCAGGTCGGAGATGCCGAAGTGCTGCTCGACGACAGTGTGAGGTTCGCGGAACGCGCAGCGGACGCAGGGGTCGAGGTCAAACTCGACATATTTCCACTTCTTTTTCATGTGTTCCAAGCGTTCGCAGGCGCCTTGCCCGAAGGGCGTGCCGCGATCGCCGCGCTGGCTTCGTTTCTTTCCCAATGAGATGCCCCCGAGGCTCATGTAGGCTGTGAGACTGTGACCGACCGCTTCGACGATGCACCCAATCTCGCGATCTTCTGCGATTTCGAAAATGTCGCCATTGGCGTACGAGACGCGAAATACGATGAGTTCGACATTCAACTCGTGCTCGAGCGGTTGCTCGACAAGGGCAAGATCGTCGTCAAGAAGGCCTATGCCGACTGGGAGCGGTACAAATCCATCAAACGCGCGATGCACGAAGCGTCGTTCGAGATGATTGAAATCCCTCACGTGTCTTATTCGGGGAAGAACTCGGCGGACATTCGACTCGTCGTCGACGCACTCGATCTTTGTTGGGCCAAACAACACGTCGATGCGTTCGTCATCATCTCGGGCGACAGCGATTTCTCGCCGCTCGTGAGCAAATTGCGCGAAAACAACAAACGCGTGATTGGGCTCGGCGTCAAGAACTCGTCGAGTGATCTGCTCATCGACAACTGTGACGAGTTCATCTACTACGACGATCTCGTACGAGCGCGGCGCGACGCGAAAGGCAAGCGGCGTGATTCGGTCAAGCCGCCGCCACTCAAAGCCCCTGCTCCGCGTATCGACGTCGAACGACTTCGCCCCCGCGCAGAAGAAGTTTCGCTGAAAGGCTCCGTCGCTCCGAACGCGGGTGGCTCTCCTTCGATCGCCGCCGCCCTCGCCAACGCCACAGGAGGTGGAGAAGGCGGAGAAAAAAGCCAGGAGCAACGTCAACTCGAAGCCCTCGAGATGGTGCTCGAAGTGGTCGAAGCCCTGTTTCAAGATCGCGAAGGCTCACTCTTCGGATCCATGGTCAAGCAGACGCTCAAACGAAAGCGTCCCAACTTTTCAGAGCGCTTCCACGGCTATCGCACATTCAACGATCTCATTGGAGATGCCGTACGACGCGGGATGCTCGACGCGCATGTCGATGAAAAATCCGGCGGATACTTGATCACGGCATTTGGTCCCAACGCCTGACGACGATTCATGAAACGTTCTATCGATGGGGCACTGAGCCCCCATGTGCGGCGAATGATGGGTTCTCCCATCACTCGTATCCTCGAGCACTGCGACCTGAGACAAGCTCGCGGACAAGACGTCTTCAAGCTCATCATGGGGCAATCCCCCTTCCCCATCCCCGACCGGATGGTGGATGTGCTCAGACAAAGCGCGGGGGAGAAAGACTATCTCCCTCCCAAAGGGTTGCCTGCGCTCCGAAAAGCCATTGCCGAACACATCGAGCGAAAGCTCGGCATCGATCGGACCCAAGGCGACGTTCTCGTAGGACCAGGGAGCAAGGAGCTCATGTTCCTCTTCCAGATCGCATATCTAGGAGAGCTCCTCGTGCCCACGCCTGCGTGGGTTTCCTATGTCTCACAAGCCAACGTCCTCGATCGACGGGTCACGCTCCTCACGACACGTCGTGAGGATCAATATCTGCTCCGCCCCGACACGCTCGCCGCGGTATGCGAACGCAATCCCGACAAACCTCGCGCGCTCGTGCTCAATTACCCGAGCAACCCGACGGGTCTGACGTATCGCGCCGAAGAGCTGCGTGAGCTCGCTCGTGTCGCACAGAAGTACGAAGTCATCGTCATCGCCGACGAGATTTACGGCGAGCTCCATCACAAAGGACAGCACACGTCGATCGCGCGGTGGTATCCGGAGGGAACGATTCTTTCGACCGGCATCTCCAAGTGGATGGGCGCGGGGGGATGGCGGCTCGGCGCGCTGATCTTTCCTGAAGAGCTTCGTCCTCTGCTCGATGCGATGGCCACGATTGCAGGCGAGACCTACACCTCGACGAGCGCGCCCGTGCAATATGGAGCGCTCGTCGCGTTCGAAGGAGGCGACGACACGGAACGCTATCTCTCAGCCGCACGACGGGTGTTGGCCGCGCTCGGTCGATGGTGCGCACGAAGGCTCGCCGCTGCGGGCCTTCATTGTGCGCAACCCGTGGGCGGATTTTATGTGTTTCCCGATTTCACGCCGTTCAAAGATCGACTCGTCTCACGTGGGATTACGACGAGCCTCGGACTTTGCGAAAAACTACTCGATGACACAGGAGTGGCGTTACTCCCCGGAAGCGTGTTCGGCCGTGATGAGGAGGAGCTGACCGCGCGCCTCGCATACGTTGATTTCGATGGCGCGCGCGCTCTCTCGGCCGTGGCCGTGATTCCTCGAGAGCAACCTCTCGACGAGATCTTCTTACGAAGACATTGCGCCCAGGTGGTCGAGGCCATCTCGCGCATCGTCTCGTTCGTTCAATCGGTGTGAAAGAAAGCCCCCGCTGGGCCCGGTCGCTACCCCGTAAGTTTCAGGTCAGTTGCGTCAGGAGGCCTGACACTCCGGCGTGCTTCGCACGAGCCCGTTCTGTTCGAGCCCCATCCGGTAGGCTGCCCCTGCACACTCGGAGATCGTCCGCGCGGTCGCGTCGGCATTCGACTCGTCGATCGTGACCGGCAAATCCTGGCGGAGCTCATTCGCACACGCGGTCATCGCTTGCATGAAGATTTCATCGCATTGCTCGGCGGTGACTTCGAAGCACTCACGAAGCGGAGCGCCATCGGTGCCGCAGAGCTCGGGCGAAGCTTCACGTGTGACGGCGACCGTGAACTCGTCGAGCGACATCGTTTCATTTTCACCCCCTGTCGAGCTCTCCGCGACGCCTTCGTTCGAGCTCGCCGAACCTCCGCCGCAGCCCATCATGAGCAACGATGAAACGATGGCTGTGCGCACGAACCATGGACTTCGATTTCCAATCATATTTCCGAGCCTCCGAGGGCCGACTGTACGCTCCGGACAATTGGGGGCAACTCGAATCACCGGCGAGCCGGCCTGTCTCCGTGACTGGCCGAACTCCGCAAATGGTCTTATCAACTCGCCATGCGACGCATCCCTGCGGTCCAGCGCACGTTCGAGCTCGAGGCGGCGCGCATGCTCTCGCCCACCGTTCGCGAGCTCGTCCTCGTCACCGCCGATCGCGCACCATTCGATTATCTCGCTGGGCAGTGGTTGAAACTCTATCTGCCGAACGGCATCGATCGCGACTATTCGATCGCCAGCGCACCCACCCCCGTCGCGCCCCATCGTGTCGTACTCACCGTGACGCTCGTGGAGGGCGGCCCTGGCTCCGAATATTTACATCGCATAGAAGAAGGCGCGAAGCTCGAGACCCTCGGCCCAAGCGGTCTCTTCACACGCGAGCATCGCGATGCTCCCGCGGTCTACATCGGCACCGGGACAGGCCTCGCGCCGCTCAAAGCGATGCTCGAGGAAGAGCTCCGAAGAGACGACGGCCCCTCTCAGCTCCTCCTCTTCGGCTGCCGCACTGAAGCCGACATCCTCTATCGCGAAGAGCTCGAATCGCTCTCTCGAACACACGAACGGTTTCGTTTCGAAGTCACGCTCTCGCGATGTGATGCGTCATGGCAAGGACGACGAGGTTGGGTGCAGCACCACTTGAACGAGCTCGCACCCGATGTCCCGGCGCATTTCTACGTGTGTGGGCTCTCGAACATGGTCACCGCCGTGCGACGCACGCTGAAGGAAGACCTCCATATCGATCGCCGGTTCGTACATTCCGAACGCTACGACTGAAACCCTATTTTCTTGCCGTTCGCGTGGCCCTCTGGCACGTCCAGCGGCATGATCGCCGACGTGATGGAGTTTTTCCCTGGGCCCTTCTCCCTGCCACTCTCGGCCGCCACCGAGCCGCAGCCAATGCATCGTGAAAAGTTCCGAACGTTCGGCCATCTCCTTTTGATCGCACTCGGCGGCATCATCGCGTTCGGCTGTCCGCAAGGAAGCGGGGAGCGACCGCTCGGCACGACGCCTGCGCTCACCACGGACGATCCCGACGCCGAAGCGGATCTACGGCAGGCCGATCGTGCTGCCGAAGAGGGCCGCAGCGACGCCGCCACGCGGTATCGCGCCTTTCTCGACGAGCACCCGAACGATCCTTTGAGGCCCTTGGCCGAACTGGGCCTGGGACGTGTGCTCCTTGGAAATGGAGACTCGGCAGGGGCGCTCACCTATTTCGATCGCGCTGCCACGAGCGACGACGAAGTCGTTCGCGAAAGGGCGCGGTTTCATCGTGGCGTCGCGCTTCATTTGCTTGGAAGACACGAAGAAGCGCTCGAAGTTCTCGAGCCGCTGCGAGGTCGCCTGGTCGATCCACGCGAGACCACGCTTTTGCTTCGCACGATCGCCGCGGCCTCGATGGCAATGAACGATCCTGTCGCAGCCCTCGAAGCGCTCGATTTGCTGGTCGAAGCCAATGTGTCCGAAGCGGATACGAATGAAGCTCGAGCGCGCATCGAAGCCATCGCGACCCGCGAGCTTTCGGATGAAGAAGTGCCGCGCGCATACGGTGCGCTCGAGCATGATGGCGCGGCGTGGTCCTTCGTCGCGCTCCGCGCGATCCGCGCTGCTTACGATAGCGGTGACGTCGATCGAGTACGCGCGATTGCGGCCGAGCTACGAGCAGAGGGCCTCGAACTCTCGGACGAGCTCGCCGGACTCGTCGTCCGAGCCGACCGCATCGCGGTCGCCGACCCGCGCGTCATTGGCGCGATTTTGCCGCTCTCTGGGCGCGGACGAGAGATCGGACAGCGTGCGCTCCGCGGCTTGATGCTCGCGTTGGGTCCAGCCGATGCGCCTCCCACGGCCACCTCGACACAGCTCGTCTTCCGTGATGATGGCGGAGATCCGGAACGCGCCGCGCGCGCAGTCGAAGAGCTCGTCTCGACCCATCGTGCGATCGCGATCGTCGGTCCTCTGGATGGCCCTTCGGCCATGGCCGCCGCGCGGCGCGCCGAACAGCTCGGTGTGCCCTTGATCGCGCTGAGCGGTGCTGGCGAGATCACGAGCGCGGGGTCCATGGCGTTCCGCCTTTTTCCGACCGCCGACGGTGAGGTCCGCGCGTTGGTCCGCGCTGCTCGCGCACGTGGCGCACTGCGATTCGCAGTGCTTCATCCGGCAAGCCCCTTCGGTCATGCGATGCGGGATGCACTCGCTCGCACGTTGCCACAAGACGGCGGCACCCTCGTCGCGAGCGTGAGCTACGCGCCGAACGCAACGAGCTTCGGTTCTCAGGTGACAGAAGTCGCCCGTTCCTCTGCCGACGCCGTGCTCGTGGCCGACCACGGACGTGCACTCGCGCTCATCGCACCAGCGTTGGCCGCAGGCGGTCTTTGGAGCAGCGGACCCGAGATTCCTCCTCCTTCGCGCGGACGACGCATCCACGTACTCGTGCCGAGTGTCGGCTTCGACGCACGCCTCCCCAACACCACAGGGCGTTACTTGCAGGGCGCGATCTTCAGCTCTCCCTTCCACGCCGCCACCTCCGTGGGCGAAGCACGCGCCTTCACGAACGCCTTTCTGGCGCGCTTCCGCTCGGAGCCGGATGCATTCAGCGCCTACGCCTTTGACGCCTTCGGCCTCGTGCAGCGCGCCGTGAGCGCGGGCGCGACGACCCGCACAGCCCTCGCGCGCGCGCTCGCCGAAGGACGCGAAAGCTCGACCGCTGGCGCGAGCGGTGGCCTATCCGCGGGTCGAGAAGCGCGACGCGCCACGCAGTTGCTCGAGCTCCGAGACGAGCTCTTCGTTCCACTCGCCGAGACCCGCCCGCCAAGTTGAGGTTGAGCTCGCATGCCTCCCAACACCAGCGACGGGGAGCGCGCCCGCAGAAACCGACCGAGCGCTACTCTCGTAGCGCGACCGAGGTTTCGAGGACGTAAGCCGCGTCTGGCGTGAAAGCCGCAGGAAGGCACAGGCTTTCAAACTGATCGACGCTCTAGCTAGGATCCTGTCTCCTGGCGCGCTACAAACCGCAAGCGTGGACGAAACCAAGACCCCGAACGCATCGCGTGTGTGGGCGTGGCGCATCGTACGAATCGTCGTCACGGTCGCCGCGTTCGCGTGGGTTCTGTCACGCGTCGATCTCGCCCTCTTGGGAGAGGCGTTCGTGCGTGTCTCGCCCCTGACTTTCGCGATGGCAATCGCACTCACGTTCTTCAACATCAGTATCGGAACCTTGCGCTGGCGCGTTCTGCTCTCCGCGTATGGCGCCACGCAATTCCCATCGTTCGCTCATCTCTATCGGATCAACTTGATCGGGTTCTTTTACAACGTCTGGCTGCCGGGAGGGGTGGGCGGAGATGTGGTGCGTGGGATTGCAACGCGCGCGGCCTTCGCTCGTCCCGAGCGAAGTGAGTCAGGCGCGACCGGTGCCTTCGCCGTCGTCTTCGTCGAACGCGTCATTGGACTCGTCGGTCTTCTCTTGATCGTCGGGACTTCGGCCTTTCTCTGGCCGATCGAAGGTGTCGATGGCGTGCTCGTCTGGAGCGGAATCGGCATCACCGCGGGCGTGGGCGCGGTGCTCTCGATCGTCATCGGCCCCTCGATTTCAGGGTGGTTCCCGGCGCCCATCGCGCGCATCTTGAAACGCTTGCCGCGCATCGAATCTCCCCTGCCCTTCGCCTTCGCGGTCGTGCTCTCGCTCGGAACCCAATCATTCGTTGCGCTCACGGGGCATCTCTTCATTTCCGCGCTCCATCCCGAGCTCTCGGTGGCCGTTTCACTCGTCCTCGTCCCCATCGCGATGGCGACCGCCTATATCCCCATCACCGCAGGCGGCGCTGGCGCGCGCGAAGCAGCATTCCAAGAGCTCTACTCGCATGTCGGCGTGTCATTCGTCGACGCGACCGCAGCGAGTTTGATGCTCGCCGCAACGTATTATGTCGTCGGAGCGTTCGGAGGATTGCTCCGTTTGCCAGAGCTCTCCACGAACGAACACTCTTCCTCGCACTCGGAGCACGAATCCTGATATGTCACCTCGCAGCCACGGCACCGGTCGTTTTCAAGCGTCGGACCTCGCCTCGTGTGGCCCGGGATGCGTGTTCGAGGAGGGATGCCTCGTCTTTCATCCAGAGCACGTCCATCTCGGCAAAGACATCTACATCGGCCATTTTGCAATCGTCAAAGGCTACTACAAGAACGAAGTGCGGATCGGTGACGGCACTTGGATCGGCCAAGGCGCGTTCCTCCACGGAGCCGGGGGCCTCACGATCGGTGCAAACGTCGGCATCGGGCCGGGCGTGCATGTCATCACGTCGAGCCACGCCGAGCGCGGACGTTCGGTTCCCATCCTCCATGCGCCCATCGATTTCGCTCCGGTCATGATCGAAGACGACTCCGACATCGGCGTCGGCGCGATCATCCTGCCGGGCGTTCGGATCGGTCGAGGCGCCCAAGTGGGCGCCGGCGCCGTACTCACACGAGATGTGGATGCGTATACCGTCGTCGCCGGCAATCCGGCCAAAGTGCTCCGGGAGCGGCCAGCATGAGCGATTCTCTTTCGATCGTCATTTTCGCGTACAATGAAGAGGAAAATATCGGCCCTGTCCTCGCCGAGCTTCGCCGATGGCTCGAAGCGAACGAGCCATCGGCCGAGATCGTATTCGTCGATGACGGCTCTCACGATCGCACATCCGAAGCGGCAGCTCGATCACTCTCGGGCATGCCCCACGTGCTTTTACGTCACGATCGCAATCGTGGTATCGGCGCTGCGCTCAAAACGGGGGTGGCCGGCGCGCACGGTCAGTTCGTGACGTTCCTCCCGGCCGACGGTCAAATCGCACCTGATGCGATCGCAACTTTGAGACGCGCACAGAAACGCCGCGACGCCGACGTGGTGTTTTCGGTGTATGACCGGCGCGATGACGGATGGGACCGGAAAATCTTTTCGTTCGGTGTTCGCGCGCTCATCGCCGGTGTGCACGGCGTCTGGCTCAAGAGCGATGGGCCTTATTTGTTCAAAAGGCGCCTCTTCGATCCCGCGCAGCTCCCATCCGACACATTCTTTCTCAATTTCGAGTTTCCGATTCGAGCACTCGCCGCCGGCCTCGTCACGGACAACGTCGTGATCGAATGTCGTCCACGACGTGCAGGTCACAGCAAGAGCACGCAATGGTATCGCATCGTCGGCGTGGCCCGCGATCTCGTCAACCTCCGAATCCGGCGCTTCAACGGCTCCTGAGCAAAAGCTCCGCGCTCGGAGAGAGCCGCCAGCGCCGATGTCGCTCTGCGAGCGCAATTCCAAGCACCGCCGCCTGGGCCCGCACCAGGTCATCGTTGACGACGAGATAATCGAAGAAGCCGTAATGCTCGATCTCGATCCACGCCTTCTTGAAACGCCGCTCGATCGAATCTCGATCTTCCGTGCCACGACTCTCCAAACGACGACGCAGCTCATGCATCGAAGGTGGCAATACGAAGATGCCGACCGCGTCACGCAGCTTCGCCTTGATCTGCCGCGCACCTTGATAATCGACATCGAATACGATTCCGCGCATGCCCTCGCGACGCGCACGTTCGATCTCACGAACACTGGTGCCGTAAAGGTTCCCATGCACTTCCGCCCACTCGGCGAACTCACCCGATGTGATGAGCTCCTGGAAACGTTCGCGATCGACGAAATGATACTCTCGCCCATCGACTTCGTTCACCCGCGGCTTACGCGTCGTATGCGACACCGAAAACGTGAAATCGGGAAGATTGTCCAGCAGATGACGTGTGAGCGTCGTTTTGCCAGCACCGGAAGGAGAACAGAGGATGAGAAGGACCAGGTCGTCCATTGAAAACCTCATGGTACGAGTTCCGCGTGCTCCACGCCTTATTTAGAGCGAGTCGCCCGCTGGCTCACGCGAATATCGCGCCCCCCCTCTTCTATGGCCAAGCCTTGGCATACACCGTTGCTGGCGTCTTTTCCATCGAGATGCTTGCGTTCTGCGTCGTTTTCGGGGTCCTCGACCATCTCTTCATCGTCTTCGCGAACGATTTCGCCGATCGCAAAGCGGACGAAGTCAACACCACGTTCAACATGTTCAGTGGTGGCTCACGGGTCCTGCCCGAAGGGCTCCTCTCGCCTCGGATCGTGGGGACGATCGCATGGATCACCGCGATCCTCCTTTTCGTGCTCACGCTTGCCTTCGCACATTCCCACCCTCTTCTACCGATCTTCGCCACGCTCGCCATCTTCTTGATGCTCGCCTATAGCTATCCCCCCATCGCCCTCTCGTATCGCGGCGGCGGAGAGTGGTTGCAAGCGATCGGCATGGGTCTCGTGTTGCCACTCGTTGGCTTTCATGCCCAAGCCCCCTCGCTCGAAGCGATCCCGTGGCTCGCGTTCTTGCCAACCTTCGCGATGGGGCTCTCCGGCAACATACTCACGTCCCTGCCCGACGAACCCGCGGATCGCGCCACATCCAAACGAACCTGGGCGGTGCGTCGTGGTGTATCGCGAGCGTCTCGCGACACGATGATCGGATTCGCGACGGCATTCTCGCTCGGATCGTTCTGCATTCCATGGCCCTCCGAAACAGCCAGAGCGCTCGGAATTGCACTCCCGATCGGCGCGCTTGGAATCATCATTCCAATCTTGCCTCGACGAGAGCGACCCGATGCGCGCGCACTCTTGGTGTTCATGCTGGCCATGGGTGCGGTGAGTACGGGAACGCTCGCGCTCTGGACGTTCGTTCTTCTATGAGCTCGAGAGAGCCACACCAAGCTCGCGTGCCCTGCGCTCACGCTCGGCCGTGTATTGACGATTCCAATCGGGCTGCGCGCCTCGCCGCCACACCTCGACGGGAATCCACCCTCGCACGGCGAGATCTCGAAGCAACATCGCTTCAGTTCGTGGATCGCGCGAAAACGGAAATGGGTTGCGGTGCTCACCAGACAAAAGGCGCGGATATTTCGCGTCATTCTGCGCGATGAGCTGGATGAGCTCCGCACCTCGCTTGCGCGCATAAGCGAGAAAAATTGGATCGAAGGGGCCAATTCCCGCATGCGCTTCGCGATCTCGCATCACCCATCGTGCCCAATCGAATCCATAGAGGAAATCGTGCACGTAACGAAACTGAATCGTGGTGTTGTTTCCGAAGAGATCGTGAAGCGACTCGATCGCATGACACGTCTCGAGGACCCATGAGCCCCCGTGCAATGCACCGCCCCGCTCGAGAATCTCCAACACGAAATCGAGGTCGCAGAACAAATTATCTGGGAAATTACGATGAATCGCGATGCCGATGGCGACGAGACCACGCGCCACGGCCATCCGCACATCCTCGTCGAGGGAAGCACTCGGAACGAGCTCGACGAGTCTCTTCGCGTGATCGCGGTCGGGTGCGAGCGAGAGCCAGGATTGGTTCGCGAGCTCCGCATCCCCCGCCGCAAGTACCACGCGCACTACATCATCCATCGTTCGCTCATCATCTTCTAAAAACCGAAGAGCGGTCCGAGCACGAGGCCCAACGCCAAAACCAACCCCGACTCCCAAATCAGCGCATGCAACGTCGATTTGTAGCTTCGCTGAGCCTCGAACGCATCCGTTTCGGCAGCCTGACTCAGACGCCACACCGTCTTCCATGAAAGCAGTGCGACCAGCGCTGCTGCCATGATCGGTAGAGTAGGCGTTCCGCTCGCCCCGCGCCACGCCGTCAGCATCCAGATCGCAGCTCCACTCAAGGCCAATGCGTTCACGAGACGCCGCGCCAGGACGTTCCCGAGCATCGTGACAATCGTTCGCTTCCCTCCACGCCGATCGCTCCGTTCATCGCTGAGACCACTCGCGATCGCCGAAGACAACGCCAAGACACCAAATCCTGGCAAGACGACGAGCGCAGGAGGCCATGGTTCACCACTCTGCGCGTACGCATTGATCCATGGCAACGCGATGCCTACACCGATCGCTTCGAGGAACTCCCCTCCTCCACGGTAGTTGAGACGCCACGGGGGCAACGTATAGGCGACGAAGATCGCCAGCGCGGCGATCACCGCCAGACAAAGCGAACGTCGACCAAGGGCGATCTCTCCGATGAGCCCGATCGCGATCGCAAGAACGCCCGCCATCGCACCGACGAGGAAAACCCGCCGAGCCGGCAAGATCCCATCAGGGATCGTTTTTCTCGACGAGGTGGGGAACATCTGCCGCTTGATGCGATCGACTGTTTGATCTCCCCAATCGTTCAAGAGCACGATGAAGATCGCATCGAGCGCCGTGAATGCGAGCCCCCACGCGAGCCCTCCCCATGACAACCTACCCGTGGCATCGACTCCAATCGCCTGTCCGAGGCACATCGGAACGAGCAGCTTGGGCCAGCTCGCGGGTTTGAGCGCCAGAGCCCACGATTCGAAATTCGTCCTGCGAAGCACGCCGGTTGTATACCTCGAAGACCTGGGATGGATTCACTTCTTCTCCTGCACCACACCTCGCTCGTTCCGCAACCGATCACGCAACGTGCTCCGCGGAATCCCGGTCACACGTGCAGCGCGGGTCAGATTGCCGTCGAAACGAGCCAGAATTTCGGAGACTGTTTCATTCGATCGATCTCGGCGTGGCCCCTCGATCCGTCGAATTGCATCGGCCACATCCATTTCGTCGATGATGCCTGCCGAGGCCGCAGATGCGGCGTGGATCACATTGCGCAATTCACGCACATTGCCCGGCCAATCATGCGCCAAGAGCCGCTCCATGGCGGCATCGGAGAGTTCGCGTGGCCCGACCTCTGCGCTGATGGCTGAAAGGAAATGACGTGCGAGAGCACGCACGTCGAGTGGCCTCTCACGAAGCGGCGGCACCTCGAGAAAGAGTTGTGCCAATCGATAGTAGAGATCACGCCGAAACTTTCCTTCTTCGACCATGCCCCGAATATCTCGATGCGTTGCGCACACGAGTCGAACATCCACACGTATGGGTTGCTCCGCTCCAACACGGCGCAGCTCTCCACTCTCGAGCACACGCAAGAGACGTGTTTGGAGCTCCATGGGCAGTTCCCCTATTTCGTCGAGGAAAAGCGTTCCCCCATCGGCCTGCTCGAAGACTCCGCGCCTCTGCGTCAGAGCCCCCGTGAAGGCGCCCCTTTCATGACCGAAGAGCTCGCTCTCGATGAGGTCCCGCGGCAGCGCGCCTGCATTGACCACGACGTAAGGACCTTCACGTCGAGGACCGCGCATATGGAGCGCCCGTGCGATGCCTTCTTTTCCGGCGCCGCTCTCGCCAAGAATGAGCACGGGAAATTTGAGCTGCGCATAACGTTCGACCCAACCGAGGACTTCGATCATGACGGGCGAGCTCGCCACGAGCCCATCACTTCGCGCATCTCCACTCTCGCCACGCGCCACCACGAGCAAATCAGTCCGCCCCACGCGGAGCCGCGTACCAGGCCCCATACTCGCAACGAAAGAACGAACACCATCGACGAAAGTTCCATTTCGGCTCCCCAAATCGCGCACGACGATGCCCTCCGTGCCGGGCTCGATACGACAATGACGAGAGCTCACCGCGCGATCGAAGAGCACCACATCACATCCCTCACCGCTGCCGAGCAAAAGCGGACGCCCCCCAAGATTCACTCGACGTGCGTCGGCGCCTCGACCGATGAGGAGCGACATCGTGACCTCGGTGTCATCTCCTTTTCTGATCAGAATGGGCTCCGTCCGAAACATGCTCGCATAGGGTCTGCTTGGCGCATCCCGAACCCGCATGATGGCGTGCCTCTCCGAGAGCCACAGCTCTTCGCCCGGTCGCAGAGCTTTGGGGCGCTGCTTTTTCGCATCACTCGAGAGGTCGATGGCGACGACATCGGCTCCTTCGGTACGCACGAGGACATGGCGGTCGAGAACAGCGGTGTCGTGAACCACGACATCGCATCCGGCGCCGCTTCCGACTTCGAGCCCCGAAACACCAAGCTCGAAGGTTCGCAGCGGCTCTTTACGATAGAGAAGAACGATGGCTTCCATGGCGGGGAGCTCATCGGCAGCTCTCACATCGCGTTGCCCTCAAAAACTCATTCGAATGCGGAAAGGAAGCCGAGCTCTCTTCGACGTCCTCAATCGCGGTAAAAGACGAGCTCGGCGTCGTCGACGATAGTGACGGTGGGCGCAAGATCGCACTCCACGAAGAAATTACGTATATCGCCTGTTCCAGTGTCGAGCTCGAATTCTTGCCCTTCGAACAAACGATATGGGGCGAGGTGTCGACCGTACGCGGTCGGAAGATCACTTCTGTCACCCGAGGATCCGAGGCATGGGTCGGCGGTGGACCTTCCCGCACGAAATCATCCATGAGCCGATCGAGTCATCGCGACGAGAGCCCGACAACGTGGCGACGATACTCCGACGCGCGGGATCTGAATGGCCCGCCAAATCAGCAAAAACAAAAGGAATTCCGAGATGTCGAAAGATGCCGGCGAAGAAATGAGCAGCGGCGGTCTCCCCTGGTTCGCCATCGCGACGGGGGTTCGATGTATTGATCTGGATATACCGACTCAAGCACACACGAATGGCGTTCGTGATAACGGCTTCGTAAGCAGGATCGAGACGCCCTTCGCCGTGCAATGCATCGCGTGGAATCCCGTCGAGAGCAGCCACACACTCCGCGACCCCCGGCTCATCGCGGTACTCTGGACCTGCATCGTGTGACGATCGTGGAACATCCTCCCGCCCACCACCATCGACCCCGCCGTCCTGGGTGGAACATGCGGCCATGAGCATCATCGCGGTGGTGATCCACTTTCGAACGTATCGCATCGGACGATACTCTAGCCGAGCCAATAGGGACTTCGTGTGACATCCACGCGAGATCGAATCCGCGGGCGCGCATGGGATTCGAATGGCAGAAATGACCTATGGACACGCGCGGATACACGCTCTTCGAAACGGCCATCGGGTCTTGTGGGATCGCTTGGAACGCGCACGGAATCGTCGCACTTCACCTGCCTGAGTCCACCCCGAGTGAAACCGCCACACGTCTTTTGCGCCGCGCAGGCGACGCCTCAAAAGCATCACCGCCGAACGAAGTGCAGCGCGCGATCGACGCGATCATCGCGTTGATGAGCGGTGATCGCATCGACTTACGCGACATCCCTCTCGACATGGAGGGCATTCCGCCCTTCCATCGCAAGGTCTACGAGTTCGCACGCAACATCGCGCCGGGCGAAACGCGCTCCTACGGCGAGATCGCGAAAGCCGTAGGCTCACCAGGAGCGGCACGTGCAGTCGGACAAGCCATGGCTCGCAATCCGTTTCCGATCGTCGTGCCTTGCCACCGTGTGTTGGCTGCCGGCGGAAAGAATGGAGGTTTCACTGCGAACGGCGGCGTCGACACCAAGCTACGCATGCTCGCAATTGAACGCTCCGAGCTTCGCTTGAATGCGCCCAGCGCCGCGGCTAATGTCCCGCCCCCATGAGCGAGCTTCGCCGAACCCCTCTCTACGATGAGCACAAAGCGCTTGGCGCCCGCATCGTCCCCTTCGCCGGCTGGGAAATGCCGGTCCAATACACAGGTCTCGTCAAAGAGCACCACGCCGTGCGCAACGCGGCCGGACTCTTCGACGTCTCACATATGGGCGAGCTCCTCCTCGAAGGGCCGGAGGGAGAGGCGGTCATCGACGAGCTCGTGAGCGCGGATCTCACGAAGGTCCCGGATCACAAAGCCGTCTACTGCGTCGCGTGCAAAGAAGATGGAACCATCCTCGACGACCTGATCGTCTATCGACGTGGTCGCGAGAAGTTCCTGATCGTTTGCAACGCCTCGAACCGAGAGAAAATCGCCGCACATTTCGGCAAGCATGCGAAGGGCCGTTGTTCCTTCGAGGACGCCTCGGATCGCTATTCGCTGATCGCGCTCCAAGGTCCAAAGGCGATGGATGTGGCCCGTGCTGCGGGCGCCGACGACGCGATCCTCCAGCTCGCGTCGTTCATGCTCACCGAGGGGGCCGTCGCAGGCATTCCTGTCATCACGGCCCGCACGGGATATACCGCCGAAGACGGGTTCGAGTTCTTCTGCTCGAATGAAGATGCTCCCAAACTCTGGCGCGCGCTCATCACAGCAGGCCGTCCGTTTGGTCTCGAACCGGCAGGGCTCGGTGCGCGCGACACGCTTCGTCTCGAAGGACGGCTTTCCCTTTATGGAAACGAGATCGACGAGACGACCCACCCGATCGAAGCTGGGCTCGCGTGGGTCGTGAAGCTCGACGGACCTCGCGATTTCCTCGGACGCGAAGCGCTCGAGCGCATCAAAGCCGAGGGCACATCTCGGAAAATGGTCGGCTTCGAAATGGTCGGTCGCGGCATTGCGCGCCACGGCTATCCGATCGTTCGCTGGACGGGCAGTGAAACCCCAGGCGAAACGATCGGCATCGTGACGAGCGGTTCCCCGGCTCCGAGTCTCGACAAAAACATCGGCCTAGGATACGTCCCGACCGCGCTCGCCGAGATCGGCAGTCGAATCGGCATCGACATCCGCGGCAAAGCAGTGGAAGCCGTGGTCGTGAAAACTCCTTTTTACAAGCGTGCGCGGTGAGGTGAAGTCATGGCGAGCTATCCGAGCGAGTTGAAGTACACGAAAGATCACGAGTGGGCCCGCCTCGAGGCGGACGGCAACGTGCGTATCGGTGTCACCGCCTATGCTGTCGAACAGCTGGGGGACGTGACCCTTGTCGACCTTCCGAAGACCGGCGCAACGCTCGAGGATCATGCGCATTTCGGAGACATCGAATCGGTCAAAACCGTCAGTGAGCTCTTCGCACCGATCGCTGGCGAGGTGATCGCGATCAACGGTGATCTCGACGGAAAACCCGAACTCGTCAATGATTCGCCTTACGAAGCGGGCTGGATGATTCTGGTGAAGCCAGCGGGAGACCTTTCCGCTCTCATGGACGCTGCGGCGTACGAAGCCTACGTCGGTTCTCTCGATCACTAAATGGGATCACATGCGGTACCTGCCCCATACGGATGAAGAAATCCGCGCGATGCTCGCGCGCATTGGTGTGGACTCGCTCGATGCGCTCTTCGCCGACATTCCTGAAAGCCATCGCTTGAATCGGCCGCTCGCGCTCGAGCCGGCGCTCGCCGAGCCGGCGTTGATGGCCCACCTCGAAGCGCTCGCGAACAAAAACGTCGCGGCCCGTGCGCTCTCGTTCCTCGGGGCAGGAATCTACGATCATCATGTGCCGCCTGCGGTCGATCAGCTGCTTTTGCGCAGCGAGTTCTACACGGCGTATACGCCGTACCAGGCAGAGGTCTCACAAGGAACGCTGCAAGCGATTTTCGAGTTCCAAACCACCGTTTGTGAGCTCTACGGCATGGAGGTCGCCAACGCATCGATGTATGACGCGGCAAGCGCAGTCGCCGAAGCCGCGCTGATGGCGCGCCGTGTCACCGGGCGCGATCGTGTGATCCTCTCAGGTACACTTCACCCCGAATCGATCGAAACCGTGCGCACGTATCTGTGCGGCGATGCGATCGATCATGGCCACGTCCAGATTTCCGCCATCGCGGCGGATGGCCGCACCGATCTCGATTCAGTTCGAGCGCTCCTCACGAGCGACACGGCGTGCGTCATCGTCGGCTATCCCAACTTCTTGGGCGCCGTCGAAGATCTCGCAGCCCTTCGCGCGCTGACAAAGGACGCCGGTGTGCTCCTCGTGACCTGCAACACCGAACCCTATGCGCTCTCGGTCCTCAAGCCGCCTGGCGCGTATGGCGTCGACATTGCCGTCGGTGAAGGACAACCGCTTGCTTGCGCGCCTCAGCTCGGAGGCCCTGGTGTCGGGCTCTTCGCGACGCGTATGGATCTCATCCGTGAGATGCCCGGTCGTGTGTGTGGTGAGACCGTAGACCAAGAGGGACAGCGTGGGTTCGTGCTCACGCTCAGCACCCGCGAGCAGCATATCCGTCGTGAGCGAGCGACTTCGAACATCTGCACGAACCACGGACTCATCGCGCTCTCGATGACGATTCGGTGCTCGATGCTCGGCAAAAAAGGCTTTGAACAAGCCGGCCGCGCCTGCCTCTCCAAGGCTGAATATTTGAAGGCCAAAATCGCAAAGACGGGCCGCTTCACCATCGCTACCACGGCGCCCACCTTCAACGAATTCGCAGTTCGAACTCGCGCAGGCGCCGCAGCACCTTTGCTCGAAAAGCTCGCCAACGAGCAAATCCTTGGAGGTCTCGCGCTCGCAAGGTTCTTCCCTGAGCGCGAGAACGAGTTCCTCCTCGCCGTGACCGAGCGTCATTCGCGAGAAGACCTCGATCGTCTCGTCGATGCGCTCGTGTCCTCTTGATCCGAAAGCTCAATCACATGCGCAGACGGTATTGCCGGCGGTCACCCGCACTTCGCAAGGGGACGCACACGGCTCCATGAGCCGATACTCGAATACGCGCTCGGCACGGCAATCATCCTCAGGAACGATGGGCGCGTATTCGCGCGCAGCCGCGCAACCAACGATGCCTGTCCATTCTTCAGAAAGCTCGAGCTCGAAACCGTTCGGTGTGCCATCGAGAATCGTCCAACTGCGGCGGAGCGACCCGCCCGCGCAATCTGCGAACTCGATCACACTATCGGTGTGAAATCCATCGCTCGCGGCGAGAGACACCCGCGCGAGAGGTCCCTCGAGGCCAGGAACAGCAATGTTCACGAGCCCACGCTCCGACACGATCCCCACAGGCCCCATCGACGGCGTGTTCCGTGTCGGACTGCATCGATCGTCTTCACGACGAACGCTCAGCTCGTAAATTCCCGACCCCACATCGAGCGGCTCATGGGCAGCAGCACAGCCCACCCCAAGAATCGCCGCCATCAAGACAAGCATCGAAGTACGCATCTTCGGTTCCCTCCAATGCGGCCGGTACTACGCTGCGCTCGGTCGGGTCAAAAAACTGACGAAGCGCAGCCTCCGAGGTGCGTCATCTTTGAGCATTCTCACCTCCCATCCGCGTTTGGGTACGTACTTTCTCGATGAATTCAGGCAAAAAGCGCCTCCACTCAAGCAAGCCGATGCAAGTTGCTCGTTCCCTCTTTAGACTCGGTCGCTCATGAAGCTTGCCACCCTCAAAGATGGAACACGCGACGGCTCTCTCATCGTCGTCCGCCGCGATGGAAGTCGCTATGTCTCGGCGAAATCCTTTTCGCCCACGATGCAACACGCGCTCGACGAATGGGACACGATCGAACCTCGACTGCGCCGCCTCGCAGAAGAACTCGAGCGCGGCGAGATCGAATCACATCCACTGGACGTGAGCGCGCTGCGTTCGCCTCTGCCCCGCGCCTACGAATGGGTCGATGGCTCGGCGTACATCAACCACATCATCCTCGTGCGCAAAGCCCGCGGCGCCGAGCCCCCCGCCACGCTCCGCACGGATCCCCTCGTCTATCAAGGCGGCTCGAGCGATTTCCTCGGACCGACCGACGACATCCCGCTCGGCGATCCCGCATGGGGCTGCGACTTCGAATCCGAAGTCTGCGTCGTGCTCGGCGACACACCGATGGGCACCACTCAAGAAAACGCCGCGCGCCACGTGCGGCTGCTCATGATCGCGAACGACGTCACGCTTCGAAATCTCATCCCGGGCGAGCTCGCCAAAGGATTCGGCTTCTTTCAAAGCAAGCCCGCCACCGCTTTTTCACCTTTTGCGCTCACGCCCGATGAGCTCCAAGGCGCGTGGCAAGACGGACGCGTGCATCTTCCGCTTCGCACATGGCTCAACGGCAAGCTCGTGGGCGACCCCGAAGCAGGGCCCGAAATGCACTTCTCATTTTATGATTTGATCGCGCACATCGCGAAGACTCGCGCGTTCGGAGCAGGCACCATCGTCGGCAGCGGCACCGTCAGCAACGCCGACCCTGCGCGCGGAATTTCGTGCCTTGCGGAACGGCGAATGCGCGAAATCTTGGAACAAGGAAACCCTTCTACGCCGTTTTTGGCGTATGGCGATCGCGTCGAAATTGAAATGAACACACGTGAAGGCGGCGTATTGTTCGGCCGCATCGCACAAACCGTCGTTCCAAAGGTCTAAGCCCATGATGACACTTTATAACTACTGGCGTAGCTCGGCGTCGTGGCGTGTACGCATTGCCCTTCACATGAAGGGCCTCACGTTCGAGTACGTGCCCGTTCATCTCGTCCAGCGCGAACAAAAATCGCTCGAACACCACGCCCGCAATCCGATGGAGCAAGTCCCTGCGCTCGAGCTCGAGCTCGGCGGGCGCCGAGTCCTCGTGACTCAATCCATCGCCATCCTCGAGCTGCTCGAGGAGCTCTACCCCAATCCGCCTCTTTTGCCTGCCGACCCTTATTTGCGTGCACGCACCCGCGAGCTGGCCGAGATCATCAACTCGGGGATTCAACCCCATCAGAACCTCTCTCCGATGCAGCGCATCGACGAGCTCGCACCGCAAGCTGGCAAAGCGCACGCGAAATATTTCAACGAGCTCGGCCTCGCGGCCTTCGAAGAGCGCGTTCGTGACATCGCTGGACACTTCTGTGTCGGCGATGCTCCGACCTTCGCAGATCTTTGCTTGATTCCTCAGCTCAACGCAGCTCGCCGTATGGGCGTCGAAGATCTCGATACGAGGTGCCCGACGCTGCTCCGCATCGAGGCTACGTGCAGTGAGCTCCCAGCCTTTCGCAACTCTCATTCCGATGCGCAGCCCGACACCCCGGCATCCAGCCCCACTCCATGACGCCCTCCTCCGACCCTAGCGAAGGTATTTGCTCCCATGCGTGAATCGATCGGTATCACTCGTCTCGAAGCCATCCACTATTACGTTCACGATCTCGAACGCAGCCGGAAGTTCTATGTCGGCGCGCTCGATTTCGCAGAGACAGCCGTCTCGAGCGAAGCACTCGTCGAAGCGGGTCGACAGCGCAGCGTCGTGTTCGAAGCGGCTGCGACGCGCGTGATTTGCTCACAGCCCATCGGAGAAGGTGGGCGCGCCTGGCGTTGGCTTCAAAAGCATCCCGACGGAGTGGGCACGCTCGTCTTCGAGGTCGAAGATGCAGATCGAGCGCTCGCGGTGCTCGAATCACGCGGCGCCACACCCATCACCGATGTGATCACGACCGAAGACGAGCACGGCATCTATCGCGCGTTCTCGATCACGACACCATTTGGCGGAAGCACATTTCGATTCATCCAACGGAATCACTATCGCGGCATGTATCCCGGAATCGTGCGACACGAAACGCCCCGGGGCGGCAAGAACATGTTCGGGTTCCTCGGCATCGATCACATCACCTCGAACTTCGAGACGATGTCTCCTGCGCTCCTTTGGATGGAACATGTGCTCGGCTTCGAGCGCTTCTGGGATATCCAGTTCCACACGAACGATGTCGCGGGCGAGCGCGAAGGCGGCTCCGGCCTCAAGTCCACCGTCATGTGGGACCCGAAGAGCGGCGTGAAGTTCGCGAACAACGAACCTCTCCGCCCCTTCTTCCGCGCATCCCAAATCAATCTCTTTCACGAAGATCAGAAGGGCGATGGCATTCAGCACGCCGCCATCTCCGTCAAAGACATCATCCCCGCGGTCAAGAGCCTCCGCGAGCGTGGCGTGCGCTTCATGCCGACGCCCGGAACCTATTACGACATGCTCGGGCAGCGCCTCGAAGAGACGGGAATCAAGCAAATCGACGAAGATCCGAACGTGCTTCGCGAACTCGAGATCCTCATCGATGGAGAGGGATTCAAAAAGTATCTGCTGCAGATCTTCCTGATGGATTCGGCTGGCCTTTATGCCGAGCGCGAAGCTGGGCCTTTCTTTTACGAAATCATTCAACGCAAAGGCAGCCAAGGCTTCGGCGGAGGAAACTTCCGCGCGCTCTTCGAGAGCATCGAGCGGCAACACAAATCCGAAGGCAGAATCTGATGATCGAACGGCTCGCCCGAGGAGAGGTTCCGCGCAAGCACCACATCGCGCTCACTGGACCCCAGGGCGAGCTGCGATGGGAGGAGTGCATCACGCAGCAGGGCTTCGAAGGTCCCTACACGATTTGCTATCACGAACGCCGCCCACACGAGCAGCGCGCGACGACAGCCTCTCATGGATGGGAGATCCCCACTTCGGGCACGGAACCCGAACGCTTGCTGAAACGGCATTACAAAACGCCGCTCCTCGAGAGGTCAGGCCCTCCGATCGATGCACGCGTGCCGCTCCTTCATAACGCGGACATCACGCTCGGGGTCTGCACCCCAAACGCACCAGACCCCGTCTATTTCGTCGACGGCGACAGCGATACGCTCCTCTTCGTGCGTCGAGGCAAAGGGCTCGTGCGCACGTTGCTCGGCGATGTGCACTACG
Organism: uncultured Sandaracinus sp.; assembly: GCA_964481145.1. Taxonomy (GTDB): domain Bacteria; phylum Myxococcota_A; class Polyangia; order Polyangiales; family Sandaracinaceae; genus Sandaracinus. The sequence continues at coordinate 89,042 of CAYZTA010000013.1, forward strand.
CGGACGAAGACTATGTCTTCGTCCCGCGCGGCCTCCTTCATCGATGGATTCCCGAAGGCCCTCAAGAATGGCTCGTGATGGAGCTCCATGGAGGGCTTCATCTGCCTCGCCAATTCCGAAACGACATCGGACAGCTGCGCATGGACGCGCCCTTCTCTCATCGCGATTTTCGTCACCCCGAATTCATCGGCCCGAAGGACGAAGGAATCCGCACGCACATCGTGAAGCGCAAGGGTCGCTTCCACGCCTTTTCGCTCTCTGACTCACCCCTCGATGTGGTGGGTTGGGATGGGACCATCTATCCGTGGGCGTTTCCGATTCTGAACTTTCAACCGCGCGCAGGTCTCGTGCATTTGCCGCCCACCTGGCACGGAACATTCGCCGCACGCGGCGCGCTCATCTGCTCATTCGTGCCGCGTGTCGTCGATTGGCATCCCGAAGCGATCCCCTGCCCCTATCCGCACTCGAGCGTCGACGTAGACGAGTTCCTCTACTACGTGCGCGGCAACTTCACCTCGAGGCGTGGCGTGGGCCCAGGCAGCGTTTCGTTCCATCCCGCAGGCATCCCTCATGGCCCCCATCCGGGCGCATACGAGGCGAGCCGCGGCACCCATCGCACCGATGAGCTCGCCGTCATGGTCGATAGCATCCTGCCACTCCACCCCACCACGGCTGCGCTCGGCATCGAAGACTCCGCGTATCAAGACTCCTTCATCGAAGAGAAAATTTAATAAAAGCCATCCAATTCGACGAATCCCGCGGGTATCACGAAAACTCCATCTGTTTTCGACTCGTTACGAACACGAGGCCTGGCCCCCGCAATTTGACGATTCGGCGCTGACTCGACATGGTCTAAGGAGTGAGCAGCGGATGGTATGGCTGTGCTCTCCTCAGGCGCATCGGCGCTCTGATGGTGCTCATCTCGTTCGGTGGTTGTGGACCAGCGGCGGATGCCGAGGCGCAGTTCACTCCGACCCGAACCGAGATTGCAGCCGCCGCGAACGATCCGGGGAGTGGCGAAGAAGCGGACAGTGAAGCTCCGCTCGTCGAGTTGACTGAGTCGGAAGGCACAAGTTCAGAAGAGCCGCTGATCCTCGGCGTCGACACGCCTGTGTTCGACCCCAGCGGCACTGCGCTCGCTGCGTTTCACACCGCATTGCGACGCGCAGCGCTCGGTGAGGGCCAGGCGCGCATCGTCGTATATGGTGCCTCTCACGTCGCAGGAGATTTCGCGACCGGCACGCTGCGTCGCACATTGCAGGCCGAGTTTGGTGATGCAGGCCATGGATTCATCCTGCCTGCGCAACCGTGGCCGCATTACCGCCACCTCGACATCACGGTCGAAAGCAACCATCGCCTCTGGAGCGCAGATCGCGTGCGCATCGGCGTAACCGAGCCGGGCCGCTACGGCCTCGCTGGAGTTGCGATGACGACCAGCTCCTCACGCGCATTTGGTCGCATCTCGACCGGGCCTCGTCACGCGAGCCGCTTCGAGCTCTTTTTCTTGCGTCAGCCGGGAGGCGGCACCCTCGAGGTGCGTATCGATCAGCAAGTCGTTCGCCGAGTGCGCACCCGTGGCGATGAAATCGCCGCTGATTACGAGCTCTTTACCGTGCCGGACGGACCGCACACGTTCGAACTGCACGCGCGGGGAGATGGCCCAATCACGATCTATGGCGTGTCCGTCGAACGCGAAGTTCCGGGCGTCATATTGGACACGTTGGGCATCAATGGCGCGCGCGCTGCATCTCACCTCATGTGGGATGAACCCTTGTGGCGCGAACACTTGCGTCGTCGCAATCCCGATCTCGTCGTCTTGGCTTACGGCACGAACGAGAGCGGAGATGACGAACAACCGATCGAAGTCTACGAACGCGATTTACGCCAAGTCGTCACTCGCATCCGCACCGCAGCTCCCCATTCGTCGTGTCTGCTCATCGGCCCGAGTGATCGCCCGATCGTCAACCGCGACGGGACGTTCCTCGAACGTCCGCGCACCGCGCTCGTGATCGATTCTCAGCGACGCGTCTCGGCGGAGATGGGGTGTGCTTTCTTCGATCTCGTCGGCTTCGGTGGTGGAGCCATGCACATGGTGCAGTGGGCGGCATTCGATCCTGCGTGGGCACAGCGCGATCATGTTCACTACACGATTCGCGGCTATCAACGTCTCGGAGAAGTGCTCCACACTTCTCTGCTCGCTGGATACGAGGGCCCGGCGGCCTTGGCCGTGTCCCCCTGAACAAAACCCTCCACTGGGACTGCCTTCCATGTGGCATGCTGCGTCCGCTCGCACGCTGCGACGCACCCCACACCAATCGCATCGCGAAAACAAGAGGAGTCCAAGAGATGGCTGTGAACCCCGAGACGCCAGCGCCCTCCATCGACAAGCTCGTTCCTGGAACCGGCGAGCTGCGCGCGGTCTTCAAAACGTCGATGGGCGACATCACGGTGAAGCTCTTCGAAGCCGAAGCGCCGCGCACCGTCGCAAACTTCGTGGCACTGGCCACGGGACAAGTCGAATGGACTGACCCCGAGAGCGGCCAAAAGACCCAGCGTCCGCTCTATTCAGGGACGATTTTCCATCGAGTGATCCCCGAGTTCATGATCCAAGGCGGCGATCCGACGGGCACCGGACGCGGCGGGCCGGGCTGGCGCTTCGGTGATGAGATTCACCCCCAGCTCAAGCACGATCGTCCGGGTGTGCTCTCGATGGCGAACGCCGGTCCAAACACCAACGGCTCACAGTTCTTCCTCTGCGAAGTACCGACCCCTTGGCTCGACGGAAAACACGCCGTCTTCGGACATGTCGTGTCCGGGCAAGAGCTCATCTCCAAAATCACGCACTCGCCGCGCGACTCTCAAGATCGCCCCCGGACACCGATCACGCTCCAAGAAATCCAAGTGATGCGCGCCTGAACTGTCTCACCTGAACGACGCGCGCTCTTCCCCGTGGAAAGCGCGCGTTTTCCGTTCGGATCTCGAGGAGATTTCAACGCGAGAGTTCGAATACGATCGGCACACGAAGCTCGTTGCTCGTATTCCACGTCACGAGCGTCGGTGGTGCAGGGAAGCGCGAAAGGTCATTCGCCGCCGCAAGCGCGGCCTCGTCGAGCATCGAAAAACCACATGAGCTCGTGACGCGCGCCGCGATCAATCGTCCGTCCTCGGCGATGCGCAATCCGACCACGACACGCCCTTGCATCCCGCTCCGTTGCGCCATCGACGGGTAATGGGCAGCTCCATCGAGCAGGTCTCGAATTCGGTTCGCATACGCTCGAAGTGCGCGGCGAATCTCGTCGTCGCTCGGCCCAGTCGGACCATGCACATCGCCACCAGCGCCAGATCCAACCCCACCCGTGCCAGCGCGACTCGCCCCCACCCCCACGCCCCCGGAACCACCGCCACCCGCTCGACCGATTTCGGACGCACCCGCGGTATTGGCATGAAGCAAGGCCGGCGCTCCGAACACATCGTCGATCGCCGCAGGAGCCAAAGGAGCGATCGGAGCTGCGCTGGACGGTTCGGGTGGAGGGGCCGCGACCGAGGGCGCGCTGACACGTGCAATGCGCTCCCGCGGTGTTCGCGTCGGTTCGGGCTCGACAGGCGCGATCATCGGTGATTCCGTGGCTTCGATCACCTCGGGCGGAGCCGGCGGCTCCGCTGGCATGACCATCGAGACTTCGAACTCAATCGAACTCGGTTCGGGCACGCTCGTGTCGTGCGGCACGAACGCGAGCGCTGTCGCCACGAGCCCATGTCCCATGATGGACAACATCAACACCGCAGGGATCGCCACTGTTTCATGGCGTTCTGGAGTCGAATGCAAATGGGGGTGTAAATTCGACTTTTTCTCGAGTCCGAATGCTTGTGTTTGGGCTGGCATCGGTTTCACTGCGCAGCCCTGAGGCCGGCGTCCGAGAACATTCGAAAACGATTCCGGGAATCGTTCTCACAAAATCTATATGGCCGACAAGCCCGGGTCGCGTCAAGTAGGAGTCCGGCGTATGCTCCGCCGATTGGCCGCAAGTCTGGCGGCTCGTCCGGAATTACAGAGAGGTGTGGGTATGATTCGCTTGTCTCATTGGACGCATCTTTTGGCAGTCGCATCTCTGATTGCGGCACTTGGTTGCGGAGGTTCGGACGACGAGGAACCCGGTCGCGATTCGGGTCCAAGCATGAGAACCGATGGGGGCGTTCGACTCGACGCAGGCACTGCCCCAGACAGCGGCACCACGCCGGTGCAAGATGCTGGCATCATCGATGCGGGATCGGTCGCTCCAGTGGACAGCGGTTCGATCTCTCGACCCGACGCAGGGCCTCCTACCCCAACCCAACCAGGAGCCGTTGGAGCGAGCTGTAGTTCGGACCCCGATTGCACCCAGCCCGCTGGCGGCACCTGCCGGACGAGCCTCGGTTCGGCTCCTCTCGGAATCACGCTTCCTGGTGGCTATTGCACACATGAATGCACGGCTGGAGCCGGAGCCGAAACGTGCGGCGAAGGTGCCACTTGCTTCTCTCTCGGCTTCGGTCCGGCGTTTTGTGCCAGGACATGCACCTCAGACAACGACTGCCGCCAGGCGGAAGGCTACACGTGTCAGGCTTCGCCCATCCCCACCGGGGCCTCGGGCATGTATTGTCTGCCTCCCATTGGCATTCCTGGACTCGGTGGCGATGGCGGATTTGGCATTCCTGGCATTCCTGGACTTGGTGGCGATGGCGGATTTGGACTCCCCGATTTCGGCGGCGGGTTGCCCGGCTTCGGTGGCGATGGCGGATTTGGACTCCCCGATTTCGGCGGCGGCGGGCTGCCCGGCTTCGGTGGCGATGGCGGATTGGGGCTCCCTGGTTTTCCCTGACAATCGAGCTCACTGAGAATCGAAACGGCCCGCGAAAGCGGGTCGTTTTTCTTTGTTCTCCCTCACTCCACCATCACCACGTCCGGCGCACAAACCCCTCCTCGCGGATTCGATGTGGCCGGAGAACATATCATTCTGGACGCACACACGGACGCGGTCCCAGCATCGATCTCTTCCCCCAACACGCATGCCTGCCGGCACACACCTCCCTCACAGACTGTGCCCGGTTCACATTCGAAGGGCTCTTCGCAAGGCGCACGATAAGACGTCGCGCCTCCGAACCAGCAGACGAACCCCTCCGCAGGAATCTCGAAACAAACGGCGCCATCGGCGCAAAGCCAGGTCTCTGCGGAACAGCTCGCCATGCATTGGGCGCCACCCTTCGTGTTGGGAACACACGCCAGCTCCGATCTGCAATCCCCATCCGTGCTGCAACTCGAGCCGGCTCCTACCCCCTCACACGCCGTGGAAAACACCATCCATGTGGCGATGATAAGCACGCGAGCCTTGCGTCTCGCACTCGCATTGAATGTGGTATGCACGCGCCGTTCGACACGCTGCTCGAGTCGAACGGCGGATGCAAGGGGGACAATCCATGAAATGCAATGCTCATGGGGTGGTGCTTGGAGGAGGACTCGCCGGATGTGCGGCGGCCACGATCCTCGCGGAGCGAGGGCTCCGCGTCACCTTGATCGAACAAGAGAGCCATCTCGGCGGACGCGTCGGGTCCTGGAACGATCGCCTCGAGGACGGCACGCAATTCCACATGGAACGCGGTTTTCACGCGTTTTTTAGGCAATATTACTGCGTTCGCGCGCTTCTTCGACGCATCGACCCCACCCTCGGCAGCCTGCGCCCCCTCGACGATTATCCTCTGCTCGGTCCGGACGGGTGGCGTGAATCATTTGCGCGCTTGCCACGTTCGGTGCCGTTCAACCTCGTCTCGCTCGTATGGCGCACTCCGTCGCTGCGCCTCTGGGATCTTGCTCGAGTGGACGTACGCGCCGCACTCGAAATGCTCTCGTTCGATCCGGATACGACCTATGCGCGTTGGGATCGCACGAGCGCACGAACCTATCTCGACTCGCTTCGTTTCCCCGATCGCGCGCGCCAAATGCTCTTCGATGTGTTCGCGCATTCATTCTTCAATCCGGAGGACGACTATTCGGCTGCCGAGCTCCTCGCGATGTTTCATTTCTATTTTCTCGGCAATCCAGAGGGGCTCGTGTTCGACGTGTTGCGCGAGCCGTTCGGTGTCGCGCTCTTCGAGCCACTGCGCGCTTATCTCGAGCAAAGAAACGTCTCGTTCGTGATGAACGAATCCGCTCTCGCCATTCGCCGAAGTGGCGAACGGTTCGTCGTCGAATGCGCCGGGAGCGCCCACGAAGCCGATGCCGTCGTGTGCGCTGTGAACGTGCCCGCGTTGCGCAACCTGATCGAGTCCTCACCCGAGCTCGGCACGAGCGCATGGCGCGCTTCGATCGCATCCCTCGGCACCACACTTCCTTTCGCTGTGCTGCGGCTCTGGCTCGATCGAAAGCTCGCCGAGGAGCGCCCCCCTTTTGCGGGCACGACCGGGTTGGGGCTTCTCGACAACATCTCGATCTACGAGAAGCTCGAAGAGCCGAGCGCGCGATGGGCCGAACGCACGGGCGGCTCGATCGTCGAGCTCCATGCCTATGCCGTCGATCGTCACACGCCCCCACACGAAGTTCGGCGCGAGCTCCTGGAAGGTCTTTACAAAGCCTATCCAGAATCTCGACAGGCCAACATCCTCGAAGAGCGATACCTCATTCGAGACGACTGCCCCTCGTTTGCGCCCGGTTCTCACGAAACGAGGCCCGGCATCCAGACGCCCGTCCAAGGCCTCTGGCTCGCCGGAGATTACGTGAAACTGCCCTTTCCGAGCGCGCTCATGGAACGCGCCGTGGCTTCGGGGTTTCGCGCGGCCAATGGCATCGTCGCCGCCCTTGGAGCCCATGCAGAACCCATCCGCACCGTGTCCAAGCGCGGGTTGCTCGCCGGCAGGGCGCGTCCATCCCAAGAGCGCCTCGCTCCTTGGTAGACGTCGAACACGCCATCCTCGGAGCGGGTTGCGCAGGGCTCTCGTTCGCCGTGCGCCTCGCGCGCAAGAGCGTACGAGAACGCGGCCGCATCCTCGTCATCGAACCTCGCACGGAGCTCGGCGGTGATCGCACGTGGTGCTCTTGGCGAGGCCAGCCTCATCCTTTCACCCGCGCGATCACCCGAACGTGGAATCGCTGGCGCGTGGTGACGCAAGGTCGCGCGATCGAGCGCGGCTCCACGCTTCGACCTTACGAGCACGTCGATTCGCGAATCTTTTCGGATGAAGCGCTCGCCGAACTCACGCCACGGGAGGGCGTGTCGATTCGACTCGGCGTGTCCGTGAACGCACTTCGCGAGGAAGGCTCGTTCGTGCGAGTCGAGACGAGCTCCGGAACGATTCGAGCAAAGATGGTGTGGGATGCGCGCGGGGGCTCCCCTCGAGAACGACCCACGAGCGAAGACATCCGTTGGGTTCAGCATTTCGTCGGATGGGTGGTTCGCACGGAGCGGAATATCTTCGAGCCGAACATCGCGACGCTCATGGACTTCGATGTGGCGCAAACCCGAGGGCCGCACTTCGTCTACGTATTGCCTTATGCACCGAACGAAGCGCTCGTCGAAGACACGTGCTTTTCTCAGGCGCCGTGGGCTGAATCGGAATACGAAGACGAGATCACACGGTGGCTCGAGAGGGCGCGGGCTGGAGCGTTCGAAATCGTTCGTCGCGAACGTGGACGCATCCCCATGAGCACCGCCGAACTCCTCCCGAGCTCGAACATGCGCATCGTGTCGCTCGGTCAAAAGGGCGGCGCCGCCAAACCGTCGACGGGTTACGCCTTTTCGTTCATCCAAAAACAATGTGATTTCTACGCATCTCACGCCGGTCGGGGAGACACACCTCCCCCTCCTCACGAAGTGCATACGAAGACGGCCCGCTTCTTCGACCGCGTTTTTTTGGCGCACCTGAACGAACATCCCACGAGCGGCCCCGATATCTTCGGTGCGCTCTTCGAGCGCGTGCCCCCCGAATCACTCATCCGCTTCCTCACCGAAGAGGGCGGCTTTCGCGATCATCTGGCCATCATGAACAGCATGCCGAAGAGAGCCCTCACCCTCACCGCGCTCCGTTCACGTCACGTCTGGCTGAACCGTTCATGACTGACGGCGCGCGAGCTCGCACCAAGCGTCGAGCTTACTTTTCGCGATGCCGAGGTCCTTCGCGAGCTTTCCGCGACCATCTTCGGAGAGCTCGGCCAGCGCTCGAATGTCCGCCACACCGCTCGCGATGAGCTTGGCTTCGAGCTTGGGACCAATCCCCGAAATCGAGCGCAAGGACGGAGCTTCTTTGGGATGGCTCTCCGCACGGAGTGAAGCCATCTGCGCTTCGAAGTGCGCGCGAATGGACTCGTTTTCACGTTCCTTCGCGAGGAGTCGCATCTCGAGACGATCGACGAGCAATCGAAGCTCGGGGAGCCGTGGATCATGTTCGATCGCCAAGACGCGCTCCTCGATGCTCGAAAGCCGCGCGGCTCTCGCGTCGTGAACGCGGCGTTGCTCCGCGAGATCGTGATGCATTGTCGCGATCGCCGCGCGCCCTGCTCGCGCGAGATGCTCGAGCTCGACCGTTCGCTCCGTGAGGAGCGTGAGCGTCGTTCGCATCGAATCATCCGAGGAGGAGATTTGCGCGGCGAGTCCATCGACCTTCTCACGCAGAGGAGAGAGCTCCTCGAGCGCGCGGGTCAGCATCGAACGTGCGGCCGAAAGTTGAACCTCGAGCGCGGCGATCCGTTCTCGCCACGGGTCTTCAGGGCTCGCGGGGGCTCGTTCTCCTGTGCTCGCTGGAGTCACGCTCGGACGCGGCATCAAAAAATCAGGCGCCGCTCCGGGAGGAGGCAAGGTGGCTCGATTCAAAGAGAGTGAAGCGCGCGGAGGCGGCAAAGACGGGCGCGGGGCGGGTGCCGGTCGGTTCGGCGGCCTGTCGGAGGTGTCGGACACGATGATTCGATGATACTCGACGTCGGCGGAACGCGAAGTACGCTCGTGCATATGTCTCACAAAGCAGCGCTCTTCGGTCTTTTTTCATTCGTCATCGGATTCGGTTGTGCGTGTGGTTCTTCGAGAACTGCCGAAACGGAGCGGTCCGACCACGAGATCACGATCGGACATGAGAACCGCCCATCCGAGCCTTCGAATGACGAAAACACAGAGCTCGTCATCGGAAGCGACCCATGCACGAGCGACGACGACTGTGTCCCTGCGCAGTGTTGCCATGCGAGCTCATGCGTGCTTGCGGCCCATGCCCCGTCGTGCGGCGATGCACTCTGCACCATGGACTGCCGGATGGGCACCATCGATTGTGGAGGTGGGTGCCTCTGTCACAATGGGCGATGCGCAGCGCGTTTGATGCCAGCATCGGGCGACCTCGATCATCCGCAATGATGCGCTTTATTTCCAACGCGTGAGGATCGCTTCGCGCGAGAAGAGGCGCACGGCGACGAACAGCGCCAGACCATCGATCGCGAGTACTCCGAGCACTCCTCCGAGGAGCAGGGATACATCGAGGAACAATTCGCCCATGACGCTCGAAATCCCCATCACGATCACGGGGATCACGAGGAATCCCACGAGCCCCTGCGCAGTTCGAGGATCGCTCACCCGAGAAGATGCAGCGATGGCGGCGAGCGCGCTGAGCAACGCGAGCGCAGGGGTCAATAACACGAAAGCGAGCGGCCACACCGGCCGCAATGCGAGCGCGAGCACATCGGGTGGGCATGTCGCCGTGAATCCAGCGAGCGTCATCAAGTACGACAACTGCGTGATGACAACCGCTGGCACCACTGCGGAGAGACATTTCCCGAGCAGTAAATCCGATGTCGAAATCGGTGTTGCCAAGAGCGGCTCGAGCGTACGCTCGACCTTCTCACCCACGATGGCGTGCGCTGCGATGGTCGATGGCAATGCGAGTGCGATGAGAAGAAGCATCGAGAGATATTGCTCAGCGACGAGCGCGAGCAGCGCGTCACGCCCCCGACCGAGCGCTTGCAGCTGAGGCGCGAGCCCAGCTGGCACATCTCCGCGAAAGTCGCTGTCCGGAACACGACCCACGAAAGCCGTCGTGGAGATGGCGGCGCCCACGAGCGCAATCGGCAAAATTGCCATCGTCAGCACCACGAGGCGATTGCGACGCAACTCGATCCATTCGCGGCGAATCACTGCACGCACATGACGAGGATTCATCAAATCGGCTCTCCAGACCGCGATGCGCCGACGAGCTCGAGGTAGACCTGTTCGAGCGAGTTCGCTTCGTCCGACACCGCTCGAATGGATGCGCCTGCTTGCACCAACGCTCGCACGACCACGGGATTGTCGTGCTCGGGATCGAGCACACTCACCCGCAACATGTCCCCATCGAACTCGGCACCTCGGACGCAAGGAAGAGCGCGCACCACATCGATGAACGAGCTCTCCGGGGTCGCGAGGCGCACGAGGGTCGAGGTCTGCTTCTGCCCGCGGCGAACACGCGATGGTGTATCGAGACAAAGGAGTCGCGTCTTCAAGATCGCGATGCGATCACAGAGACGTTCGGCCTCGTGGAGGTTGTGTGTGCAAAGGACGATGGTCCGACCTTCGGCGCGTAAATCCGTCACGAGTTCGCGGACGTTCCGTGCCGCAGCGGGATCGAGCGCGCTCGTGGGCTCGTCCAAAAACACCACCTTCGGTTCGTGAATGATCGCGCGCGCGATGGCCAAACGTTGCCGCATCCCTTTGCTGAATCCAGCCACGGGCTCATGTCGACGCGACCACAAGTCGAGGCGCTCGAGAACGCATCGAATCCTCTCATCGACGTTCCGAATTTCGTGTAGCTCTGCGAAATAGCGAAGGTTCTCGACCGCATCGAGGCGCACGTACACGCCTGGTGTTTCGGTCAAAATGCCGACGCGGGCGCGCACCTCATGGGCGTGCGTCGTGACGTCGAAGCCAGCCACACTCGCGCGACCGCTCGTGGGCGCAATCCCCGCGGTCAGCAACCGAACCGTCGTCGTCTTACCAGCCCCATTGGGCCCCAGGAGGCCAAAGACCTCGCCTTCGTTCACATCGAGATCGAGCTCATCGACGGCGATGAAATCGCCGAAACGTCGGCCCAGCTTCTCGGCGCGAATCATGGTCTCGACCCACCTGACTCACACTCTGCGATCCAGCGTGAGGCGCATGCTTCGAGCGTTTCGATCCCGCACGCTTCTTCGTATAAGTGGGCGGCTTCGGTGCAACAACCGAGGGCAACCCATGCCGCTTGATCCGTGACATGACGGGGAGTGCTGGTCGGATCAGCGACGCATTGTCTTTGATGCGCGGTCATTTCATCACGGGCATCGCCGCAATCGAATGCACATCGAATCCGCACCTCGCGCGCCCCAGCCTGCAGTCGAATGGAATCGTGAGGTGGCATCGCAGGAGCAGCAGATTGTGAACTCATGATGGAGGGAGAATCACATGCTGCCATGCTCGAAAACCCGAGCAACAAACCGTGCGCGAATTGTCGCTTTGTCAATAATTTCAACAAGACGCCCCCTACGATCCTGTCCCCTTTTGGTCTTTGAGGCGGAGGAGAAACATGGTGAGGACGACCCCAGCCATGGTGAGGATGCCGATGCCTGAAGCAGCATAGACGATGGGCAGATATAGGTTGGGAATGAAGCCAGGATAGTTTTCGAAATAACGTTCGATTTCACACACGCGCAGATGTTCTTGTGCGCGGAGATCGATGTTGGAGAGCGATTCGAGTGCGTATCGGGTCGTCGTGAGCCAGCTGATGTACCACGTGAAACCGCTCAATCTGGCGATGGATCCAGCGAAGAGCAGCTGGGGAATCACGAGGAAGTTGATGCCCCAAAGCGCCGACACGGGATTGCGGACAGCCGCCGAAAGAGCGAGCCCCATCGCGCTCGCCGCGCTCGTCACCATGACGCCGACGAGCCAATACCAAAACCAATGACCGTGGAGCCCGAGGAGAGGAAACGAGACGGCGAGGTTGAGCGAGACGACGATCATGCCGAAACCCGTCAGAACGAGGAAACGCGCGAGCACATAGGGAATGATGTTGAGCCCGGCGAGTCGTTCCCGTTCGTACACCGTTCGTTCCGCGACGAGCACATTCGAGCTCGCGATGACCATGGGTAAAAAGAGCGCCATCAAAACGGCGAGCAACCCCGTGCGCGGATCGCGAACGCGTTCTTGCCTCCATTCATGATCCGCATCGCGGTTGTTCGCGCCATTCTGCAGCGCTCGCTCTTGTAGCGCAGTCGCAGCCACCTCCGGGTCGCATGCGAGGGTCGGCTCGACGCTGCTGCACTGATCGACCGTGTCCGGGCCCGTCGTATCTCGACATCCAAACGTGCCCGCGGCAAACGTCGTCGACCCTGACGCGGTAAGCCCAATCAGGAGGCCCAAGAGCGGCGCTTGTAAAAGCAGGAGCGCGAGCGCGGTCTTGTTCCGCAACATGAGCTTGAGCGAGCGCCCCAAGAGCACGGGGAACTGTTGAAACGACGAACGACTGCGCGGCTTGGGTGGAGGTGATTGGTTTGCGGCGCCGACCCCGGGCGCACGTTGCACGACGAAACGTTGGAAGGTCTCGGAGCAAGAAAACCGCGCGCGCCACTCGTCCGCGGGCATCTGCTCGACGTGGTCGAACATCTGACGAGGCTTGCCTGGGGCGGCGCCGAAGAACTCGTACGAATCTGGCGCGGGCGGCCCGTAAAAAAGGAGCTTTCCACCGCGACCAAGGATCGCGACCGAATCGAACTTTTCGTATTCTTGATAATCGGGCTGGTGGATCGTGAGGACGATCGTGCGTCCACCGTCGGCGAGCTTTCGCAGCGTGGCGATGACATCGGCGGCATCGGTCCAGGAAAGCCCGCTCGTCGGCTCATCCAAGATGAGCAAAGAGGGATCGGTCACGAGCTCGACCGCCAGATTCACGCGCCGCCGCTGTCCCCCCGACAAGACCTTCTCTTCTGCGCTCCCGATCTGCAGATTGGCCTGCTCGGACAAGCCCACCTGCGCGAGCGTCCGTTGGATCGCATCATCGATGTCTTTGCGGTTCGTCCCCGCAGGAAGACGAAGCTTGCACGCGTAATAAAGCGCCTCCCGAACGGTCAACTGCGGATGAACGATGTCGTCTTGGGGGACGTAACCGACATTGGTGCGAAACGATTCGTACTGTTGAAAGAGAGGGCGCCCATTGAGGAGCACGCCGCCATGCGTGGGCTGATAAAGACCGAGCACACTCATTAGCAGCGTGCTCTTGCCAGCCCCGCTCGGGCCGAGCATTCCCACGAGCTCGCCCGGAAAAATCGACATCGACACGTGGTCGAGCAACACGCGCGGTTTGCCCGAGCTGCGATCCGGCACCGTGAGCCCGACTTGCATCAAATCCAATCGAACTTTGGCGCGGCCTGCATCCGCGATGCGGCCTCCTTGCCCGATCGTCAGCTCCACCGCGCCGACCGACACCCGCTGACCGGGCCTCGCAATCGCACCCTGCGAGCCCACCTTTTCGCCATCGATGTAAGTGCCGTTCGTCGAGCCGAGGTCTTCGACTCGCACCGAACCATCGGGGGTTCGTGTCAATCGCGCATGACGCGCGCTCACGGTCACGTGCGATAAGACGAGATCGTTTTCGGGAGCCCGTCCTATATGAATGACAGGGCGATCGAGCTGAACGTTGTGCGCGATCGCGTCCGAAAGCCCTCCCAAAGCAGGCGCATCCGATGCGCGAATCAAGCGTTCGAGAAGAGGCAATGGCAGGGGAAAGCTACCGAGAAGCAAAAGTGAGTTGGGCGCGAGACGCGCTTCTTTGACGCGAAAATGAGGGCCATCGATGAACGTGCCAGCATGCGAGCCGAGATCACGTATGACCCACACCCCTTCCGCGGTCTCGATGATCTGCGCGTGTTCCGTCGCGATCTCGGTCGAGTCGATCCACACATCGCACTGTGGTCCGCTGCCGAGCGTCATCGGCTGCCCCTTGGGGCGGGCTCGAGTCACATGGATGACGAGGCTCGCAATCCGAGGGTCTGAGAGCGGAACGGGCGCCGAACCGAGGTGAACATCGTCTCGAAACGTGATGCCCGAACGAGCGACGCGATGCCCGTTGACGAACACACCGTTGGTCGACCCGAGGTCTTCGATCGTCAACGTGGCGTGGGGTGCCTTCGTGATCTTTGCGTGACGCGCAGAGACGACGGGATTGTCGATTACAATCGTCGCGGACGGATCACGTCCAAGGACGACCTCGCCTCGAGCGGAAAGGCTCGATGTCCGATCGAACATGAGCGTCGCGGGCGTCATGTCTTTCGCTTTCCCACCCACCCGCGTCGGCTGGAATTCCCGAGCTGGATTCGCTTGCACTCCTGCGCCGCTCGAAAGCGCAAATCCGCAGAGAGCACAGAAAGAACCGTGCGTCGGATTCGGAGCTTTGCACCGCGGGCAGTCGTTCACCATGCAAATGCCCGGGAGAATAACGGAAGCCAGCTTCGGAGCGAAGCGTCAACTGGCTGGCGGCGCGTTGCCAGGCCTGAAGGCTCACCACAACGCCAACGTTTGCGATTTCGTGAGCCCGGAGGCTCGCCACAACGCCAACGTTTGCGATTTCGTGAGCCCGGAGGCTCGCCACAACGCCAACGTTTGCGATTTCGTGAGCCTGGAGGCTCGCCACAACGCCAACGTTTGCGGATCAAACGACGAGCGCCCTCACGGCGCGTGTGGCTCGCGTTTCGTTCCGATGAACTCGCGTCACTCGATCGCGCCTACAGACAGCGTAGGGGTGGCGGCCCACGGAAGGGGGAGTCCGTGGGTTGGGGGCACATCAAAAATCGATCGATTTCTCGCCGATTCGCATCAGAATGCCTCTTGGGAGGATGACGATGAAGATTGTGACGAGCCTGAGCTTCAGCGGTCAGTGCCGCGAAGCGTTCGAGTTCTATGCGAAGGTCCTCGGCGGAAAGATCACGGCCGCATTCACTTATGGTGAGGGTCCGCCCGAGATGCCGGTCAAGCCCGAGCACAAGAATTGGCTGATGCACTGTTGGCTGGAGGTCGGCGACCAGGCGCTGATGGGCGCCGATATGTCGAGTGAATGGGCACCCAACATCGATCAGCCGAAGAACGGCTTCGACGTGACGCTCACGACCAACGACGTCGCCGAGGCGCGACGTTGGTTCGATGCCCTGTCGGAAGGCGGCCGCGTCACCATGCCGTTCGATAAGACCTTCTGGTCTCCGGGCTATGGAGCGTGCGTCGATCGCTTCGGGATCCCCTGGATGATCAGCACCAACGGCGAGCCGCCTCGCTGACGCGAAAGATCCAGCCATCGGGACGAGCGCGCAGCCTGTTCGGAGCGAATTATCCGAAAAGGCTGCGCGTATGTCCGATATCACGGCGTCCTCGCCGCAAATGCCAAAGTCCGCGTCGAGGACGTTTCCAAGAAACCAATCGAGAAGAGTGTCCAACTACCACTCTTCATGACTCCGATGCAGAGGCAAAGACAGGAACGCCAGAGTTGATATTCTTCTTTGACACACGAACCTCGCTCGTCGCAGCTTTGCTGCATGCCCCACCCTGCCTTCGCTCACGCTGCCGTCGTCGCCGTCCTCCTCGCCTCTCCCCTTGCGTTCGTCCCTCACGCGCTCGCGCGTGATGTCCCGGTCTCGACCGCCACCGAGCTCCGCGCCGCAGTCGAGGGCGCGCAACCGGGCGACGTGATCCTGCTCGCCGATGGCACCTACGAGATCACCGGCAACATCCGCGCGAACGCGACGGGCACCGCCGCGCGGCCCATCATCGTGCGCGCCCTTACACCGCTCGCCGCGCGCATCCGCTTCGACGCGCTCGAGGGCTTCATGGTCACCGGCCCGTACTGGACATTCCAGGATCTCGACATCGAGGGAGTGTGCGCCGATCACTCCGACTGCGAGCACGCATTCCACATCGTCGGCGACGCCGATCACACCGTCATCCGTGGCAACCGTGTCTACGATTTCAACGCGCACATCAAAGCGAACGGCCTCGGTACGCCGCGAGTGTGGCCCGACGACGTGCTCGTCGAGGACAACGAGTTCTTCAACGAAACCCCGCGCGCCACGTCCAACCCAGTCACACCGATCGACGTCGTGGGTGGACGTCGGTGGATCGTGCGCGGCAACTTCATCCACGATCACCAGAAGGTCGACGGCAACGGCATCTCGTACGCCGCGTTCCTCAAGGGCAACTCGCGCGAAGGCCTCATCGAACGGAACCTCGTCGTCTGCGAGCTCCTCCATACCGGCGGGACGCGCCTCGGTCTCTCGTTCGGCGGCGGTGGCTCGAGCCCCGATCCGATCTGCGAGGACGGCACTTGCTCGCCCGAGCATCAGAACGGTGTGATGCGCAACAATGTGATCGTCTCCTGCCCCGCTGACGTCGGCATCTACGTCAACGAGTGCGCAGGCTGTCGTGTGCTCCACAACACGCTCTACCGCACGAGCGGCATCGACGTGCGTTTTGCGGCGAGCTCGGTCGAAGTGCGCGGAAACGTGCTCTCGGGTCGGGTGCGTGCGCGCGACGGCGCCACGCTCGACGCGAACGGCAATCTCGAGATGGTCTCCGACACGCAGCTCGAGGCGTGGTTCGAAGCGCCTGCGATCGGGGATCTCACGCTCGTCGACGGCAGCGCGTTCGTCGACCAGGGCGTCCCATCCGCCGACGTGACCGACGATTTCTGCGGCAATGATCGCGATGATGGAAGGCCTGACCTCGGCGCGGTCGAGTACGATGGCGACGGCCCCTGCGACACGACGATGCCCAGCGGCGCTCCAGCGCTCGACGGGGGCGCTCCGATGCTCGATGGGGGCAGCATCGACGCGAGCGGCCTCTTCGATGCAGGCGCCCCGCCGCGCGCCGACACAGGCATCACCCCGGCCTCCGGGGACACTGGCGGTTGCTCCTGTCGCGCCTACGAGTCGCGCGGACACTCCAAAGCGCTCGTGACTCTCGGTCTCATCGCCCTCGCACTTGGGCTCACGCGGCGCACCCGTCGTGCGCCGCGTTGAAGCGTCCCAACCCTCACTGCCCTATCTCAGCCTCCGACCTCGAACGCCGACTGGACGATACCGTTCCGACCCGAGGCAGCACCACCACCCCCAGCACCTCCCACGCCACCCATGCCGGTCGTGATCGTCACATCGGCCGAGTCAGACGCTTCCGAGGAGTTCTCTCCGAACAGGATCCCGATGCTCGGACCGCCGGTTCCCCCTCCTCCGCCGCCGCCCTCGCCACCCTGACCGCCGCGGCCACCCGGTCCACCATTCGTTGGGACACTCTCGCAGGCACTGGTGTACCGCGTCCCAGCAGGGCCGGGCTCACCGCCACGCCCGCCTTCTCCACCGCGCGCGCCCGTGCCACCCGCACCTCCATCGCCAGCGTGAACGTTCACGCGAACGAGTGTCGGGGACGACTCCCAGAGGAAGAGCGCGATGGACGCACCTCCACCCCCGCCGCCCATCCCTGGGGCGCCGCCACAGCCGCCTGCACCTCCGCCTCCGCCACCGCCCCCCGAAGCAATGCAGAAATCCGTGAGGTAACAACCGAATCCGCCACCCCCACCTCCACCACCGCCCCCAGGTCCTCCTCTCGAGCCATCCTCACCACGCG
>CAYZTA010000014.1:0-104907 GCA_964481145.1 uncultured Sandaracinus sp.
CGAACGTCGCCATCACCACCCCGGCGCCCACCGTCACGATCCCCACCGCGCCCAACGTCCATGACCAAACCGGCACGCCTTCTTCTTCTGGCAACCACAACGGCAACCCCACCATCATCGCGAAAGCGCCAGCGCCACCCAGCACGTGCGCCGAGAGTTCGAGCCGCTGAATCTCTAGCGAGAGCTCGTGGAACCGAAAAAGGGTCGGCTCGATCGCGCTTCGCTCCGCATACAAAGCTTCGCGCGCCCCGAGCAACGCCCATCCCGCCGCGAGCGATGCCGCTCCCACCCCGAACGTGACCGCTCCCGCAATCGCAGGCCCATCCTCACGCTCGCTCGACCCCCCATCGCTCACTTCACGCACCTCGTCCGAGCCCTCCTCCTCGATCGCGAAGTTCCCGCGCGTCAGCGCCTCCACGATCTCCTCCGCCGGCGCGTCGTAAAGCACTTCGAACCGAGTCGACGCAATCATCCGCCCACTCTCCACGTCGATACACTCCGCAAGCCAACCCGAAGGATTTCCAGGCTGCCGCCGCACCGTCACCAACACACCCACGTTCGCCACACGCCCCACGCGGATCGCGTCACGGAGCGCACGCGCTTGAAGCGTCCTCATGTCGGAATACACGAGCCGCACCTCGGTCTCGCTCGTGCGCACGGCAGCATCGAACCCCGGTTCGATCTGCACAGTGCGATCCCCTCCTCCGATCCGCACACGATGCATACGTCGGTGGCTGACATTCGGACACACGATCTCGACGATATGCTCGCCCGGCGGCAAACGCGCCGGCTCCGGAGTCGTCGCGACGCTGCGCCCCGACACCAAGATCTCACACCCGGCCGGCGGCCCCTCGATCGAGAGCGCCCGAACCGGACGCGCCGCCCGCTCCCGATCGACCTCCGCCAAAAGTCGCAACACCTCGGGCGCCGCCTCGTACACCCCGAGACGCACGTCCGGAAATTGATCGCGACAGCCATGCAAACTGGTGCGCGCCGCCGTTGGATCACGCAGCTGCAAATAAAGCCACGTCTCCGCCAAACACGCATCGAAGAGCCGACGCCCCACGTCCGCATGCTGCATCAGCGTCGCCACCGCGCCCTCGCTCAGCTCGCGAATCCGCTGGGCCTGTTCGAGCGCAGCCTCGCGCCGCCGCAGCGCGACATCCTCTTCGAGCTGCTCCACCGCAGACCGCAGCTGCGCCACGTCGATCGACTCGAGCGGACGACGCTCCTCCGACAAGAGGCGCGACACCTCCGCGCTCAGATCGGCCGTCCTCACGATGGACATTCCGCGCCGCACCATCTCACGCTCGATGGCGATGGCGGCATGGCTCCCCTGACCTCCAACATTCGCCTCCATCGCCAGCTCGAGCACGCTCCATGTCTGCGCTCGAACGACCTCTGGATGCAGCGCGAGCGAGAGCACCCCCACAACGATCGAGAAGCCCCGTAAAAATGCTGGATGAATCGACACGGCGCGTCTCATCGTCCCATGCGTGCTCGCGTTGCGTCAGAGCGACGCGGTGGGTTCGCTCGGCTCGGCGGGTTGCACCGGCTCCTCCACGATGCCTGCCCGACGGCGCGCCGTCGGCTTGACGCGATCGGCGATCTCGTGTTCTCCGGCGGCCCGGCAGAACGCGACGAGCATTTCACCGACCGCGGTATAGCTGCGCGCCCAATCCGCTTCGGCTCGATCGCGCTCGACGATCGACTTCTGCGCCTCTTTTTCCTCACGCTTCACATCCGCGAGCGCCACACCGAGGCGCTCGACCTCTTTGATGATCGCGCGCTTCATCTCGGCGATGTCGATGTTCTTCGCACCCGGTCCGGGTTTGCCGAACGCATGCTCACCAAGGCGCTTCACCACGCCACGGGCTTGCGCCGCGAGGAGCTCGTCTCGCCTCGGATCGGGCTCATCCAACCCCACCGCCTTGACGTGGGCCGGACCGAACGCCCCGCGGATCAGATCCCTGACAGAGATCATGACCGAACGGAGCTCGGCGCTCGCCGCATCTCGCCGTTGCCGAGGCTCCGAATCGTCGGCGAGCTCCATCCGATGCGCGAGATCGCGTGCCTCGAACACCGCCGCGTCCGCAGCGAGCCGATGGCGCATCTGCGTGAGCCACTCGGCCGCGCTCATCTTTCGTGGAACTTCCCCTTGAAAAAGCCATTGCTCGAACGCACTCGCCACATCCTTTCCGTGCACCTCGATCGCCGTCTCGACGGCCCGTGAAAAGGAAAGTTTGTCAGTGGTCCCCTTCGATACCTTGCTCATCGTTCAATCCCCCCGATGGAAGGCGCGGACTCTACATGGAAGAACGCAGGTGCGCACGGCCCGGACGCCTTTCGGACGCGCCACACGCCTTCCGCGGTGCCCGCTCCCCACATGGGTGGCGAGCCCATCGCCTCTGCGACGAAGGAACAAGACTTTTACGGATGTAAAAGGCGTTGTCCTCGGGCGCGAAGCGCATTGGATGGAGCGTCATCACAGACTTTCGACGCGGACTTGCTCTCCACGCGGAGCCATCCGCCTCGCGCGAGCCACGAAGTGCTTTTGCGCCGTCCGATTCGTGCCGGCATCTCGTGCGGCCTTGTTGTAGGCTCGCGCCACGCATGTCTTCGCCCAACCAGTTCGGCCCATTCGAGCTCGTGCGTCCCTTGGGGGTGGGCGGGATGGCCGAGACTGCGCTCGCCATACGGCGCGGCGAGGACGGCTTCGTTCAACGCGTCTGCCTCAAACGCATCCTCCCGGCGTTCAGCGCCAACGCGGAGTTCGTTCGGGCGTTTCGCGCCGAGGCCAAGCTCGCCGTGCGCCTCGTCCATCCTCACATCTGTCGTCTCTACGATTTCGGCGCAGAGAATGGCATCTACTGGATGTCGATGGAGCTCGCGCAGGGCGGTGATCTGCGCACCTTGCTCGCGCGTCTCAAAGAGCTCGGCCAACCGCTGCCCACGGACATCACGCTTCTCTTGGCGATCGACCTCGCCTCCGCGCTCCATTACGCGCACGAGCTCGTGATCGATGGACAGCGCGCAGAGCTCGTGCATCGCGACATCAGTCCATCCAACGTGCTGCTCGACGAGCACGGCCACTTCAAGCTCGCAGACTTCGGCATCGCGCGCGCCGCCACCCACGGGCACGTGACCAGGAGCGGCGTCGTCAAAGGCAAGGTGCCTTACATGGCGCCCGAGCACGCGCTCGGCGAAGCCATCGACGCGCGCGCCGACCTCTGGGCCTTGGGGGTGGTGCTCTATGAGGCGGTCACGCACGAGCGCCCTTTTCGTGGCGCGCACGAGCTCGAGACGCTCGCTTCGATCACCAAAAACCAGCGCCGCAAGATCCACGACGTGGCGCCTGGGATTCCTGCGCCGCTCCAAGAGGTGATCGAACGGCTCTTGACGGTGGATCTCGACGCACGCATCGCGAGCGCCGCCGAAGTGCTCGACATGCTCAGTCCGATCACACCTCCCGCGACCGCGCGGCTTCGTCTGGCCGAGCTCCTGCGTCAGATCACTCCCGAGATCGACGACTCGCCCGCGCAACCTGGTTCATTCGCGCGCACGGAGGCGCTGCCCGCAGCGCCCGCGGCAGAGCGACGAGCTTCCTTGGAGGCTCCGACGCGAACGGTCCCGCTCGCGCAAGAGAGCCCGAAATCGATCGAGCCAAGCACAGCCCCTTCGTCCGCGCGGCGCCTCTCGAGACCGCTCGGTGCGCTCCTCTTCGCATCGGCGCTCGCCGTCACGGTCCTCGTGGGTTGGATGCAAACATTCGACGCATCCGGATCGACGATGGAAGAGGCACCCGCCCTGCTGGCGACCGCACCGTCCGAGGTCGACGAGGACGCGGGCGAGGAGGATGCGGGCACGGAGGATGCGGGTCGATCGACCGACACGTTCGTCGATGCGGGCATGGATGCCGGCGTTCTGCCGACGCGGGCGGAGATGGCGAGATTGACCATCGTCGCCGTGCCCTTCGGACGCATTTGGATCGACGGTCGCCCCGTGGGCGCAGGTCGCGTCACGCGCACGGTCGCGCCAGGACGCCACGTCATTGGCGTCGGCCGCGGCGCCCGCGAGGCCATGACCGAAGCCGTCGTGCTCGACCCCGGAGAACGACGTTCCATCTCCCTCCGCGCGCCACCTTGATGTTGGGCAGGCGACCTTCAGTTTTCACATCAGAGAAATTTTCGACTCACAAGGACGAAATCCGACCATTCATTACAATCTGGTGACATTCGCCATGGTACCTCCGGCATCGTGGAACTCCTCGTTATTTCGATCTACCTCCTCGTCCTCGGCGTACTCGCCGTCTATGGCTTTCATCGCGGTCAACTTCTTTTCCTCTACTGGAAGCACCGCCATCAGGCCCCACGTCCAGCTTCGAAGTTCAAGGAGCTGCCCATGGTCACGGTGCAGCTGCCGATGTTCAACGAGATGTACGTGGCGGAGCGCCTGCTCGAGTCGGTGGCGGGGATCGACTACCCGAAGAACCGACTCGAAATCCAAGTCCTCGACGATTCGACCGACGAGACGCAGCACATCGCCAAGGCGAAGGTCGACGAGCTCATCGAACGTGGCTTCGACGCGACCTATATCCACCGCACCGATCGCAGCGGTTACAAAGCCGGCGCGCTCGAGAACGGCGTCAAAGTCGCCAAGGGTGACTATCTCTTGGTTTTCGACGCCGATTTCGTTCCGACGCCGTCGATCGTGCGCGATTTGATTCAGCACTTCACCGACCCCACGGTCGGCATGGTGCAAGCGCGCTGGGGTCACCTCAATCGCGACTATTCGATGCTCACGCGTGTTCAGTCGATGATGCTCGACGGACACTTCGTCGTGGAGCACATCGCGCGCAACCGCTCGGGGCGCTTCTTCAACTTCAATGGCACCGCGGGCATCTGGCGCCGCGCGGCGATCGTGGATGCCGGCGGATGGCAGCACGACACGCTGACTGAAGACATGGACCTCTCCTTCCGTGCGCAGATGCGCGGTTGGCGCTTCGTCTACGTGCCCGACGCGCTCGCGCCCGCCGAAGTGCCGTGCGAGATGAATAGCTTCAAATCACAGCAGTTCCGTTGGGCCAAAGGTTCGGCGCAGACCGCCAAGAAGCTGCTCATCACGGTCCTGCGCGCGAAGCTCCCGTGGCACGTGAAGCTCGAAGCGATCTTCCACCTCACGAACAACTTCGCATATCTCTTCCTCGTCATCCTCGCGATGTTGCAGTTGCCGAACATGATCCTTCGGCAGCAGATCTCGCGCCCCGAGCTCCTCCTCTTGGATGTTCCTCTCTTCGCGCTGACGAGCGGCTCGATCGTGCTCTTTTATCTGACGACGCACCGCGCGCTCTACGGCAACGTGTGGGAGGCGATCCGTAGGTTGCCGCTCATGATGGCGCTCGGCATCGGCCTCTCGCTCAACAATGCGCGTGCGGTGGTCGAGGGCTTGTTCGGTCGCGAGAGCGAGTTCGTGCGCACGCCCAAGCATGGCGTCACCACGAAGACGCAGACGTGGACGAAGGCGAAGTATCGTGTCAGCAAGAACCTCTACTCGTGGCTCGAGTTCGGTTTTGGTCTCTATTTCGTGGCCACCATCGCGCTCGCGATGGTGATCGGCGCGTGGTTCTCGATTCCGTTCCTTGTCCTCTTCATGATCGGATTCCTCTACGTGGGAGGGTTGAGCCTTTATCAGGCCCGTTGATGAGCCCCGGAATCCGCTCCATGCTGGCGAGCGCCTTCGCGTTCAGCGTGATGAGCATGCTCGTGAAGGTCGCCGGGAATCGGCTCCCCAGCATGGAAGTCGTCCTGGTACGAGGGGTCATCACGCTCGCGCTCTCGTATTGGGCGATTCGGCGGGCTGGCCTCTCCCCTTGGGGCAACGACAAGAGATGGCTCGTGCTGCGGGGGCTGCTCGGTTCGCTCGGCCTGCACTGTTATTTCTATTCAGTCACTCGATTGCCGCTCGCAGACGCCACGGTGATTCAGCTGACCAATCCCCTGCTCGTCGCGCTCGCCGCGCCCTTCTTTCTCGGCGAGAAGATGCGCGTCATCGAAGCGTTCGCCGTCTCGATTGGGCTCCTGGGGGTGGTGTTCGTTTCACGGCCGACGTCTCTCTTCGGCGAGGGTGCGGTGGGCGGCGCTGCGCTCGATCCGCTCGGCCTCACGATCGCGATCACGGGCGCATGCATCAGCTCCGTCGTGTACCTCGTGATTCGGAGGCTCCGCGCGACGGAACATCCTCTCGTCGTCGTACTTCAAGCGCCGCTCTTGACGGTGCCTCTGACGCTGCCGTTCGTATGGTCGAGCTGGGTCTGGCCCACTCCGTTCGAATGGCTCGTGCTCCTGGGCGTGGGCATCGCGACCCAAATCGGACAAGTCAACATGACCAAAGCGCTCCACCTCGAGCCCGCCGCGCGCGCCACCGCCGTCAGCTACGTGCAGGTCCTTTTCGCGATCGGCTTCGGCATCGTGCTGTTTGCCGAGATCCCCACCCCCTTCACCATGCTCGGAGCGTTCGCCATCGCCATGGGAACCGCCCTCGTATTGAAGTCCCGCGCACCCGAAGATCTTGCGGTTCGCCCCGAACCGCGGTTACGTGATCTTCCATGAGTGACATCTCGCCCTTTCTTAGGCCCTCACGCACTCCGCGGGGCGCACGCCGCCTTCTCTGCGTCTTCGATGGAGGCAACGCACCTGGCTATGGGTCTGCTGCCGTGGCCTTGACCGAAGAAGGCACGCGACGTGGTTACGAAGTGTGGGCTGCGACGGAGGGGTTTCGCTCACTCACAGACGACGCCACGCACGAGATGCGGTTCGAACGCCTCGTGATCTCGCGAAAGGAGCGCTACGATCTTCTCGCGCAAGGCATTCCAGCCCGCTCCATGGGCCGGCGCATTCAAGATCCGGGCAGCGACTTTCGTTCGGAACGCTATCTCGGCTTTCATCGTGAAGATGTTCGCAAGAGCGCCGCCGAGATGGTTCGCACCCAAGGGTTCACGCATCTTGTGTGTGTCGGTGGCAATGGCACGTTCGATGGTTGCCGCGCATGGCTCGAGTCGTTCGGGGGCGATCGACCCTTCACGGGCTTCATCAATGTGTCGATCGACAACGACGTCGGCGGAGACCGCGCCATTGGATTTCTCACCGGCGTCGAAGCAGGTGCCACCATCGCGCGCGGTCTTTACGAAGACAGCTATACGCACAAACGCATTTATCTCCTCGAGATGATGGGCAATCGCTCGGGGCGTCACGCGCTTCATTGCGGAGTTGCTGCCCGCGCCCACCTCATCGTGCTTCCTTTCTTTCGTTTTCCCGAGGATGTGCTCCGAGAAATCGCGTCGGGCCTCACGGAGGCCGAGCATGCGCTCGTCGTCATCGCCGAAGGCTATGAATCCGAGCATCGCAAAAAAAACATGCCTGGCGTTTCAGCGAGTGCGTTTTTCAAAATGCAACTCGAGCAGTTTGGCCTGCGCGATCGCAGCGAGCGGCGTGTCATCGCCGAACCGTTCAGTCGCTACTTGCGCGGCGTGCGCCCCGGCTTCGCGGATGTCTCAGCGGCGTATCTCAAAGCCACTCTGCTCTTTGGCGGCTTCGATGAAGGTCGCACCGAGATCATGCCCTACGTGCTTGCTGGCCACGACGTGGGCGTGCGGCCATTCGCTTCGATCACCCGTGAAGACCGCGTCGAGCGCGCCTTTCTTTCGCTGCTCGATCGCCTGGGCCTGCCGCGGTTTCGTGAGTGGGTGCGCGATCATTTCACCGTGAGCGAGCAGACACTCTGACGCCAAAACGACCGACGATCGATATCGGATTCACGAGGGTCGTTGGGTCATTTTGGAACCGGACGAAGGGGATCGAGCAATTCCAAGAGCGTAGAACCGTAGCGCTCGAGTCGTTTCTCACCCAACCCGGGGATGGCGCGCAGCCCCGATTCATCCTGCGGCGCACGCCCGGCCAGGTCGCGAAGACAATGCCCCGGCAACACCACCTGCGGATTGACTTCACGTCGTGCGGCCTCTTGCTTTCGCCAAGCCATGAGCTGCGCCTCACGATGCTTTCGCATTTCGCGCTCGCGCGCCGGAGGGGCAGGCGGAAAAAGGATCGCCAGCTCATCGGATGGCACGTCTCGCAGGTCGAGCCCGCGCTCGATGGCGAGCGCGATATCCACTTCGATGTCGGGTCGTTGCGCGAGCGATGCGCAGCGCGCGATGTTTGCACGTGATTGCGTCGCGCGTTTGGCCATCGCGAGGAGGACTTGATTCGAGAGCACTCGAAACGGCGGCACATCCTCTTGCTCCGCCAAGCGCTCACGAAGCGCAGCGAGCTCGCGCACGACCGATCTCTGCTCTCCTTCTCGCAGCTCACCCACCCCTTTCACGCGCACCCATGGCGGAGCGTCGTTGGGCTCTGATGCTCCGCCGCTTTCCGCAGCCCACGCAGATTCAGTCTTCACTTCGTCGAGAATGTCGAGCTCGAGACATCGCTCACGCAATGTCTCGGCGAGAGGGATCAAGTGCTGCACGTCTTGCTCGAGGTATTGGAGCTCGGCGGGGTCGAGCGGACGTTTGCCCCAATCGGCTTGTTGCAACTCTTTGGCGATGTGAATTCCCAAATATTTCTCGAGCAAGCTGGAGAGGCCAGTCGACACCTCCGACAAGAAACGTGCGGCCACCGCGGTATCGAAGACATACGCGAGCTCGATGCCTTCGCTCGCCAGCAGACGTGTATCGAAGGCGCAATCGTGCAAGACCTTTTCCGGCCCACGAGGGCCGAGCACTTCGATGAGAGCTTGGCGATCCGAGAACGCCAAGGTATCGACGATCGAGACTTCCTCTGCCTGCGCCGTCTGCAATGTGCAGAGGCGCGCTCGATAGCGATAATATCCGTCCCCTTCGCAGTCGATGGCGATGACAGAAGCCGCACGAAGAGAGCGTGCGAGGTGCTCGAGCGCTTCCTTCGTGTCGATCATGAGGTTCTGGTCAGCGGCACGATTGGGCCCGTGAGGCGTATCGCGTCCTCGTGCACCCAGTCCTCACATTGTAATCACAGCTCGAGAACGAAGCCGCCCCACCACACGCAGGTGCCGTCGTGCCCGTCCAACCGGACAAACCATTGCACGCTCGAAGTATCCCGGTGCACGCCGCCGTGGTCGAGACTCCCGTCAACGTCCAGCGCCGCTCCTCGACGAGATCGCAATTGTAGTCATAGTCGATCGAGGTCGACGCGCCCGGAATCACCGCCGTTTGAAATGTCGTTTGATTGGGGCGGACCAGAGCGTTGGTGTCTCGGCAATCGTAGGTCGTGCGATCTCCGCTGACGGGGACCCGCGTCGTCCAGCCACCCCCACACGCGCTCGGAGCCGGCTCGCTGCACGACTGTTGTGATACCGCTCCCAACGGGGCGTAGCCGTCATCATCGCAATCGAGATACCAAAACGGGATCGAAGGAGGATTGATGTTGCCATCGCAATCCGAGTCGAGCGCGTCACCACAGAGTTCCACGGCACCAGGGTGGATATCGTCACGATTGTCGTTGCAGTCCGTCCCGCATGCTCCGAGCTCCTGGCTCGCATAACCATCGCCATCCATGTCGATCAGCGGATACACGCAACCCATCACGTCATCACACTGATTGCTTGTGCATGGGCTCCCATCATCGCATTCGAGCAGCGTCCCAGCGACACATACGTGGGTCTCGACATTGCACGTCTCCGTGCCGGTGCACACGCTTCCGTCATCGCAGTCGGCGTCGTTCTCGCACGAATACGTGCAATCCGAATTGCATCCATCGCCGTCGGTCGTATTCCCGTCGTCGCATTCCTCCCCATCGTCCTCGACCATGTTCCCGCACGCCGCCGGAACACAATCCGCATCGCGACAGACGCCCTCTGCGCCCGAGGGTTGCTCGCATGATTCTCCACGCGGCAGAGGAGTTCCCTCTACGCAAACATGATCATCTCCGCACGTCTCCTCGCCGTTGCACGGACGTCCATCATCACAGTCGGAAGCATCTTCACAGGTGAGGTCGCAATCGTTCTCACAGCCATCGCCAGGAACGTCGTTCTCGTCGTCGCACTCCTCGCCGAGCGCGGGGTCGACCACGCCATCTCCGCACTCGCTGATCTCGCATGCTTCTTCGATGCACACGCGACCACCGCCGCACATCGTGCCGTCTTCCATCCCGACACAGCTGATGATGGCAACGCTGCCGTCCATGCCCCCGCCATCGAATTCGTTGACATCGCCTGCGTCTCTGCCACCGCCTGCATCACGATCTCGAATCGCATCATCGACGATCACCGAGCATCCCGAGGTGACCACGCTTGCAGCGAACGCATAACCCACGAACACCGCATGCAATGTCTTCATCCGCATATAATCTTATGGACGATCCTCCGATAGGCGCATCGAAGTCAAGATTGATTTGAATTGGCGCATCTGCACCGCGTTCGACGACACCTGCTAGAGTCGGACGGATGCGCGCACGCACGGGACGAAAACGTCGAGGAAAGGAGCGGGGTCTCGCCACCTTGAGCGAGCTCGTTCCACGCGTGTATCCATCGAATGAGCCCGAAGATTTGAAACTCGTGCGTGCGATCGGATGGTGGGATCGTCACGTACCGCCGCGCATCGCGCGCAACGCACGCCCCGCGAAACTTCGGCGCGGGATGCTCATCATCCATGCCGTCACGAGCGCGTGGACGCACGAAGTTTCGATGTCTCTGTCTCAATGGCTCGGAGACCTCGAGCGCGCTGTGCCTGGACTCGACACGCGCAAGGTGCGAGTGCAAGTGGGCCCTCTTCCTCCGCGTCCTGCGTCACCCACACCGATCGTTCGAATCCCTGCGCTCGCGCTCACCGAGCTGCCCGAAGAGGTCGCCGCGTCGCTCATTCGCATCCCTGACGATCGGGTGCGCGAAGCCGTCGCGAATGCAGCCGCGCAATCACTCGCCCCGCGCAGCAGAGCACGAACACGTTCGCGTTAACCAGAGTCGCATTGATCGGAGATCAAACCGACTCTGGTTAGTCGCGGAGCGGAGTTGGGAGGGGGGTCCCCGAGCCGGCTTTGCCGGGCGGGGGGAGGGTCTGCATCAGACCCTCCGAAAAGAAACGACTATACAGGATCGCGCGGGGCGCGATCCTGTATAGTTCAGCGCTGATTCGCAAGCGCAGCGTGGACGGTTTCGAGATCTTTGTCGCCACGCCCACTCAAGCAGACGACGATGCGCGCATCCGCGCCGAGCCTCGACGCGACTTCTCTCAACGCCGCGATCGCATGACTGCTCTCGAGCGCCGGTAAAATACCTTCGGTGCGCGCGAGCCATCGAAAACCAGAGAGGGCCTCTTCATCATCGACGGCGAGATAGGTCGCGCGCCCGCAATCGCGCAAGAACGCGTGTTCGGGCCCCACTCCCGGATAATCGAGACCCGCGCTGATCGAATGCGCTTCCAGAATTTGTCCGTCTTCGTTCTGTAAGACGTAGGTTCGCATTCCGTGAAAGACGCCCACCCGACCTTTGGACATCGTCGCGGCGTGCTCACCACTCGCAAGGCCGTGTCCGGCCGCTTCGACGCCGAAGAGGCGCACGTCCATGTCAGGCAAGAACGCCGCGAAGATGCCCATCGCATTCGAGCCGCCTCCGACCGCAGCCACGATTGCGTCGGGAAGGCCCGCCTCGCATTCAAAGAACTGCGTGCGCGCTTCGTCTCCGATCACGCGCTGGAAATCGCGCACGATGCTGGGATACGGATGCGGACCGGCGACCGAGCCGACGCAGTAATACGTATCGGCCACGTTCGTCACCCAATCACGCATGGCTTCGTTCATGGCGTCTTTGAGCGTACGAGAGCCGCTCTCGACGGGAATCACCTTGGCGCCGAGGAGCTCCATTCGAAGCACATTCGGAGCTTGCCTCCGCACATCGAGAGCGCCCATGAAAACTTCACATCGCAAGCCCATGAGCGCGCACGCAGTGGCCGTCGCCACGCCGTGTTGTCCGGCCCCCGTCTCCGCGATCACACGGGACTTTCCCATGCGCTTGGCCAGCAAGACCTGCCCGACGGTGTTGTTGATTTTATGAGCGCCGGTATGACAAAGGTCTTCGCGCTTGAGCCAGACTCTCGCGCCGATTTCGCGCGAGAGATTCTTCGCGAAGAAGAGCGGCGTGGGCCTGCCGACCCATCGGTGCAAAAGCTCGAGTCGCTCTCCCTCGAACTCGACATCGGCCCGCGCATTGCGGTACGCGGCATCGAGTTCATCGAGCGCGGGAATCAGCGTCTCGGCGACGAAGCGTCCGCCGAAATCTCCAAAACGCCCCGGTGAGTTCACTTGCACTGGATGAGACTCCTCATGGGATCTGCTCAACCAGCACTTGTCCCCACTCATCGCGGCGCTTCGGGAGAGCTCCACTCGCAAGCGCAAGAGCCAGCATGTCTTCGAGCCACGCCAACCGCTCGTCCACGCTGACCAACATCCCGATCACATATTTGTGATCGCGATCCTCGGCCCAACTTCCCACGATGTTCGGCGCGCTCGTCTTCATTCAGCTCTCCTTTTATGTGCGATCGCCTCGAGCGCTGCAATGTCCTCGATGTCTTTGGAACGGCCCGCGATTCGCTTCATGGCGATCAGATCCGCGAGACACGCCACGGGGACGCGAAGCGCGCCAATGGTCACGAGCTCCGCCCGCGCCAACAATTCATCCACTGGAATCGGCGGGTCGACGAAGAGATCCACCTCGATCAATGGACGCCGAGGATCGTACATCGAGAACACGCGCATCCCTTTGTCTTCGATCCATGCGCGGCGGCACCCGGGATCGGCAAAGCCGTGAGCGTCCACCGGCGCGCGTGGCACCATGCCAAGCCGCTCGAGCGCGACAATCGCTTTGATCGCCTGTTCCGGCGCAAGATCCACCACGAGATCGACGTCTGCGGTCAGTCGCGCATAACCATGCAGCACCACCGCAAGGCCGCCCACCACGACATATCGTGCGCCACCTTCGTCGAGAGCACGAAAGATGGGTTCGAAGCTCGACACGCCGGTGACGATATCACGCAAACGAATCAGTCATTGCCCACGAGACGTCCGTAACCGATCCGCTCTCCCGTCGTCAGCTCGCAATCGCCGAGCCCTCCCCTACGAGGCCCCGCGACCGGATCTTCGAGCGCGAACACGCAACGCATCATTTCACCTTCGGGTCCGTCGAGCTGCGCGAGGACTCGCCCCGAGTAATACGTCGCGAAGGCCGTCGCATCGACCGGCTCCCAATACACGCCACCACGGCCACCGCCATAATACGGCGCGCCCAAAGGGGCCCAAGCATCGAAATACTGAGCGACGCTCGACGACGTCATCTGGAGGAAACGACCGGTAAACACTCGTCCATCCGGAAGCACCGCTGAAATATCACCGTTCGTGGTGTCGAACCCCGAGCTCCATCGAAAATCCACCGTCCCCTCGGACTCGGGCTTGCCAGGTGACGCAAGTAATCCCGTGCCGACACCCGCAGTCGCGCATGCGCCGCACAACGCCACGCTCAAAAGCAGCGTGCTCCGCAGAAATCGCTCAAATCCATTTGTTTTCATCGCTGCCTCCGCACGTTGTTCTCTCCAATCGAGCCACGTGCTGCAGCGCTCATGCCGAATCCGGATGGCGGGATCGAGGTTCAGCGCCGATCGTTCTGATTTCGTACTTCGTCGAGTTCGACGCGCGACAAGCGCTCGATGAACCGCCGCACGGCTTCGGGAGAATCGGTGGTGGGTCGAGATGCAGCTTGCGCGGCCGTGATGCGCTCGGCCCACTTGGCATCGAAAGCGGACATTTCCTCCGCCTTGACCGGGACTCGGAGGAACGCGAGCACGCGCGTCTCATCCGAGAGCAGCAACTCATAAGCGTCCCTTGTCTGGCGAAATTTGGCAGGATCGACATGAGGCGGTGTCTTCGCGATGGCCGCGAAATAAGCGCGCTTGATCACCTGCAGATCGAAGGTCGCCCCAATGCCAAGCACATCGAAGGGGTTGGGGGCATCCATCAGGTAGATTCCTTGTCGAGGTCGAGAGACATCTGCTCCTGAGTGCTCTTCTTGCTCGACCTGCTTTTTCCAGACGTTTTGGCCTTCTTGGCCTTTTTCTTGGCAGCTTTGCGGCGCGGACGAGGAAACAATGCACGGGCAATGGCTACGAAATTTTCGATGACAGGATCATCCTCCGCTTCAGGTTCACGCTCGATGGCTTCGATGAGGATCCGCGCGAGCTCTTTGCAAAGCCCGAAGGGCGCCTCCGAACGCGAAGCGTAATCGAAAGCGCTCGCAGCATCGCTCGCGCTCGGCGTGATCCCAGTGAGCATGGATTTCTCGAGCAGCGCCGCGGTGTCCTCTAACTCATATCCTTCGTGGAGGTCGCGAACGCGTTCACGCAACGTAGGACGACGCGCCCAAAATCGCTCTATCCAACCCGCCTTTTCTTTACGGCTGCGAATATGGCGCAAGACAACGTCGAGCACTCCGACATCGTAGACCGCGGCGTGCTGCGCCAGCTGATCCAAGTACTTCCGGTTTTCGCCTTGGAGGAGGACATCGGCGTTCATGTCGACCATGATCTCACGGCTCGTCTCACGGCCTTCTGGGGTCTTCAAGAAGGCGCGCAGCTCCTCATCGGAAGCGATGTCAGCGAGCTCCGAACCGATGTCCCGCAAGTATGTTCGGAACATCCTCGCATCGAGGGTCTGCGAGGACGAAGCGCCGAGTTGCATTCGCATGAGGAGCTTTCTCGCTTCCTCGGCGAGCGCCTTGCGGAGCTCTTCGCCGCTGTGACTCCACACGACATCGATGCTCTTGACCGCCAGCGGAACAGGAAGGACGTCGAAGATCCTCTCGATGCCATGAGCTGTCCTTTGCTTCGAAGGTGCTTGGACAATCTGCTCGAAATGCTTCGTGAGAGCCGCCGGCTCGGCGAGCAAGCCCTCGAATGCTTGGGCGAGCCATTCGGGCGCCGTGCGAGCATGGACGGCGGAGTCATTCTCGAGCGAGATGACATACGCCGCCTTGAAAACGAGGGCCGTCGTGCTGTGGTGCTCGATCAAGCGGCAAAGCAGCCGCTCAGCGGACCGAGCAACCTGCAAGCCATACAACGCGCTGGTGGCGAGTGTCTCGAGCAAAGGCACGAGCCGTGGATAGCGGAGCGCAGCGGCCGACACTTCGTAACACGTCTCGACGACGCCCCGGTCCTCGATGATCTCTGTCGTACCCATCGCGACGGCTCGCATCGAGAGCGCAACCACACCTTCGAGCTCGGGTGGCGCGCCGGCGCCCACAGTACACGCCGCGATGAAACGAGCGACTGTGAGCGCGTCGCGTTGCTTTGCTGACAAGCGCCGAATGAGCTCTCGCTCCGACAGCTCGGCAGCAATGCGCTGCACCTCTCTCGAGATGGGCTCCGGCAGAGGCGTAACCCAACCCCGAACGATGTCGTGAAACCTCGACCACGACTCGTTGACGAAGCACACCAGACAACACGTTTCGACATCTTCCAGCTTCGCCGGCGCCGCGTAGGTCGTCTGTGTCGTACGAACCGACTCGTAGCCGAGACGTGCATCCTCCGCAGCCGTGTCGGGCAGGGTCCCTCTCGGAGGGCTGCCCTCGGTCGCGATGATCGTTCGAATCGTCGATAAAAGCGCCGATGTGCCCATCGATGACTCGAGCACCTCCACGTGGGCGCGGGCGCGCTGCCATTGTCGTGTACACAAAGCCGCCACGAGCAGATGCCAGCGCGTGGCAAACGCTTCTTCACCACTCGGCAAAAGATCGGGCGCCTGTTCAATTCTCTTGAGCCACGCGAGCTGAGCCGGGGTGTCACGGTTGCGGTGCGCTCGCTCGATTTCGGCGCAGGTGCCCGTGGCG
Source organism: uncultured Sandaracinus sp. (assembly GCA_964481145.1). Lineage (GTDB taxonomy): Bacteria > Myxococcota_A > Polyangia > Polyangiales > Sandaracinaceae > Sandaracinus. The sequence goes on from CAYZTA010000014.1 coordinate 15,898, forward strand.
AGCTGGGCGCGATACTTCTCGCGATCGGCGGCAGGTAGAGACAGCCACGCATCGACAGCCTCACCGAATCGCTGACGAGCGATCTTTGTTTCGACCTCGGCACGCGCCCGTCGTTCGCGCTTCTCGTCTTTGTCTCTGCGGGCCATGTCAGCTGTCGCTGTCGACGTCCATCAAGAAGTCGAGGAGCGCTTCTTCGGCTGCTCCACGATCGTCGATCGCAGCGCTCTCGTACTCCGTGATAAGCACCTGCAGCGCCGCGCGCCTCGACTCTTCGAGCGTCTTCAAGAGAGCGCGTGCCTTGCGAAGGACGGGAGTGTCGAGCTCGGAAGGCGTCGCGTCCGGAAGCGTGAGTCGCATGGTCTTGCGATTCGAGGTTCCGGGTTGCGCGACGCTGACGCGGACGACGCCATCGAGATCATAAGCGAAGGTCACGTGAATCGGTGAAGATGCCGGAGCTGGCTCGAGAGGGACATCGAACGAGCCGATGCTCCGATTCTCGGAGACACGCCGCGACTCACCTTGAAAGACCTCGCAAACGAGCTTTTCTTGGTCCTCGACGACGGAGTAGTACTCTTCTGTCTTCTCTGCTGGGAGCACCGTATTGCGCGGCAACACGACGCCGAATGTGTCGGGCTCTTCCCAGCTGTCATCATCTTTTCCGATGACGCGAATGCCCAACGAGTGGGCCGTGACATCGACCAAGATGCGAGCGACAGGCTCCCCGATGAGTAAGCCTGCCTGAATGCTTGCGCCGAGCGCCACGGCGAGGTCCGCGCTGATCTCTTCGTGAATCTGAGATGCGCCGAACTCCTCTGCGAGGAGCGAACGTACGAGCGGAACTCGCGTGGAACCTCCGACGAGACAGATCCGCGAGAGGTCCTGAGAACCAAGCTTCGCGTCATCGATCGCGCGGCGCGTCAGCTCGATCGTTTTGTCGACCAGGGGCTGCATCATCGCTTCGAACTCTCGTCGCGTGATCTCGAGGTCGATATGGACAGGAGCACCTGCGGCATCGGACGCGATGAACTCTTCGCTCACTCGATACGACATGACGCTGGAAAGCGCGATCTTGGTCCGCTCGGCGAGGTTTCGCAGGCGAGCCCGCGCCCTCTGGTCGCCTTGGACATCGACGCCACGCGAATGTTTGAGGTGATCGACGAAGTGTCGAAAGAGGAGCTCGTCGAAGTCATCCCCGCCCAGCTGACTGTTGCCCGCAGTGGACCGGACCTCGCGAACACCTTCGAAGACTTCGAGCACAGAGACATCGAACGTACCGCCACCGAGATCGTAGACGAGCACGATCTCCGGAGATGTCTCCGACGTCTCCCCCCGAGAGCCCACCTGATCATAAACCAATGAAGCGCTCGTAGGCTCGTTCAAGAGCCTGAGCACGTTGAGCCCTGCGAGCTCACCCGCACGCAGCGTGGCGCGCCTCTGCGCATCATCGAAATATGCAGGGACCGTGATCACGACGTCGTCGATGGTCTGCCCAGTCGCTTTCTCCGCCCCTTGCTTCAACGCGCGCAAGATCTCCGCTGAGATCTGTTCGGGCGAAAGCGAGCGCCCATCGATCGAGACCGCAGGACCACGCCCCATCCGCCGCTTGATCGAACGAATGCAGCGTTCCGGATGGAGCAGCTCGAGATTTTGAGCCTCTCGACCCACGACGACGCTGCCTCCCTCCGAAAAAAGAACGACCGACGGCACGATCTCGGAGCCCTCGATCGAGATCGCCTTCGGGACCCCGTCTTCAAGCCGGCTGATGCATGAATTCGTCGTTCCGAGATCGATCCCCCATGCCGTGGCCATCACCCGTTCTCCTTGCTGATCAAAACTTCGCCCTCGCGAACGATCTCGTGTGCGGAGAGAATCGCAGCTCGAACAATCTTCGTAATTCGCCCTGGCGGAATCGTCACGGACGTCTCTGTCCCCACGATCCGCACGATGCGTCCGTCAGGCTCTTCTCCGACTGGGGCGACTCGTGTGTAGCCGTGTTGTTCACAGAAGCGGCTCAGTTTCTGCTGCACCCGCGTGAGCCCCTCCACGAGATTTGGCTCTGATGCCATGGTCCTCGCCGCATCGAGCGCATCGAGTGCATCGAAGATCTCCGTGCAGCGTGGGGGCGGTGCGTCGCGTGATGCAGCAGCGGAATCCACGGAAGCGCGGAGCTTTTCGATCGTCTCGCCGAGCTCTGTAAGCATCGTCTCGACTCGCAGCGATTGCTTGGCGGCGGTGCGCGCCTGCTTCTGCGTCGATTCGAGCAATTCGTCGATCCACGCTGGGCGTGAGTCTGCAACCAATCGGGCCAGCTCAGCGGAAGAGCTTTCTCCCTGAATCCGTTTTTTGAGCCAATTCAACATGCGAAATCGCACGGACCCTCGCGCGGAGGTCCTTGGCTGTCAAGGCGAGGTCGGTCCGAATCTGAAGACGCCCCTAACGCGAAAGTCGAAACACAATCTGCGGTGCCATCGAGCCATTGGGGAACGCGGCCCCGATGAATGAAAGCACCCGCATCATCGGGGTCTCTTCATCGGCTTCGACCACCACCTGACAGGGAGACGCGCCGCATACCGGACGCATGACGTTCGAGATGGGCGATTGTGCTTCGGTCGCGACCGTCGCGCGGAATGCAAACGCACCGCTCACCGATGGATCTGGCGGCGGTTCCTCACCTTCAGTGGGCGAGGGCGCTCGTACGCCCTCGATCAACGCGGGTGCGCTCGGCCTCCCCGGCGCAGGGGCAGGCAAAGGCGCGCCCACGCGATTGAAACGAATCTGCATCCCCGAGCCACGTGCCCAAAGGACGGTCTGCAAGAATCCTCCCTCCGCAGGGGCCGCAGGCACCGGATCACAATCCACATAACTTCCGGCGCGACACGCGGCATACGATTCAGACCAATGCTCCACGAAGTGCCTCCATTGGAGCACCCCTCCGCCGTATGTCTCGGGATCGAGCACGCCACGGCCCGCTTGGGCGATCTGCGGATGGCTGATGGCAAGCCAGCTCGCTTGAGAAGGCGGTGCTCCCGTCGGCGAATGTGGCCGCACCGCAAACGACATCTCACGATACCCAGCGGCGAGAAGCGATTGCACCACCCGTGATGCGGTCCCGTACGGAACGAGTGAGTGCGTCGTGATCGCCACGCGAGAGCGCGCGGGCGCACCTCGAAGAGCGGTCGTGAGCTTCGTGAGGCCCTCGGGGGAGATTTCTGAATCTGCGAGACGACCGCGATCGAGCGTGAACACCGGCTGATGATCGAGCCGAAGTTCGGTCGGGCTGATCTCGACGTACATCGCATCCCCTGGGGCCGGACCATCATTTCGATGGGCAATCGGCAGCTCCATCAGCCCGACGATCGGCGTCGAATCGACCGCCTGTGTCTGCTCCTCGGAGCCGCCACATGCGACGGCAAACGACAACGAAATCGCAACCCCAAACACACGAAAAGAGTTCATGGCGCGCGCAGCGTACCAGAGCTCGGTCTCCTACCGAAGTTCTCGTTCCCGCGGCTTCGGCCATGTGGGGCTTGCCGAAGCCCCGCGAAGCCGCCGGCGGATGTTCAAAGGCGCTGGGAAGCAAAATAAGACCGCGGTGGGCTCGTAGAGGCTTCTGAGAGCCTTCCCCTGTCTTTCCAGCCGGGTCGACAGCCTCTCGATCCATTGCTATGAGCGGCGCCATCGACGGTGGGGTGCGTCGAGCCCGCCCGTCAAGCGTGATTTCACACGGTCCAATTTCACAAGGCCGCTGTCGCCATCAGGAGACTCATGTTCAGTCGTACCATCTTGCCCTCGAGCCTATCGTCGCTCTCGAGCGCAGTCCTCACTCTGCTCGCCACCTGCGTCACGACCGCCCTCCCAAGTCTCGCGCTCGCACAGGGGCACGGACATCAGGGCGGTGAGGCACTGCTCGTCGTCCCCGAGTTCAACCTCGAACAGCGCACGCTGCTCATGGTCGGCCTCGGCGTTTGCGCCATCGGCCTGCTCTTCGGCTTCGTCATCTTCAGTCAGCTGAAGAACCTGCCGGTCCATAAGAGCATGCTCGATATCAGCGAGCTCATCTACGAGACCTGCAAAACCTACCTCGTCACGCAGGGCCGCTTCATCCTCGTGCTCTTCGCCTTCATCGGCTCGATCATGGCGATCTACTACGGCGTCTTCGCGTTCGCGCACCTCGATGCGGGTGAGCGCTGGATGCGCGTCGCCGTCATCATGATCTTCGCGCTCATTGGCGCAGCAGGAAGCTACGGCGTCGCTTGGTACGGCATCCGCGTCAACACCTTCGCGAATTCCCGCACCGCCTTCGCCTCACTCCGCGGCAAGGGACATCCGGTCTACGCGATCCCGCTCCGCGCCGGCATGAGCATCGGCATGATGCTCATCTCGGTCGAGCTCCTCATGATGTTGCTCATCCTCGTCTTCGTGCCGGGGACCTGGGCGTTCTCGTGCTTCATGGGCTTCGCCATCGGTGAGTCGCTCGGCGCTTCGGTCCTTCGTATCGCCGGCGGCATCTTCACGAAGATCGCCGATATCGGCTCGGATCTCATGAAGATCGTCTTCCGAATCAAAGAGGACGACGCACGCAATCCCGGCGTCATCGCCGACTGCACTGGCGACAACGCAGGTGACTCGGTGGGCCCCTCGGCCGACGGTTTCGAGACCTACGGCGTCACTGGCGTGGCCCTCATCACCTTCCTCATCCTCGTTCTTCGTGGCTCGCCCACCGCGATCGAAACGCAGACCCAGCTCCTCGTCTGGATCTTCATGATCCGCGTCGTCATGGTCATCGCGAGCGGCGCTTCGTACCTCGTGAACGAAGCCATCTCGAAGAGCCGCTACGGCAATCTCACGCGGTTCAACTTCGAGCATCCCCTCACCGTGCTCGTGTGGATCACCTCGATCGTCTCGATCATCGCGACCTTCATCGTCAGCTACATCCTCATTCCGAATCTCGGCGGAAGCGACAGCGCGTGGTGGAAGCTCTCGGTCATCGTCAGCTGCGGCACGCTCGCCGGCGCGGTGATTCCCGAGGTCGTCAAGATCTTCACTTCGACCGAGTCGGGCCACGTTCGCGAGGTCGTCACCGCCTCGAAAGAAGGCGGCGCTTCACTCAACGTGCTGGCCGGCCTGACAGCGGGCAATTTCAGTGCTTACTGGCTCGGCATCGTGTTCATCGGTCTCATGGGCACCGCCTATGCGGTCACCCTGATGGACGGCGGCACGGCCGAAGCGCTCGGGCACGTCATCCGCTTCGAGACCGAGATGGGCAGCATGGTGGACGTCTCGGCGATCTTCGCGTTCGGCCTGGTCGCCTTCGGTTTCTTGGGCATGGGCCCGGTCACGATCGCGGTCGACAGCTACGGCCCGGTCACCGACAACGCACAGTCGGTCTACGAGCTCTCGCTCATCGAGAACATCCCGAACATCGGCGCGGAGATCAAAAAGGATTTCCAGTTCGACGCGAACTTCGATATCGCCAAGGAGCTCCTCGAAGAGAACGACGGCGCCGGCAACACCTTCAAGGCCACCGCCAAGCCGGTGCTCATCGGCACGGCTGTCGTCGGTGCGACCACCCTCATCTTCGCGATCATCCTCGAGCTGACGGGCCTTCGTCCGGCAGATCTCGCGAATCTCTCGCCGATCTATCCCCCCTTCCTGCTCGGTCTCCTCGCGGGCGGTGGCGTGATCTTCTGGTTCACCGGCGCGAGCACCCAGGCCGTCTCGACGGGCGCTTATCGCGCGGTCGAGTTCATCAAGGCGAACATTCGTCTCGAAGGCGTCGAGAAGGCGTCGGTCGAAGACAGCAAGAAGGTCGTCGAAATCTGCACGGTCTACGCGCAGAAGGGGATGTTCAACATCTTCCTCACCGTCTTCTTCTCGACGCTCGCCTTTGCGTTCTTGGAGTCGTACTTCTTCATCGGCTATCTCATCGCGATCGCCCTCTTCGGCCTCTTCCAGGCGCTCTTCCTCGCCAACGCGGGCGGCGCTTGGGACAACGCGAAGAAGGTCGTCGAGACCGAGCTCAAGGCGAAGGGGACCGACCTCCACGCAGCGTGCGTCGTGGGCGATACGGGCGGCGATCCTTTCAAGGACACCTCGAGCGTCGCGATGAACCCGGTCATCAAGTTCACGACGCTCTTCGGCGTGCTCGCCGTACAGCTGGCTGAGATCCTCGAGCGATCGATCGACAATGGCCTGACCATGCGCTTCGTGGTCGCGGCCGTCCTCTTCACGATCAGCATGTACTTCGTGTTCCGTTCGTTCTACGGCATGCGCATCGGCGCCGCAGAAGCCGATCACACCGAAGCGAAGACGGCGCCCGAACCGGCGGAATGAGCTCGCTCATCGGCTGACATAGAAAAACGGGCGCCTGCGAGAGCACGGCGCCCGTTTTCTTTTGTTTTTCCCGTCAATTCGCCGAAAGCACCATGATCGCGCGGCGCAGATCGTCTTCGCATTCCTCCGGATCGACCACGATCTTTCCTTGTTCGGCCGTGACGACGGCGCTCGCGGGAACGACGAACGCACCCGCGTTGGGCACGGCGACCATCAGAAATTCTCTTCGTACATCGAGCACCGTGCCAACCACGTGTCCCTCCATGGTTTCGATGAGATCGCCCACCGCCACCGACACCTCTCTGGCCTTCACGTTCGGCTCACGAGAGGTCACGACGCGCCGCAAAAGCTCCGCCACGCGTTCGGCTTCCCATGTCGAAATCGCATCGAAAAGCGGGCTTATCTCGTGCGGAACGCCCTCTCCTTTCGTCGCGATGCCCACGATCACGAGATCCTCGAATTCCAACTGTCCTCGCATCTCGAGCGTCCACTCGATGGCGGACGGCAGCTCCAGATCTACGACCATCGCGTCGAGATCGAGTTCGCTCGGATGCCCTCGACTTTCGTCTTCCGATGCAAACGCATGCACCTCGAAGCCATCGTCTTCGATGCGGCGCATCATCTCCTCTCGAGCCTCTCCGCACGGCGCGATCAACCATACAGTTCCACGCCTCGCCCGCGATGCCGACTTCGCACGTCGCGCCGACAAGGAAGCCGCACGCGCCGCACCGAGCACATTCGCACTCGAGGCTCGTTCGCCGAGCAATCGACGAATTTCGTGGAGCACCCGCACGGGATCGACCGGCTTGACCAACACGGAATCACAAGGAGGACTGACGAGGCTCGGATGATGGGCTTGCCCCGTCACGGCGATCACGGGAATGGACGCGGTTCTTGGATTCTCTCGAAGACACAAAGTGGCGGTGATGCCATCCATTTTTGGCATCGCAATATCCATGAGGATCACATCGGGCGGCCGTTCGGTCGCACGCGCAATCGCGTCCTCCCCATCCACCGCCTCCTCTGTTTCGAAGCCCTCCGATGCAAAATACGTGGAGAGCAGGTCACGAGCGTCTGAAAAATCGTCGACAATGAGAACTCGAGGCATGCGAATCAAGGTCCAACTAGGGGAAAATGTGCCTACCCGCACGTAAACGCGCGTCCGGGGAGTCACAAGCGAAGAACTTTTTCACCAAGCGCTGTGTCTCAGGTACGCTGGCGATCGTGACTGAGCCGAACGATCTCGTGATCGTCGAGGCGGACGGATCGGTGCGAGTGCCTGGAAGGGGCGCGGATCGCCGACTCCGCGACCGCGCAGGACGTTATCGCCTGGTGGCCGATGCCGCCGGGCTCCTCGTTTTGCGAAGCGAGGAGATTGGTCTGGGGCCGCGGGTTCTGATGGCGGGCGAAATCATTTCGCGCACTTCAGTCCTCGAGTTGCTCAATGTGATCGCCACCGCGGGCTGGCGCGGTGAGATGCACGTGTTCGCCGCCGACGCCCACCGTGTCCTCGCCATCGATCATGGCGCGCTCAAATTTGCGACCAGCACCCATCCCGACGATCGCTTGGGACAGGTGCTTTATCGCAACGGAATTCTCAGCAAATCGGAGCTCGACGACATCCTCGAGGAGGTCGGTCCCGAACGACGCTTTGGTCAGCTGGTCGTCGAACGTGGCGCGATTTCCCAGGATGTGCTCTTCCAGCAGCTTCAAAAGCAGGTCGAGCAGATCTTCTACGGTTCACTTCTGATCCGAGAAGGACATTACGTCTTCGTTCAGCCCGACGACAGCGCTGAACCACCAGTCCATGCGGTCCACGTTCCAGTCCAGGGCCTCCTCATGGAGGGCGTGCAACGCATCGATGAAATGGCGCTCTTCCGCGAGCGGATCCCTCACGATGAGCTCGTGCCGGAAATTCAACCACGGGTCAGCATCCATTCCCTCGACGAGACGGGGCAAACAGTCCTCGCATGGGCGGATGGGAATCGAACCATCGAAGACATCGCTCGGGAAACGGGGCTCGGCCAGTTTCTCACCGTCAAATCGCTCTACGGCCTCATGCAGCAGAACTTGGTCGTCCTGCGGCCGAAGAAATCCTTCGACGCCGATGCCGTCAAGCGCCTCGTCTCACAGTTCAACGACATCCTGCGCGATATTTTCATGGCCGTGGCGACCTACGGGGGCATGGATCAAACCCGAAACACGCTCGAAGCGTGGATCGTCGGCAGCGGCTATGGATCCGTGTTCGGGGAACACATCGAAGAGGACGGAAGTCTCGAGCCAGATTTCGTGGCCCACGCCATCTCGCAAATCAGAGTCGAAAACCCGATGGAAGGCCTGCATCAAGCGCTCCACGAATTGTCGGCGTTCGCCCTCTTTGCCGCAACGACGTCTCTGCCGCGCGACCAAGAGCTCGCGCTCTCGCGTGACGTGAATACACGCCTGAAGCGCATTCGGTTGTGATGTTCGACTGGGTCGGAAACGTGAGCCTGACGACGTTGTCGGCAACGACGCTTTCGGTGCCTCTGAAAGAGCCCTTCGTCGTCGCCACGGCGCGCATGGACACGACGCGCGCTGCGCTCGTGCAGGTCATGGTGCGCGCTGCAGACGGCAACACCGCTCGAGGCGTTGGTGAAGCGGCCGCACTTCCACCCATCACGGACGAAGACCAACCCGACATCGTCCGGACGATCGAGCATGCGTCACGGGCGCTCCTCGGCCAGACATTCGGCTCATCGGAGTCGATGCGCGATGCGCTCGATGCGGCGTTCGGGACCCGCAAGGTCGCGCGTGCAGGCACGGAAACAGCCATCCTCGATGCCCTCGCGCGCCTTCGCGAGGTGCCGCTCGCCACGCTCTTGTCCGCGAACGCGTCGGTCACGCGGACGATGGAGACCGACATCACGCTACCGATCGCTGCCCCCTCTCATATGGTGAACAATGCCGTGCATTGGCGCGCGAAGGGCTTCCGGCATTTCAAGGTGAAGGTGGGTCGCGAGTGGACACTCGATCGCGAAGCGCTTCGCGCGGTCCACGATGCCGTCCCTGACGCTCGTTTTCGCCTCGATGCCAATGAGGGCTTCTCTGCCGGCGAGGCGATCGCCCTCATCGACGATGCACTCACCGCGGGGCTCGTCATCGAATGCTTCGAACAACCTTGCAAGCGCGACGACCTCGCGGGGATGATGCAGGTCGCGCGTGCCACGGATGTCCCGGTCGTCGCCGACGAATCACTCCGCAGCATCGAAGATCTCGAAACCATTCTTCGCACACGAGCGGCGCGCGGCGTGAACCTCAAGCTCGTCAAGCTCGGCGGCCCTCTCTCAGCCCTCACGATTGGAAGGCGCGCCAAAGCAGAAGGGCTCGGAATCATGGCAGGTGCGATGGTCGAGACGCGATTGGGGCTGACCGCCATGGCCCATGTCGTCGCGGCGCTCGATGGCGTCGATTGGATCGATCTCGACACCGCCCTCTTGCTCGATGGCGATCCCTTCGACGGTGGACTCTCCAATGATGGCTGCCGGGCGCAGCTCTCGAATGGGAGCGGTCTCGACATTCGTCTCCGCGTGTGATCACCACTTCGGCTGGACTGAGCTGCCAATCCATGGTTTCACTGCCACCGCCGAACCATGGTTTCGTGCGGAATGGAGAGGACGACACGCGATGGCTGCGCTTTCCGAAGTCTTGACGAGCGATTCCAAAAAGGCACTCGTCATCGAAGATTGCCTGAGTCTGATCGATCGCGAAGTGGCCGATAAAGGTGGCCTTTCGGGCATGGCCATCAGCGCGGGATATGCCGCCGTCAAGAGCATCCGCCCCGGCTTCGTGAAGCAAGTCGTGCACGATCTCCTTCCTGAGTTCGCGCGCGCGGTGGACCCCATCTACGAAGAGGCCACATCGCTCGGCCGCGCCGTCACCCAACACTTCACATCGAACTCGAGCCGGGTCGCTGATGCGCTCCTTGCGATCACCGACGAAAAAGCTCGACGCACCAAGAGCGGCGTCGTGAAAGCCACCTACGACCGCCTCCGTGGGGCTGCAAAAAAGAACGTCGAAGCCGCTGTGCCCCGTCTCGGACAACTGGTCGAAAAGCACACGCTCTAGTTGGATGCGGACATGTCCAATGAATCCGCATCCTCGATCACGGGCTCGGCCATCGAGACACGACATCGCTATTCGTGGCTCGAGATCTTGAAAGGCATCCGCACTGGCGAACGTGAAGCTCTCATGATGGCGGGCACGGCACCGCGGTTCGAAGACCTCATCGGATGGGAGTTTGCGGGGGCCAACTCACTCATCCTGACGAAGGTCGTCGGGATTCGAAAATTCATGAAGGGATTTTTCGAGGGAAAACCGCGCGCCCAAGGGCCCACTCCCTTCATTCAGGGCTACAACGTCCTCGTCCGCCAAAACGGCGACGAGACGCCGTACCTTCCCCTACCGAGCAAAGAAGCTCCCAAACGGCACGCTTTTTACCGTGTTCACGCGCCTGTCTCCGGGGGCCGTGATTCCCGTTATCCGAATGCGCTCGTCCTCGATTATTCACTCGGAGGCGATGGGATCTTCTCCGCTCCTTTGGTGGATTATCTGGTGCAGGTCTATCCCGACGATCCGGATCTTCTCTTGGGCAAAGCGTATTTGGCGTTCGCGGGTGTACGTATTCCGCTCAGCTTCTTCGTGCTGAAGCGGCACGAAAAGCACGAATTTCCAGGTTGAAATATGAGTAAAGGGACCGTTCGAGTGGGAAAGGTGGCCTTCGTCTTTCCTGGACAAGGCTCACAAAAGATCGGCATGGGCCGTGAAGCGTTCGATGCATCGAATGCCGCGCGCGAAGTGTTCGAGACGGCCGATCGTGTCCTCGATGGTGATGCGAAGCGCCTCTCCACGCTGTGCTTCGAGGGCCCTGACGAAGAACTCCGACTCACCCGCAACACGCAACCCGCCGTGCTGACGAGCTCGATCGCGCTCCTTCGTGCCTTCGAAGAAACGCCCGATGTGGTGGCGGGGCACTCCCTCGGTGAATACAGCGCGCACGTCGCGGCGGGCACCATGCGCTTCGAAGACGCCGTGCGACTCGTTCGAGCGCGCGGCGAATACATGCAAGAAGCCGTGCCGCTCGGACAAGGAGCGATGGCAGCCATCCTCAAAATGGATCGCGAGACGGTCGAGCGGATTTGCAAAGAAACCGGCGGAATCGTCGAACCCGTGAATTACAACTCACCTGGGCAAATCGTCATCGCGGGTGAAACCAAGGCCGTCGAAGCGGCGAGTGAAGCCTGCAAAGCCGAAGGCGCGCGCGTGATGCCGCTCCCGGTCAGCGCGCCTTTTCACTCTTCGCTCATGAGCCCTGCCGAAAAGAGGCTTGCTCCCGACCTCGGAGCCATCACGTTTTCGGATCCTCGGCTGCCGGTCTACGTCAATGTCGACGCTGCGGCGATCACGAGTGCAGAGAAGGCGCGCGACGCTCTCATTCGACAAGTCGCGCGCCCCGTGCGCTGGGATGAATCGATCCATCAGATGGTGCAGGATGGCGTCACGCTTTTCGTCGAAATCGGCATCGGAAATGCGCTCTCGGGCATGATCAAGCGCACCACCGAGCAAGCCGTTGCCATCAGCGTGCAGAAGCCAGAGGATTTCGCGGCCGCACGCGAAGCGATCGCCAAAGCGCGCGAGCTCACCTGATAGGTCCCCCGCGCTCGGCCGTATCGACGTGTGAGCCCGGCCATTCAGAGCAACCAGTGGTATGGTGCGCCCGCCATGACGACTCCGAAGCCCATCTCCCACATCGCGACACAACTTGGCCTTCACGCGGATGACGTGATTCCGTATGGACGCGACAAAGCCAAGATCGAGCTCGACGCGCTCGGTCGTCCGCGCGCGGGCAAGGGCAAGCTCGTCCTCGTTTCGGCGATCACCCCTTCCCCCCCAGGCGAAGGAAAGACGACCACGAGCATCGCGCTCACGATGGGTTTGCAGCGCATGGGGCGCAATGCCGTGTGCGCGCTTCGCGAGCCATCCCTTGGCCCTGTCTTCGGCGTCAAAGGCGGTGGCACCGGCGGCGGCAAATCGCAGCTCGTTCCAGCGAACGAGATCAATCTCCACTTCACGGGCGACCTTCACGCGATCACCAGCGCGAACAACTTGCTCGCCGCGCTGATCGACAACGAGCTCCACTTCGGAACGAACAAAGAGAACGGCAAGCGCGCTCTCGATCCGCGGCGCGTCACGTGGAGGCGCGCGATCGACATGAACGATCGCTCGCTGCGCAACGTCATGGTGGGCCTTGGCGGACAGAATGGGGGCGTGCCGCGCGAGAGCGGCTTCGATATCACCGCCGCGAGCGAGATCATGGCCGTGCTCTGCCTCTCCGAGTCGATGGAAGACTTGCAGAAGCGCCTCGGCCGCATCGTCGTGGGGCGCAGCTTCGATCAAAAGCCCGTGACGGTCGATGACCTCGAAGCCGGTCCGGCCCTCGCAGCGCTCTTGAAGGACGCTCTTTTGCCGAACTTGGTGCAGACGATGGAGGGCTCCCCAGCATTCGTGCACGGCGGTCCATTCGCCAACATCGCGCACGGTTGCTCGAGCGTGCTCGCGACGAAGATGGCGATGCATTACGCCGACATCGTCATCACCGAAGGCGGCTTCGGGTTTGATCTCGGCGCCGAAAAATTCCTCGATATCAAGTGCCGAAGCGCAGGGATTTGGCCGAGCGCCGCGGTGATCGTCACCACGCTCCGCGCGCTCAAATTTCACGGCGGAGTCGAGCCCAAAGAGACCGCCAAGCCCAACGCAGAGGCGCTCTCGAAAGGCCTCGCGAACCTCGACCGTCACCTCGAGAGCGCGCGCTTCTTCGGCCTCAAAGCGGTCGTCGCGATCAATGCGTTCGACGGTGACCTTCCAGAAGAAATCGCGATGATCGAAGAGCGCGCCGCCGCGCTCGGCGCACCTGTGGCGCTCTGCCATGGCTACATGCAGGGAGGCGCGGGCTCGATGGATCTCGCGGAAAAGGTCGCCGCGATCGTCGAGCGCGAAACCGACACCCCGACGCCTCGATTCTGTTATCCGCTCGACCTGCCGTACGCGCAAAAGATCGAGCTCCTCGCGAAGAACGTCTATGGCGCCGATGGCGTCGACTTCGAACCGAGCGCCAAGGCCATGTTCGCGAAGATCGAGGCCGACGGATACGCGGGGCTTCCGATCTGCGTCGCGAAGACGCATCTGTCGATCTCGGACGACCCGAAGAAGCAAGGTCGCCCTTCGGGGTTCCGCGTCACGGTGCGCGAAGCGCGGCTGTCGGCGGGCGCCGGATTCGTGGTCGCATTGCTCGGCGACGTGATGACGATGCCCGGCCTCCCCAAGGTGCCCGCCGCGCGCAACGTTCGGATTGAGTCCGATGGCAAAGTCCGCGGCCTCATGCAGAACGACTGAGTACCACGCCCTACACGCCGACGACGGTGAGCATCGATTCGAGTCCAGCGAAGTCGTCTGGGTTGCGCGTGTAGAGCGGGAGACCTGCGACCGAAGCAATCGCCGCGATCATCAAGTCGAGTCTCCGCGGACAGGGAATCGGTTCGAAACGATGTTCGACGTCCTGAAGATCTGCCATGCGGGCGCCAAGGAAAAAAGAGGGATTTCACCGCGGAGAGCACGGAGGGCGTAGAGCGGTGAGAGCTCGATCGGCTTCGCGATGTCGTCCAGCGGTTGGAACCTACATCGTGTCGGGCGCGGCGCGCGATGCTCACCGAGTTCGTCACATCGGAGCGCTCTTCTTTCTTTCAGCACTTCACCACCTGCGCTTCGCGAAGTCGCGCCTGGCTGGATCAGAGAATCAGTTGGATGCGGCCGCGGTCGCGTGGCAGTTCAAGCAGCTGAAGCCTTCGTGCGTCTCGGCATCATAGAGCGGCTCGCCAATCAACTCGGCCATGCGCGGCCAAACACGTTGGGTCATGAACACTGCGCCGGGCTCGGTCGAGGAAAACACGGCCGGGATGTGTGCCGGATCGAGCGGCGCGACGCCGTTCGGCATGTGAAAGTTGACGTCATGGGCGTTCGCGCCATGGCACGTCTCACAGCTGAATTCGGCGAAACGCGTGCCATCGAACTCTTGGAAAAGAGTGCGCATCTCGGGCATCACGACTTCGGCCATGAAATGGCCGCGCTGCTCGAGCGTCATGTCGTGCCAGGCAGGACGCGCTGCGGCAGTTTCGCCACCACCCGTCGGCTCCGTTCCGCTGCCTTCATCCGACCCAGACGAAGAAGAGGCCGCTCCCCCGCACGAAGCGAGCACCAAAACGACAACGAGCGAAACGAACTTGCGGGCCATGTTTTCCTCCGAGGACAGCGCCGCTTTTAGTCCGTATCCCGCTCCGTGGGATAGGCCGCCATCGGCAACGCAAGGTTGCTTATATGGAAACCTTTCCACGAAACTGACACGTCTCGAGGAGAAAGTCGCGGAAGGCACGGACCTTCGCAGGAACGAACGCGCCCGCCGGATAGAGCAGCGAGAGCGGTCGGGTGAGCGAAAGACGATACTGCGGCAGGAGCTCCACGATCTGTCCTGCGTCGAGCGCGCGTTGCGCCAAGAGGCGCGGGATCCCACCGAAACCTCCGCCCGCGGCAATCACCGAGTGCACGAAAGCGCCATCGCCGCGAATCGCGGGCTCGAGTGTGATCACCGTGCGATGGCCACCGCGTTCGAACGGAACTTCGAACGGAGGCGGTAGGTTCGCATACGCGATGTGGCGCATGCGGGCGAGATCCGCCGGCCGCTGCGGCACACCGGCCTTCGCGAGGTAGGTGGGGCTCGCATAAAACGCCAGCTCGAGATCGACGAGCTTCTGCACCTTGAGGTTCGA
This sequence comes from uncultured Sandaracinus sp., assembly GCA_964481145.1. Taxonomy (GTDB): domain Bacteria; phylum Myxococcota_A; class Polyangia; order Polyangiales; family Sandaracinaceae; genus Sandaracinus. Next base: position 31,086 of record CAYZTA010000014.1, read on the forward strand.
ATCACGCAAATTGCCGACGCGAAGTGCGCAATCGAGGCGCTGCGCGTCGAAGTCGAGGCGATTGTCGGTTGCGACCATTTCGAACTGCACTTCGGGATATCTCTCCACGAAACGCACGCTCAGCTCGGGCAGGAATCCCAGGGCGAAGTCGCTTGGCGCGGTCACCCGAAGGCGGCCCGAGGGTCGCTCCTTTTCACCCTCGATCGTGTCGGCGGCGTGGTCGAAGAGTTCGAGCGCGCGGCCTACCTTCTTGCGGTAGAGCAAGCCATGTTCCGTGGGTTGGACGAGGCGCGGAGAGCGACGGAGCAGCGCCACGCCAAGCGCCTTCTCCAGACGCGCAATCCGGCGGCTGACACTGCCCTTCGTTTCGGTGAGGAGCTTGCTCGCGGCGGTCACCGAACCCGCATCCACCACCGCGCAGAACGCACGCACGTCCCGCAAATCGATGGTTGCCGTATTGGAAACGCGACGTCGCATGGTCGCCCCTTGTACCATCGCCCGCAGATCCACACAGCTCTGGCGTTCGCAGGAGAACAAACATGACTGCCACTGTCACCGCCGTCGCGCCCAAAGGGGCTCTCCACATCGGCCTATGGATCACCCAGGGTCTCCTCGCGCTTGCGTTCCTTGGCGCGGGATGGATGAAACTGAGTACGCCTTACGAGACGCTCGCCGCTCAGATGCGCTGGGTCGCCGACGCGCCAAGTTTTTTGCCGATGTTCATCGGCGCTTCTGAAGTCGCCGGTGCGCTGGGCCTCATTCTCCCCTCAGCGCTCCGCATTCGCCCTCGCCTCACCCCGATCGCCGCAGCGCTTCTCGCGGTGGTCATGGTCCTCGCCGCAGTCACGCACCTGATGTATGGCGAAGCCTCGATGCTGATGCCCAACATTGTCCTCGGTGGGCTCGCCGCGTTCGTCGCCTGGGGTCGCGCCGTCGCCGCGCCGATCCCGGCGAAGGGCTCGTAAGCGCCCTCGAAGGCGCAAACGAGTGCGTCGCGCGAATCATCGATAACGTCCCGGCGCGAGGATGTCATTCGAATCGAAGGCTTGACGTAACCGCTCGTGAATCGAAATCGACTCTGGGGCACGCTCCCTCAAGGAGCTCATCGAGTCGATGCCAAATCGATAAGGGAAACAACCGATCTTCTCTCCATCAGAGAGCAGTGCATCATAACACTCGCGAGCCGAACGAACCGAAGAGGCGCACCCACGCTCGAACAAGAGCGGCACGGTGCTGTCGAACAGCTTGTCGCTGATCGTCGTCAGCGTAATCAAAGGCTCGATGCCGTGCTCGCGAGTGACTCGCTTCACCATGTTGACGTAATCGATGACAGCAGCAGAGCGCACAGGGACGAGCGGCGAATACCACATGAGGCCGCAACCATCTTTGGCGGGATTGAGCTTGCCATTCTTGCCCTCCGCGACCTGCGCTCCGCTTCGCCAATAAGCAAGCGGCAGCGCTGTTTGACTGGGGCGACCAAGGACGAGGTCCATCGACCTCGAGAGCAGCTTCGTCGTGCGCGCAATCTGGGTTTGTCCAGGAATCCATGAGCTCGCCGCGGCATACCACTGCGCTCGGCGTGGTGAGATGAAACGAAGTCGACTCGCCAATCCGCCAAGCTTCGTGCGGATCTCTTGCTCAGCCGCGCTCACGATCCTTTTCGTACCATAAAGAGTGGCATACCCAGTCCATGGGGCCACGCAATAATCCCGTCCAAGGCTCTCCATGACAGAAGACGAAATGAGACCATCTGCATCCAACCGATCTCGAGGATAAGGCATCGACATCGCCAATACCCGATGTCGATTCATCATATTGAGCCCGCCGATGATCCCTGGGAGGCTCGTGAGCAACATTCGCACTGCGCGGATGGCAGGCGAAAGGAGCGCGTCATCGCGCAAGCTGAAGAGACAAACTTTCACGCACTCGGGTCGGGGCGCGAGCATCAAGCTCATCCGAGTCACGATCCCAAACCCACTCTGCGAGAAGAGGCCCGCCGAATACGGACCAACTCCCCACTTGAAAAGCCTCGCGAGATCTTCACCTCCCGCCTCGCGCAAGGTCGTTTGATATCGAGTCCCATCCGCGAGCACCGCCTCGACATCCGTCATGGCGCCAAAATGATCCGCATGAGGGGTGATGCCATAACCGCGCTCGAGCACATTACCAATCAAGCTGCACTCGGGACCTGCGCCAGTCACGGGCACCATAAACTCATATCCATTCGCATCGAGGAAATCGGCGAGCATCGCTTGAGTCACCCCGGGCTCCACGGTGACCACTCCCATGTCCGAATCAAAATGAAGAATCCGTCGTAGCAGGGAGAGATCGATGATGACGCCGTCGTCTTTCGCTGGGAGCGCCGTGCCGTATCCCCAGTTGCGCCCCGTGCTGATCGGATAGACAGGCACTCCGTAACGATTCGCGATGCGCATGACTTCGGGGAGCACCTCACTCCGCGAAAGGCGCAATGCGCCAACAATCCGTCGTTCGCTGCCGCTCGTATTGGCGCTGTAGGCCTTGGTTGCGACTGCCTCTTCGAGCACTTGTGTTGCGCCTAGGATCGCTCTCCATTCGGCCATGGCGCGATGAATCGCAGGCGCACCTTCCCATTCGACGCGTGCAATCGAGTCCACATCGACCTCCTTAGGATCAGGCGAGAAATAAGCCGGAGCCCGTGCTTGCATCGGAACGTTCGGCTTCGCGTGAGTGGCTTTCTCCAAGCAATGTCGTTCGTTGGCAGGCCTCAAGGGCCTCTCGTACCCGCGCCCTCCCTGCGGCGACCGCCTGCTGGTAGGCGGGCGTTTGCACCCGTTCAACCGCAGAGAGGAGATGCTCTCTCCGCCAAGACAAAGGATCGAGCGCGACACCCCAGCACAGCGCCTCTGCTCGCTCGAGGTTGAGCTCCTGATCGTGAAATGTCGCGATTCCGATCACCGGCACGCCTTCGGCGATCGACTGATAAATCGTCCCTGATCCTCCATGACATACGAGGGCCTGACTCTTACGAAGAAGCGCAGATCCACGCGCGAAGCTCGCTCCATAGACGCCCCGCGGTGCTTCTCCGTGCCTGCCCATGGTCGCCAACACTTGAAACCCTGCATCACGCAAGCTGATGAGCACGCGATGCATGTCTCGGAGATCTCCAGTGCTCCCCATCGACACATAGACAGTCGGGAGATCATCTCTCACATCGTTCATCCATCTCGGATCGTCAACATTCGGCTCCCAGATCAAAGGGCCGATATATTCGAAGTGAGATGGCAAATTCGCGCACGGAATCAAATCAGGAAGATCTGCGATCAAATTCTTGTGCGGAGATGCGATCACATCGTAGATATCGTCGATGGGAGCGAGTCCGATCGCCTTGCGATATCGTTTGAAGTTCATCGCATAATAGCGAGTCACGAGCGCCTCCACGATCGGAAGAACCGCTGTGCCAAGCCGCTCACCCAAGTACCTCATGCCAGGCAAGGTCTTGGGCGGACGCCTCGATGCGCTGTAATATTTCGTCAAATATCCGTTCAAAACACTCCAATATTCGATCTTCGCCAATTGCGCAGAGAGATTGAGCGACATCCGCATATCGCCGATCACGAGGTCTGGCTGTACTTCTTCGAATAGAGCCAGATCCGACTGGACATATCGTTCGAGCGTCATTCGATCGAAGATATGCGAGCCACGTCGAATCAGCGCATGCGCGTGCTCTGGGGGAACACAGTAGACTTTTCGAGGAGAGAAACCTTCTTTCACGGCGAGGCTCTGATGCGCCTCTCCTGTCGCGAAGATGACCTCGGCCCCCTCGTCTTCCAGACGACGGGCGACCAACATCGCTCTCGTCACATGCGCCAAAGACATACTGTCCCCGATCACCAAGACTCGCTTCGTCATAGGTGTCGCTCCCAGCGTTTGTCGATGAAAGTCTGCGCGAGAATGCCTCGCACGAGAAAACGATAGATTCTGTTCTCTATTCTGATCTGCTCAGGTGCTCTCGAGCACTCAACGTGAAGGTGTCCAAATACCACCTGTATTGGTCACGTGGGATTGCACGTCATCAGTCGTGACTCCACCCCAAACGATGAGTGAACATCCTGTCCATATCGCGATGTGACCGGTGCGCCCAGGAGGAGCTCCAACCTCGGGAATCGATACCCAAGTCTCTGATGCGATCTCGTAAAGATCGCCTTTTGGAAGCACATTTTCGCGAGGGTGAACTCGAAAGTCGAACGCTCCGCCCCACACGATCACGGCATCTTCTGAAAACACTGACTCCGCATTTCCGCGACCTTCAGGCGCTCCGACTCGTGTCATCGACCGCCATTGATTCGCCACTGGATCGAACAAAAAACCTTCTGTGGGGAAACTACCATCATCATGGGTCCCGCCCCACACCACCATCTCGGCCCCCGCCCATTGCACGACCGGACTCGAACGCCATCTCGGGCCACCGCTCGTTTCGAGTGGACGCCATGAATCGGTGGCGGGGTGATAGATTCCACCATTCGCAAGACCACGAGGCTCGGAGCCGCTCGAGCGGCTACCACCCCATACAATCATCTCGCATCCAGTCCACACCGCATCAGGATAGTCACGCGCAGAAGGCGCGTTCGTCATCGAGATCGGACGCCAACGATCGGTCAATGGATCATAAATGCCGCCGTCATCGAGGTCACTCGACGCACCCCTTCCCCCCCACACGATCAATTCGCGACCAGTCCAAATCGCAGCAGGTCGGGTTCGGGCACTCGGCGCCCCGATGGCACTCATGGGACGCCATGAATCTGCCATTGGATCGTAAATCCTGCCGCCTTCGCTTTCGACCAAGGGCGCGCCTCCCCACACGATCATCTCTCGCCCCGTCCATGCAGCAATGTGGAATCGCCTCGGACTCGGCGCTCCCACAGCGCTCATCGCTCGCCACTGATTCGTGCGTGGATCGAGACGTCCTCCATCGCCCAAATCCGATTGTTCACTTGTCTCGAAACCTCCCCACACGATGATTTCATGGCCGGTCCAGACGGCGCTCGATCCCATTCGAGGAGAGGGCGAATCAGTCAGCGAAATATCCTGCCATCCTGCGGGAATGTTCGTGCAATCTGCAGGTGTTCCAGGGATGGATGGCGGTCCAGGAGTGCATGGAAAGAGCCAATCCGGGGTACAGGCCGGCTCATCGATTCTTCCATCACAGTCGTTGTCGATCCCATCACCACAACGCTCGGGCTCGGGCACACAGTCGCAACCTGGATCGACGAGACCATCACAGTCGTTGTCGATCCCGTCGCAAACATCCGCGCTCGGGCCGATCGCTCCCTCACAACCGCCCCAGAGCCCAGCCGAGTTGCATGTTTGAGTCCCAGGCATGCATGGCGGCAATACGAGCTGCGCTCCGCACTCACGCACTTGGCCTGGATTGCAGGCGCAGCCTTCGTCACGAGCCCCGTCGCAGTTGTGGTCCTGCTCATCGCACTGCTCCGGAGCCGGCGTCACGGCTCCTTCGCAAGAGGAGTTGCCCCAGTCGCCCCACTCGGCTCCTGCACTACGACACACTTGAACTCCATCAACACACAGTCCCACGCCGCGATTCATACGAAGTCCATGGAAACAAGGCTGAGTTTCTCCTGCGCCACATGGACACCCATCATCAATCACTCCGTTTTGATCGTCATCGATCCCATTTCCGCATTGCTCACGAAGCATCCACGGCGTCGCGGCATCGATGGGGCCGCCGTCGTGGTGGATATTGCCGACGTCCATCGCACATGAGCATCCAGAAATGCTCACTGCCAGCACCACGCTCCATATCCGTGATGAGACGCGCACGACGGTCCGGCCTTTGTGGGTGTCCATCATCCTATTGTCCGAACCACGGAGCCTTTCTATGTCGGCGTTCAAAAATCGCCGAGCGCGCGACGAATTCGGTCGAGATAAGGAGAAGAAGGGTGGTTCGCTTCGAATCGACGGGCGCGAGTGCGGGCTTCGCTCTCGCGACCAAGACGCGTCAGCGCCTCGATGGCAAGCGTCTCGCGCTCCTCGACAAAATCCCCGGTCGGATATCTCGAAGAATGTTCGGCGGTGATCTCGAGCACCGCGCCAGGATCGCTCACGAGAATCCGACGCGCTCGCAGCAACATCGCAGCTTCGCTCGATGGAGGTTCGCTCGCTCGGTGCTCGGTCGGCTCGCGGTCGTTCGGCTCGCTCGATGTCGCTTCTGGTCTCGACGCTCGATGCCTCGGCTGAGATCGTACGCGCAATGAGCTCGGCGCTTCGTCTGGGCTCGTCGCCACCGGCTCTTGCGGAGGTGCAGGCTCGACAAGCTCAATGACAGGCGCAGAAAGCTCGGCCGGTGGCTCGAAAGACTCGACCGGTGGTTCCTGGGCAGGCTCAGGAGCGCGAGCGAGAAACACTCCCACACCGAGACCCGCACAGAGCACGAGCACCATCACGATCTTGATCGCGAGCATGCCTCCGCTCGATCCAACACCGCTTGCACCCTTTGCCCCCGCAGCTTGCGCCCCTCGAATCGCCCGCTCGATCGCGGAAGACGGCAGCCCCGGATGGACGCGCGCGTCTCGAAACAGCTGGGCCAAGCCTTGGGGAATACTCGGATCTTCCGAGAGGGGCGTGGGTTCCAAGAGATCGTCATCGCGACTCATCTCCGCCCTCCTGTCGTTCAAACTCTTGCTTCAGCGCAGCGCGACCTTTGTGGAGATGGGAATATGCCGTCGCCAGCGCGATGCCTTCGATCTCCGCGATTTGTTTCATCGGAAGGCCCTCGATCTCGAAGAGCACGATCACCGTGCGGTGCTCCTCGGGTAATTTCTCGAGGAGCTCGAGCAAGAACACCGCCTCTCGTTTGTTCATGGCCGCCTGTTCTGGAGTCGCTTCGTCCACGAGATCTGGCGGTTCATTCACGAAGGCCACTCGGGAACGACGCCCTGTGCGGCGGCGATTTCGTGCGACATTGATGGCGACTCCGCGAAGCCATGCCGTATGTCCCATGAGCTCTGGCATCTCTGCGAGACGACGATGCGCGATCAGAAAGACGTCTTGAAGTGCGTCCTCGACATCTCGAGAAGGCACGCCGAGGTAGCTGAGCAGACGCGAAATCGACGTTCCATTCTCCCTGGCCAACTCCTCGAAGGATGCACTCGTCCTATCAGGATCCGCGGGCACGACGTGCAGGGTCACGTTCAATGATGTCCGACCACCACTCATTTTCTATCTATTCGCTCAAGCGGAATTCGAGACCAACGCTCGCGATTGGAAATACGGGTGCCGTCTCATGGACCAGGAAATCCATCGCGCCATCGTCGAAGAATATACGCGCACGGAGGATCGAGACTCCCGCCCCGAGGCCCACACGCATCCAGAGGGGCCGGGCGATCGCGAATCGAATCATGACCTCACCCAAGGCGGACACCTCGCTCCCAAACGAAAACGCCGTCAAATCAAGGCCCAGCCCCACGGCTGAGATTCCAAGCCAGCTCACCGCCGCGCAAGCGCCGAGCTCGAAAACCGAATCGGTGAACAAGACCGGACAAGTACCGAGCACCACGCCAGTGGCGCTGACTCTGGCCCCTCGTCCATTCGCATCGAGCGAATCGCCTCCAGGAAAGACCGTGAGCCCGAGCAAAATCGGCCAGGCCGATGGAGGCGTGATCTCGACCTCGACAGCAGGTCCGACGAAAAACCCTGGCAACGAATCGATGCGTGCGACTGCAGCCATTCGTGCCACTCCTGTCCATCGTTCACGAGCCAGAGGGGGAGGGATGGCAAGCGTGCGCGAGGTGTCGTTGCGTTCGGTCTCCGCGATCTCATCGATGAGCAACGCGGTCACGAGGACGAGCCCCTCGTTCAGCCTGTGGCAATCGGGGTGGTCGACCGAGAGTGAGCGTTCTCGATGCCTCTGATCGACATCGACACGGACATCCGCGATCCACCCCCCTTCCACACGCTGCGCGGACACGCTGGCCGCGATCTCCTCGAGCTCCATTCCCAGCGTCAATGCCAGCGCCGCTTCGAAGTCGTCTCGGCTCATGCATTCACTGGGCAAGTCCCAATCGAGCGCGCGTGTACGAGCAGACACACAAGAGACGATGCCGATGGCAGCCATAACCCAAACTCGCACATCGGCTCCTTGGAGCTCCCGATTCACGTTGGCCGATCGGGCGCGAATGTGGCAACTCTGCCATGGAACGTAGATGCGGAAGGCGTAAATGTTGGGCCTGTCGCAACGAGGCGCCCGTCGAACGCCGTCATCTTCGCCGAGAATCGTGAGACGACGCCTGCCGAGATTCGCTCTTCTCTTCGCACTCGTCGCGCTCTTCGTGTGGGTGATGTACACGCCTGCGCCCGCTTCGTTGCCAGAAGAAGCCGAACCGAGCCCAACGCCGCTGCGCATACCGATCGAGGTAGAAGAAGAACTCGAAGCGTTCGTCGCGCCAGCGCTTCCACCGCAGGTGGCGTCATCCTCGCCTGCAAGGGTGGACGATGATCCATGCGTACCGCTGGACGAGCCCACGCACATCGAACGCCCCGCTCTCGGATCCATCGTCGAAGCACGCCATGACGAGCTCCTCGCGCGGATGCGCACGCAAAGCGACATCTCGACTTCTCTCCGCGACGGCCTCTCCGCACTTTTCCGATCGAGCGATCCCGAGCCAGCACTCGCGCAGATTACGGACGCTCCCGATCGCGTAACCCATGGCTTCGATCACGCTGCCGCCGCCGCGCTCCATGTCGCGATGGTGGCGCTCCACGAAGAACGCTTCACCGTCGCGATGCGGTGGGCACGGCGCGCCTCGACGCTTGCACGACACGACCCCGCAGGCCCCGTGCTCGAGGCGATCATTGCGCTGCGAACCGACGATCACCACAGCGCCCGTGAGGCGCTCAGAGAAGCATTCGCGCGCGATCCCGAAGAGCCAGCCATCGCATGGGCGCTCGCCATGCGCTTATCGCACACCGATGAGCTCGAGCTCGCGCTACGGGCGTTCGACGCATATCTCCTTGCCTTTCCCGATGACATCAGCGCTCGGCGATCACGCACGCTCACCGAACGCCGCGCAGCAGCGATCGCAGGAAGCGCGCGTCTCGCGCGCCGCGGCATCGTCCTCCGCGCACATCCATCGCTCGACACCACGTCGGCCGACGCCACACTCACGATCGTGGACGAGGCGCTCACCGAAGCCGCGCGCTGGACAGGCACGACGCGCGCTCCCGAGCTCCTCCTCATCGTGTACCGCGATCGCGACACGATTCGTGCAGCCACGTGCTCACCCGGCTGGAGCGGCGCTCTCTTCGACGGAGTCATCCACGTCGACGTCGAGACGCTCACGCGTTCTGAATCGCGGCGACGCGAAGTCCTGCGCCACGAGTCGCTCCATGCGCAGCTTCACGCGCGAGAAGGCGGCCGTCGGCATGTCCCGCCCTACTGGCTCGAAGAGGGCCTCGCGCAACGCTTTGCAGGTGAAGAGAGCTCCGCTCATCACCGAACCTGGGCGATGATGGCGCGCGAGCGGACGTGGATCCCACTCGCATCGATCGCCGGAGCATTCACGGAGATCGACGACAATCACGACGCGAGGTTCGCTTATCATCAGAGCCTCGCGATGGTGCGCTACCTCGAGGCACACCACGGGACGCGGGCGATCGCCAATGCCGTGGCTGCGATCGATCGTGGTGTTCCCCCTGACGCGCTCCTCGGCGTCGTCGCGCCCGAGCTCGATGGCCCTACACTCCTCGCGTTCCTCGCCCAGCTCACCCCGGAATAACGAAATCTTACTTGCTTTAGACGGGTTCGCCGCGCAGCATCCGCCCATGGCCCTGGAAGAACAAGACGCGCCCCCGCGCACGGACGTCAACCCGCGCATCGAAGACCGGCTCCTCGAAAGCCGAACCATCCTCGTCGGAGAAGAAGTCAGCGACGCTCTTTATCGAAAGGTTGCGTCGGCCCTTCTCGTGCTCGAACAAAAGGACCCGAACGCCATGATCACGGTCCTCGTGAATTCTCCGGGCGGCTCGGCCGACTCGGGCTTCGCGATGTACGACCTGCTCCGGTTTACGTCGTGCCCCGTGCGCACGATCGCCAATGGATTGGTCGCCTCCGCAGCCGTGCTCGTGTTTTTGTCGGCGCCTCCAGGGAGCCGGCTCAGTTTGCCGAGCTCGCGTTTCCTCTTGCACCAACCCTCGACCGTGACGCGCGGTCAGTCGACTGACATCGACATCGCGGCCCGACAGATCATCGAGCTTCGACGTCGCTACAACGTGATCGTGGCCGAGGCGACCGGCAAGACGCTCGAAATGGTGGAGCGCGATTCGGAACGCGATTTCTGGCTGGGCGCGCAGGCCGCGCGTGAATACGGCCTCGTGAACGGAATCGTGACGCGGCGCTCCGAGCTCGATGCAAAATAGCAAACGAACGCACGATCTCGTTCAAATCACCGTCGATCCAAGCCGCGAAGGCATGAGTCTCGCGGCTGTCGTGCGCCAGGCGCTGACGCACCAGACAGGCGAAGCTGTGCCGTGGTCGCGCGCACGTGACCTCTGTCGGACCGGCCGAGTCAAGATCGACGGTGTCGTGATCATGGAAGACGCCACTCGATTGCGAAGTGGGTCGGTCGTCGAAATCACGCCCACCGCGCCCAAAACGACACGCGGCGTTCTTCCGCGTGAAGCCGTGCTCTACCTCGATGACGATGTGATCGTCGTCGATAAGCCCAAGGGTGTCGTGACCGTGCCATTTTCGGAAGGCGAGCGCGACACCCTCGTGGACCGTGTGCGCGCCCTCCTCTCTCGCGTCGAGAGGCGTGAACGAAGAGATGCGCGCAAAGCGAATCGAGACGTGATGGTCGGCGTCGTTCAGCGCCTCGACAAAGACACGACGGGCGCCCTCGTCTTCGCGCGAACCATGAAGGCCAAGCGCTCCCTCGAAGATCAGCTTCGAGTGCACAGCGTCGAGAGGCGATATCTCGCGCTCGCCCATGGCGATGTGGTCAATGCGCGGTTCGAGAGTTTTCTCGTCCAGAATCGCGGCGATGGATTGCGCGGATCGTGGGGCGCCTTTCGCGGTCATGAAGGTCCCCCTCCGCCCGAAGCCAAACGCGCGATGACCCACATCCGACGGATCGAAGCGCTCATGGGTGCGACGCTCGTCGAATGCCGACTCGAGACCGGACGACAGCATCAGATTCGCATTCATCTGGCGGAATCCGGCCATCCACTCGTGGGTGAGCCCGTGTACATTCGCGATTATCGCGGACCGCGCATCGATGCGTCACGACCGATGCTGCACGCCATGGTGCTCGGCTTCGTGCATCCAAGGACCGGTGAACACGTGCATTTCGAAGCGCCCTTGCCCGCCGACTTCGAAGCATGCCTCGGCTCCAGGAGAACATTGCCTGGTTGACGCGCGTCGAGCAGTTGGTTTATGGAGGATTCGCCTCGGGGGGGGCAGGAGCTCCCCTGCCTGAGTCAAAGGAGAATGAACCATATGACGAAGAATGCCCTTGGAATACTCGGCGTGGCTTTTGCCCTCGCAATGTTCGGTTGCGACGACGGCGGCGACAGCTCGGTCACAGATGCAGGGAACAGCGACAGCGGCGGCAGCACCCAGGACTCTGGCAACACCCCGGATGCGGGTGGCGGCACCACGGCGACCTTCTGCGCCGAGGAGTGCACCACCGCGGCGGACTGCGAAATCGGCGGCGCGAACACCGCTGGCTTCACGTGCACGGGGGGTCGATGCGTGGTTCCTGCAACGGGCTGCACCGCGAACGCGGAGTGCGTCGCCCAGTTCAGCGGATGGATCCGGGCGGACTCGGACGGTGACTTCCTCCCCGATGCGCCATGCACTGCGGATGGCGTGACTTTTCCCGCCACCTGCGAGGATGGTGAGGTGTGCTGTATCACCGGTCAGATCTGCCTCGAGGGCGGCTTCTGTGCATCGCCCGCTGGTGGCGCGGTGAGCTGCACGACCCTGACACTCGACGACGTCGAAGCGACGTCGATCAGCGGCGAAAGCGTGACGGTCTGCGGGCGTGAGAGCGCCACCGACGCCACCTGCGAGGCGGGTACTTGTCGTAACCCCTGCTCGGCGAACGCCGATTGCGCGGGTGACGTCTATCCGACGTGTAACACCACCACCGGCAACTGCGAGTGTGCGGTGTCGCCCAACTCGTGTGCGGGCAATACGGTCGGTGGCACGGTGTGTCAGGCCAACGGCACCTGCGGTTGCGCCGAGGACAACGACTGCATGGGTCAAGGTTTCAACACCTGCCACGACGGCGTGTGCGGCTGTTCCAACGCAGGCGCTTGCAGCGATACGAAGACGTTCGACGGAACGACGATCGTCTGCGAATGAGTCCAGCGTGACGCGCCATGAGGCGCGTGCTCACACGATGCGCGGCGACCTCACGGTCGGCCGCGCATCGTCGCTTTTCGGAGCGCCTCGTTGCGGCAGGCTCCACATTTGCGCCTTCCACATCTGGTTGACGAGCGGGGCTTCTTCTGACGATTGTTCGCTTTCTCCATGAACGAACGGCAACCCCATCGCGAAGTGATTGTTTCGGCACCGGAAGGTGTGTGGCGAAGGCGACTTCCTTTGCTGGGGACGCTTTGGGCCGTATGGATGCTCGTCGTGCCGCTTCGATATTACTTCGGGGACGACGCGTATGACGAACGGTTCGCCTGGAGAATGTTCTCCGCGGTGCGTGTGCAGAGCTGTCAGGCCGAGCTCAAAGAGACGCGCGACACGCATGATCGAGTCATTCCACTCATGGAGGTGCTCCCTGCGCCGTGGGCAGCGCTCCTCGAACGAAACCGAACTGCGGTCGTCGATGCCGTCCTGAGATGGCGGTGCGGACGTGAGGGCGTGACGAGGGTTCGCGTGCAACACACATGTCGTGATGCGAGCGGACAACCTCTACCGAACACGAGCCGCGAAATCGAATGTGCATCCGGAGAAATCTCACGAGGAGATCTCCCATGAACGCGTTCGAACGTTATTGGCTCGCACCGATTCCGGCCGTGCGCGCGTGGTTCGTTGTAAAGTCGACTCTGCTGCTCTTCGCGATCGATATCTTCGCCGAGCACCTAAGACCGGCATGGCGCTACGGAACGGCTGACTTCAACGTCGCGCATTTCCCGCTCTTCGATCTCTTGCCCATGCCGACCACCGCGCTTTATGTCGGCACCCTCACGGCCGTCGGCTTCCTTGCGTTCGTGGCTGCTCTTTCTCCACGTGCACCGCGTCCCGTGCTCATCGCCATCGCGGCGCTGTATTTCTGGAGTTGGTCGTGCTCGATGCACGACAGCTATCAGCACCATTATCTGCTGAGCCTCTTCTTCATCGCGTTCGCGCTCTTTCCAATGGCCAGCACCCGCGACCTGTTCGGCTGGCCGAGCGAAATTCGCCCGGCGGCATCGAAGAAGAAAAAAGCATCGAACGCTCAGAAGAGGACGCTCGACGAGGCGCTTCCGCACGGCCTCGTGCCCCGCGCTTCCTCTTTCGGACTCGTCTTGGTGTGGATCACGTCGGCGGTCGTATATGGCTACACCGCCATCTCGAAGACCGAAGCGGAATGGCGAAGCGGCGAAGCGCTCCGCAATCTCACACGCAACGGCACGACGATCCCTCGAGCCATCGATTTCTTCGGCGCCTTTGGGCTCGAAGGAGACACACTTTGGCAATTTTTGGGCCATTCGGTGATTGGCCTCCAGGTCGCGATCGCGCTCGGCTTTTTGATGGCGCCCTTGCGCGATCAGGCGAGCGGACCCCTCGCGCGGGGATTGAACGTCGGCTCGCTCGTCGTGCTGACGCTCTCCTTGAGCTTCCATCTCGGCGCCGAGGTGATGGGCCTCCAGATCGGGTGGTTCAGCTGGTATATGATCCTGCTGGCGTTCGCGACCTTTCTCCCTGCACGCATGCTCTCGGCCCTCGTTCTCTTCGCGAGTTGGCCCGTGAGAGAAGTGGTCGAGATGGTTTCTTCACGAGAGCCGAACCCAGCACGCACGGCTGCATTCGCGCTCATGAGCGCGCTCCTCCTCGTCCCGGTCGGGATGGATCTCGATATGCCGGGAGCCCTCGCAGGCTCGGTGGTGATTGCGCTCGGTGTGATGGGCGCTGCGCTCTATGGATTGATGCGCTCCAAATGGCTCGAGGAGACCCGCGCCGCCGCGTTTGCGCTCATGCTCGGCGCTGCCCTCGTGCCTTTCTCGATTCGATATTTGGGTGGCGAAGAAGGGATGACTCCTGCTGGACAAACCGCTCCTTCCAACGACGTCCGTTACGATTATTGGCGTTTCGCCGGCGGTGATTTCAGACGACGCGGCGAATGGGCACGAGCGCTCGATGCATATTTGAAGGCAGAAGAATACGCCCCTCAAGGACAGAGCCGACGCGCACATGCCGAGGAGATGCGACAACGAATCCAGCAAGAAGGCCCGCGGAGCGTCGAGCGATGATACTCTCGTGCGGAGGCTTCCATGACCCTTCTCGAGTACGATGTCGATGACACGGTGGGCGCAGGACGAGCGCGCTACTTCGAGCGCTTTGGCTTCGACACGAGCACCTATGGCGCAAAGTGGGTCGACCTCGGCAAGATCGGACCTATCCCTCTCGGCTTCCCGAACAGCCCGGGCCGTCAGCGCGCGGTGCCTCTTCACGATCTGCATCACGTACTGACTGGATACGCGGCCGATTGGACTGGAGAGTGTGAGATCTCGGCGTGGGAGATCGGCGCTGGGTGCGGTCGCTATATCGCCGCGTGGATCATCAACTTCGGCGTCGTGACCCTCGGGATCATCATCGCACCGCGTCGCACGCTCCATGCGTTCGCGCGGGGTCGCCGCTCCCGCTCGCTCTATCTGGATGGGCGCGGGTTCACCGAATCGGTGCTCGAAGAGAATCTCGGACAGCTTCGCCAGAAGCTTGGTGTGGATGATACGGATGTGAAGCCCACCGTGCTCGACGCGGTGCTGCTCGCGGGTGCAAGCCTCGTGGCGCCGGCCATCTATCTTGGCCCGCTCGCGCTGTTGGCGGGCGCGATTCACACGCTACGATGACGACTCATGCGCCAGAGATCTTCGCCTTGTGCGATGCGATTCTTCCACGCGGGATCGAGTGCGAGGCTGACCATTGTGTCGGCGAGCATGTCGCCTGAAATCGACCGATAGCGATCGCGAATGGTCGCCCCGCCGAGCATGCCGAGCAGAGAAAGGGCGGTATCGACCACGGGCGCCGTGATCTTCTCTTCGTGACGAGGCTCATCGCGGTCGCCGACGATGAACGAAGGTCTCACGATCGTGTAAGGAAGACCGCTCTCGATGAGCGCCTGTTCCACGCGCGCACGCGCTCGAAGATAACTTCCTCGCGCATGAGGTCCGGCTCCGATCGAGGACAGATAGACGAATCGCGAGAGCGATCCCGCAGAGCGCGCGGCTGCGATCAGCATCTCCGTCATTTCGACGTCGACTGCGTCATAGGTCTCGCGTGAAGGGTCATGCCCTTTGCGCGCGGCGTCCTTTGCACGCGCGCGCGTCGTGCCAAGGCACGCAAACATCAGCGTTGGTTTTCGCTCCATGATCGTTTGCGTGATGGCATCCAAGTCCCATCGACTCGTATCGACGATCGCACCCATGGACGAGAAGCGATCGCGCCATTCGGTAAGACGCGGTGAGTCGGGACGCACGTGCGCCACAGCGATACTCCCTCGCTGAACGAGATGCAGAACGATGTGTCTTCCCGAAAGCCCCGTCGCCCCAGCCACGAATGCAATCTCAGTCGCCATCGTCGCAGGGTGACGAGCTTTCACTGCGATCACAAGCGCAAGCATGCCCATCCGCATGTCGTCGTCCGCGATTGGACATGGATTCCAGCTCGTCCCCCCCGCACGGCGGGCGTTCACAAGTCATCCGGGGTAAGATCGCGTGATAGCTTCCGAGCTGCATCGTATGAGCTACGCCGAGTACCTTGCGCTCGAGCGCGCGAGCGAAACAAAGCACGAGTACGTGAACGGCGAGGTCTACGCGATGGCGGGCGGCTCCCCCGAGCACGCGCGGCTGGCGCTCCAATTCGGCACCCTCGCGAACCTCGCGCTCCGTGGTCGGCCGTGCGCAACCTTTTCATCGGATGCGCGCATTCGTATCGAGCATACCAAGCGGGCGACCTACCCCGATCTCTCGATCGTCTGCGGCAAGCTCGAGCGCGCAAAGGACGACGCCGATGCGATCACGAACCCGCGCGTGATCGTCGAGGTGCTCTCGGAGTCGACCGAGGCTTCCGATCGAGGCGACAAGTGGGCTCACTATCAACACCTCGAGTCGCTTGCGGAGTACGTGCTCGTCTCCCAGCACACGCCGCGCATCGAGGTGTTCCGGCGCAGTGAGCAGGGCTGGACGTACGAGACGTTCGGCAAAGGAGCGCGGGTGACGCTGCGATCGGTCGATGTGGTGATCGATGTCGATGAACTCTACGCCGATCCGCTCGCGGCGGCTGACATCGCCATCTGACGTGATCAGATGATGGATACCCGATCTCTTAGCCTCGTTCTGACGCGTTGAGGAGCTCTGCGCGAATCGCGCGCACGGCGTCATCGTCGAGCCCCGTTCGCACAGCGACATCGAGGATTGCAGGGGCCATCGCGTCGTAGAGCGTGAGCGCATGGGGGTCGAGCTCCGTCAGTGCAGCGCGGTGACGGCGGACCGCCAATGCATCGCCACGCACGATGGGACCGGTGAGCGCCAAAGGAAGCCCGAGCGCGGCGATGTTCGATGCGACCGTCTCGAGGAGACCTGCGCTCGCTCGTTCGGCGTCGCGGCGTGACGACCCCAAAAGCACGAGCGCATCCACTGTGGTTGCAGCGAGCGCCGCCGCGCCATTGGCGAGCAGGGCCGCCACAGCATGGTAGGCAGGACCGTGGATCGGAAGGACGAGAGGGCGTGCACCCACGGCGCGGGTCAGCGTGCGCGCGGCCTTGACCGCACGGGGATCGCCCCCGAGCACGAACGTCTTGTCGGACAATGGAGGGATGTGGCGCGCACTGGCAAACGAAACAAGCGGATGCATCACGCCCACGCTCGCGCCGCCAGCGCGACATGGTGCGAGCACGCTCGCGTCGAGCCCGCCCGCCGTATGAAGCACGATGCTGCCCTTCGAAAGATGGCCGCGAAGATGTTCCGCCACCGAAGCAATCGCCGGATCCTTGACCGCGATCACGATGATTCGCGCGTGCGGTACTTCGATCGCGCGGCCCGGTTGATTCGACACCGAAACACCCGCAGCACGGAGTCCGCGCGCGAGGGCTGCACCGAGCCGCCCACGCCCGAGGATGAGCAGGGGCTCAGCGAGAATAGAGCGAGTGCGCATGGCAATAGGATTCCACCGCTCGCGGCACGAGGCCCGAAACGGATTCTCTGACCCGAAGTCGATCGCGCACGAGGGTCGAGCTCACTTGAGGAAGATCGAGCGTGCTCGCCTCCACCTCTCGCTCGTATCCGGCGCGACCCACGACGAAAGGCGGGGCCAACGCACGAATGCGCTCGAAATCTTTCCACCGATGAACCTCTCCGAGCACGTCCGCGCCGATCACGAGCCGCAACCCGCTCTCGGGGCGCTGTGTTCTCAGCGCTTCGAGCGTGTGGATCGTGTAGCTCGGGCTTCCGAGATCTTCCTCGATCCGCGAGATCTCGACGCCTTGCAAAAATCCAAATGCAATCTCGCACATCTGGACTCGGTGCTCGAACGAGGTGAGCGGCTTGCCGAACGCGTGGTCGAAGGTGGGGATGACGAGGAGGACATCGATCGGTGCAGCTGAAAGCGCATACGCTGCCAAAAGGACGTGTCCACAATGCGGGGGATCGAAGCTTCCACCGAGGACGCCCACCGTGCTCATTTTGCGACCATCACTTTCATCGTTTTGGAGGCGACCAGTTCTCGCCATACCGGAATGCCGGCAAGATCATAAAGTGAAACCGTGACTCCATCTTCACACGCTTCGAGCACTCCCACCCGCCCACAGCAAAGAGGTCCGGGCGTGAAAAATGTGCGCTGGCCGAAGCGACGCAGGTCGGATTCACTCGCACGGCCATACACGATGAGCTGCGCATTCGCGATGTCCTCTTCGTTGAGGATCGCTTTGTCGTGCACGAAGAGAACCATTCGATCATCCATCATTTCGATGGCGCGCGCCGGAAACGGAGGCAGTTTGCGCACGAACTCGAGCCTCGAACGTGAGGTATCCGCTTCGAGCAAGAGTTCGATCTCGTCGGGTCGGCCTCGTTGAGCGAGGAGCGCCGCGCGCTCGAGGAACGTCTCCTCCGCGCGCTCACCCCCGAGCTCCGACGCCCACGACTCGATCGCGCGCTCCACGAAGTCGCCGGTCCCCAAATAGACGACTTGCTCCACATCTGCGTCCCCAAGCAGAAACGAAACGGCTTCTCGAAATCCTTCTTCGACGTCGTCCGCCGGTCCGATCACACCGATTCGCATTCGCTCAGCCCTCGTCTCCGAGCGTCATGCGATCTGCACCCGTGTGTGAGCGAGCTTCGAAATGCAGTTCCGAAATCGCGAAGCGAACGAGCGCCGAGACTTCGGGAAACTTCTCCACCTGTTCGATTCGCGCCGAAGGCACTTGGGGGATTCCTGCCTCCCCGCTGAGTTTGAGGAGCGCCGAGAGTGCCGTCTCGATCGAGCCCACCGCGAGGAGCGCGACCCGATCCCCGAGTTCGGAAGAAGCCATCGCCATACGCCGAGGATCATAATCCGGCGATCCTGCCATTTCGAAGACGATCGGACCGAGTTCGAGCGCCGCACGTCGTGGAAGTTGCCGCCCGACACGACGTCCGTATTCGAGAATCGTCCCCAGTTCGATCCCGGGCGCTCTGTAATTCGAATCGAAATGATGAACGAGCCCAGCCATGACGTTTGCGAGTTCGTCGGGTGGAGTGCGAACCGCCACCGAGAGCCCCAGCCGCGCGATCTCGAGGGCGCGAACAAAGACGAACATTTGCTCGGGTTCGCTCACCGAGAGCAAATCCTTCCCGATCATCAAGACCGCATGGGGCGCGCTCGAGACAGGCACACACGCCCGAGGCGCAGTCTGAGTCACCCAAATTTCGACTTCGGGGATGTCGAACGAGCGCGCGATCTCGAGCACCAGGGATCGGACGCTGGGATTCGTGAGTCGCTCGGCTCGATAAGCGCGCAAGTCGAACGGAAGCACCTTCTCGAGCGCCGGCGCGACAGCACGTATCACCACGCGAACCGCGCTCGGAAGTGGCGCTGGAGACAACAGCTCCTCGATCGATTCGTTCAATGCAGAGAACGCAGCGCCCCTGAGAGCACCTCGAAACTCGAGAGAGGGCTCTTCGACTCCAAGCGCCAAGGCTGCCTGTGCAACACAACGAGCAGCGTCTTCACGTCCACGCCATCGAAGCACATGAGCCAGGCCCTGCCACGCCGACGCATCCGCGAGGTCAGAGGTCAACACATGGCGGAAATCGCCGGCAGCGCGGTTGGCGTGGACGGCGAGGGCAGCTTGAGCATTCTGTCTGCGATAGAGCTCTGCGAGCGCTTGAAGCACCACGATATCGGTCGGATTCACGCGGCGCGCAGATTCGAGCACCTGCTCGGCACGTCGTGGATCGTTCATCTCACGATAGACATCCGAAAGAGACAAGTGATGGTTGCGAGCCCGTTCGTAGTCTGGTTCAGAACGAGCGAGCTCGTGCAATTGTTCGGCAGCTCCTTGAAGCTCACCTTGACGGCGCAAGAGCACGGCGAGTCGCTCCATGGCCAAGAGGTCTCCTGGCACGAGCTTCAAGACACGGCGATACGCAGCCTCGGCGCGCTTCGGGTCTGGAATGTGCGCATCATAGATTTCGCCGAGCGTAAAAAAGACCCAATGCAGCTCGTCGCGATCTTGGCGGAGGCGAGCGATTCGGATGAGCGCATCGGCCGCATCCCGATACGCATGGGCGCTCCAGCTCAACTCGGCGAATCGCTTGAGTGAATCCAGATGATCCGGTGTTTGCGCGAGCACGGCGCGAAGCGCTTCTCTGGCCGCGAGCGGATCACCGAGCGCTTCGTGGAGCTCCGCCGCGCGCCCATGCAGTCGAATGAGCAAGTCCACGTCGCCGCCCAGCGCGATTCGACGATGCAAGAGGTCGAGAAGCGTCGGATGGTCCTCTCGCAATTCGAGCAAATCTCGAAGACGCTCGAAGCTATCGAGATAATCAGCGTCGATGTGACTCGTCGAGAGGAGCGCTGACACCGCGCGGTCTTCATCACCCATCGTGTCTTGCCAGAGGATCCCGGCTTGGTACCAAAGAGCCGCCCGACGCTCTGGCAGATGCGCCGCACGAGCGGCGATTTCGAGCGCCTCGGCCGCCTTGCGTGAATCCCCTATCGAGGCGCGCAGGTGAGCGAGGAACTCGCCCGCCATCGGATGCTCAGGCGCCGACAGGACGGCCTCTTCCAGCATGTCCGCGGCTCGGGCCGCTTGCCCCTCTTGCAACGCGAGTGAGGCCGCCGCGCGAATCGCCTTCGTCGCACGCACCATCGGCATCTCCGCACGCGCTGCGCTCTCGATATCCATTGCCGCGGCGAGCTCTCCATGACCCGTGCTCCGCGCGGCAGCCGCGATGCGATGCACGAACCAAGGGTCGAGTCGCACACGGGACCCCACCCGCACGAGCAGCTCGTCTGCGGCATCGCCTCCTGCATTTTCGTCCGAGAGGAGGAGGCGCGATGCGAACCTCGAGTGCGTCGCTGCATCGTCCGGATCTTCGAGAACCATCGCGAAGCACTCTTCGATCTGGATGAGATCAGAGGGCCTATTTTGCGCGAGATAATAGCGCTCGAGCATCCGCAAACTCGGAAGATGGCCGGGATCGACCTCGAGAATCGCATGCAACGAAAGCACCGCGCTCGCGGGGTCTTCTCGGACCTCCATGTCGAGCAGAGCCAAGCGTTCGAGCGCGGTCACCCGCTCGAGATCCGTTTGCGCGTCTCGCACCTCGGAGAACCGGCGTTCGGCCACACGCGCCACTTCTCCAGCCGCAAGCTCGGCGCGCTCGAGCGCCATGTTCGCCACTTCGTCATTCGAATCGTCCGCGACGAGCGCACGGTAGAGCTCGGCTGCCCGGGCCGGTTCGGCGGCCTCTTCGAAGGCAGCTCCCGCCAAAAGACGAAACGCCCGCGACACCCCTGCGTTCGCGTCGTTTGCCGTATCGAGCAGCAGCTGCGCCCTCTCCGTCGGAGAGAAACCATCCGAGAGGCGAAGGCAAAGGTCGATCAGCACGGTGTCCCGAGGGACCTCGTTCCTGGCCCGCTTCAGGAACTCACTCGCCGCGAGCGGGTCCGAATCGGCGCGGAGCAAACTCGCTCGTACGAGATGAGATGCCGAGGGCAGCCCTCCTCCAGCGAGCTGCGCCATCGTCTCGTGCACTCGTTCCAAGGTCTCGACATCCGCAGCAGCACGCGCGGCGAACTCGAGTGAAAAGAGCGCGGGACCGTACGTGGGAACGAGATCCAACGCGCGGAGATAGGCGTCGACAGATCCGGACACGTGGCCCGCATCCAACAACATTTGCCCCGCCTCGCTCGCCGAAGAAGCCCCACGTGGCCCGCTCGTGTGGCTCGACTCCTCCAGCAAGAGCACTGCCGCTTCTTCAGGATCGCGCTCAGCAGTCATCTGCGCGAGCCGTCGCAACACGATGGATGCCGTCGGAGCATTTCCTCGCGCTTCGCGGAGAAGCTGTTCCGCCTCGTCGGGCTCACCGCGCGACAGAGCGTGATCGTGAAGAACGAGCAACGCGCCCATTCGGTGTTCGGGCAGCGCACGATCGATCTCAGCACGCATGGCCTCGATGACGCTGGCCTCATCCTTCGCATGCGCACTGAGATCCAACCAGAGGAGTTGGGCCGTCAGCGGAGCTTCGTCCTCGCGGCGCGCCTCGGCGACGAGCGCGCGCTCATGCGTTTCAGCCTCTCGATCGAACACCAGACGGGCCGACGCCGCGAGCGCCCCCATGTCCTGCGCTGCGTGCGTGATTCGGTCGGGATCACCGATTTTTCTGGCGATCATCTCGCGGATGATCGGAATGGTCGGCAGGCGCGAATCCGCGAGGGCCGCCGCGTCGAGGGCTTGTTCCGCGCGGTCATCATCACCCGCCGCCATGTGGACTTCAGCGAGACGCGTGAGCGCCAGAGCGCGTTCCGTGCCGCCAGTCGCAGCCGCCCATGACTCGAGCGCTTCGAACGCGAGGGCCCCTTTCGAAGCCCGCAGCGCAGCCGCGACCCGTACGCGCAGCGAAGAAGAGCTCCGTGCCTCCTCCAACCATTGAGCGGCGCTCTGCGCCAGCTCTCGTTCGTCCTCTGCGCGCACCGCCAGCAGCGTTCGAGCCGCTCGGCGCATGAACGCATCTCTCAGCGCCCCCTCCGGCATGGCTCGCGCGATGGTTCGAAGCACTTCTGCCTGTTCACGCCCATTCGAGAGGCGAGCCACTCCAAAGAGTGACTCGTACGCCATCGGGTCGGCTTCGGCGGCTCGTCGATAGAGTTCGAGTGCGCGCTCGGGGTCTTCTGCCTTTTCGAATTCACGCGCTGCGCCGACCCACAACACAGCGCGCATACGTGCGTCGTTCCAACCATCGCCGGCACGACGCAATGCATCGGCTGCCGCCGTGTCGCGGCCGAGTGCCGTTCGCGCCTCGGCCATCAAGAGAAGCGCCATCACGGACCGGGGGGCGAGCGCAGAGGCTTCGAGCGCAGCTTTCTCGGCCAATGTAGAGTCGAGCTGCTGAAGGTGAACCTCTGCGAGAGAAAGGAGCGTCGACACTCGCTCCGCCCGGGACAAGGGGAGCGCCGCTTCGGCCTCGAGCAGCGACGCCACATCCGCGAGCGCGTTGCGCTCGATCGCAAAAGAGCGCGCCATCCGCAAGGCCACGACATCACGCGGGTCTGCTTCCCGTGCCGCATGGACCTTCTCGAGCGCGACTTCCTTTTGTCCTCGCTCCAAATCGAGCTCGGCCGCAGCGACGAACAACCGCGCCTTCGCAGTGCTCGTGCTCACATTGGCAAGAGCGGAAAGCAGCTCGGAGCGCGCCTCGAGCGCGGCCTTCGAACGACCCACGAGGGGGAAGTGTTCGACGCGGGGTTTACGCGAACGAACGCTCCGACGCGCCGCAGCCGCACCGCGATCGGCATCCCCGCGGCGGGGCGGCGGAGCGACGTGCGGAACATCGTCGACATGTTCATCGACCTCTTCGGCCTCGATTTCCGGCTCGTCGTCAGCATCCGCCGTGATGAGGATCGACGGCTCATCCGAATCATCGACGCCATCATCGTCATCGAAATACGAGATCTCGAGCGACGGTCGCTCGAGATCTCCCAACTCTGCGAGAGGAGCCTCGCTCACACGAAGTTCTGGCTCTTCGAGAGAAGTCTCCTCTGAATAAGTACGGGTATCTCCCTCGAATCCACTCAACATGTCGTCGATGTCGAACACCGCCGCAGCCGGTTGGCTCGCATGGGCGAGAGGGGATGGCGGAGGGCGGGTGATCGCAGAAACGTCTTCGTCCTCCTTGGCGGTCGCCGCGAGAGAGCGAATGATTTCTTCGGGAATCGTTGTGAGTCCCGTCGTGGCTTCTTCTTCGAATTCGAGAGAGATATCGATATGATCGGCGCGGCGTCGAATCGAGGCCGACGACTGCGATGAAGTCGTCACCGCGGGCTTTGGTCGTAACGCGGGCGGTCGCGGCACGGGCCTTTTGAACTCGGCCGGATCGGGAGGCCGATAAAACGTTCGCGCCAGCTCCTTGACCGGGGTGGGGGGTGCCTGGGGCAAAGGGGTCGGTTCCGCTGAACTGCCCTCGATGTCATCGTCCCAACCGACGAGGGCATCTCCCCAATCGAAGTCGGCGGAGGGGTCGCTCTTCTTCTTGTCGTCGTTCTCGTCACTCATGGAGCGCCACCCAACTCACGACGCACCGCGATGCTCTGAGGCGAAATCCAATAGCGAAAAAGATCGAACGCCGCCTCATGGTCGCGGATGCGCTCACGGCTGGGGCGCTCACCGAGCACGCGCTCCAATACCGCCGGAAGATCATCGGCGAGAACGAGACCTCCACGCCGCAATGTTTCGTGCGCACCGAACATGAATCGGCGCGCTTCGCGATCGATGTTCGAGATGCGCGAGACCACTTCGAGAACGGCTTTGCGCGCCCCACGTGACATCACTTTTGCAGCGGCGCGCGACATCTCGGCCAGCCCCGAACGCTCCTCCGAGACCGATGCACCCGCTGCACGTGCAATCGCCAGAAGTGCGGTCACACCTTCGTCGATGTCTCGTGTGAGAAAGGGTCCGATGCCCCATCGAAGCGCGAGCGCGCTCCGACCGAGCTCGAAGAGCCTCACATGCGACAGCGGTGGCGTCACGGAGCGTCCCACGAGCCACGACGGTCGGCCCTTGTAGCTCGGAATCACCACGAACAGCTGCGGATCCGTCCCGCCCACCCATACATCGCCTGCAGGTGCGCCCATGCGCGATGCCCACCCTGCGATCTCATGCGCGATCGGAGGCGCCGTCTTCGGTTGCGTCAGATCGCTTCGCGACAACCCCCAGCGGGCCGGCTCGAGCTTGTCCATCTGAACCAGCGCCTCGCTCGCGATTCGCGCGAGCTCGAGCATCGCTCCATCGAATCCGGGCGCGACCCATTCCGAAACGTGGCGTTCGCCGAGTTGTTGCCCTGAAAGAACGCGCGGCTTGCGCATCGCGCCCTCCCACCTCGCGCGTTCGTCTTCGGAGGCCACATCGAGCGCCACGAGCGCCCCCATCACGGTGATGGAGAGAACATCGTCGGCGCGCCACTCCGCGACGGTCGCCAACGCGCGAAGAAACTCGGGATCGGTGGGGTCCTCCGTCCACGCACGCCGCACGGATTCTTCGAATGTACGCGCTAGCTCGAAGCGACCTTCCTTCGTGAGCAGACGCGAAAGCGCCACCGCTGAATCGAGATCCGCGGGGAATGCCGCCAGCGCCCGACCATAGGCCGCAATCGCTTCCTCCGTGCTCTCTTTTCGTTCGAGCCAAAGCCGCGCCACGCGCCGTTCGAACGCAGCCGCCTCTCGCGGCTCGGCATGCACCCACGCCGCTGCCTTTCGAAGTGACGAGATCGCGATATCGATGCGCTCCGTTCGCTCGGCGAGATCTGCCATGCGCACACACAGCGCGCGATCGGCCAATCCGAGCGCTTCGACGCACCCGAGCTCATGAAGCGCGCCTTCCCCATCGCCAAGCTTCTTCTCGAGGAAATCGGCGGCTCCGAGACGAGCAATCCGCTTCTGACTGGCAGGGACATCGCTGACTTCCGCGAGTGTCCGGAGCGCTTCGACCGCATCCGTCCACGCTTCTCGCTGCACGTGAAGCTCGACCAAAAGCGCCAAGCCTCCGACATGCTCGGGCTCGAGCATCAATAGATTGTCCAGAGCGAGGAACGCCTGCTCCCGTTGTCCGAGGCCGCGATGCAGACGCGCGAGCTCATAGAAAAGCGGCGCGAGGAGATCTGGGTCATCCGTGATCTCGGCCCGGTGCTTCACGAGCGCGAGCAACCCTTCATCATCCCCGCGGTCCGCGAGAAGATCGTGCAATCGTCCATATGCGATCACCCGCATGCCATCGACGTCGAGTGCAGCGCGCAATCGCCTCTCTGCGTCATCGTCTGCGTCGAGCTGATCCATGCACACCGCCGCGCTCTCTTCGAGAAGCGCAGCACGCAATTCTCCCGTCAACACCGAAGCCAGTTCGTCACAAGCACGCACGAGATCGGTCCATCTCTCCGCATCGCGCGCCGCCACACGGAGGGCCTCCCACGACGCGAGGTCCGTCGGGTCTGCCGCCAGGACAGAACGCAGCTCGTCACACGCCTCCTCGCCTCGCCCCGCAGCAGCGAGCGCTCGTCCTCGCGCCGCACGAAGCGAAGCCGCCGACTCCGGAGACGCATGCACGAGCCAACGACCCAAAGCCCCAGCGCGCTCGCTCGGATCCTCGACTTCGCCGAGCGCTTCCAAACCAGCGAGCGCGGCCATGAATCCCGCGGGCTCCGCCTCGGCGAGCTCCGTCGCCCGGAGGATCGCATCGTCATGGGGAGCGCCCGCGATCACGGATCCACGGAGGGAATGAACGATGAGCTCAGCCGATGCTTGGGCGTCATTCGTGGATTCGGAGAGCGCGAGAAGCGCCTCCGTCCGACTGCCTTCAGACACCCGATGCACGCCCCTCGATCGCCACTGGGTGACCCGCGCCCACGCATCGTGCTCTTCGAGTTGCAGGAGCTCGTTCGCGATTGGATCAGCCGAATTCGGATCCTCCATGAAATGGAGCTGAATTCCTCCGAGCTCACGCAAAAGCGCGATCCGGACGCGATTCGATCCCTCGTCAGCGCTCTCCACGGCCGAAAGGAGTTGCTTCGTTCCGTCGAGGAGCGCAGTCGGCTGCGCGGCGCCGAGCAGCGCGAGATCGAGCGCAGCCATGGTGGCCAGCTCGCGCACGCTCGACGCGCCCCTCAGCGCCGCTTCGGCGCGGATGGGATCCTGCATTTCCAGTTGAAGATGTTCTGCGAGCTCGAGTGTCGCGATTCCCACGGGCTTGACTTCTTGCTCCGCGAGATGTTCGAGCACCTCGAGCATGAGCGCATCGTCGCGCGTCCGCTCGGCCAAGCGGTGCAGCGCCCAGAGCGGCCCGGACGCCGTGGGGTCACGCTCCCATGCCTCTTCGTACGTTCGCCGCGCAAGCGCCACATCTCCCGCGCTCTCCGCGGCCGCACCTGCAAGCAACAATGTCGCTTCGGCGATCCGCCCAGCCCGTTCGGATTCGGCTCGCTCGCGAAGGAGATGCACGAGCGCGTCCGAGTCCCCCGATGCTCGAAGGATCTCCTCGAGGAGAGCCATCGCGTACCGGTGTCCCGGAACCACCGACAGGGCTTCGGTCAGGGCCTCCTTCGCCGAAGTGAGATGTCCTTCGCAGGCGAACGCACGGGCCGCAGCGCAAAGATGAGCCGCCTGCACGTCCGGCTCGTTGTTTTCACGCCGCGCAAGGCTCTGGTGGGCCCTTGCAAGCCGCGCAAAGTCACGACGCGACGCTGCATGCATGCGCGCCACATCGGGCGCCCATGCGGCTGCCTCGGGCGCCTGGAGGGCATATTCCAAAGCCGCCTCGAACCCCTCGTCATCCCCGAGGCGACGTTCGAGGTCGAGCCAATCGCGCAGCACCGCGCTGCGCTCGTCGGGCTCCACGTCGTGTTCTGCGCTCGACGTCAAAAACGCCCGGATCGCTTCGCGTGCGCCTGCCCCGTGATCGAAGCGAAGCCCCGCCCTTTGCCACTCGCGAAGCAGCGCCGTGTGCTCGGCGAGCGCGTGCTCCTCCATGACGCGATGGGCCGCGGCATACAGCGCATGCGCGCGCTCCGCGTCACGCAAACGCGTGGCCGACACATGGGCGGCATGCCACAGCATCCAGGCTTTCGCGCTCGGATTCGCCGTCTCGGAGCGGCGCACGAGCTCGGTCATCCACGTCTCGATGCGCCCCTCGTCGGGCGTCGAGTTCATCCCAAGCTCATCCCACGCCGCGGCGATCACCGACGAGTTCGGATCCTCCTCATAGGCTGCGTTGAGCGCCGCTCGTGCTTCGTCGTATGCACCGCGCGATTGGGCTTCTTCCGCCACACGAAAATGCAAAGACGCCGCGTGAGATCCGCGGATGCCCGTCGCAAGAAGCCAGCGCGCCTCGCTCGCCGCCGTCGAGAGGTCGCAAGCCCACTCGGCAGCGATCATCCGTTCGCGATGCAGGGCCACATCCAGAGGGCGAAGTTCGATGGCCTTGCCGAGATTCGCGAGCGCACCGTGTGCATCACCGCCCTCTTCGGGGCGAAGATGAACCCTCCTCAAAAGCGCGGCTTCCCGATAAAGCGCGACCGCCTTGTGCGCCTCGGAGTCGTTTTCCGTGGGGGCCGTTCGCGCCTTCCTCGCCCACATCGAAGCCCGCGTTTCGATCGCTGCGACGAGCTCGGGCACCGCCCCGTTCCGGCGCGCGAGCGCTTCGAGAGACACCACGAAGCGATCGTTAGGCACGGAGAGCATCGCCGCTTTTCGAGCCACGGAAAGCGCGCCCTCGATATCCCCGCGTTGCTCGAGGCCATGCGCGACCTCGACCCACAAAAGCCCTTTCAACACAGGTTCGGAGACGAGCTCTGCGCGCTTGGCGATGACTTCGAGTGCGCGGTCGAGCTCCCCCTGCGCAAACAAAGCACGTTCGAGGAAGAGCGCCGGCAACCGGGCGCCTTCGGGATGGTCGTCGATGGCGTTTTGATAGAGCGACAGGGCGAACTCGGGCTGCCCGAGGTGATCTTCATGCAGAGCCCCCCAGTCGACGAGGGCCGAAACCCTTTCATCGAGGGTCCTGGCATGATTCACCTGCGCTTCGTAGAGCCGACCCAAATTCTGGAAAGAACGGCGGCGCTCGAAAATGCGAATGAGCGCGGAAAGGGGCGGCGAGAACGTTGGATCTGTATTGAACGCAGACAAATAGTGGCGGACGGCGTTCGCTTCTTCGCCCCGCTCCGTCTCGAAAAGCAGGCCGAGCTCGTACTCGAGCGCCGCACGCGTCGTGAGATCGACGACAACGTCCGCCTCGGCCCGCAACATGGCAATGCGGGCCTCGATGGCATCTCGGGCGGGCTCGGGTGGAAGCGTGGGAGAAAGCGTCGTCATCGTGTCCAGGACAGGACAGCGGGAGCTCACTATACCGAGACCTCGTCTGACTTTGAACCCGAATCTCAAATCCCGAGAAGACTCTCGATACGGTCACGTCGGGCGCTCACGAGACGGTTGGGAAGCCCCGTGGCGCGACCGGACTCGAACGAACCGGCCTCGAGCCGCTCCCAACGTGCCGTCGCAATCTGTCGCAGTGCGTGGAGTTGCTGAGCATGCCCCTGCAGGCTTCGCTCGAGCCGCAGAGCGTCCTCGGCGCGAGCCATGCGCACGGCATCCCGATGTTGTGTCGTCAGCTCGAGACCGCGTCGGGTCTCCGCCTCGAGCCAAAGCAACGATTCATCGAGACGACGAGCCACCTCGGTCAAGTCACGAGCCCGAGAATCAGCCCCGCCGATCTCCTCGAACACCGCCAGTGCGGCTGCACGCGCGTCCGAAAGCCCGGTGGGCCCATCCACCGGCTCATTCAGGCGCGTTCCAATCATCATCGCGCGTCCCGAGGGGAGCTCGACCACGCGGAGCCGGCGTCGTGTGTCGACCTCGCCCGTCGCAACGGTCGTCACTCCCGACAGCGATGCAATCCATGCCCCTGCGAGCGGATGCACCATCACGAAAAACTCGCCGCCGCCTCCGAGCTCGATCGAAACCGTGGGAGTCGCGACACGCAAAGGCGGGCGCGATCCCGCTGCGTTGGGCGGCGCGACCGCGTGAAGTCCGCCGTGCAGCAGCGCAATCTGAGAAGGGCCCTCCCCTCCGACATAGGCCTCTGCCCCTGCAAAGAGGACCACGTGCCCTCCCTGCCGGAGCCCGATCTCGGCCCGCCCCTCCTCGCGCACGATCAGCGCATCTCCATGCTCGAGTGCGGCTCCCTCCTCGAGGGGACCTCGGGGCCGCACGACCTCTCCTTCCAAGCGAAGGAGTCTCGCTGGAGGTTCGTCCGCCGGTGCGCTTGCGACATCGACAGCGCCCGCTTGCGGCATCTCGGACCGCCGCGAGCCCACCCCATTCGCGCCGTTCTCTGCACCCTCTCCGCTGCACGCACACACGCATGCGAGCGCATAGATCGAGCACACTTGCACAAAAAAATTCATGACGGACAGACGCCGCGGCCTTGATGGGCATCCTCATTCATGATCGGAGCCCAGCGGCGTGCGCTCGTCAGCGTGTGCAATCGCGTCGATGAAATCGAACGCCGGATTCCTGCTGCCCTCTCGCGCCTCTTCGAGCTCGCGCGAAGTATTGCGCAAACGCTCGGTGATGACACCGAGGAAACTCCACAGCAATTTCACCGCGATCGCATGATCTTTCCTGACGATGTCGAAGAAATCGCGGCGTCGAATCGTGAGAAGCAGGCTCGGTTCGAGCGCACGCACGTCGGCGCTGCGAGGCGCCTTGTCGATGAGCGCCATTTCGCCGAAATGTTGTCCTGGCCCGAGGGTGGCAATCGCTATCCCGCTCGACTCGACTTGAACTTGCCCGGTCAACACGACGAAGAGCTCATCGCCCTCCGCCCCTTGGACGACGATTTGATCGTTCAGCTGATAACTGCGCACATGCGTGATGTTGAGGACCCGAACCAACTCTTGGTACGTAAGGAAGCGGAAGAGCGTCACGCGGTGGAGCACCTCCATCTTGAGGTTCACCTCACGCGCCAGTCGGTCGATGCCCTCTTCGGCATCCGGCACTTTGACGACGATCGCCGTGATGTTGTCTTTGCCGCCGCGTTCGTTGGAGAGCTCGATCAACCGCGCCGCGAGCGCGTCTTCAGGAGTCTCGGCGAACAACTTCGCGAGCTCACTCTCCTCGAAATATCCATGGAGACCATCGGAGCAAATGAGAAAACGATCGCCTTTCAGCACATCGAAGTCGATGGTGTCGACCTCGACCGATTCGTACACTCCGACCGCCCGGGTCACGGCGTTCTTGTATTGCAGCTTGTCGATTTGCTCGCGCGAAAGCCGACCCCGGCGCAAAAGCTCATTGATGAGAGAGTGATCTTCGGTGAGCTGATGCACCGAGCCTTGCCGATAGAGGTAGATTCGCGAATCGCCGACATGTGCGATGAAGCCGCGCGTCCCGACCAGCAAAAGCGCATCGAGCGTCGTCCCCATCCCGCGCTTGGACTCGTCTCGAATGCCCTCGTGGTAGACCACGGCGCACGCTTGCTGGACCGCGTTCTCCATGAGCCGAAGCACATCGGTTCGCGTCGTCCCCCCATGTCCACGTTCGAACTCGAGAAGCGTGTCTCGCTGCGCCGCGATCGCATCGCGCACGGTGCGGGACGCGAGATTGGACGCGACCTCTCCGGCAGCATGGCCTCCCATGCCGTCGGCCACGACGAAAAGCTGCAGCTTCTTGTCGACGAGGAACGCATCCTCGTTGTGATCGCGCACCCGACCGACGTCGGTCAGTGGCCAGAAAGAAAGGCTCATCGGTTCGTCGGCCATGAATCTGGGATCTCCTATCCGAGCCGAGGTACCTCGGTCAACCAGTTCGCAGGATTGCGATTCCGTGGAGCACGCATGCAAATGCCCTTTTTGCAGGAAGCGATATGTTTTGGCCATGCGAGCTGCCGTCCACATTCGTCGCCTCCGAGAAATTTTTGTATTCGCGCTCGGAGCCAGCGCGTTGGCCATCCTCACAGGATGCGACGCGGGAAATTCAGCCATTCCTTTCCATGAAGACGGGGGTCACTCGATCGAGGATGCAGGGACGAACCTCGCGCGGGGCGATTGTGGCCGAGCCGGGGCAGCCATCGGTGTCCAACACTTCGATACGACCGTGGACGGGATGAGCCGCCATTACCAAGTGGTCGTGCCTGACAGTTACGACGCCAGCCGACCGATTCGTCTCGTCTTCGTCTTTCATGGCCTTGGCGGCAACGGCACTCAGATCCGCAGCTATTTGAATCTCGAGAGCCTCGCCGCGGGACAAGCGATCTTCGTTTACCCCGATGGGATCGTCGGTCCTCAAACCTTCGGCCGAACCGGATGGGCCAACGACGATTTGGCCTTCTTCGACGCCATGGTCTCCGAGATCTCGGGGGAGTTTTGCATCGATTCCGAGCACATGTTCGTGATGGGCCACA
The DNA here is from genome assembly GCA_964481145.1 of uncultured Sandaracinus sp. Classification (GTDB taxonomy): domain Bacteria; phylum Myxococcota_A; class Polyangia; order Polyangiales; family Sandaracinaceae; genus Sandaracinus. The sequence goes on from CAYZTA010000014.1 coordinate 62,939, forward strand.
GCTTTGGCGCATACATGACCGATCTCGTCGGCTGTGAGCGTGGCGACATCGTTCGCGCCGTGGCGCAGGTTTCGGGAGGAACCCAAGGTGGCGCCTGTCGCGGGGCCGTCCCCGCGTGGCTTTCTCATGGGACCCGCGACACGACCGTCCCTGCAAGCCAAGGAGAGGCTGCGCGGGATCATTGGCGCACGGTCAACGGCTGCGCGAACACCACCACGCCCACGACCATCCCAGATTGCGTCACCTACGACGGATGCGCGGCGCCTTTGACGTGGTGCTCATTCGACGGGGGCCACTATCCGCCCTTCCCTGCCTATACGAACCAAGCGATCTGGGACTTCTTCAGCGCCCAGTAGTGGCTTCATCCACCTCCACGCGCAGAGAACGACGAAACGTCGACTCGAAGAGCTCGGCTTTGCGCGCCGTGGTCCACGATTCGAGTGAAAGATCCTCACGGCCAGAGGCGTGAATCACCACTTCCTTCCCCGTGATCTCGATGTCGAGCTGATGGACCTTGCTGCGATGACCGCGATCGAATGCGTCCGCCAGCCGCAAGATCGAGGACAGTTTGCGTACGCGTCGGCGATCCTCTTCGGAAAGAGCCCCAAACGTCGCGTGTTTGGTGCTGGGGGCGGCACGTCGGTGGTAGCGAGCGATGCAGCCGACGAGGGCACGATCTCGCTTCGAGAGGCCCATCACATCCGAATGTTCGACGATGTATTGAGTGTGCTTGTGATGCGCCGCGAAATGAACGAAATCACCGATATCGTGGACGAGCGCGGCGACGCGAAGCAGCACGCGGTCGTGTTCGCCCAGGCGATGTAGAGGAGTCAGGTGTTCAAAGATCTGCACCGCGAGTCGATCGACCTGAGTCGCATGGGCTTCGTCGAAATGGTACCGACGGCCGAGCTGCACGGCGGCTCGCACCGCACGACTCTCATCGACCTTGTAATCCCAAACACGAAAATGTTTGTCGATGAGCTCTGCGATGACGCCCTCTTTGAGGCCCACGCCTGGCGCCACGAACGCGTCTGTTCTCGCGAGATCGACGAGCGCCAGGAGCACGTAGAGCGCGGGAACGATCACGTCGGCGCGGTCCGGCCGCAGATCGAATTGCGCGCGGCGCTCGCTCGCCTTCATTTTCGTCATGCGTGTGAGCAAAGGGCGCGCTTTGCGCACGTCGATGGTGGGCACCGAGGCGCCGGTCAACGGGCTCAGCTGAGCAAGCGTTTCGAAGTTGCCTCCCGTCGCGATCACCATGTCGTAGCTTCGCTTCGAGAAATTCTCGCGCACGGGCGCGAGCATTCGCTCGAGATATTCGGTGAGCAGGCGATCTTGAGATTTGGTGACGGGTTTGCCTTCATCGAGAAACGACTCGAGCAAACGCACCGTCCCGATTTGGAGCGAGGTCGAATAGCGGACCTCGTCATGGTGCACTTCGCTGAGCTCGAGGCTCCCGCCTCCGAGATCACACAAGAGGGCGCGTTTGTCGGCAAACGACACGCGCTGTGCCACCGCGAGTTTGACGAGCCGTGCCTCCTCGGCTCCATCGATACTCTCGAGCTCCACGCCTGCTTGGCGAACACGTTCGAGCATCTCAGCCGAGTTCTCGGCGTCGCGCGCCGAAGCCGTCACGACAGCGCGATATTGCTCCACATCATGAGAATCCATCGCCTCTCGAAACGAACGCATCGCGAGGACGAGATCGTTCACCGCGTTGGGATCGAGTTTGCCTGTCAGGAAAACGGAGTGCCCCAGCCTGACTGGAGATCGGAGCTGGTGCAGGGGGGTCCACGGACCGGGCGCATCCCCTCGGACGATGAGCAATCTCGACGCGTTCGAGCCCACATCGATCGATGCGAAATTCGGCATGGTGCGCTGAAAGATAACGAAATGATTCGCGGATGAGAGCAGAATGCGGCGTGAGGGTACGAATTGGCGACACAGGGATTGCCAAAACGCGCAATCCGAGCCACCTTCTGCCCGCTTCTCGGCCGAGTGGCGAAATGGCAGACGCGGCGGATTCAAAATCCGCTTCCCGAAAGGGAGTGCCGGTTCAAGTCCGGCCTCGGCTACTCCGAGAACCCCGATGTTTTCCGCACGAATGTGCGATCGCACGTCGGGGGAGGTCTCGATGGGATACGATCCGCATCCATGCGGGTGTCTGTCGGCTTGGTCCTCTTCGTCTTGTCGTTTGGCTCTGCCGCACACGCTCAATCCGCACGGGTCAGCGTCGATCTCTCGGAGCCTCCCGAAGGGTGCATCGACTCGGCGAAGCTCGCAGCGGGGGTGGCGGTGACCCTCAGACACCACGTCGACGTCGGGTCGGAGGCGTCGGACACCGCGCGCGTGATGCTCTCGTGGGGCCGCGGTGCTGCGGACGAACACCAACTGACGATCCGGGTGTCAGCGTTCGACCTCATCTCCGAGCGGATGCTCGAGACCGATGGCCCGTGCGATCGCCTCGACGAGGCCGCGATCGTCGTGACCTCGCTGCTGGTCGATGATGCGCTGCGATCCCTCGGATCACGCGCCGCGGACGAAGCGCTCCGCATCGAAACACCGTCCTCACGATGGACGCTTGGCGCTCGGGCGCTCGCCACGTTGTCTTTCGGAAGCTGGCCAGGTCTCGCTTGGGGCAGTGGGCTCGACATCGAGATCGGAGCGTTCCTCGATCCGAGTTGGAGCTTCGCGGTCCTCGCGGGCTTTGGTGCAATCCCACCGTACGAAACGCAGGTCGGCGTCGTTCGTGCAGAGCTCGTTGGATTCTCCGGTCGATTGGCGATGGGCATTCGATTCGAAGCACACCCGGTGCTGCGGCTGTCGGCCATGCTCGGAGGACGACTTGGCTGGATGCAAGGGGAGGGACGTGCGATCGATGCATCTCGCGTCGCCAATCGCTCGGACGGAATCGTCGATCTCGAGGTGGCGATCCGATGGGCGTTCGCAGGCCCCCTGGGATTGCGCCTCGCCGGCGGCCCGATGGTCGTGATTCCGCCGCTCCTGATCCGCTATCGAGATGACTCGGGCGCGCTCGTCGCCGCGCACGAAGGAGGGCTCATCGCGGGACACGTGAGCTTGGCCATCGATCTCGAGCTGAGCACTCCATGAGCTCTGGAGCTCATAGAGGTGGAAGGTCTGGGAAGAATTGGTGAGGCCGGACATCAGGGAGAAGATGCTCACGCCTCCGCTGGCTTCGAATCAGGTCGACCTTCCGACCTTGCTTCGAGCTCACGGTCCCTATGCAGGCCGCACGCTCAGGTATTTGGGCGTGCGCGAGGCGGATATCGATGATCTGCTTCAAGAGGTGTTCGTCGTGGTTCACCGGCGACTTCACGAATATGAGCCTCGCCAGCGTTTTGAATCTTGGCTTCGTGTGATCTGCGTCAATGTCGTGCGAAATTATCGTCGAAGCGAACGGCGAAGGCCGATCGTTTCGATGGCCGAGCCTCCTGAGGATGCGATGCCCGGAGGGCAAGAGGAGAACCTCGAGCGCACACAAATGCGGAGGACGTTGCTTCGATTGCTCGATGCACTTCCAGACGAGCAACGCCTCGTCGTGGTCTTGAGCGACATCGAGGAGCTGAGTGTCAAGGAGATCGCCGAGATCGCAGGATGTCCAATGAAGACAGTATATTCGCGGCTATACGCCGCGCGGACCACACTTCGCGCAGCGATGCGTGATCTGCTCGATGGGGAGGGGATGCGATGAACGACGAAGACCCCGAACTGGACCACGATCCTGGCGTCTCCCCCGAAATGAGCGCCCTCTTCGACGCAGCGCGGATCGATCTCGTCGAGCCGGCGCGCGTGGAGCGCGCCTTGGCGCATGCCACCGCAAACGCACGCACAGGGATGAATGCGCGGTGGGGCCCGATCGTGGGGACGGCCATGCTGCTCTTGGCTGGCATTGGTTCGATCTGGGGTGGCGTGCGGCTGTTTTTGACCCCCGAGGAGACTTCCAACGATCCAAGAACACCTGTCGTCTCCTCCGAGCGGCCGAACGAGGCGAGTGGGGAATCTCCAAGAGAGATCGTAGCGGCCACCTCTCTTTCAGAGCCAAACGATGTGTCCGAAACCCCCATCGTCCCACCTCCGAGCAAGATGGCGGCTCGAAGACGCTCCGAACGCACCAGGGAGCCCACACAGGACGCGACTCCAACACGAGCCGATGAACCGCCCCGCGAAGCACCGCTCTCCGAGGAGCTGCTCGAAGGGGCTCTCCTTTTGCGTGCACGCCGCGCGCTCGATGCCGCGCCGCACACCGCGTTGGAGCTCACAGCCGAGCACGCACACCAATTTTCGAATGGACGGCTGGCCCCTGAGCGTGAGCGAATCGCGATCGAAGCGTTGGCTCGACTCGGCCGGCTGGACGAGGCGCGCGCCCGCGCTGCGCGCTTCGTCTCACGTTGGCCGAGCTCGCCGCATCGACGCGCCGTCGAACGTGCCGTCGCGCCATGATTGTGTCGTCATCGATCTGTCAGCGAGGTGATGGGAGCGCCGCGACATCTCGAACGTCGGGCGCTCTTCCTTTCGAACCGCTCACGAGAGAGGTCAGAGCATCAACGCGACCGCGAGATCACCAGCGACAAGCTCACCATCTGCCGCATGCAGGAGCACGCCCGTGGGATCGAACACGCGGAAGATGTACTCGTCCGCAGGAGCGTCCACCACGATGTTGGGGGTGACTTCAATGCTGCCACGAACCGTCGTTTGAGCTCGACGGCACGAGGGGAATCGGCTCGAACCGCTATGTACATGGAGCGCGATCTCAGAAACTTCGATCTCCGTTCCCGCCACCAGCGTGGCATCCGTACTCCACCTGCCACACGCATTGGGACGCTGAAGACGCTGACATTGCACGAGCGTCACGGTCTCCCCTCGCTCGATGTCTCGACGAGAAGTGGGATTCGCCTTCGACGCTCCCCCTCGATACTTGCAACGAATCGATTCGCCCGAATCCGCTTCGGTCATCGTCAACCAAGTCCATTGATTGCCGGCATTGCCGACAGTGACTTGCATGGAAGCAGGAATCACCACCTGAGCGCCATGCGCGAATGAAAGCGAATCATCCTGCCATCGACTCGGAGAATAGGTGCGGGTTGCGGTCAGAGTTTGCGATTCGGTGGGCCCCGGAACGATCACTGGATGAGATGGATCTCGGCGATCGAGCGCTTCCAAGACGAAATGATGGCCAGGCACACCATTCCACGTCCCCATCCCCGTCACATCGGCTACCCTCGACCCGTTGAGACGACACGTCAACGTGGCCGGCGTTGCGACAAACTCGTCGAGCTCAGCGGTGGTGTGAGTCCATGATCCGGTGGGAACACCATCCTCATCGTGGATTTCCCCAAACATGGAGACTCCATCCGACAACTCGCCATATCCTTCGACTCGACAATGGTTCGATTCGACCATCAGCGTATCCCCACGTACGCCGAGATCGCTGATATCGTCGTCATTGCCGATGCATCCGCCCACGAAGGAGCCTGCCGTCAAGACAAGCCCCCCTGTCAGCATGAATGATGTCCCGATCGCCCGAATCGCATGCATCCATCACCTCCAAAAGGCCGAGAAATACAGCCCACTCGTGCTTCATCAAAGTCCGTTATTTAGGGGCATTGTGCAAAAGTCGTACAGCTACTGTCAATAGCTGAGGTAGCCTTCATGGAAATGAATCGCTGCGTTCTAGATGTGGAAGGCGCAAATGTTGAGCTGTTGGCCCGTGACCGACGACGAACGCCGCTGGGCGGGATGCATCGGCCGCGAACGGCTCGGCATTTGCGCCTTCCACATCTAGAACGGTTCGTGATGTCGATGGCGGCAGCGTGGTTGTTCTCTGCCTGCGCACCCCGTCCACACTTCGAACTCGGGCGCGAATGCGAGCTCACGAACGAGTGCGCTGCACCTCTCGTATGTCGACTTGGCCACTGCCGAAACGAATGTCGAAGCGATCGCGATTGCGAAAGTGGGCTAACGTGCTTTCGTGATCGCGGCTATGGCGTGTGCGAGCTCGAAGGAGAGCGCTGCGTGCTCAGCAGCGATTGCCCCGAGCCTTTGGTCTGCATCATGGAGCGCTGCGCCAATCGCTGCGAAACGAACGCCGATTGTCCGCCAGGTCTTCGCTGCTTCGAATCAGCGGGGGTCCGTGGATGTCGTGATACGTCGATGGTTGAATGTGAGTACAACAGCCAATGCGATTGGTACGAGATCTGCGCTCCCGACAATCGCTGCCGCGAACAATGTCAGACGAACCGTGATTGTCGTGACGGCACCGTTTGCGTCAGTATGGGTGCGATGCGTGTGTGTGATTGGTCAGCGGATGCGGGCGGATCCGATGCGGATGCGGGCGGGTTCGACTCAGGAACGATCGAGGCCGGTGTGACGATGGATGCCGGAATATTCGACGCTGCAAGCCAGCTCGACGCTGCAAGCCAGCTCGACGCTGCAAGTATGACGTTCGGACCTGCTCCTCCACCGCGCCTCGTGGGAGGGGATCGATTCACCTGCGCACTCCGTAATTCTGTGTTGCGATGCTGGGGTACAGGAACGGGGGGAACGTTCTCCTCGCTTCCTGGAACGACGTCCAACATCGCCGCTGGCCCAGAGCACGCGTGCGCGCTCACGAGTCTTGGACTCTACTGCTGGGGTTCGAATGAGGACGGGCAACTCGGAAACGGAGCCAGCGGAGGCACCCACTCCACTCCACAGCAGGTCGACGGGCTATCCACACCCACATTGGCCGCCGCGGGTCTGGGCCATACCTGTGCTCTCGACGCCAATGGCTCGGTGAGTTGCTGGGGGGCGAACGCCGCAGGGCAACTCGGCGATGGGACGACCACCAACCGCATCGTCGTGACGCCCACACTGCCACTCGCAGCGCGCGCCGTGCAAATCACCGCACGGAGCACTCGCACGTGTGCTCTGTTGGAGGACGGGCGAGTCCAGTGTTGGGGGAGCAGCTATGGCTCGACGCCCACCCTGGTCTCAGGGCTCACGGACATCGTCGAAGTGCGTAGTGGCAGTCGATTCGAATGCGCACGACGAACCGACGGTGCTGTCCTTTGCTGGGGCGAAAATGGTCAAGGTCAACTCGGCAACGGCACGAAGATCACCCGCACGACCCCTGATGTCGTCAGCGGAATTCCACCGATGATCGAGCTCGGTGTCGGCGCGAACCACGTCTGTGCCCTCTCCCAAGGAGGAACCGTATATTGTTGGGGACACAACGTGGTCGGACAAGCGGGACAGAATCACTTGGTCTTCATGGGGGACACACAGCTCGTCCCAGCGCTCGTCCCTGGCATCACGAGCGCCTCTGAGATCGTGGCCGGAGATCAGCATACGTGTGTTCGATTGGTCGACGACGATTTCCTCTGTTGGGGGCGAAACAATCAAGGCCAACTTGGTGATGGCACGATGACCGACAGCTACATGCCCGTGAGGGTGATGTGGTGATGCGCGCTCTCCTCCTTTTTTTCATCGTCCTCTCCGCATGCACACGGCCGCAATACGTCGTGGGTGAAGAGTGCGAAATCAATAGCGACTGCGTCGATCCGCTCATTTGCGCGCTGGGCGCATGTCGTAGGCAGTGCGTTGATTCACGCGATTGTGGTGCGGGCTCCGTTTGTCTTCGCGATGATGACTCGCCCCTGGGCGGCGGTTGTCAGCTCGAGCACGAGCGCGTTTGCACGTTGACGAGTCAGTGTCGGCATCCTTCTCAAAAAGACTACGGCCTCATCTGCCAGAACGGCACATGCACGACACCGTGCGTAGAAGATCGTGATTGTGTCGATGGGGCCATGTGCACGACCGACGACTCTGAGACCATTGGCTGCTATGAGTCACAGACAGAGTCGTGCCTGTATGCGAGTGATTGCCCCGAACCCATGATCTGCGACGTCAATCAAGTCTGTCGGCTCGAGTGTATGGGTGATGTCGACTGCACCCGTCCTCGCATGTGCATTCGTCATCTTTGTGAGCTTCCTCCCAACTGATCTGCGACCCCCATGAGGTGATCCCAAACATGAGAACACGCGGCGGCGACCTTGGACGCGGTGAAGACATCGGCCCCTATCGATTTGCGACACGCATCGCCGTCGGCGGGATGGCCGAAGTCTTTCGTGCGCTGCGACGGCAAAGCGCAGGCGCGGATCGCGCCGTCGTGCTCAAGCGGATGTTACCTGCGCTTTTGACCGAGCCCGAGTGGCGCAGGATGTTCAATCACGAGGCGCGCCTCGGAATGCGCATCCGCCACCGCAACGTGGTCGAAGTCCTCGACCATGATGTCGATGAGAACGCACCGTATTTGGTGCTCGAGTACGTCTTCGGGGTCGACCTGCGTCGCCTCACGAGTTTTCTCAAGCGCAACTCTCGAACGCTCGACACTCCGCTCGCCACGTGGGTGATCTGCGAGCTTCTCTCTGGTCTTCACGCCGTGCACTCGGCCACGGACGATCGCGGCACTCCGCTCGAAATCGTTCATCGCGATGTGAGTCCCTCGAATGTCTTTCTCTCGGTCCACGGCGACATCAAACTCGGCGATCTCGGGATTGCGTTGGCCGCCTTTCGCGAAAGCCCGCGTGCTCCTGAGCTTCGTGAAATCAGCGGAGGAATCGGGCAAGCCAAGGGCAAACTCGGGTATTTGGCGCCAGAGCAGATCGCGGGGCGCCCCGTCGATGTACGCGCGGACATCTTCGCAGCGGCCGCGATCATGGCTGAGCTCCTTCTCGGCAAACCGCTCTTTTCGGCGGGCACAGAGCTCGGTGTGCTGCTCGCCATCCGCGATGCGGACTTGAGTCCACTCAAAGCGATCTCGTCACAACTGCCAGCAGGCCTTTATGACGTTCTCGCCGACGCGCTCTCGTGCGATCCGCTCGATCGAACACCGAGCGCAGACGTCTTTCGCAATGCTTTGTTGCCTTATACCCACGGTGCAGACGAAGCGACTTTTCGCCGCGATCTCGGCGCGTTCGTGGTCGGTGCACTCGATGCGGGTGATGCCGAGGGCGAGGCCTTTCGCTCGAGCCTTGCGAACACCCGCGAATACCGCCCCGACGGCGCTCTCGATCCCATGGAAGAATCGACACGCCCCACGGTGATTCCGCCCATCGATATCGAGCACCTCAAAGCCCGTTCTCGCCTCATCGATCTCGAAAGCTCTGGCGCAGAGTTCGGGCCTACATATCAACTCCGCGATGGCAATCGCGTGTTTGGCCCTTGGACGTATGCCCGCGTCGTTCAGGCGCTCCGAAGCGCAGAAATCTCGAGCGCGACTCTCGTACGCATCGATGGAAATGACGAGCTCCCGATCACCGATATCGGCGAGCTCACAAGACATCTCCCTCCATCACGGGCCACGAGACTTCAAACGAAACGCACGATATCGGATACGAGCGAGAGCTGGGATCTCGCAGGCGGGGGCATTGCCGAAGCGCTGATTTCCTGTTTTCGCGCCAAGGCAACCGGACTTCTTCTTTGTGAGTCGGAAGATGTCCGCAAAGAGATTTATCTCGCGAGTGGAGTGCCCACCTTCGTCGCGTCCAATCGCGTCGACGAGCTCCTCGGCGAACGGCTCGTCGCCGCCAAGGTCGTCGATCGCGCAGAGCTCGATTTGGCGCTCGCCGTGATGCCACGCTTCGAGGGAAAGCTCGGCGATACCATCGTCGCTCTCGGGTTTGCACAACCGCTCATCGTCTTTCGACACATCGCCCTTCACGCCCGAGAGAAGCTGCTCGACATCTTCATGTGGAGCTCAGGCCGAGCGGCATTTCACCGCCACGTGGAGGTGCCCGACCGCAGCTTCCCACTTCGGATCGACGTATGGGACCTCGTCCTCGCCGGGATCATTCGCCGCATCGAAGGAGGCCTCGAACCCCGAGAGCGCCACGACGACAAGTTCTTCCGCTTCGCCCCTGGAATCACGCCCGGCGAAATGCTTGCGCTGCCCGAGCAATTCCACATCTTCCTGGAAATTCTCCGCAAACCCCGACGGCTGCCAGAGCTCGAAAGTGCGCTGGGTGATCGCGAGAGATCTTATGCTGCCGTGCTCCTCTTGGTGGACCTTGGAATCGTCGAGTGGCAAGCGAAATAAACGCTTGCTGATTTCTCCTTGCTCACCCGCAAGGCAGCGCAATGGATTGAACTGAACTCTTCCCGCACATTTGGCTCATCTTGGCACGGACGTACAGCAAAAAAACGTAGACGCCGGAGTGGCACATACGGTGCTGACCCGAATAGGATCTTCGACGAAGAGCGAAGAAACCTCGGAATGTGTTTTCCACACTACGAGGTTTCCTTCTGTACGTCTTTTTAAGAACAGGAACTCCAGCAATCACAACCTGACTGAGGGCAGGTCCTCATGCCACGCTGGCAACACGTGGTGGCTCCGGGCGCTTGCGAACCACATTCCATCAGAGTTTGATCAGAGCTCGGGCATTCCATTGGAGGAGGTGGTGCTCCAGCAGTAAGCCGAGAAAGGAGAACATATTCCTCCTCTACCGACGCAGAGCGTGCCTTGTCTGTCAAACGAAGGCACGATGTCGTCAGCAATCCACTGAGCTCCAATCTGTCATCGTTGGGGTCTGCTGTATTAACAGATGTGTAAGTTGGATTTTCACCCCCACCTCCACCCCACTGATATCCAGATATGTAGACATAGGATGAACATCCTTGAATATCGGATCCCACGGCTGAACATCGACTTCCAACCCTGTCGTGTGAACGATGTTTCAGCCTGAGTACGATATCGCCCCTATCAACCTCGAGAACGACATCTCCACGCATCTCCACATCGCGCGAGATTGTTGATATGGTGCCGCCGCTGTGGAGATAGTAGCCAAGATGAGTCGTTGGTTCGCCCCAAGATCCACAGCGAGTCACAGAGTTGCAAGATCTCGAACGTCTCTGTATTACGTATTCTCCAATCACTGCCTGAGTCGCTCCCGGCTGGAAGAACGCCAGCGCTTCTTCTCTCGTCATCGGCGTGCCTGTGCAGCTGTTCGGGTCGAAAGGGTCGCTCGTCACGACCGGGTCTTCGTCTGCGGTGTAGCCGTTGACATCTGCATACGCGAGCAGTTTGTCGAATGCGACCGGACCGACGTAGGGCACTGCGTCCAGCTCGGCAAGCGTATCGAATTGCTCATCATCCGAAGTGCCTCCGATCCCGTCGTCGCCTAGACGGTAGGCCACGATATTCTCAGCTGCTCGACGATCAAGTCCCACGCCACCCTGTCGCGGTGAGTTGTCGAGAACCTCCACACTCGCTTCGTTGGCGACTCGGAGGACACCTCGTGCTTCGTGGCTGCCCTCTTCAATGCCATTTGCATCTGCCTTGCCCGTTCCACCAAGGAACGAATCGTTTTCGCCATCAATCAGGTCTGCTTCCATAGCGGCGCATCCGGCGAATAACGCCAAACCAAGAGTGAAGATCAGCAGCCTACTCGCCATCCGAATTGAATCGAGAATCCTCATGCCTACCCCTTTCGAAGCCCGACAACCTGCATTGCAAAACGGACTTACCTTTTGTTTGCGCAGACAAGAGAAGATCCGTCGTGAGTAAACACACTCAAATCATTAATTTTCGTTGGCGACAGCCCCTAAAGAATCCGAACGCTTCAGCGCTCGCCAGAATTGACCCGCTTCTGCTCTCGAAAAATGACCCACCAAATTCCCTCGGGTCGAGGCGAGCGGTGTGGTGTTGGCGGGCGCCAACGCGGTTATGCCCGCTCGCGTCGTCCCGAGGACCGTGCCGGCTCTTTGGCTTTCTTGGGCGGGAAACGCGGGTCCGGCGCGGCGTGAGCGAAGGTCACGAATCGAGATTGGTCGACGAGGCGCAAGAGCTCAACCGGGGTCATCTGTCCAGTGGACTATTTCTGGCGAGCATACCCGGGTCATTTCTCGATAGCGCTGAAGCGAACGCGCGACGAAGCGATGGAAGGGTTATGCCCGCTTCAAGATCTCGAGCGCGCAACATATGGCACCCAAGCGTGGAGCGGCTCATTGTGAGCCCTCGCACTTATAAGCGGCCTGACAGGAACGCTCGAGTCCGCCACTATGCTTGGCGACTATGGGAAGTCTTGGCTTTCAAACGCATGCACTCCGAAGGCTCACCTCGCTTGTGGTTTTCGTCGCCATCACCGCATGCCGGAATCAGGCTCAAGTTGGAGCCTTTTCGGATGCTGGTTCTGTCGTTGAAGGACCGACGAACGACGCCGCCTATCTCGATTCGAGCTCTATCGAGCAGGACGGTAGTCACGTCATGGACTGCATGAGAGCAGCGAACGTGTGCGATGACCCTCCCACTCCGACGTGCGTCGATGATTCAACGCTGCTCTCCTATATGAGCGCTGGAACCTGCTCTATGGGGACATGCCATTACGCATCCGTGAACATCACATGTCCTCACGGATGCGCGGACGGGAGGTGTCAGACATCTGAAGGGACATGGACGGAGCTATCTGAACCAAGGTTCCCCCAAACCCAAAGCTTACGTTCCGAACATACCGCCGTGTGGACGGGCACCGAGTGCGATCGCGGGGTCTGTCGCTGCCCCGCTGGGGGCAGCTGTGAGATGATCGTTTGGGGCGGATGGAACGCTGGTGCGCCTTATCAAGACGGAGTGAGATACCGTCCGGCGACAGACACTTGGGTGCTTTTCTCTCCTTTCACAACGACTCCCGCAGCTCGTATATCGCACAGCGCAGTCTGGACGGGGCGCGAGATGATCGTTTGGGGAGGAGACGCGAGAACTCCTTTTTTGGGAGACGGGAGTCGGTATGACCCTGACACGAACATATGGACCCCGATCTCGACCATCGGAGCTCCCTCCCCACGCAGCAATCATAGTGCCGTGTGGACTGGAAGTGAGATGATCGTTTGGAGTGGAGCAAGATTTGGAACCTATGTAGAGGATGGGGGACGATATGACCCGGTTTTGGATAGCTGGGCTCCGCTTTCGACCGTCGGAGCTCCTCTCCCGTACGCGGGTCACAGCGCGGTGTGGACCGGAACCGAGATGATCGTCATGAGCGCTCGAGGCGGAGGCCGTTGGCATCCTTGATGCTCGGCACCTCGCGTGATTCAGCGATAGATGTAAACAGGGAAGGTGCGAGTCGTGTCGCAATCCCTATCGAACGCAACTCAGTCGCTCGAGATGACCTTCCTCTATACATGTCCTCGATGACTCCGCTTTCCGACCCTCGCGATCCTCGGATAGAGCGTGGGCACGACCAAGAGCGTCAGCCACGTGGATGTGATGAGCCCTCCCACGACGACGGTCGCCAGGGGTCGCTGCACCTCGGCTCCGACTCCCGTCGCGAGCATCATGGGGACAAAGCCCAGCGACGCGACGAGCGCGGTCATCAATACGGGCCTCAGGCGTGATTTGGCTGCGCGCTCGGCTGCCTCGTACGACTCATGACCCGCAGCCTCTTCCGCCAGAATGCGCGACATCAGGACGACTCCGTTCAATACCGCGATTCCTGAGAGCGCAATGAAGCCGATCGCAGAAGAGACCGATATGGGAAGATCTCGTAGCGAGAGCGCAATGATCCCGCCCACTGCCGCGAAGGGCACGTTCATGAAGATGACGAGCACCGGACGCACCCGTCCAAATACGCGATAGAGCAAGACGAGAATCGCCACGAGCACGAGAGGCACGATGATCGCGAGACGCTGCTTCGCGCTCTCGAAGCTCTCATACTGACCTCCCCACGATCGCAAGTACCCACGAGGCATGTCGATCGCTCGCTCAATCGCGGCTTCAGCATCTCCGACGACCGATCCGAGGTCCCGCCCGCGAACATTGAATCCGATCACGATGCGCCGTGATCCGTTCTCGTGCGAGACGAGCGCTGGTGAACCTCGAGTTTCGATCTGAGCGACACGTGAGAGTGGAACGAGCACACCATTGGGCATCGGGATGCTCACATCGTCGACGGTGAAAGCGCTCGTTCCGCCCGAGAGGAGGATACGAACTGGAATCCGGATCGGGCCTTGCCAAGTATCGCCGGCGTGGATCCCTGCACGCAGCGATGCCGTGATGTCGAGCACGTCAGCCGGACGAAGGCCGACGATGGCGCCCTCGAGGGCACGAGGTCTCACCGAGGCGAGTGAGACCTCGGGGGGTGCGGCGACGCGCACGTCGAGCGCACCCTCGATACCGCGAAGGATCGCCGCCGAACGTTGAGCGAGCCGTTGAAGCGTATCGAGATCATCCCCTTCGTAGACGAGCGCAACATCCGTCACGGCCCCGCCCACGAGCTCGTTGAAGCGCATTTGGATCGGTTGGGTGAACGAGAGCGCGGCTCCAGGCACATCCCGTTGAATCGCCGTGCGGAGGTCGACGATGACGTCATCGAGTCCGACGCCTTTGGGCCACTCCGATCGCGGGCGCAACGAAACGAAGACGTCCGCCATTTCGATTCCCATGACGTCCGTCGCGACCGCGGGGCTGCCGATGCGCGATGCCACTCCGACCACTTGGTCCGAAGCCGCCAAGATCGCGCGTTCGATGCGGGTCGCTTCGCCGATCGCCGTCTCGATCGACACATCTGGCGCGAGCGTCGTCTGGATGACGAGGTCTCCCTCATCGAGATGTGGAACGAAGGCCGTGCCCGCCGTTGCGAAGAGCCGCGCACCCACGAGCACGAGCCCCAGGGCCAACGCGATCACGAGCACGGGGCGGCGCATCGCGATCGCGAGCAGCGGAAAATAGGCACGCTCAGCCCATCGCACGAGCAGAGGCGCCCGCAGAGGCACATGCTCTTTGCGAAGGAACGTCGCCACAGCCGCGGGAATGAACGTCAGCGCCAAAACGAGCGCGAAAGAGAGCGCCATGACGACCGTGATCGCCATCGGCCGATACATTTTTCCCTCGACGCCACTCAATGCGAGGATCGGCGTGTACACCAGCAAAATGACGAGCACCGAATAAAACACGGGACGCGCGACACCACGCGAGACCTCAGTCACTTGCTCATCGATCTTCCGTTCGTCGGTTTTCGCTTCTTGGAAATGATGGAACACGCTCTCGACCACAACGACGGCGCCATCCACGAGGAGCCCGAAGTCGAGCGCTCCGAGGCTCATCAGATTCCCCGGGACCCCGAAGAACACCATCCCGATCACCGCGCCCAACATCGAAAGCGGAATCACGAGCGCGACGAGCACGCCCGCACGCAAACTCCCGAGCATCGCGAAGAGCACGACCACGACCAAGAACCCTCCTTCCGAGAGGCTCTTGGCCACCGTATGCAGCGTCGCATAGACGAGGTCGCTCCGGTCATACACCTCCATCACGACCACGTCGGACGGCAACGCACGACGAACATCGTCCATGCGTGCGTGCACGTGGCGAAGAACCTCCAGCGCATTCTCGTGCGCGAGCATCTGCACCATGATGTACACGGTCTCGCCACCGCCGTTTTGCGTCGCCGCACCGATGCGTGGCTCCGTTCCCCATGCAACGTTCGCCACATCGGAGAGACGCACGACTTCCGTTCTGTCCGATGGATCGATGTGAACGACCGTGTTCGCGAGTTCACCCGCGCTCTCGGGCAACGCCATCCCTCGCAAAAGAACATGAGATGGTCCGGCAGGGAGCGTCGCGCCCGCCACGGTTCCGATCGAACGTGTGGCCGCATCTTGGAGCACATCGAGGCTCACCCGGCGCCCCGCCATCCGCAGAGGGTCACCGACGATATCGAGCGTTCGCCTCGCGCCTCCCCAAGTATTCACCTCCACGACCCCGGGCGCAGCGCGAAGAATCGGAGCGATCCGTAGCTGCGCAATCTCGAGCAGCTCCGCAGGAGTACGCAACGGAGAGCTGATCGTGAACTGGTAGATCTCGCCGAGACCTCCGGTCATTGGACCGAGCTCGGGAGGATGCGCGCTCTCGGGCATCTGCTCGGCCGCGATCGCGATCCGTTCGGCGACGAGCTGACGCGCCCGATAAATATCGGTGGAGTCCTCGAAGAGGATCGTGATCGCCGAGAGCCCATACCGCGACACGCTGCGCGTTCGTTCGAGGTGGGGCATGCCGCCAAGCGAGATCTCGAGAGGTCGCGTGACCCATCGCTCGACTTCTTCGGGGGTGAGCCCAGGAGCGTTCGTGAGCACGATGACTTGCTGCCCCGTCACGTCGGGCAACGCATCGAAGCGCATCCGCTGCGTGGCCAAAGCACCCAGCACCACCAAGACGCCGGTCGCGATCAGTACGGCACGGCGCTTTGCGATCGCGTATGCCACGAGCCCCTCGATCACTCGTCCACCTCCGGACCGCGCAGCAGCACCGAGACATCCGTCGCGATCGAATCTCCGATGGACAGCTGCCACTCGCCCAGCGCTTCGACGAGCGCGCTCGCACCGCCACTTGCAAGGACGGAGATGCGCACGCGTTCATTGCCAGTATCGGTTCGCCGAACGACGAATGGCCCCTCTCGATCATGGGTGATCGCATTCGCCGAAATCTCGACCACACCCGCTCGCGTCACATGAATCTGCAACGTTCCCCGTAATCCATCGGGCAACTCAATCGGCTCGTTCGGCGCAATCCACGTAATCCGCGTGCCGTCGTTGGGGTCGATCGCGGTGGCGTCGACTCGAGCGCGCAACGCAATCGGCGGAAGGCCCAATGGAACGAAGAAAAGCTCGGCGCCCTCAGGGAGAGGCCGCGTGAGGCGCGCCTCGATCCGCGCGGGGGCAAGTCCGATGACGACGACCAAGGGGGGGCCCGTCACATCACGCACCTCGCCGAGGTGTGCGTCGATTTCTCGAACGACTCCTGCGATCGGCGATTCGAGCGAAGTGCGGCCGGCTCGAAGCGCGGCTTGGGCTCTCGCAGGACCTATCCCCGCAGCTTGCAAGACCGCCAACGCCCGCGCTCGTTCGACGTTGAGATCGGCGAGACTCGTCGCTTGTTCGAAGACGCGGTTTTCTTCGACGAGTCCTTGGTCGCGCAATGTTTGGAGCTGACTCTGACGTCCTCTTCGAAGCGATATTTGTTCTCTGCTGGCAATCCACACCGCGGCTGCATCGAGCACCTCGGGCATCGTGACCTCGAGCAGCACATCGCCCACGCGCACCGTCTGCCCAGGGGCGACGGCAATCGACATCACACGCGCCGAAAAGGGCGCCGCTATCCGCGCTTCCGACGTGGGGCCTGCCACCACACGAGCCGGCGCCTCCAAGAGCGAACGATCGGTGGGCGCACGCACCGTTTCCCAGCGCGTGGATGCACTCGGAGCTCCGCGAGGATCTGGCTCTTGTCGCGCATGGGCGTTTCCCTCCTGACCACATGACGAGAAGAAGAGCAGCACACCCACGAACATCTTCGGGCTCACCGCGCCCCTCCGCCCCGCGCTCTCTCTGCGAGCATCAGCCACGCGCGGAGCTCCGCCCAAAGCCGCGCGCCTTCGAGCTGATTCAACTGAATCTGCGCAGCCACGCGACGTCGTTGGGCCTCGATTCGGAGGACCGCTGTGATCTCTCCGGCTCGAAGCTGCGCTTCTCGTTGAACGACCAACCGTTCGAGTGAAGGGACGATCGAGGTTCGGAGCACGCGCTCTTGTGCGCGCGTGTGCACGACTTCGTGTGTGATCGCGACCGCATCTCGCCGCGCCGTGAGAATGCGTTCCTCACGCTCACCGTCCAACCGTTCTGCCTCGGCCCGCACGATCGAGCGCTCTCGCGCAAACAAATCAGCCGCTGGGATTCCGAAATTCAACTGCCCAAAGACCATGAAACCATCAGGCGCTTCGCGGTACAGCTGAACCCCGGTCTGCATCGTCGGCCCCGAGGCCGCTGCGAGTTCGACATCTCGCGCCCGCTGCGCAACCGCGGCCAATCGTGCGGCCTGGATCGCAGGGAGCCCTTCGACATCGAGCAAGCGCGCCTCGAGCTCGTCATGGCCGGGCACCTCGGGGGAGGGGCGCGCACCTGCCGTTCGTAGTCTCTCGTCCACTGGCATCCCCATCGCGTTGGCCAACGCGAGTGCACTCGATAGGCGCTCTCCCTCGGCCAGCAGCACCCGAAATTCCGCCTCCCCCTCGAAGGCAAGCGCCTCAGCCACGTCCGCAACCGTCATGACTCCGGCATCCGCCGAGCGCTCGATCCGCTCTCGCATGAGCGTCGCCAAGCTCGCTTCGGCACGAACGAGGGTCACTTGCTGCTCCAACACGGAGAGCTCGACCCAAGCACGCGCAGCGTCGAGTCGCCTTTCGAGCGCTGTGGCGCGAACTTCGGCCATGAGCGCTTGGCGTTCTTCTCCTGCCGCCTGACGACGCGCGCCTCCGAGCCCCGAAAGACTCCAACCTTGCACGACTCCAAACTGTCCTTCGAATCCGCGCTCTGCTTCACGAAGGACACGCGCCCCAGGCATGAGTTGGAGCTCCGTGGGGGCAGTGATCACCTCGGAGATTCGCTCATCCCCCTCTGCACGCGCACGGATCGCACGCTCGGCGGCTCGCACTTCGGGCCTCTCTTCCGAAAGTGCGAGCGCCTGGTCGAACGTGATCTCCGGCTGAGCGAGCGCGGAACGCACGGACAGCCAAAGCAGGATGGCTGGAACCAAAACCGAAATCGCGAGCCGCCGAGCCATGTTTCGAGAGCTATGCCCCGATGCGCGCGCTGCGCATTGAAACCATTCTGAGAATGTTCTCAGAATGGCCGGTCTCCATCCGCAAGCAGCGCTCAGCTAGGTGCGTGTTCGGCGCGGTCGACAATCATCACTTGACCATGCTCTCGCGCGCAATGCGCGCAACAATACATGAGGTCACGTGCTTCGACCCCATGGCCGAGAATGCGACATTCACAATGTTCGCACGTCGGTGCGAGCGCATGAATGGCGCACTCGAAACAATCGAAGACGTGCGCAACGCCGCTGACCTCGACCGTGAACGCCTTGTCGTATTCGTTGCCACACGTCTCACAGCGACGCTCCTCGATCTTCGCCATAGGATAGCCTCCTCGGCCCGGGAATGAGGCAATGCGCGTACCGAGAGTTGATTGACCTCAAAAGAGCGCATGCAGCTGGTTCCAAAGACGATGATGCGCTCGGAGTGTGACCGTATTGCGAATCTCTGAGCACGTCGTGGCGACCTCGCACTCACCGCTTCAAGGGACACCTCGTGACCACCTTGAGCGCTCATCGATCAACCGAACCATGACTCGACAGCGATTCCGCGGAACTGCGTGAGATCTCGGACGTTCGCTATCAGGGAATTCCCCTACATCGAACCCACGCTCCTTGTTATAGGTTGCGCCGCGTGGGGGCGTTGCCCCGCGGGTCTTTGCGCTGGCATGCGAAGAGGAGAGCGGGGCTGATGCGTGCGAGTCTCCGACCACTCGTGAATAAATAAAGCGGACCGAGTGGATATCGGATCATGCCCAGCTCATCCACCACACGAAGTGGCGCGCGCCCGAGTCGCGCGCGCCATGCGTGGCGCGGCCATTTGTGGATATGCGTGGGATCGCGATCCAACAACCGAACGAGAGGCCCCAACGGACCATCGTAGACCGGTACGCTCACGAAGAGAAAACCACCCGGCCGCAAGAGCGTGATGAGATGTGTGAGGTAATCATCTAGATCCGGCAGATGCTCGAGCACGTCGAGCGCCACCACCGCGTCGAAATCATCGCGTGGAAGATCGAGCGAACGAACATCTCCAGCGCGAAATTCGAGATGGGAATGACCAAAGCGCTTGCGCGCGCTCGCGATCACTTCGGATGAAAGATCCGTTGCGATCACCTCATGGTCTCTCGCAAAGGCCGATGCGAACATCCCATACGCGCACCCCACCTCGAGCAAGCGTCCGGTGGGCACGAAGCGCCGTACGAAATCGGCGTACGCGCGAACCTTGCGGTCCGGTGTGCTGCGATCGTAATCGCCGTACGCCTGGTCAAAATAAGATGGATCGAAGTTGTGTGATGTGCTCATCGCAATGCCAAGTAGAACAAGCTTTCAACATCACCCGTGAAAGCGCTCGAACGTTACGATAAATCGAGGTCGGAGCAACGAAAAACAGGGCACCTTGGGCAACCCGCCCACGCAAGCTCAAAGTCCATGCAAGCATTTCCGGTATAGGAACTAGGATGCCATTTGCGATAGGAGCCGTATGTGGAGCGCGAATTCCGACGACAATTTGTCAACGCTAGGAGCAAGCAACGATACGGCGGCGTGCGCCGTTTTTCGTCGAACCCTCGTCGGGCTCTGCTTGACCTGTGTGGTTGCATGCTCTGATCCATCGACGAGCGACGATGGTGGAGTGCGTGCCGAAGCATCTGCCACGCTCAATCGTGATGCGGGACTGCTTGAGACACCACCCGGCACGCTTGCGCTTCGCGTCGACCAAGCCCGCCAATCATATGGCGAAGGAGGAGTCGATTATCTCGAGCTTTCGGTCAGCCTCGCAAACGGTGAACATGCCGAAGCCGTCTATTTCAATCCGGTGTACTTCAAACTGCAACTCCGAAGCGGCTTGCTGCGAAGCCCCGAACTACAACGAGAAGGAACTCGTTTGCGTTGGGTCGACGGCGTGACGCCGAGACTCACTGATTCACTCGCAGGGGGTGCGTCGTTCACCGGATGGCCACTCCGCTTCGATATCGATACTCGCACGGAGCAAGTCGAAGCGCTGATCATCGAGGTGCCCAATAGCACATCGCTGATGATGCGTAGGGCGGTTGCGCCAGTGGCAATCGAGCCGTGTACGCTCTGCTCTGGCGAGTGCACCTATCTCGATCGCGATATCAGACACTGTGGTTCGTGTGGCTATGGCAATGTCTCGCCAGATGGAGGAATCGAGTGCAATGGGGGTGTCCCGGCGTGTGCATGGGGCGCGCTTTGCGAAAATGAGACGGGCAGTCCGTACTGTGCCGATCTCGCGGTCAGTCGCACGGATTGTGGAGAGTGCGGTCGTACCGTCGCTTATAACGGCCAGTGTATCGAGGGAGTTCCAACCTGCGATGAGGGGGGAGTTCAGTGCGGTCAAGTGTGCGTCGATACAAGCACCCATCCCGAGAACTGCGGCGCATGCGGTCGAACATGCGGCACACTCGAATTCTGCAGCAACTCGAGTTGCCGACCAATGGTGTCTGTCGATACGCGAGCCAGCAGCTGCTACCAATTCTGCGCCGCGCGCGGAATGACATGCCAGGAGGGACTGCGCAATCGGTACGTAGCCTTTGCTGGAGGTGGCTGTCCGCCGCCCGGCGGATACTACCCCGATACAAGATGCACAGATGAGATCTCGACATCACAGTATTGTGATGGACGTTATGGTTATCTGCAGGTGTCTTGCGCTTGTGAGTAACCGTCTTTTCTTCTATAAGCGGCAGACGATCCGAACGATTCAGATCGTTTGCCGCTCTGTTGAACCAGACTCGAGAATTGGCCATTGACCGTTCGGATCTAAGAAGATGATTGGTTGTGAGCAGCCATCGCCGCAGCACAACAGTCCGCTTCCCCTCACGAGGAATCGCGGTTCGTGATCCGATCTCGAACGAGAGAGAGATCGTCGGGCAGAGGCGCCTCCAAGCTGCAAAGACCGGCGGCGTGCGGTGGTGTCCACTCGAGATGTGCGCGATGTAAAAAAGGGCGATCGAGGGCGGCTCGCTCCCAGAGATGACGATTGCTCGGGGCGTGACCGTAGTGTGAGTCCCCGAGCACATCGTGACGCGCCGACGCAAAATGACGGCGCGCTCGATGCGGATCCGTGAGGCTCGGAGTGAAGGACACGAAGGAATGTCCGCCCCACACGGCACGTCGCACGAAGCGCGTTTCCGATTCGGCCACACGTCCACGCGCATCGCGACGCAAGGTCCCCTTGCGATGCGTGATCCCACGCACCAGTGCAATGTCGGTCACCGTGGCCCGGCGGAGCGCTTCTTCGATCGAAGGGACGTCGTGCGGGTGACGCGCGAGGACGACGATCCCACTCGCATCCGCGTCCAGCGAAAGGACCGGAACCGCATCTTCGGCACCGGAAACCCTACGAACGCGGGCGAGCGTCTCTGGCTCGACTGGCTCATGAGGATCTTTGTCGACCACGATCGTGACCTCGTCCTCATAAAGGATACGAGGGGGCGGAATCGGAGCACGCTCGAGCACGACGAGCGTCTCGACATGAGCCGTCATCGGCATCAAATCGAATGGCAATATTCGTCTCGCCGAAATGCCAAGGCGCGCGAAGTGCGCCAGATCGCGCGCGAGTGTCTCGGGATCACACGAGATGTACATGACACGAGATGGCTCGAGACGGGCGATGCCGATTCGCATCTCGGGAGAAAGACCACGACGGGGAGGATCGACGATCGCCGCATGAAACCGCTCCCTCTTGGCGAGGAGCTCAGCCATCGCCACTCCAGCATCCGCCGCTCGAATCGATAGACCAGCGATCTGTTGCGCTTCGGCTGCGCGACGCGCCCGCTCGATCGAAGGCGCGAACGCCTCGACGGCATGCACAAGGATCCCAGACGCAGAAAGACGCAACGCGAGCGCTCCGGACCCTGCAAAAAGCTCGAGTACTCGGAGGCCCCCTTCACGTGGCTCGAGATCGCGTAACGCATGCACGATCTCGTCATGCATCGCAGCGGCTGTGCCTCGATGGGCTTGAACGAAAGAGCCATGCGTGGCGATCGCAAAAGGCGCTGTTCCGTCGATGCGATCGGGCAATTCGGAAGGTCCCCACGCCACGAACGTCTCCGATCCAAGGACTTGCGGCCCATGTCCACGCCAGTTGATCGCAATCGATGCAACATGGGGGCACGCGTTCCGAACCGCGGCAATTGCCGCCTCGAGCATTGGCTCTCGCAGAGTTCGCTCTCGTCGAAGCACGATCGTCAGCATCACGCGGGCTCGCCCATCACGCACCTCACGCAAATCGAATGCTTCGAGTGCTCCTCCATCTTCACTCGGAACGAGCACGACCCCCGTCTCGGTCGGAGGCGTGATGAGCAAGCTCCGCAACGAGGAGGATGTTGCGGCAATCACATCGGTGAGCACGAGACACGATGGGATATCGACGACATCGTGCGTTCCCTCGCGATAAAGCCCGAGCCGCGGACCTCGCGCCTGCGTTCGCCCTCCCACCATCAGCTTCGCGCGGGTGCGATATCCGATGAGCGGTGTGGGCTCGGGCATCTCCTCGATCGTGTGATCTCGCAGTTCGGTAAACCGCGCGATTGCGTGGCGGACCTGCGCGCCCTTCTCCGCGCGTTGCTCAGAAGGACGACGCCCCATGAGCGGACAGCCGGGACACTCATGTGCATGCTCGCAACGAACCTGCATCTCCTCCTCTTGCAGCGACATGTTCATGGCACTTCGTTCTCACACGCTCGCATCCGCTCGTAACGTGCCCATGCATCACCTCCGGTCGCGGCAAGCCTCCCCGCGAGCCGAATCGTCTCGTACGCTTCGAGCCAACGACGCAGAGGCGCAGCCTGCACCTCGAGCGACGCCAGAGACGCCTCCATCGCATGCAGATCTTCTTGTGCATCGAGCCACCGTGCACGCACATTTGATTGGGAAAGGAACGTACGAATGGCCCTGCCTTCGCGCTCCACCGTCGCCTGAAAATCTGGATGCCAAGGATCGTCGATGACAGGCCAACGCGAGAGCAAATCACCGACGAGCGTCCACCAAAGCTCTTCGGATTCGGCGTGCCTCTCCTCGAACGCGGCTTCGAGCTCGACGCTTCGAGTCGCAAGCGCATCGAGACGGGCTTGCACATCGGCCTCCGAGTTCACATTCAATCGCTGCCCAATCCCTGACACGACCGCTTCCTCTTCAGGGAGCGAGACTTCGACGCTGGTTCCGCTCCGAGGCGCGAGCGAGCGCAGCAACCGAGCGGACATCGTGGTCGGCAAGTCGAACGACAGCGCCACCACTCGCGCATAGGCGTTGGCTTCTCCGAACGTGATCACACCATCGTGATCGAGATCGATCGCCTCGCGCCGGTCGTGTCCATGTCGATCACGCCCACGCAGGGCCTCGAGAAAATGAATCGACCAGGCTTCATGCTCGGCGCGATCGGGATGAGGATCACACCCACTCGCTTCTTCGTCCCAACTCGTCGCAAAAAACCCACAAATATCGAGATTCGTAGGTCCAAATTCAGGGTCTGCCTGCGCGAAGGCGAGTTCGGCAAACCCTCCTGCATAGCACGAAGTGATCACGAGACGGATCGGACGTCGACCCCCTCGATGGGCGATCGCTTCGTAAAGACTCATCACGTCGAGTTCTGTGCCAGCCCACAAAAGAGCGCGCGAATCCACAGGCCGTTCCCCTCGATCTCCGTGTGCCGCGATCCACAGCAAAAGAGGAGATGTCTCCTGTTCCATGGCCGATGAGATCACACTCAACGTTCGATCGAGCGTCGCAGGGCCGTGCACGTCGAGGCGTGTCGGTTGATATCTCGTACTTCGCTCACCTCGACCCGAAAGCAACCGCGCGAGCTCTCGCACGAGCGGATCGCCACGCTCGCTCGAATCAGTCACCTGCACCGAACGAGTCCCAGGCCCTCCTGCAAAAAGCACGACGCCTTCCGGACCGAAGATCTCACGAACGAGCAGAAGATCTTCTTCGAGCGAGAGCTGGTTCAACTCGGGTTCGGCCCCACCTCCTACCCCTATCCATCGAATGTGCTCAGGCATATCCGCCGGGTGGCCCTCTCCTGAGGGTTCGCGGTTCGAAACTTCGGACATGCCCTCCGATCTGAGATTCGTGCGCTCGCGCGTTTCCGCACCGCTCGTCAAATCCCACGCAAGCCCAAGCACCGCGAGGGCTAAAAACGCCACGACGATCTGCGCGCCACGGGTCACACGTCGAGCCCTCTCATCCACCCGCGGAGCATGCGCTCCATCGCTCATGCGGACCAGGATGTTACAGTTTCAAAATGCAAAGGCCCGCTCATTGCGACCTCGTCGTGCGCTCTGCAACCGAAACCGATCTTCCGGCGATGGCGCGGATGGCTGCGGAGCTCGTCCGAATGCACCATACGATGGATCCCAAACGCTTTTTTCTCGCCAAAGGAATCGAGCGTGGTTACCGCGAATGGTTTGCACGTGAGCTGCAGAAATCGGACACGATTCTCCTCGTCGCTGTGCAAACGCCGCAAGAGAACGAGCCAATCGCGTATTGCTATGGCCGAATCGAAGAGCGCGATTGGAATCTCCTTTTGGATCGCCATGCCGCTCTCCACGATATTTTCGTGAGCCCCGATGCGCGACGATGCAGCGCCGCCTCCCTGCTCGTGGAGGCGTTCATCGCTCGAGCCACCACTCTCGGCGCGCCACGCATCGTGCTTTCAACGGCACATTCAAATCAAAAAGCCCAGCTTCTCTTCGAGAAACTGGGCTTTCGCCCGACGATGATCGAGATGACGCGTGAGCTCGAACCCTAGTCCGGAATATGCGGACACGCCCTAACATTCAGCGCGGCTTGTACCGGACGGTGAGGACGGGACACGCCGCCATCCGCACGACGCGTTCGGCCACACTGCCGAGAAGGAAATGTTCGAGCCCAGTTCGGCCCGTCGTGCCGATCACGATGAGATCGCTCTCGAGATCTTTGGCAGCCTCGATGATCTCCGCATAAGGCGGACCCATCCGAAGATGACGGTGAATGACGACTCCATGACCGCTATATCGCTGCGCGAGCCTCTCGAGATCGCTCTTGAGATCGCGCTCCATGCCCTTGGCGAGCTCTGAAGTGGACGATGCATAGGTCGAGAGCTGCCATACATGCACCAACTCGATTTCGGCGCCGATCTTCCCGGCCAATTCGATCGCATATCGCAGCGCACTTTCAGCGGCATCTGAATAGTCGGTGGGAACCAAGATTTTCTTGATGGAAAGCATCGTATTACCTCAACAATTCCGACTCATTTGTGTTTGGTTCGGTCGGGCGGGACAGTGAGAACAGGCACGGTCGATGTGCGGACGACTCGTTCGGCGACACTGCCGAGAAGCATATGTGAAATTCCCGTCCGCCCATGAGTGCCCATCACGATGAGCTCCGCGTTCAGCTGATTGGCCATCCGCGCGACCTCACGATCGGGCACGCCTTGCATCAAGTGCCCCTCGATCACGAGCTCGGGCTCTTTGTGACGAGCGATCATCGCGTCGAGGGATCGTTGCATTTCATTCGTGATCTCCGCAACGACATCAGGCCCGAGAATCACGGCACCGTCGGGAAACGCATAGACCGGCATCTGCCACACGTGCACGAGGTGGATCCCCGCGCCGAACTGGCGCGCGAGCGCGACGGCGTATTGCAATGCGCGTTCGGATGTTTCCGAGAAATCGACCGGACAAAGGATGCGATGAATGGCAGGCATGGCTCTTTCTTGGTTGGACGTCAGGTGAAGAGAGACAGCAGCGTTCGCGCCAAGTGGAGCTTTGCACGAAAATTGCGCAAAAGTCTCCAGCATGGTTGTGTGCAAGTGCACGCCCGACCGGGCGTTGTCAATGATGCGTCGGTTACCACATCACCGGGGGGTATGAAGAGCGCCGAATCGACATGGGAACGTGAATACGAAGCGCTTGCAGCAATGCTGCGCGGCGCACCACGCGTTCCGTGGAGTGCTCCCAAAAACGACGCCGCACGAAAAGCTGCGGTCGCCGAGCTCGTCTTTGCACTCGAGGAATGGGCACGACGAGCGCATGACGAACATTCACGACGGGTTTGGTCGACCGCGCTCGAGCGAGCGCGCCAGCTCCATCGAAACGAACCCACCTCATCCGCAGCCTGATTCGACGGTACCCGTGAACATCTGCGCAGCACGCCCTAACAGGGGATGCTCCTCATGAGGGCGTTGGCGTGTACCTTCCGAACGATGCGGACCAGCTCGTCCAACGCAATCGGCTTGCTCAGACAAATCGCTCCCCGAATTTCCTTGGAAAGCTCGTCGGCGAAGTTCTGTCCTGAGGCGACGACCCTAGGAATGTGAGCCCAGCGTGGATTCGCATCCATGCGTCTGAGCAAGGCATATCCGTCATCACGTGGCATCGCGATATCGGTGATGACGACGTCGATCGACACCGTTTCGAGCACAGCCAAGGCCTCGGTCACTTCCGTCGCCGCGATCGGATGGGCTCCGTGCCACGCGAGATACTCCGTGATCATCGAGAGTGTATCCTCGTGATCGTCGACCACGAGCACCGTCAGCCCCCGAAGAGATTGCGGCTGAGCGTGTCCCTGCTCGTTCGGCACCAAGCTTGGACACTCCGTCATCACATCACTTGCGAAAGACGCCTCGACAGGTGGCCAACCCGAGAGCAACTTTCTCTTCGTACGGGGAGCTTCCATTTCTGGCCTTTCTTGAAACAAAGCTAGGCGCAGGAAGAGGGGTGGCAAGCAAACATGACGAAACGCGAGCTTTGGAGGTCCCCCCATCAATTTTCGGAGATGATATGCGCGTGATGAACACGAACCCGGAGATGCCGCTCGAGCCGAGCCGTGACTCTTCGGCCGAAGTGCGTTCAGGGGTCCGTCGCACGCAACTCGAATCGCTCCTCGAGGCTGCACTCCCAGCACATTCGATCCATCGCGACATGTTTCGCAGCATCGTCCACGACTCTCTCGTGCGTGCGAAGCTCCCCGCAGTCCCACGAGACATTCCTGGTTTGCGCGCGTTCGTCGCTCATATCCTCGCAGCAGAGGTACACGACCGGCTCGGCCCCGATGCGACACGGTCGATGCTCGCAAGCATCGAAGCTCGCATCCGAATCCTCGAAGTGCGCGCAGATCACGCATGTTCGAGTTCGAAGCACGAGCTGCATGCAGACATCGACAGCCACGCCGATGTTCCTGCTGTCGTCTATGTGCTTGCAAATCATCCGGCGATCGCCGCACGCATTCGTATGCTGCTCAGCGAGCGCGCCGAAGTGTTGCGGGCACGCTCGCTCGAAGACGTGCTGCGGGCGAGCGCGTTGCGAGCAGGTTGGAGGAGCACGGCGCTCATCGATCTGCGCCCTGGCAGTCGGCTCGACGTGCCCGTGAGCGAAACTCTCATGCGTGTCCTCGAGCGCATGCGCGCCGTCGTGTGGGCCGATCATGTGGCGATCGCGGACATTCGTCGTCGCGCACCCGACGGGCGAATCGTCACTTGTGGTCCGGAAGTGAGACCCGAAAACGTCGCGTTGCTCATCGAACACGAGCTGCACTCCGAACAGCGCGCTTTGTCGTGATTTTCAGGCCGCGCGCGAACCCAGTGGGCGATGGGGCGTGCGAATCAGGGTCGCGACCAAAAGGCGCAACTCGTCGACATCATAGGGGCGCTCGATCACGCCTTTGGCTCCGAACTGTGCCGCCGCCCGACGCAACGTCGGTTCTCCCGCGGGGATCATCAAGAGGATGGGCGGCCTCTCCGGTGCTCCATCAGTCAATCCGAGCACTTCGAGACCGGTAAAACCGCTGAGCTCGATGTCGGCGATCACGACATGAAATCGAGTTTCATGCGTCGCGACGAGCCGCTCGAGCAGTTCGACACCATCCTCGACGCCCGTCACGTGATGACCATCTTTGCGCAGCGTCTCGTCAATCTGCACACGAAGCCCTGGGTCTTCGGTGGCGACGAGTACGTGCGCACGTGCAGCGAACGAGTCTTCGACCTGCACATTCATGAGGACCTCCTACGCACGACAAAGCAGTTCGATATCGGACGTGCGACATCGAGCTGCTTTGCATCGAACGATCCACTGGGCAGGCTTCACCCGGAACCGTGTCGAAGCCGGATGCGTCTCGTCTCGAGGCCGTGTCAGCGGACGTGGTGCACGATCTCGCCTGCGCTTCCCGACGAGACACGCTGCTGTCCGATCGCAAGGGTCACACATCGTTGCGCTTCGGGGTCAACACCGGCTTCGTCGGTGGCATCCATTCACTGGGGCGACGCTCGGGAGGAGACGCGACCCAACAGAGGTGCATCAAACGCGCTATAAGCCTGGCATGAGCTTTGGACGAAACCCGCATGTCGCGAAAGCAGAAGCTGCGGAACAGAAAGCCAATGACGCGCGTGACGACGACACGCGCAGACGCGCATATCACGAGGCAGCACACCTCTGGGATCGCGCGGCAGAGCGCGAGAAGCCCGGAAAAAAGCGCGATGAATATCAGCGCAATGCGGAGAACAATCGCTCCCTCGCGATGGACGAGCGTGCGATGGACGAGCTCGAAAACGACGAGTCCCAGCCACCTCCATCGAATGTGATCCCGTTCAAACGAACGCTCTGACCCGAGTCGCCCTGATCCTGGTCAGCGATCCGTTCGCGACGCTTCGTCCACAAGAAAACACGCCAAGGCCAAGGTGCGCATTCGCAAGCTCGCCAGGCTGCAGTACTCGCGCGTTTGATGAAAATGCTCCCCCCACGGACCGAGCCCATCGATGCAAGGGACTCCGAATCCAGAGAGCAGATTCGCATCGGATCCGCCTCCCTGAAGCGGCGCCTCACCGATCGAGAGGCCACATCGAACAGCATGGACTTCGTATCTTCGTCGCAGCTCCTCGCTTGCGTCACTCGCCTCCATGGGAGGTCGCGTGATGCCCCCTTCGAGGACGAACCGCACCGCGCGGAGTTTCTCTGGAACACCAAGAAGCCCCGCATACGGCTCGATCACGAGCTGCTTGAGAGCCGACTCCAGCTCAGCCGCGTCCGCAGCGCGTTCGAAGCGCGCATCGAGCTGAAGACTCGCCTCCTCCGGAACGGTATTTTTCGCCGTCCCGCCCTGAAAAATCCCGACGCTTACCGTGAGCCCCCGCCTGTAGTCGGTGAGCGCTTCGAGTTTCGGCACGAGGAGTGAGAGCGCATGAATGGCACTGACTCCTCGAGCGTGATGATTGCCCGCATGGGCCGCGCGTCCATGCGCATGAATCGCCCAGAGGCCGCCCCCACGACGTCGCGTCACGATCTGATCTTTGACTCGACCCGCTTCGAAGACGAGGGCGGCATGGGTTCGCTCCGAAAGGGACTCGAAGAGCGTTCGGGATGATGGTGAGCCCACCTCTTCATCGCTCACGCACACGAAACGAGCGCGTAAATGGCTCCAAAACTCGGGCGCCGCCTCTCGCACGGCGTGGAGCGCGAAGAGCACAGTCGTGAGCCCCGACTTCATATCGAGCACACCGGGACCCTTCGCGATGTCCTCTTCGCGTGTGAAGCGCTCGAAGCCAAGAGAGCGAGGAAACACGGTATCGACATGCCCCACGAGCGCCAGGGCTCGATCATTCACGCCACATGCGGGCGTAGAATACACTCGATGATCCGCGTACTTCCCATCCGGATCCGGACAACGCGTCACCGAAAGCCCACACTGCACGGCGCCCTCGTCGACGATGCAGGCCGCGCGTTCGACATCCTCTCGATCGATCGTGTAGCTCGGCTGCTCGACGAGACGCGCGAGAAGCGGCACCTGCATCACCTCGAAACGGCTCGCCACGGCATCGCGCAGCTTGGTGAAAACGAGTTCGCTTGGGGTCTCGGACACGGATTCCGCTATACCATGCTTGCCATGAATCGTTCACGCGCCCCTCGCGTCGACACCATCACATGACGAGAAATCTCTGATGCAGCTCTCATTTTGGCTGAAATTCGTGACCTCTTGCGTCCTCCTGAGTGCACTCGGATCCACCGTCTTCGCCCAAACACGAGAGCGACGGCGACGCGAGCCGGCGGCCATCCCGATGGACGCCACCATTCAATGGACGGTCTTCGTCTCGGCTTACGAAGACACACCTGCACGCCGAACGAACGTCGCGACCGAACCAGGAACGATCGGGGTGCCCATCGCCGGATGGCAGTGTCGCTATTCGGCCCCCAACCGAGCGCAACTCGATGGCACGAACTGGTCGGAGATGCGCACCCTCGAATGCACCCATGGCAATGCGGTCGTCAGCACGACCGGCTTCTGCCAAATCGCAGGAGCATCGTGGGGCGCGCGTGCAGCCATGCTTTCACTCGGCAGCACCGCAGCCGACAGCCGCGCCACCGTCACACTCGATTGTGCAATGCATTGATGTCGGGGGCGTCGAGATGCAGCGGACGATCCGTCACCACGAAAATGTATTCGGTGTTTCGAAGATGCGAGACCTGTCCGACCTTTGCGCCGCGCGGATTGTAAATGCCGATCTGGGCGCCCACGTATCGTTTGTAGTCGCGCGCAATCACAGCGACATCCCCTCGTGAACGGAGCATCTTTTCGATCGCTTCACGCGAGACATATCCTTCATCACTGAAGCTCACGACGAGAGAGCGCGCTCGGATCTTCGAGATGATCTCGGAGAGCGCTTCTTCCGCGGTGCGCTTGGAGTTGAAGACGCTACGGCGTGCTTTGACATCGACCCTCTTGCACGCGAGCCCATACACCTCAGGCGCATCCCAGCGCACGAGCGTCTCCCAGACGTGATAGTTGCCGAGATACGAGTGCTGATTGTAAGGCGGATCGATATACGCCACATCGGTCTCGAGCTTCGACGCCGCCTCGAACGCATCGAGGTTGTGCGCCTCGCATCGACCCGCCGCGATGCGAGGCAGCACATCGGGCAAACGCAACTCGAGATCATTGGCGGAGCGCTCCGACCATTGCTTGAGCCAAGCCATCTGCACACCCGTCGTCGAATCCACGCGATCGGCGGCTTCCATCAGCGACGTGAGCATCACGGCTTCGAGATTCGGGGGCAGATCCTTTTGCGCGATCGCTTCTCGGATCGCCTCGATGCGCATCCCGTTTTTCGGCTGAAAATACCTAGATTTCTCGCAATACGTCTCCGTGAACCATCCGGCTTTTCCCGGCAGGCGCATGAACTCCGAAATCAAGAGGCGGGCGTCGTGCTCGATGTCTTCTCGATCGGCTTGGACATAACAGCGCCCGATCACGTGCGCATAGGTATTGTGATCGTTCGCGAGCACCCGATGCCCCGCACGCTTGAGCGCATGCCCTACCCTCGACGTTCCCGAAAAGAGATCGAGGACGCTTGCACGTGGATCGAGCGCATCCACGATCGTTCGGATCGTATCGACGAGTACACGTTTGGAACCAAGATATTTGATCATTGAGTACGACGAGATCGAACGAGCCCTCTGCGCGGATGCTCGAAGCGACGGAGCACCGACGCGAGGATGGCGACGATTCCTGCAAAGACGACTGCACGAAGAGGTTGCACGCTGAGCGCCGCCACACAACCCAACGCACCCGCGATCCAGATCGAAGCGGCCGTGGTGATGCCGACGACATACTTGGGAGTTCGGATCACCGCAGCAGCTCCGACGAACCCGACACCTTGACAGACACCTGCCACCACGCGGAGCACGTCGCCTTCATCCTCATTGCGTCCTATCCAGGTGAAGATGAGAGCGCCGAGCGCCACCAAGACGTGCGTGCTGACCCCTCCGGGGCGCTTGCGGCTGGGAAAGCCGAGCGCCACCCCACACACCGCCGCGGTGAGACCTCGCTGGATCGCGTCGAGGTCGTCGATCATCGTTCTTCCGAGATATCGGCCCCAACCACGGCCCAGACAACGCTCACTTGGCCCGGAATACACGCCCTGATTGCGCATAGGGAACGCCTCTTTTACAGTCACCCCCCTTTTGCACGGGCGGCGGAGCGTCGAGCGCTTCGCATCGTCCCGGGCGAGGCCTCTGTCGCACAATGCTCGAGCACATTCAGAAGCGCTTTCAGACCGTCATCCTCTCGTTCCTCGTGGCGCTCCTCAGCGCGGTCTTCATTCTCCAGTTTGGTGGGCCGCAGTCTCAGGGATGCGGCGTCAATACGGGCAATTCGACCGCTGCACGCGTGCGTGGGACGACCATCACCGAAGGGGACTTTCGAGCGGCGTACACCCTCGTCGGGTTCAACCGCTTCCCCGCCGACCGAGCGCGGACGCTGCGGCTGCGCGAGCTGACCTTGGACGGGCTCATCGAGCGCGAACTCCTCGCGAACGAAGCCGTTCGTATGGGGTTTCATGCCGATGTACGCGACGTGCTTCGTGAGGTCGCCGAGACTGGCATCATCCGCTCGACCCCCCCAGTCGATGCCCCCGAAGGCTATCCGGGGCCGGAAATCCAGCACAGCTTCGAAGATCGCGATGGGCGCTTTTCGAGCAAGAACATGAAGCGCTTCATTCGAAACAATCTCCGAAGAAGCGTCGAAGAGTTCGAGCGTTGGCAAGCGCGTGAACATCTGGCGCATCTGGCGCGGGAAGCGGTCACTTCGACCGTGACCGTCAGCCCGCTCGAGGTTCGAGAGCAATACAATCGCGAGACTGAACGTGCGCAGATCGAATACGTGCGGTTTACCCCCACGTTCTATCGCGAACGCGCAGAGACCTCCGACGATGCACTCACGGCGTGGATGGCCGCGCATACCGAAGAGGTCGACGCTGAATATCAGCGTCAGCGTCACCGTTACACCGGCCTCGAAGAGCAGCGCCGCGCACGCCACATCCTGATCAAGGCCGCGTCCACCGCGTCCGATGCCGAGCGGACCACGGCTCGCACACGGGCCGAAGCGCTCCTCGCACGCGCCCGCGCAGGTGAAGACTTCGCGACCCTCGCGCGAGACAACAGTGAAGATACCGGCAGCGCGCGGAGCGGCGGCGATCTCGGCTGGAATGCACGCGGCCGCATGGTGGCGCCCTTCGACGAGGCACAGTTCGGCACCGAGCCTGGGCAAATTACCGACCACATCGTCGAAACCACCTTCGGATATCACGTCATCAAAGTCGAAGGGCGTCGCGAGGGCGATGTGCCCGAAGACGAGGCCAAACGCGAGCTCGCGCAAGGGCTCTACGCGCGGTCACGGGCTGGCGAGCTGGCACGTGAGGATGCCGAGCGAGCGCTTCGATATCTGCGCGAAGATCATTCGATGCAAGAGCTCGATCAGCGCCTCGCATGGAACTGGCAAGACGCACCGGCGGCCCATGCCGATGGCAGTCTTCCCGAGCCCCCTGAACGCGATACATTCGCACCGCAGATGAGGGAATCCCGCTCGTTTGGTCGCACCGAGACGCCCATCACGGGTGCCAATGCCGGCGCGCTCACACAAGCCGTCTTCGCGCTCACGCTGGAGAATCGAATCCCGGAAGCGCCCATTCAACTCGGCGATGATTTCTATGTCGTTCGGTTGAAAGAGCGAACCTACGCGAGCGACGAGAACTTCACGGCGGAGGTCCAATCGAGCATTCGCGACCAGCTCCTCACGGCCAAACGCGCCGAAGTCCTGCGTGCCTTCGTACGCCATCTGCGCGATGAAGCCGAGGCCGACGGAGCGTTGCGCATCGACGAGAGCATTTTGCGGTATGGCGACGAACAGATGGAAGAAGGGCCGAGTGAAGACTCGCCCGAGCGTGAACTGCCGGACACAGAAGAAGAGGCCTCGTAAGCTCCGATGAGCGAAGCGCGCTCGAAACGTCCGCTCGCGATGGATGTCCGGGCGCGCAAGCTACCGAACGGCCTCGATGTTGCGATCATGCCGATGCCGCATCTGCGCACGGCCACCGTCATGGTCGGAGTGCGGGTGGGCTCGCGTTACGAAACACGTGAATTAAACGGCATCTCGCATTTCCTCGAGCACATGCTCTTTCGAGGAACGGCGTCACATCCGAGCGCATTCGAGTTCAACCTGGCCGTCGAAGAGCTCGGTGGGACGCTCCACGCGGCCACGTGCGCCGATTTTACGACCTACGAGCTCACGCTCCCGCCTGAGCACATCGTGCGCGGCATCGAGATCCTCTCCGAGATCTTCTATGCACCGAGCCTCCGCAACCTCGAGGTGGAGAAGCGCATCGTGCGTGAAGAAATCCTCGAAGGTGTCGACGAAGACGATCGTGACATCGATCCGGATGACCTCGCACACTTCGCCGTGTTTGGCGCGCATCCTCTCGGCTTCAAGATCGCTGGAAACGAGCACACCCTCACCCGTTTCAGCGAGGCCGATCTGCGCGCTTGGCATGCAGCCCATTACGTCGGGAGCAAATCGGTGGTGGCAGTCGCGGGGGCCGTCGATCCGAGTGAGATCGATCAAGTCATCCTCTCCGCGTTCGGAGGATTGCCCCTCGGCGAGAACGAGCCCCCCATGGCCTTCGACAAGGCCATGGCAGGTCCGCGTGTCTCGTTCACCGAGAGCCCGGGGAGCCAAACCGATGTACGGATCGCACTTCCGAGCGTCGGAGAGGGGCACCCACTGCGATATCCGACGGAGCTCCTCTTTCGTGTGCTCGATGATGGAATGAGCACACGTCTCTACCGCACGGTGGTCGAAGACGCTGGCCTCGCATACGAAACGTTCGGCAGCTTCGATTCGTATGGCGATACGGGGCTTGCAGTCATCGGTGCATCCATCGAACACACGAAGACTCCCGAGCTCGTGCGGAACGTGCTCTGCCTGCTTCAGGAATTGAGAGACCAGCCCATCGCTCCCCACGAGCTCGCAAAGGCAAAAAAACGAGCCCTCTTCGAGCTTTGGGCGGCCCTCGATCAGGCTGACGCCGTGGCTGAGATGTGGGTCATCGATCGCTTGCTCGGGCTCGAATCGAACCTCGAACAAATCGCATCCCGTATCGAAGCCGTGACTCTCGAAGAGCTCACGAAGGCCGCGATCGCGACGATCCAACCTGATTTCCTTCAAGTCGTGGCCGTGGGCAACCGCAACGAGCGAATCGAACGGGAAACCAAGCGAATCATTCAAGCATTTCGATAGGGGTCTTTTCGCCCCATTGACATTCCTGTGCAGACGATCAGGATGGACGCGCCGATGCGAGAGACTCATCAGCTCTTGGTTCTGGCCACTCCAGCACAGCGCACGGGTGCGACCCGTCGTGTGTCCACCGAAAGGCAACTCACGCTTGCCTTCGATGCGCCCTCGTCCGTGCGATTCGAGATCCAGCGCGAACCTCGCTCTGTCCTCGAAGCACCTGCTGTCCTCGAAGCACCTGAATGCGCTCGCCACGAACTCGGAGATGCAATCGCTGCAGCTCTGGGCATGAGCGTCGAGATCGAACTGACACGCAATCGTCGCACGATGATCTCGAGTACCAAAGTGCCAGGGCGGCTCATCGTCAGGCTGCACGAGATGTTCGCTGGGGCCGACAGTGCGATCATCGCCGCGCTTTCCGCCTATCTCAAAAACGGCGACCGCCATGCGTCTCGTTTGCTCAGCGCCTTCATCGAATCGCACCGAGAGCGCTTGGCCTCACGAAGACCGCCGCTGAAATTGCGAACGCATGGCAATCATTACGACCTATCGAAGATCTTTACACAGATTGGGAATACGCATTTCCCCGGTGCGACTGATGGCGTGAGCATCACTTGGGGCAAACGCGGCGCGCCCATGCGTGGAAAAAGTCGAAAGCGCACGATCCGGCTTGGAACGTACACCCACGACGAACGATTGATTCGCGTGCATCCCGTACTCGACCAGACGTGGATCCCTCCATTTTTCATCGAGTACATCGTCTTTCACGAGATGCTTCACCACGTCGAACCCGCACGCGAAGAACACGGCCGCACCATTTTTCACACCCCCGAGTTCCGCCGCCGCGAGCGCGCTTATCCCGATTACGTGCGAGCGCTCGAATGGGAGCGCGCAAACATCGACAAGTTGCTGTCGAGTTAAGATGAATGGTCGAGCGACCATTCGAAGCGTTGCCGCTCCCCACCCCCATGCACCTCGAGCCGAACGAAGCGTGAGGTTTGCGTGATCACGTCATCGTTGAGAAAACACGCAGTCGCTTCGTTCACCGCGATGGTGTAGTCGAAAGACTGATGCTCTGTCCGCGGATGCACAGCCCACCGCGCGCACATTCCGAGTGCGTGATAGAGGCACTTGCCAGGTGTCATGACCTCTCGAGACCCCGGCACTTCGTGCTCGAAGCGGCGTCCCGGAGCCAAAGATACGGGCTGAGCCCGCAGCTCCTCGGAGTCTCCGAACATCGTGAGCGACAACCCCAGGAGCTCACCGCGACGACTCGGCTCCACCGACCAACGCGTCAGATGAAAACAAACACGCGAAGGCGAAAGCTCGATCAATGACGCCGTATCGTCCAGCGTCCCGCTTGGAAGAGCGAGCTCGTCCTCACGGCGTTGGTCTTCAATCACGACCTCATTCGGATCCACGACACCCACCGAGAGTGGATGACGGATCGATGTCACGTGAGCGCAGCCGAAGGTCAGCGCACACAAGACCATCGCCGAACTCAATACGCATGCGCGTCCCATCGATCCTCCAGCAAGCCTAGACCAAGCGCAGGAGCGCCGAAGGTGACCCCAATCATCACGCCGATCCCTATCATGATTGGGAATTCATCGGGCATCCCTCCGCCACTGCCACCGCTACCGCTACCCACCGTCGACGCGAGCTCTTGGATCCCCACGCCAATGAGAGCGGTCACGAACGCGAGCACAAAACCTCCATTCGCGAACACACCGAGCACTTCCCCGATCGAGCGAAGGTCGCTCCTGCTTTCGCGTACGATTCGAATCCGATGCACGGGCTCGTCGAGGTGGAATGCGGTCCGCAATGCGCCGCCCCCGATCGTCACCCGATAATGCCCCTCTGGCAGTGTCATCACGCAAGGCGGAGCGCATGCTTCGATAGGGTCCACGCCTGGACCTCTCCTAAGAACGATCGCCTCGGAGGCCGGAGGGCCTTCCCATTCGAGGTGGAGAGCAGACTGGGCCAAAGCGATGCTTGGAGTGAGTCCGACCGACCATGCGATGAAGCCCATCAGACTCCACGTCTTGCTCTGTCCAAACCTCCCGAACATTCCGAACCACGTTCGCATGCGAGGAGCTCTATCGCTTCCGCTTCGGATAAGACGTAAAACTTCGTGAAGGAACGTAAACGCTCCGCTCCTGGGTGCGTCGCGACGTATCTCTCGGAAGAGGGGTTCGCACTCGAAGCGCGACACGACTACGCGTCCGGGCTCGAACGTACACGAAGTGACACGCACGCCATGGCGGTGCTCGACGTGATGCTCGAAGGACGCAGCGGTTTGGATCTCTTGCGCGAGCTGCGAACGTTCTCCGATTTGCCAGATCGCGGAGGAGATTCATGAGGCAACGCACGAGCGCGGTCGTGCGTCTCTCACATGCCTCCATCTCCGATTGGCCTCACACCAACTGCGCTTTGATCTTGGCTGAAGTCAGTATGCAGAGCGCGAAGAGCGCATCGCGATCGGTGATTGCGCTCTCGGGCAACGTCACAAGACGGCAGAACCGCAAATACTCGCGGCCATCGAGGCCGAGGAGCGCGGCTTTCGCATCGGGCTCTCACTCACGCGAGCGCGCTCTCGGTTTCGATATCCGGGAACCGGTTGCGCGACGACGTGCTCACCGGGTCACGGCGCCCGACGCGTCCCATGCAACACGTTGCCGAATTCGCCGACCGCCCAGATGTCGTCCGCCGACGAGCCCCAGATCGCGTTGAGCGTCCATCCAGAAGACATCGTCCGTGTCCACGAGACACCGTCCCAGTGAAAAATCCCCCTGCCCACGGCCCACATGTCGTTGGGTCCCGACCCCCATACCGCGTTGAATGCGTTGATGGTTTCCGCGGGATGATGGGTCCACTCTGTCCCATCCCAATGAAGGGCCAGGCCCCTGACGCCAACGGCCCAAATGTCGTTCGGGCCGAAGCCCCAGATTCCGAGTAGCGCCAAGTCGGTACCGCTCGGATGCGCAGGTTCCCAACTTGAATCCCTGAAGCGCATGATCAAGCCGTTCGAACCAACAGCCCACGCCTCATCGGGACCACTGGACCAGACATCGTGCAACACCCAATCCGTAGAACCCCACGTGACCCGATCCCACGTTCGCCCAGTGCGATGACGGAGAACGTCGCCTCTGAGCGTCACGGCATAGCAACCTGATACGGAGCTGCTCCAACCCCCGATGATGCGGTTGGATCGTAAGCCCATGTCGCCAATGCTGCGGTCGCTCCAGCTGTCAGCCGCATAGCTCTCTTGAACGTTCCTTTCGTCGCCTCCGAGCCAGATGTCCGATGCCGAATGACCCCACACTGCGTAGGTGTCAGGACGTAAGCCGTAGATCGCCTCATCGCTCCAGGTCGTGCCGTTCCAACGGAACGCAAACCCGGAAAAACCGACCGCCACGACGTTGTTGGGTCCCGAACCCCATATGCCTTGGAGAAAGGATGACGTGTCGAGGTAGGCCCTCTCCCAAACGATGTCCGTCGAGGGTCCCGCGCCTGCGGCATCTGGCCCCGCATCGGTTCGCCCAGCGTCCGCCGTGCCTGCATCGGGTGGCACACCATCAGGCCCTGCATCGGAATGCCCGCCATCGAATCCTGTCTCGGTGTCATCGCTGGCGTCGAGTATCGGAGCATCGGGGCTCCCTCCATCTTGCGGTTCCGCGTCCAACAACGCGCCACCGTCAAGGTCCTCGCGTGGAGCTTCCCCTCCATCGCGTTCGTTCGCTGGACGCCGAGGCCCGGCGTCCGGGGCGGTCGCCGATGAGCTACAGCCCAGTGTGAATCCGATCACCCAAACGAAGATGATGTGTCGCACTCGATGTTCCTCACAAATTGGGTTCACATGGGTGCTCTTCGTGGAAGCACTTGATAATTAGTACCGATTCGGTCTCGCATCCTTTACGAGTCGGCACCCTCGCCGCGAGTGAATCGCGCCGAGCCTCCCTCCCGCCGCAAAACAGAATCGCCTCGATCGATGATCCGGACATCGGCCAGTCGAAGCGCACTGGAGGAAGGGTACGGTCACACGCGCCCGAGCCCGCATCGAACGTCCCGCCCGCATCGAACATCGACCCGCGTCGAGATCAAACGTCGAGGCATCTCTCATGCCTGTGCCACCGTCTTCGAAGCTCGCGAACGCATCGCTCTCGTACGCGGCATCGAAGAGAGTCAACCCATCCTCGACGAGCGACGCATCCCGCACGTGACGCGCATCCGATGACGACTCCGCATCCCGAACTGATTCAGGCGCGTCCAGAACACCACTACATACGGAGCAGAGCATCGTAGACGCGGCAAACACGACCGAGAAGGATGGATTTCGGTGGCGCATTATCGCTTCCGCTTCGGATGAGACGTAAAACTTCGTGAAGGAATGTAAACGCTCCGCTCCCCGGGTGCGTGACCTTGCCCATTCACGTACTCTTGCTTCGTGTCGACCCGCCCTTCGATTCTCCTCATCGATGACGACCGCGAGCTCTGCCAGCTGCTCGCGACGTATCTCTCGGAAGAGGGGTTCGCACTCGAAGCGCGACACGACTACGCGTCCGGGCTCGAACGTACACGAAGTGACACGCACGCCATGGCGGTGCTCGACGTGATGCTCGAAGGACGCAGCGGTTTGGATCTCTTGCGCGAGCTGCGAACGTTCTCCGATTTGCCAGTGCTCATGCTCACCGCGCGCGGAAACGACATCGATCGCATCGTGGGTCTCGAAATGGGCGCGGACGACTACCTTGCCAAGCCATTCAACCCTCGCGAGCTCGTGGCGCGCATTCGAGCGATTCTCCGCCGACCTGTGTCGATGCGCCGCATCAGAGTCATCTCTGAAGGTGAGCTTACGATCGATGTGGCCGCTCGTTCCGTCACGATGGATGGGGTGGAAATCGAGGTGACCACGACCGAATTTGCGCTGCTCGAAATCCTCGTTCGTCATGCAGGGAGCGACAAAGCCGCTTTCACCGGCGCTCGCTGACTTGCACCAGCCGCCCATCGGCTAGCAATGCATGAGTATCGCCGAGCACACGTACCGGGCGCAGCACATGCGCGTCACCGGCGTCATCGACCTCGACGCAGCGCCACGCCTGAAAAGAGCGGTCAGCGCACGCGCAGCGGCCAGTGCAGGCGGGGGTCGCGGCGAGCGCGGGGAGCATCGCGACGACCTCGCCGCGACGGTCCACCGCGGCCAGCGCATAGTGTCCGACCGGATCGAGACGCGCGGCGCGCGGCGTGTCGGTGCGCACCGGTCGCGTGCACTGATAGCCAGATTCGTCGAAGCGATCATCGACGTCATACACGCCGAGCTCACTCCAGTCGTGCGCGCAACCACCGCAATATGTGCGTCCGTCCTGGCGCAGCACACAAAGCACAGTGCGCGAGCCGTCGGGCAGAAGGCCGACGTCGATCGCATCGGTGAACGGCGCCTCATGCGGAACATGGTAGCCCAGAGGGTTGCAGCGCACGCTGTGATCGGCGAGGACAGCGCAGACCTCCCCAGTCGAGGTGGCGATCGCGATGGCTCCGGCCAGT
The DNA here is from genome assembly GCA_964481145.1 of uncultured Sandaracinus sp. GTDB lineage: Bacteria > Myxococcota_A > Polyangia > Polyangiales > Sandaracinaceae > Sandaracinus. Next base: position 104,169 of record CAYZTA010000014.1, read on the forward strand.
TGAGCGAGGGCCCGCGACGCGCCGAGCACACCACTCTCGTCGAGTGGTGCGACGAGCACCTCGGTGGTCGTACGTACCACCGCCTGATCACCCGCAAATCCAACCTCGAGCGCGCCGTTCACATCAGGCCAGACAGCGCCGCTCGTCCCGACACCACAGAAGACCCTTCGCTCCCGGGTGATCCCGCAGAAGCGCTCGTACGAGGTCGCGAGCGTATCGAGCGGCGGAGCCTGCACCAAGTGTGCGAAGTCGGGCAGGGGCGTCCCTGCGGCCCCTGCAGCGACCACCGGCGCGCTCGCGGCCTCGGGCGTGCGCGCACCGCATTCGAGGAGCGCAACGTGCACATCGCGGCCCTGCGTCCAGCCGATCACCGCGCCCTCTCCGATCGGCGCGATGTCCACGTCGATCGCGGCGATGGCGCGCGACTCCGCGATCTGCAGCGGCGCGCCGATCAGCTCGGCGCGATCCGCCCTCCGCCGTACCGGCGCAGCGAGTAGTCGCTCGCCGTCGAGCCAGGTCAGCAGCTCGCGCATAGCGATCGCGTCGAGCACCGCGCGCGAAGCGCTCAGGTCGAGCGCCAAGGTCGCCGTGCCGTCGCCCAAAACCACGCTCCCGTCGCGAACGCTCGCGCGCCAGCGCCGCGTGGGAGTCTCCGGTCGCGCCTCACCGAGGGCGAGATCCGCGCCTAACCAGGATCGCGTGGAGCGCAATCCAAAATGGAGAAGACTTCTGATCCAAT
>CAYZTA010000015.1:0-101893 GCA_964481145.1 uncultured Sandaracinus sp.
CGCTCCGCGTCGAACCAGAGTCGGTTTGATCTCCGATCAATGCGACTCTGGTTCGTCGTTCGATCCGACTCGTTCCAGATGAGCACTTTGAGTTTGGGCCCAGCGTCTTGCGAGAGCTCTCGAATCGAGCTTTTGAGTATCGACGATTCGACCGTGAAATTCCCCATAGCTTCCACATCGAAGCTCGGGAGCGAGCCAAATCGAAGAGCTCTCGGGATCAATTCCCAGCCAATTGCGATCGAAGAGACGATGGAGATCGGCGCGCAGGGGCAGCACGTTTTCCGCATACTGGGATGCATCGCCATATTCGGCGTACGAAAGAAGGTGAGCGGCTTCGAGCGCAGCGTGGACGTCGCATCCTGAAATCGGGCAGACCCCGTCCCATCGTTCGAGAATCTCTTTCCGGAGTCCGGCCTGATCGTTTCTAATGGCGACGTCTCGATGTCGCCGCTCGTGTGGACCCACCAAGTCAGGATCATAGATTCGCAATTCCGTGCTGCTCGGTGTGCACAACCAATCTTCGAAAAGAGGCTCGTGGGTGTCGCCATAGGGAGTCTTCTTGCGCGCTGCTTCGGCGACGTGCTCGACGTATCCATCTCTGAGCGCTGGCCAAACCGAGGCGATCATCTCCCTTGGAACGCTCACGATGAAGGGTTTGTCAACGCTCTTATATTGACTTCGCTCGATGTGCACCTCGGAAGGAAGTTCTTGTTGCGGAAGTGTTCGGACAAGAAGCCGAGCTCTCTCTCCGTCAAAGGTCGCGGCCTCTGCAGGACCAATATTCACTCGAACAAATTTTCTTCGCCAATGAACGGTCACGCTGACTGAAGCCTCTGACTGTGCACGAGCGTGCTCGATGCAAAATCGCGCCGCCGAAACAAGACCGTGATCGCGGAGGAGCAGATGGATCCAATCAGGTGCTCGTGTTCGATGAGTCCATTCCTCCTCGAGCGCATCAGCCTCTTCGACACTCAATGGAAATGTCGTTGCCTGCGCAAACCGCCAAATACTCAGATTGCGCAGGATCGGATGCTCTCGAAACCGATCTGCATGGAGCATCCGATGACTCGGTTCGAGCTCGAGCTCGACATGGCCATCATGCGCCGGCCATGCGACTCGTCCGAATGCCACGACACCTCGCGCCCCTCGACCTGAGCCCGCAGCACGCCATAAGAACGCGCGCGAGCCCTGAATGATGTGCTGAGCGTGGCGGGGTGGATCCACACGCCATCGATGTGTTCCTCCAGCACGAGCGCGTTCATCCATTTGCTCGCGATCGGGGTTTCCTTGAAAGATCCAGCCTCGTGCTTGGTTCGTGGCATCGTCCAGCATCTCATCGATCATTCGACCCATGGCGGTGCTGGCTTGAGACCCATCCACATACGGGACTTACCGTCGATCTCGTGAAGCACTGGACAAAATCGCTAAAAAGCGGCGAATCTAGAGGCCTCCGTCGTGCGCGGCCGCGCATGTCGAACTCGTGTGTTCTGGAGGCTTCGAATGGCTGGCCTTTTTCGTCACGCCCGGGCATTGGCCCTTGCTGCGTTCGTCGCGATTTCGTTCACGTTCGTCTTGGCGGCGGATGTGCACGCGACCGTGGTTCAAGTGGATGGAACCATCGTGCCTGTGCCGGTCGTGCCAGGCAATTGCGAGGGCGATCTCCAAATCTGTTTGAACAACGAAGAAGGTGTGGCGCCTCCAGCCGTGAATGCGATCCACGCGATCATCGATGCAGCTCAGCTGCCCGAGATCTTCCTCCCCAACACAACCATGCCGGTGATCTTCAAAGACATCGGCGAAGGTGCTGGTTACGAAAATAGCTTTGGCTATTACAACGTCGGCGACGACCCGACTGTCACAGCGAATCTAAGGCCCATCATGGGTTGCGGTGCGCCGGCCAGCGCACACGCGAACGAAGTTCCGAATTACGCGGTCAACGCCGAACCAGGAACCACGGTTTCGGTCGATTTCGCCGTCGAGCATACCTCCGGGCGCTATCGCGGAGGTTTCATCGCGTTCTATCTGATCACGCCGGAAGGTGGCTCGAGCGCGGACAACTGTGGCGATTTCGTCAACGGCAGCGATGGCATCTCGCTCTTCGGTCGGGCCTACTTCACCCAACGCGACTACAACAACGACGGAGACTTCGTTCATCACCTCGTCTATCAATCGCGCATCACGCCGAACCGGTTCTATTTCGGATTCGAAGATCTCTTCCGCGGCGGAGACAACGACTACGAAGACATGGCGATCCAGGTGACGGGGTTGACGCCCCCTTGCGTGCCTGGCGTCGAGGTGTGCAACGGTCGAGACGACGATTGCGATGGTCTCATCGATGGGGCAGATCCTTCGATCTCCGACGTCGGAAACGACTGCTCGTGCGATGGCGTGGGGTTGACTTGCGAAGGCGGCGCGCGTCAGGGCGTGTGTCGAACAGGTGCGACTGCATGCGTCGCCGGCGGACTCGTGTGTCGGTCCAGCGTCAGCCCCACCACCGAGACTTGCAATGCGCTCGATGACAACTGCGATGGTGCTGTCGACAACGCGACCGTCGGCTCGGGAGTCGCTTGCGACGGGCCCGATGCGGATCTGTGCCTCGAAGGCGTGACCGTTTGTACGGCAGGCGCGATGACGTGCAGCGATGCGACCGGCGCAAATATCGAGATTTGTGATGGAATCGATCAAGATTGTGATGGACGAATCGACGAGATGGTGGCCGGTGTAGGCGCGGCGTGTGATGGGCCCGATGGGGATTCTTGCCAAGAGGGGGTGATCGCTTGCACGTCAGGAGCGCTCACTTGCACCGACGCGACGGACACGAGCTTCGAACTCTGCAACGGCGTGGATGACGACTGCGATGGGGTGATCGACGATTCACCTAACGATGTGGGCGTGGCTTGCACCGCCGGCGTGGGGCTCTGCGCGCGATCAGGGGCGACGGCATGCGTGGCGGGCGCGCCGCGATGCAATGCGATCCCCGCAACGCCACAGGCCGAACGTTGCAATGCATTCGATGATGATTGCGATGGATCGGTCGACGAAGATTATCGTTTGGGCGAGAGCTGCGTGGCCCCGGGGGCCTGTGGCGTGGGTATGCTCGAATGCGCGGGCCCGACGAGCACGCGGTGTTCGAGCGCACCAGGTGGTTCCATGAGCGGAGCCAATGCCGAGACGTGCAATGGCATCGATGACGATTGCGACGGAACGATCGACGAGGGGCTCACCGATCTCGGTGCTTGCGGGAGCCATGTCGGCGAATGTGCAGAAGGACGGCTCCGTTGCCTCGCTGCGATGCCGACGTGCGTGGGCGGCGTGGGCCCCACCCCGGAGACATGCGACGCGCATGATAACGATTGCGATGGAAGAACGGACGAAACACCCGTCGACGAAGGCGATCGCTGCGGAATCGATACTGGTGAGTGCTCTGCGGGCACGGAGCAATGTGTCTCGGGTGCGCTCGTCTGCACGGGCGCTACGGGGCCGACCGACGAGCTCTGCAACGCGCTCGACGACGACTGTGATGCCATCACCGATGAAACACCGAGGGATGGTGGCGCAGCATGTGGGACGACGGATGAAGGGACGTGTGAGTTCGGCGGGACCATTTGTGTGAGCGGCGGTTGGGTCTGCGCCGGTGCGATCGAGCCGAGCTTCGAAACATGCAATGGACTCGACGACGATTGCGATGGAAGGACGGACGAAGATCCTGTAGGCGTGGGCCGGGTCTGTGGTTCGTCCATGGGGTCTTGCACACCGGGAGTCACGGCGTGTGTCGAGGGCGCGGTCGTGTGCAGTGGTTCGAGCGGTGGGACGCCCGAGGTCTGCAATGGCATCGACGATGACTGCAACAACATCATCGACGACTCGCCGAGCGATGAAGGTGGAAGTTGTGGGATGGGGGAAGGTGTCTGCGAAGAAGGCGCGCTGCGCTGCATCGCGGGCGCGCTTCAATGCGTGGGGGGCGTGTTGCCTGGCACCGAGGTGTGCAACGGCCTCGATGACGATTGCGATGGCGTCATCGATGACGGAGATCTTTGTGAGGGCGGTATTTGCATCGCCGCGCGATGTTCTCTGCCGTGCCAAGAGACGGAGTTCGGCGAGCTCTGTCCAACGGGCCAAACGTGCGTGGATCATCACTGCGTCGAAGACGCGTGCTTCGGGGTGGTTTGTACGCCCAGCACGGATGGTTCGCGCAATGTTTGTCGCGACGGGACTTGTATTCCCGCCTGCGAGGCCTTCGAATGCGCGGCACCCAACGTATGTCGGCGCACGGATGGCGCATGCGTCGGCAACAACTGCATCTTCCTGCCTTATCTCTGCGATGAAGATCAGGTCTGTGTCGCCGCAGAATGCGTGGATGATCCTTGCCGTGACGTGACGTGCGGTGAGCGTGAGTTCTGTCGGGGCGGCGAGTGCATCGGGAGTTGTGCCGGCGTGCGGTGTGGCGCAGACGAGATCTGCGAAGGAGGCACGTGCGCATCGCTCGGTTGTGAGCCCAGATGCGGCTCGGGACGCGTGTGCGACACTCATCATGAGTGCGTCGATGACCCTTGCCGATCGCGAGGATGTCCTGCCGGTGAGGTATGCGACTCGAGGGCCGGCGGATGCATCGATGATGTTTGCCGCAACATCGATTGCCCGAGTGATGAGGTGTGCCGGCTCGGCGAATGTTACGCGCCCTCCGATCTCATGCCGGATCCTGGAACGAGGTTCGATGGAGGCGTCAACGAATCACGCCTCGACGTGCTCGCGGCGGGCGGGGGTGGCATGTGCAGCGTCTCGGTCGGACGAGGGCATCGCTCGCTGCCGATATGGGCGCTCGCCCTGTCTTTCGGTCTCTTGGCGATCATCCGCAAGCGACGAGGTCTCATCGTCTTGCTTGCGTTGTCGATCGGAGGGTGTGAAGTCGATCCTTACTGTCTCTCCAACTGCGACTCCGGAAGCACCGATATCGATGCCGGCACGCCGACCGATGGCGGCACGAGTGACGCACGTCGCCGGCGCGATGCTTGCGCATTCGGAGCGGAAGAAGAATGCAACGAGGAAGACGATGACTGCGATGGGCTCGTCGATGAAGGAATCGATTTGACCCGCGACTCACGTCATTGCGGATCGTGCGCAACCACCTGTGAACGGATGGGTGCTCAGACGGAATGCAACGATGGAACGTGTGGATTCCTCGAATGCTTTGGTGGCTTCGTCGATTTGAACGGAGACACCGAAGGTGCATTCGAGGACACCGACGGGTGTGAGTATCGTTGTTATCAATCGAACGGCGGACTCGAGGCCTGCGATGAAATCGACAATGACTGTGATGGTCGTGTCGACGAAGATTTCGATTTCGCCGATGACGAGGCGAACTGCGGGCGTTGCGGCCGGGTATGCTCGTTTTTCAGGGTGATGGAAGCCACATGCATGGCCGGGACGTGTGGGTTTGATCCTCTGACCGATTGCGAGCCTGGATACATCGACACCAATGGCATGCAAGCCGATGGTTGCGAAGTCGAATGCACCCCCACGGGAGATGAGCTTTGTGATGGTCTCGACAACGATTGCGATTCTCATATCGACGAAGATTTCACGCTCGAGACCAACCCCATGAGCTGTGGCCGTTGCGGGCACGTGTGTTCGTTCCCTCATGCGACGGCGCGGTGCGCGTCGGGCATCTGCAACTTCGATCCCATGACCGATTGCGAACCCGGCTTCAGTGATCATGACGGAGTGCAGCTCAATGGGTGCGAATATCCATGCACTCCCACATCGGACCCTCGAGAGATCTGTGATGGAATCGACAATGACTGCAATGGCCGTGTCGATGGACCGACCGTGGACTCTGGTGGCGCGTGCAATCGAGCCCCAGGTGGCGCGGCGAGGGGGGTTTGCACCGACTCCGGAACGCGGGCGTGTGTGGGCGGAACGCTCGTATGCACGGGCGCCATCGAACCCACGACAGAGCGTTGCAATGGGCTCGATGACGATTGCGATGGCACGAGTGATGAAGCTCCTTCGGATGTCGGTCGCGTTTGCATGGCGCCCGTGGGCGCGTGCACGGCTGGATTTACGACGTGCAACACGGGGACACTTTCTTGTGTGCGCGCGGTGGGACCCACGGAGGAAGTGTGCAATGGGCTCGATGACGATTGCGATGGAACCATCGACGAAAGTCCCACCGATCCGACGATCGGCATGACATGCGGGATCGATACGGGAGAGTGCTCGAGCGGAACCTGGACTTGTTCGAGCGGTGCGCTCGTATGCGCGGGCAGCGTCGGTCCTTCGCTCGAGGTGTGCAATGGGCTCGATGATGACTGCGATGGCATGAGTGACGACGATCCGATCGACGTCGGCGGGCCGTGCGGATCATCCGTGGGCGCATGTGTCCCCGGCAGCACGAGCTGCGTCGGGGGAGCGTTCGTGTGCACTGGGGGCGTTTCAGCGGGCATCGAGACTTGCAATGGCATCGATGACGACTGCGATGGGACGACGGACGAGGCGCTGGTTCGTTCGTGCTATTCGGGGCCGACCGGAACGATCGGTGGTTCGCGGGTTTGTCGTGCTGGAACGCAAACCTGCATCGCCGGTGTGTTTGGCGCGTGCGCAGGTGAAATCATTCCCACCGTCGAGACGTGCGATGCACGAGACGAAGATTGCGACGGACGGGTCGACGAGAACATCACCCGCGCTTGTTACACCGGTGCACCGAGCACGAATGGAGTCGGCATTTGTCACGGTGGCGTCCAAATGTGCAATCCGACGACGGGCACCTTCTCGATGACCTGTTCGGGGCAGGTGATTCCGGGCGCTGAGACGTGTGATTCTCGAGACGAAGATTGCGACGGACGGGTCGATGAAGCGACCGGTGGCGGTCCTCTCGTCCGCAGTTGTTATGGAGGGACAGCCGGGACGGCAGGTGTCGGCACGTGCAGCGCAGGCACTCAGACCTGCGTGTTCGGGGCATACGATCCTGTGTGCAGTGGTGAAGTGGTCGACACCGTCGAACGCTGCGGCGATTTGCTCGACACCGACTGTGACTCGCTCTCCGATGCGGCCGAAGGGTGCATGAATGCTGGGACCGAGCTTCGGATCGACACGGGCACTGCGCTCGGAGACAGTCACTCGTATTCTGTGCAGCTCGCGTCAGGCGGCTCGCCTCTGGGCAGTCACATCTACGCCACGTGGGTCGACAAGCGGCATGGCGCAAGTACGGCGGTCATCTATTTCTCTCGTTCCACCGACGGTGGCGCGACGTTCAGTACACCTCAGTCACTCAGCTCGACCTCGGACCGCGCCGTCGAGCCGCGGATCGCGGTCGGTCGGAATGGATCGAATGACGTGATTCACATCGCGTTTCAAGCCGTCAGTGGCGGCGTTCGCAACGTCTACGTGATGACATCCGCCGATTCGGGGATGACGTTCGGCGCAAGCTCGCAAGCCGATGGCGGCGGAAGCACCGACAATTTCAAGCACGCGATCGCGACGAGCACGAACGGCGAGCGAGTCGTCGTGGCGTGGGAGGAGCTCAACACAGGCACGCTCGGGCGGCGTGTCATGTCGCGCGCCAGCACCGACTCGGGAGCATCCTGGGGCGGCGTGCGTCTCGTTTCGGTCCATGGTGGGACGACGCCGAATGCGGGTAAGCCGGTGGTCGCAGTGACTTCGACGGGTCGCTTCGTGTTCGTCTTTAGACAAGCACGTCCAGAAGCGATGCCAGCGCGAACGACCTTCGACATCTACGCAAACTACAGCGACACGAGGTCGGCGCCCCTCATGACGAGCACCGAAGTGCGACTCGATGGCGACACACTCAACCGACGTGCGAGTGACGAGCTGCGCATCGCGCAGGACGGAACGCGTGTGTACGTCGTGTGGAATGACGTCTCGACGATCGCCGGCGGTGGCGCCGATATCATGTTTGCGCGAACGACCAATGACGCTGTGGCATGGAGCACGGAGCGTATTCTCGATGACGCTCCCATGGAGGTGTCGAGCAGCCATCAGCCCACGATCGCGATCGATCCGAGGACCTCGAGCGCGACCGATGATCGAGTGTTCGTCGCCTGGGTGGATACCCGGGATGGCACGCAGATATTCACGTCGCGCTCCCTCGACAGCGGGGCGAGCTTCAGCGCCCCGGTGCGCGCTTCCCAGCAAATGAATGGTCCCGTGCTCGGCGTGAACGATTCACCGGCCATCACGTTCGGTGGAGACAATTCGGTCATCATCGCATACGTCAATGACGCGGACGGCTCGAACACCTATCGACGTATACGAGCGGCCGTGAGCATCGATGCGGGTGCCGTGTGGCAAGTCACCGATCCGGTCCTCGATCAGGGCGGCGGAGAGGCCGACTATCCAGCCATCGCACGCGCGACTGGCAGCGCGCCGACGTTTCTGGGCGCGGTGATCTCGTGGGTGGATTTCCGGAGCGCGAGCAGAACTCACGGAGATATCTACCGCGCACGTGTCGGTCGATAGTTTGGGAGAGAGGGAACCATCACTCCGTGATGACGAGTGGCCTCATCATGTCGTTGTCCTCGTGCTCGAGGATGTGGCAGTGCCAGACGTAAGTGCCCGCGCGATCGAAGCGCGCGACGATCCGGGTGATGGTTCCGGGCCACGCCATGATGGTGTCCTTTTCGCCTGACTCCTCTGGACGTGGCGGCATCGCGCTCCCCATGACGAAATTTTCGAAGACAGGCATGGGCCCCGTCCGTGCGAGCCACGCGGTCTGCGCCGTGGTGTAGCCATCGGAGTCGAAGGGGATGCGGTCGAGCACGCGGAATTGCACGAGATGCAGATGGATCGGATGTGCATCATCGGTCAGGTTTGCGATGCGCCAAATCTCGGTGTCTCCCAACCCGATGACTTCGGTCGGAGGGGCCGACCATGGAAGCGGTCCGTCGCTTGCCGTCCCGAGCATCACATGGATCGGCACGGGTGTGTCGTCGCTGGGTCCTGCCGGTGCGTCGTGCTCGAAGAGCACGAGATCGCGTGGTGGGAGCTCCGTCATGAGCGGTGCCATCGACGCCAATGTCGTTGGAATCGCGCCTGCAATGCCATTCTCCGTGCGCGCAACGATTCGAAACTGCATCACACGCCCAGTCGTCTCTGGGTCGGCTGGCTCCTGCGGAGGCATTGCGTCGGGACCCCCCCATGCCTCATCGGGACCACTGTTGAGCAGCGTTGCGATGTCTCCCTCGCGCAACGCTGAGAAGTCGATGAGCAAATCGATACGCTCGGCGGCTCCCACCACCAATTGCTCGCCGATGCGGACGGGTGCGTCTGGGAGTAAGCCTCCGTCACTACCAATCTGCACCATCTCGAGCTCCGGACGATCGAAGTGCAGCATCAACGTGCGTGAGTCGCATGCATTCAATACGCGAAATCGGTAGAGTCGAGGTTCGACTTCGAGAAACGGCCACGCGCGTCCGTTGACGACCATCACGTGACCGAAGAACTCCGGGTTCCACGCAGGCGGGATGGATGAGTCGGGCACGAATGGCCCGTCGGTGTCGCCAAACTGCTCGCGCGACGACGGGTAGAACAGTGAACCGTCCGGATAGAAGTCGCGATCCTGCACGACGAGAGGGATTTCGTAGTGCCGCGTTCCAGCCGGCTCATCGAGCCGCGGTGGCGGACCTGGCAGGCCGAGCGCATCCTCGACCTCATCGCGCACGATCCAAAAGCCAGCGAGCCCTGCGTACACGTTGAGGCGTGTCATCCCGAGCGCATGGTCGTGGTACCACAACGCGGTCGCGCGATCGTCCACGGGATATTCGAAAATGGCTTCACCGATGGGAGCATCGCCTTGTGAACGGTACGTCGGTCCACGCGTCGCGAAACCTTCGGGAAGGTTGGTCGCATTGGGAAGGAACCAAGCTTCGGGATGACCATCACTGTGATCGAATGAGTGGGCGCCGTGAACATGCGTGATGATCGGCACTGGACCCGAATACAGCGTATGTGTCCCACCCATGTGATCGTGTCCGCTCTCGCTCCCAGGATCGGCCCAATGGATCGTGGAATCGACGGGAAGCAAGTGCGGAAGAAAATGTCCTTCGCCATCGACGAGATCGTTGATCCATGTGACGCGCACAGGATGCCCGGTGCGCGCCTCGACCGTCGCACTCGGATACTGGAAGGTCGACACCACACCCGGCGCCGGCAGCGGATCACCATCGCGACCGTAAGCCCAAAGAGTCGTCATCGGCATGGGTGCGGGGAGGATCTGCTGTTCGATCTGGCGCACGGCGATCCGATATTCGGTTACATCGCCGTCCGTACCCGTCGGGGGCATGACGGTCGGCAAAGCGAGCGGCTGAACGAACTGCGGGATCACGCTTGGATCGAGCGGCTCGTCTGATTCGTCATGGTCGTTCGTGCACGCGAACATCGCGAGTCCGATGAGAAAGAGCGCGACGCAGGTCGCGTGGGGTCGAGCGTCGTGCATCGAGGTCATCTCCATCGAGTCGTGGGATATGCGCCGAGGCCACGTGGGACCGCGATGTCTGCGCGCAAGACCACACAATCGACTACTCTCGCTCGCTGTGCTGCGTGCTCTCTGGACTCTCGCTCGCCCCAAAGGGATGGCGCTCGTCGCTCTGCTTCCGATGACGGGCTTTACTTTCGCGATCTGGGATCACGGATGCATCCTCCCGTGGTCCAGCGCGCTGCCCGCTCTTCTTCTCCTCGCCGCCCTTTGGGCCGTGCCGCACATGGGGACGATGTGGCTCAATGCGGCTCTCGATCGGGACGAAGGCCCCGTTCTCTTTGGGAGATCCGTACCCGTCCCCAAAGGAATCGAGAAATACGGGTACACCACGATCGTGTTGGCTGTCCTCGTGGCTTTGGGTGCTGATCTCGGACTTGGATTGTGCGTACTCGGCTGCGCCGCGCTGTCGGTGCTTTACTCCCATCCACGCACTGCATGGAAAGGTCACTCGTTTCTGGGTCCTTTTGCCAATGCACTTGGTTATGGTGTTCTTTCTCCCCTCGGTGGGTTCTGCCTTTCGGGCTTGCCTCCGACCTTGCGTGGGGTGGCCGTCCTTTGCGTCAGCGTCGCGTTCATTCTCGCGGCTTACTTGGCGGCGCAGGCGTTTCAGGAAGACGAAGATCGGGCGCGCGGATATCGGACCCTCGTCGCACTCCGCGGGCCTCGTGCGACGCTGAATTATACGCGAGCCTTTTTATGGCTGGCTGTCATGGGGACGTTGGGGCTCGCGGCCACCGGATGGTTTCCGCGGATGGTGCTCGTGTCGGGCCCGGCCTTTTACCTGACGGATCGACTGCTCGTGCGGTGGCGCGCCGTGCCCGGTGGGGGAGACGCATCGTGGGCGGCACGCTTCTTCTCGCGAATCGCGCTCTCCGGGATCATTTGTGTCCTCGGTGTCTCGATCGAGTTTGGGTGGGCCCAATCTCGAGGGCTCGGAATCGGCGGACTGGCGACTGCAGCCGGGCATCCGTCCACACCCGCTTGCGGCTCCAATCGCAATTTCTCCTTTCCCCGTTGACACCGATTGGGGCGGTCGTACTCTCGTCGCTCATGGACGATCGCGCTCCGGATCTCGCCGCGAAATCGACGGGAACCGATTCGGCAGAGCCCCCAGGTCCCGTCCCAAGAAGCATGCGGTCGATGGCTTCATTCGAAGCTGTCGGCCGCGGACCCAAGCTCCAGTGCACGGACTCGTCGAGTTCATCCTCGCGAAGAAACGTGTGCCGCCATGCGAAGTCTTCCAGAGAGGAGCGAGTTTCCATTCGATGGACATGATTCGTAATGGTCCCGCGCGGCGAGCACCGCGCGGAACCCCGGCTACTTTGTCTGCGGCTCAGCTCTCGTATGCCCATGGGCGCTATGCGCTCGCACCCCGTTGTGTGCGCGCACTCGGAATTGGGGTCGGAAAGCGCTTCGATCCGGCGCCTACGTCCATGCGTATGCTTACGACGCCCTACGGGGAATCTCTTCGCACGCGTCTGTCGAGCCTTCGATATGGCTATGATTGGCGAGAAGTGCGCACGATCGGCATTGCGTACGATTTGAAATCCGAAGTCGAACGAACGGTGCTTCGTCATGCTGGCGACGAATCGTTGCCGGACGACGCACTCGAAGAATATGACTCCGAAGGAACGGTGGCCGCCCTCGAAGAGGCGTTGTTCTCGAACGGATATCGGACGAGACGTCTGGGCAGCGGTCGCTCTTTTCTCGCCCAAGCGATGCGTGAACCAGGAGATCTCGTATTCAATATCGCTGAGGGTTATGGCTCACGATCACGGGAAGCCCATGTGCCGAGCGCTCTCGAGATGCTTGGAGTGCCCTACACCCACTCCGACCCTCTGACGCTCGCGCTCACGCTCGACAAAGCCATGGCCAAGCGCATCGCCGCATCGGCCGGTGTTCCTACGCCGCATTTCGTCGTGGTCGAGTCCATCGAGCAAACACGCTCGATTCCGCTTTCATATCCTTTGATCGCAAAGCCTTTGTTCGAAGGCTCGAGCATGGGGGTTCGCAACCACAGCCGTGTGGTCGATGAGTACGAACTTCGCGAACTCGTGGCTCGACTCTTGGCGGACTACCATGAGCCGGTGTTGGTCGAGGAGTTCGCCTCGGGGCCCGAGTTCACGGTGGGCATTCTCGGCACCGGCGCGTCGGCCACAGTCCTCGGTGCGATGGAGATCGTCCCAAGAAACTGCGCGATCGACAAGTTCGTCTACTCACTCGAAGTGAAACGAAACTATCTCGAGGAGGTCGAATACCACGCGCCTCCGCGTCGTTCGCCTGAGGTGGTGGCCCATGTCGAAGACGTGGCGCTCGCCGCTTATCGAGCGCTTGCATGTCGTGATGTGGGCCGAGTGGACGTGCGCCTTGGTGAGGACGGAGAGCCCAAGTTCATCGAAGTCAATCCGCTCCCCGGATTGAATCCGATCACGGGTGATCTCGTGATTCTTGCTCGGGCCAATGGGCTCGGATACGCGGAGCTGATCGGACGGATCGTCGATGGCGCGCGCGCTCGTCAAGGGCTTCTGGCCGAATCGTCTGTCGGATGAGGGACATTCGATCCGTTGCGATCGTGTGGGATCATATCGCAACGACACACGCGGGCGCGGCCGAGACGGGCGACTCCGAAGCGGCCGCTGTCCAAGCGATCGAAGGGGTGATCGACGAGGTCTCGAGGGTTGCGCGAAACATGGGCGCGAACGTCGAACACGTTCCGCTTTCGCACGATCCCACGGAAATGCTCGGACGTGTTTCATCGCTCCGCGCCGATGTCGTCGTCAATCTCGCAGAGTCGTGGGCAGGACGCGCTCGGTATGAGCCCGCAATTGCATGGATGTTCGAGCTTTTGCGGGTGCCCTATACGGGCGCGTCTCCTCGCTCGCTCGCGCTTTGCCTCGAAAAACCACTGACCCGGGCGCTCCTCGCTTCGTGTGCGGTCCCCGTGCCTGAAGGTTGGGTCGTGGCATCCGAGGATGCGCGTTGCGATCCGCGTCTGTTCGAGAACCATGTTTCGTGGATCGTGAAACCGGCCGCGCAAGACGCGAGCCATGGGATCGACGCGACGAGCGTGGTCGGGACCGAATGCGCCATGCGCGACCGTGTGAAGTATCTTCTTCGAAGAGGTCTTGGGCCGGCGCTCATCGAGCGGTACATCGAAGGTCGCGAGTTCAATGTGTCGATCGTCGAGATGGATGGATTGGCGGCGCGCGTACTGCCGGTGGCGGAGATCGACTTCACCCATTTTCCTACTGGAATTCCGCAAATTCTCACGTTTGCTGCCAAATGGGATGAGGTCAGTGAGGAGTATCGTGGGTCCAAAAGCATTCTCGCGAGCGAGCTCGACGATGCTTTGCGTTCGGAGATTGAGCGGGTCGCGCTCGCCGCTTGGCATGCCCTCGAGTTGCGCGACTACGCTCGCGTCGACATGCGTGTCGACCGACGAGGCCGGCCTTTCGTCATCGACGTCAATCCGAACCCCGATCTGTCACGGGGCGCGGGTCTGTCTCTCGCGGCCGAACGTGCTGGGATGACGTATGAGCAGATGGTCACAGGCATTCTGCGGAACGCCGCACTTCGCACTACCAGCTAACCATGTACGTGCAGCTCATTCCATTCTGAGCCCGGCACTCCACGTGACGAACCGATGCGTTCTTGGCGCCTGTGAGCTCGAGGCCCATTTCGATCCACGCAGGGCATCCGGGTCCGCAGAAGAGTTGGTTGGGAGCGATTTCATCGCCATAAGGCATGATGAGGGTGAGCTTCCAATTGCCTTGGTCGAGCTCGGTTGGAGAGAGCTTGCCGACATCGAAATAACGATTCCACAGCGAATCCGTTCTTCGCAAGAGAAACTCGGGAGAGCCGAATCGCAAAGCCATTTTATAGACGGTGCCGAGATCCGAATCGGCGATGAACGCAGAGAGCCGACGCATTTCATCATGAGGACTGCTTTGATGATGTTCGTCACAGAACCTCTGCACGATTCGATTGGTCACGCCGATTGGATACCAGCTTCCCGCGAGCAACACCCCCTCCAGCACCTCGCGATCAGAAGGGGATGAGCTCTCGACGAGCTTCTTCCATACGCTCTCGCCTCGCGTTTCGCGGACATAGCTTGCGGTATGGATGAGGAGACTGCCTTTGCCGTGTGCGGTCGCACTCATATCGAATCGCGCGACTCTACACGAAGCGTTTCTGCATCCAAAGCAAAAACCAGAAGTGTCCTCCGTACGTCATAGAGCGCTTGTTCTGATAACCACAAGCGCGGCATGATGCGAGCATGTTTCTTCAAAACGCGGGCAGACAGGGGCATGTCCCACAGAAGAAGTTTCTTTACGATCGCCGAGGCCCATGGCCCCAGCCTTCACCCACGGAGCCGCTCGGGACCTCCCCCGAGGTTCTCCATCTTCCAACTCCGGAAATCCGCGATTTCCAATGGAATATTGGGCTTCGATACCTTCGAGATCTGATCTATTACTCTCCCGTCTCGCTCGTGCGCGCGCTCGGCTTCGACGCGCTGCCGGAGATCCCCGACGGGCAGCTGGCCGACGTGCTCACGCGCGGGCTGTACTCGCGCTTCCTTGCGCCGCTCGATGAGATCGACAAAGCGACCTTCGCAGACGATCCCAATCCAAACGACGCGACTCTGGACTACAAATACGATTTCACGCCGATCTCGAGTGTCGATCCGTATGGAGGCATGTACGTCTCGCAGACGATCACGCATTTGCGTCGCAAGCACCGCGACTCGAAGGAGTTCGAAGTGCGCGCCATCGCGGTGGGCGACCAAAAGCTCGTGCTCCGCCCTTCGGACGGCGCGGCGTGGGAGCTCGCGAAATATTACGTGCTTCAAGGGTGCAGTTACGGAACGCTCTTTACACAACACCCGAACGTTCATTTTCCATACGACACCATCAATGCGGTCACGAAGGGGTCGATCCCCACGGACCATCTGATGTTCCAGCTTCTATACCCGCATCTCCGCTTTTCACTCGTGCTCGACAATGCGGTGTTGCAGTCGAAGGCTTCGGTCATCAGCAATTTCAGACATACGATTTATGACCCATTCACGGCGGCCGCGAGCGATGGGCTCATGTCGTTTTTCGTGGCTGGATACAAAGGCATTCCTGGAAATTCGTCCTATCCAGGATATTCGTATCCGAGGAACACTTCGGAGTTGTCACTGCCGCCCACGGAATACGGTCAATTCCTCCGCGAATATTTCGAACCATTCCACTGGTTCACGACGAAAGTCGTCGAGCGCATGAGCGACGACGAGATGAGTTATGCCGAGGAATGGTCTCGCTGGATTCGTGTGTGGATCGAGTCGTTTCCAGAGCTGCCTTATCGCAAGGTCGAGAGTGTCTCCGAGCGCCAAGCCACACGAGACAAGCTCGCGTTCGCGTTGGCCGTCATGTTGTGGGATCTCACCGTCGTCCATTCGACCGATCACCACGACTTCGCAACGGATGTTCCCGTCGAGTGGAAGTGTTTCCGGTTGCGCGTGCCGGCCCCTGCGGGCAAAGCGGTTCCGCCTGTCGATCGAACGAAGCTCTCGAAGAAGATCGATATCTACAAATCGTATTTGGCGCATCGAATGTTTTTCGCGCCGACGACGGTCACTCGGCTCATCGAAACCGAGTACGACTTCCAGACCAACGAGCTACGGCGGATTCACAACGATTTCTTCGAGCGCTTGCGGGCCGTCGACGCGGGCCTCGAACAAAAAGGAATCCGGCGCTTCATGTCGCTCTCGGATTTCTCTGCGAGCATTCAGTATTGATCTCGGGGGGTCTCCTATGAAATCTGCGTTCTTGGGCTGCGCCATCTATGCCATTGCGCTCTCGATCCTCGTTGAATCTCATATCGTGAGCTACGCCATCATCGATCTCTTCGTGCGGACTCCGTACGTGATTGGAACACACACGGAAGACTGGATGAGTTGGCACGGAATGGGCTGCCTGTTTCTCGGCCTCGTGAATCTCGCTGCGTGGCGATGGCCGTTGGGCCACGCGTCACGCGACGTGGCATTCGCAACGGCGGTCGTATACGGCGCTTGGACGATCCAGAACTTCTATTTTACGGCGTTTACCGATCGGTTCGTGCCTTTCATGTGGTTGCACGTCATCGGTTGCGGCGTTGCAGCGGCGGCGAGCGTGTGGGTTGGGCTCCGGCTCCGGAGCGGCGCTTCCATCGGATGAAGAGACGACATGCATCTACGCTTCGAGCTTTGCGCTGGTGATCGTGCGCCGATCGAGCGGATCGTGCGCGAGGTGGGCGTGTTCCGGCCGGAAGAGATCGAGGTCGCGATGGAGCTCGTCACGGCAGGGCTTGGAGTCAATGAAGACGAGTATCTCTTCGCTGTCGCCGAAGACGACGAAGGAGTGGTGCGCGGATATGCATGTTGGGGACATGCCCCGATGACCGAAGCCACTTACGATCTCTATTGGATCGCCGTCGACCGAACGTTGCACGGCCAAGGCGTTGGGCGCGCGCTGCTCTCTGCTTGCGAAAAGGACGTGCGGCGGCGCGCCGGCAAGCTCCTCTTGATCGAGACCGAGAGCACGCCCGCATACGATGCGACGCGACGGTTTTATCTTCGCGCGGGATATCCCGAGCTCGCACGGATTCCGAATTACTATCGCGACGCCGCCGACAAAGTCATTTATGGACGGAGTTTCGAATGAACGACAAGCACCGCGCGCTACCGGTCATCAACCTCGACCACGCGACCTTCGAGTGTGTTTGGCCGACGTGTGGCGGAGCGTGCTGCAAAGAGAGCCGTCCGCCCATTTCAAAAGGGGAAGAAGCGCGTATCGCGGGTGTCGTGAATCAAGTCTTGCCGATGTTGCGCCCCGAAGCGCGGCGCGTGGTGGAGCACGGCGGCTGGCTCACCCATCGCCAGAAAGGCGGTCGGAGAACACTCGCCGTCGCGTCTCGATATTGTGTATTTTACGCGGAAGGTTGCGCGCTTCACCGCTTGGGCGCAGCCCAGGGCGACAAGAACAAATACAAACCCGCCACGTGCATCACCTTTCCGCTCGACAAGGCTGAAGAGGGGCAATGGTATGTGCGGCAAAAGGACGTCCTCGACGAAGCGTGGAATCTGGATTGTCTCGATCCTCATGCTTCGAACGGAAAGCCCGCCAAGACGCTGAGCGAGGAGATGGCCTTCGCAGAGCGAATCGATGAAGGCCTCGAGAAGTGGCGTGACGGTTGATTCTCAGTCGGTTCGCATGGCGATTCCGACGCTCGCATCGATCGCGTTTCGCACATTCGGACGGGCAGGATCGGGGCTCGTGGCATGACCGCCGAGTCGCAGATTGAGGAGCACCGCGAGATGATCGTTCAAGGTCACCCCAACCCAATCACAGGTCGTGAATACGATCTCCTCGAGCGGCTCCAGCCAATCCAGGCTTCGATCGATCTGCACCGATGGGCTCAGATCGATGCGCAAGAGCTCTTGATCTTGAATACGAAGCTCCATATCGAGGGTCAGATGATGCTTTGTGGGATGCACCACGGAGCTCGGCGAAAGCCAGCCACTGACGAGTAGCAAGGTCAGAATGCTCAGCATTGGAGAGAGGGATCGAGCAAACACCGCGCCGGCAAGGACATGTGAACCGAGACGTTTTGCCTCGGTTCACATGTCTACATTCGCGCTCTCTCTTGCCATCTTTGGAATCGCGGCGCTCCACGTCCTTCCCGAGCCGACGTTGATGGCCAGCACGGGCGCGCGTGTTGCGTACGATCCGACACTCAACTTCCTGAGCGAGTACGTTCGGACACAGTACGGCGCGCTCATGACAGCCAATTTCGTGCTGTTGGCGATCGCAGGTGGGGCGCTGGGCTGTGCGCTCGATGCCGTCGGGCTTCGGCGTGAAGCTCGATTCATGTGGAGCGCGGGTGGGGTGCTCATGCTGCTCGCGCTCTTGCCGACCGATCTCGCAGATTTTCGTACGGATCTAAGCACGTGTCACGATCCGGCCCGGATCGAACCGTGCACGTGGGTCGGTCGTATTCATGATTTTTTGCCGAATTTCGCGTTCGGGTTCATCGCGCTCGTGGTCGGCTCCTTGAGCCAACGAGTCGATTGGAGGCCAGTCGCGAAGAAAGGCGCGTGGTGCGCGGCCATCGCTGTGGCTCTTGCGCTCGCAAGTCACTTCTACGTGGCTCTGAAGCACCCCCACGTGGAACGGATATGGGTTGGCCTCATGCAACGCAGCGTGGTTGGCGCTGCTCTTTTGTGGATGGCGATGCTGCTCGCCGAGCTCCGTCGACGATCCATCCACGTTCGTTGCTGAAAATGTTCGAGTCAGGCACGGTATTGACATCTCTCGGCTTGGATGAGGTGTGTTCGATGCAACGGATGAATGCGCTGGGACTGCTGTTGCCCTTGGTGAGCTTGACCGGTTGCGTTGGTTCTCTCAGAGATGACGCCGACGACGCGGGCACCCGCCTCGATGCGCACGTAAGCTTCGATGCAGATTCGGGCGTGCACGAGGAAACCGACGCTGGACCAGGCCCATGCACCACTTGTCCTCCGTGCCTCGACACGACGGAACCAACTGCGTTCGAACAAGCCTTGCTCGACCTGCCACCTCACACTTGGTTCGAGGCACCCAATTCGCACATGCGTGAAGTCTGCGCGCCCGATTCGGCGAGAGTGAGCGGCGTCGTGGGTTGTGCCGCCGTCGTGTCGGCATGGAGCAGCGGTGTCTACGACCCCATCCATCGCCGTATGATTGTTTGGGGCGGCGGGCACGACGACTATTGGGGAAACGAGCTCTATGGATTCGATCTCCGCTCCGGAACCTGGTCGCGCCTGACCGAGCCGAGCGTGGTGCCCGAAGGTGAGACCTCCATCACCTTCTTCAACCAAGACCCGCTGCCAGATGGAAAGCCCGTATCTCGCCACACCTACGATGGCGTGGAATTCATCGAACATCTCGGCAAGCTGTGGGGTCTCGGTGGTTCGCGGGCGCGCGATGGGGGAGGCACGAACATCACATGGATGTATGACGAGAGCGCCGGTTGGACACAGCATGCCTCCGGACCGGGCGGCTACACCTTCGCCATGGCCTACGATCCAGGGAGCCGAAAGGTGCTCGTCAACACGACGGAAAGCATGCGCATCTACGACATCGACACTGACACATGGACCACCGTTCCGGGCTTTGGCTACACGCCGCTCTGGCCGCGCTACGTCGGCGGGGACCGGACCGGCATCGTCGATCCCTCCCGCGGGTTGTATTGGGTCGTAGGCAACCGGATGGTGCTCGTATGGGACATCGCCGAGGGCCGTCCTGTCACCGACGATTGGGTGACCACCGGCGGCGGCGATTACACGAATGCAGATCGGGTCCTGCCGAATTATCCCGCGCAACTGTTCGAGAGCGGTGGCGGCAATATCTACAATGTCAACGCGCCAGGCTTCGACTACGACAGCGCGACCGATGCGATCGTGGCGTGGCCGAACCAAGGGGCGCCCTACGCATTGAATCTGCAAACGCGAGTGTGGACCGAAGGCAGCCCCGACGGCGCACCCACGTCGAGGAACAGCGGCGGGACCTATGGACGGTGGCGATATGTCGCTGCGTACAACGTGTTCGTGCTCGTGAACTCCGTGGACGAAAACGTGTACTTCTACAAGCACACAGCCGGGTGTGGACCCCAGCCATGAAGGCTTTCGACGTCGCGCATCAGAGCGCGCGAAGGGCTTCGGAAAGCCTCGGCAGCGCGTCTTGAATTTCGCGCACACTGGCGGCGCCCACGCTCAGCCGAAACCAACCATCGTCTCCTGGAACGCCGAAGGCTTGGAAAGGCACCATGCCCACGCCCGCGGCCTCGAGCACGTAACGACGCACGTCTTCGTTCGTCTTGAGCTCAATCCCGGTGGGGGTCTTCTTGCCGAAGGGAGCAATGCGCACGGTCAGATAGATTGCACCTTCGGGTGAAAGCGAATCGACCGCAAGCCCCGCGGCTTTCATGTGCTGAAAGCCCTCGTGGAGCGCATTGAGCCGCGCGCCGAGCCCGGCCTGCATCGTATTCACGTATTCGTGAATCGCCTCCGTGTCGTCAAGGAACTTGGCGGTCGCCACTTGCTCCGCCCGCGGAGCCCATGCGCCGACGTGACCGATGATCGCGCTCATTCGATCGATGACATCCGTTGGACCCACGGCCCAGCCAACGCGCACGCCAGTCGCGGCGAAGCCCTTGCTGATGCCGTCGACGAAGAGAGTGTACTTCGCCATCTCGGGCACGAGCCCGGGCGGGGTGTAGTGGGTCGTCCCCTTCGCCGTGAGCATCCAATAGATGTGGTCGTACATGAGATAAACGGGCCGCTTGCCGTTTGCAGCGCGCATCTCGTTCTCTTTGATGATCGCTTCGCTGATGCGCAGAAGCGCGTCGCGGCTCATCGCTGTTCCGGTGGGATTGAGGGGCGAGTTGAGGCAGACGAGGCTCGCGCTCGAAAGTGCACGAAGGAGCTCGTGCTCGGTCGGCAAGAAGCGCGTTTCGGGGCCGAAGGGCACGACGACGCTCTTGGCGCCGAGCATGTGGACGTAGTGGTTGTTGTTCCAGCTCGGCACTGGATAAATGACGACATCACCAGGATCGACCACGGCGCGATAGATGCCGTAGATGATCGGTCGTGCGCCGCCGGCGACGAGGAACGACTCGATCGGATATTTGAGACCGAGCTCACGCTCGTACAATCGCGGAAGCGCTTCACGCAGCTCGGGCATGCCGTTGCTCGGCGGATAATTCGTCTCGTGGCCCTCGTAGGCCGCGATGATCGCCTTTTCGAGCGCCGTGGGGATCGGGAACTGCTTCGGGTCGAAATCGCCCACCGTGAGGTTGCAAACGGCTCTGCCGCTTCGCACGAGACTGCGGATTTCCGCAGCAATTTTAAGGATTTCTGAGCCTACGAGGCCTTCGGCCATCGCCGAGACGCGGGGCGCGCTCGAGCTCGGAGTCATGCGGGCAAACGAAGTGAGATCGATGTCGGCCATAGGCGGGGACGATGACACGAAATGTGCTCTCGAGGCTCGATTTCGGCGCGTGGATTCTCACGTGTCGGTGACTTGTCGTTTCGAGGCTCTCGTGGGTAGGCTCTGCACACCATGGCGCGTATCATCAATTTCAACGCAGGTCCGGCGGCTCTTCCTTTGGCGGCTCTCGAGCGAGCACAAAAGGAAATGATCGATTTCGAGGGGACGGGCATGTCGCTCCTCGAGCATTCGCATCGTGAAGCGCCTTACGAAAAGGTGCATCGCGAAGCGATCGCGCTCTTGCGCCAGATGATGGACATTCCGGAGACGCATGACGTTTTGCTCATGCAGGGCGGAGCGCGAGGGCAGTTCGCGCTCGTGCCGATGAATCTGCTTCATCCGGGAAAGAGCGCGGATTACGTGGTGACCGGCACATGGGCGAAGCAGGCCCTCGAAGAGGCGTCGGTTCTCGGGACGGCGCGCATGGCGGCGAGCACGGAGAAAGACAAGAAATTTGCGCGTGTGCCGAGCCAAGAAGAGCTCGCGCTCGACCCGAACGCGTCGTACGTGCACATCACGTCGAACAACACACTCTTCGGTACGCAATGGGCGAGCTACCCGGAGGTGGGTGCGGTGCCGCTCGTCGCCGACATGACGAGCGACTTGCTCTCGCGTCGTGTCGACGTCTCGAAGTTCGCAGTGATCTACGCAGGCGCGCAAAAAAATGTGGGGCCCGCCGGCGTCACGATCGTGGTCATCCGCAAAGATTTGGTCGAGAGCGGACGCCAAGACATCCCGAAGATTTTCCAGTATCGATCGTTCGCGAACAGCGACTCGCTCTTCAATACACCGCCGACGTTTGCGATCTACATGATGCGCAACACGCTCGCTGTGCTGGAGGAGTGGGGAGGAATCGCTGCGCTCGAGAAAGAGAACGCAGCCAAGGCGGAGCTTCTTTATGGGACGATCGATGCCAAGCCTGATTTCTGGCGAGCCCCTGTCGAGAAGACCTCACGTTCGGTGATGAACGTGGTGTGGCGTCTCCCGACTGAAGAGCTCGAAAAGAAATTCCTCGCAGAAGCGAAAGCCGCCGGTCTCACCGGCCTCAAAGGCCATCGCTCGGTCGGTGGCGTACGGGCATCGATTTATAACGCGGTGCGCCTTTCGGATGTCCGAGAGCTCGTCGCGTTCATGGACGCGTTTGCGAAGAAAAACAGCTAGGCTTCGACGCCGAGGAGGTTCGCGACGCGGATGCGCTCTGCGAGTCCCGGCAGCTCGATCTCGTCGCGAGGTGTGTAGAGCTTCGTGATCCGATACTCGCCGTCCGCGTCGGGCTGGGCTCGCTCTTCGATTCGACGCGCCACGAGATCGATCAACCAGTAGACGGGTATGCCAGCCCGCGCATAGAGCCGCGCCTTGGCGCGATCCATCGCGTGGCTCGTCTTTGTTACCTCGATCGCCAGGAGTGCATCGGAACCCCGGGGATGTCTTCCTGGCGTCTCTCGTGCGATGAGAAAATCCGGCTCTGGAAGGCTCTCGAGATCCACATCGAGCAGAAGCTGGACTCGAACCATCGCGGTGCCCGCGTAGAGAGGCACGAGCAGCATCGTGATCGCAGTCACTCGGTTTCCGTGATCAAAGCCTTGCGGCGGCACCACGATCAGCTCTCCCTCGATGAGTTCGACCGGCTCGTCTTCGCGCAAGACACCCGTCTCCACCATGCGCAGGACTTCCGGGACGGTGAAACGCCGACGTGCTTGGTTCTCGGCGAGCATGGAGAGATCATATCCGACTGCCGGTCGTTGTCGACAACGTCAATCGTACGCGGCGATCCCCGTCACATCCTGTCCGACGATGAGCGTGTGGATGTCGTGGGTGCCCTCGTAGGTGTAGACCGTCTCGAGGTTCATCATGTGACGTCCCGGTGGGTAGGCATACATGATACCGTTGGCACCGAGCATGTCGCGCGCGGTGCGTGCGATATCCAAAGCCATGGCGACGTTGTTGCGTTTGGCGAGTGAGATTTGCGGCGGGCGCACTTTGCCAGCCTCTTTGAGACGACCGAGCTGGAGCGTGAGGCATTGCGCTTTGGTGATCTCGCTGACCATCGTCGTGAGCTTCTGCTGAACGAGTTGATAACCGGCGATGGGGCGGCTGAACTGTGTGCGCTCTTTGGCGTAAGAAAGAGCGGTGTCGTAGCAGCTCATGGCGGCGCCGATGGCGCCCCAACAGATGCCGTAACGCGCTTGTGACAAACACGAGAGCGGGCCGCGCATGCCGGAGACGCCGGGGAGGATCGCGTCTTCGGGGACGATGCAATCTTCGAAGAAGAGCTCGCTCGTCACGCTCGCGCGGAGCGACCACTTGTCGTCGATTTTGCGGGTGCTGAAGCCCTTCGTTTTGCGCGGCACGATGAAGCCGTGCACCACGCCGCCGAGCTTGGCCCAAACGACCGCGAGATCGGAGATGTCGCCGTTGGTGATCCAACGTTTGACGCCGTTGATTTTGTAGCCTCCGGAGACCTTTTCGGCGGTCGTGAGCATGCCGGTCGGGTTCGAGCCGAAGTCGGGCTCGGTCAGACCGAAACAGCCGATGAGCTCGCCTTTGGCCATGCCGGGCAGATAACGCTCTTTCTGCTCTTTCGAGCCGAACGCGTGGATCGGATACATCGCGAGCGAGCCCTGCACCGAGCAGAATGAACGCAGGCCCGAATCGCCGCGTTCGAGCTCCTGCATCGCGAGCCCATAGGCGACATCACCCATGCCTGCGCAGCCATAACCTTCGAGGTTGGCGCCGAGCAGACCGAGCTCGGCAAATGCGGGAACGAGCTCTGCGGGGAAGGTGCCGGCTTCGTAATGCTTTGCGATGATCGGCTCGATCCGGTCATCGACGAAACGTCGCACGTTGTCGCGGACGAGCCGCTCTTCCTCCGTCAAAAGCTCGTCGATGTTGTAGTAATCGAGCCCTTTGAAACCCATGATCGAGGCCTCCGCGTCGAGAGGTGGCAGAAATACGCGGAAGCTCCTTCGAGGTCCAGGGGGTCTGCTCACGCGATCAGGGGGAAAAGACGTCGCGCAAGAATGAGACCGCTCGGTCGACCACTTCGGGTGGGATTTCGTGTCCACCGTCGAAGGACACGAAAACGACGTGAGCCCCGGCGGCTTCGGCGCGCCTTGCGATGTCTCGTCCGCCATCGAACGGGAGAATCGGGTCGCGCGTGCCATGCGAGATGAACATCGGCATTCCGCGCAGGGCCGACCCGTCGTGGCCGAGCTCGCGTGGAGCGGCTCCGGAGAAGAGGATGAGGGCAGCCGGTCTTCTTTCGGAGCGCAGCCCGCGTTCGAGGCTCATCATCGCGCCTTGCGAAAATCCGGCGAGGACGATGCGCGACACGCCTTCGCTTCGGAGCGAATCGAAGACGCCATCGATGGCGCGGCCGGACTCCACGGATTGTGCTTGGTTGCCGCCGCGTTCGAACCACATTCGTCCTGGTGGGCCATGCGGCCAGACGAAGGGCGCGGCGGGCATGACGAAGCGCGCATCGAGCCGGGAGGCGAGTCGTTCGCCGAGAGGGACGAGGTCGTCGCCGCGCGCACCGTAGCCGTGCATCAGGAGGACGGCGTGTTGGCCTTGGCCGCGGGTGACGACATGGAGGGCCCCATGGGGCTCGGGCGGATTCGAGGAGCACGCCAATTGCCACGAAAGAAGGAAAAGGAGCCCTTGCGGTAGACCTCGACGCATGTATACTCCGCGCTCTTTCGGGCGTATAGCTCAGCTGGGAGAGCGCTAGAATCGCACTCTAGAGGTCCTCGGTTCGATCCCGAGTACGTCCAACCGAGAGATAAACAAAAAAGGGTCGCGACGAAAGTCGCGGCCCTTTTGTTCCTGAAATTACGCGATGTTAGGGACTCGGATCTTGTCCCTGGGAGCGGAGATGCCGTAGCGACCGGGGGCGATGAGGTTGGTCCTGTCGACGGCGCCCTTGAGGGCGTTCACGAAATTTCGTGAGACGGGATTGACGTCGGCCGACGAGGGCATGCTGATCGTGGTGGAGCGGTAGGTTGGGTAGCCGTGATCGAGGAAGCTCTGACGGATCTCCTCGTACCAAGCGCGTGCGCGCGCTGCATCCGCCTCGTCGTTCCGATCGTAGAAGGCCCCCAGAAGGAAGATGATCGCGCGCGGGCTCTCGATGATGAGCTCGACGAAGAAGTCGAACTCGTGCCGTTCATAGATCTTCTTGGCGAGGTCCAGGCCGCGCAATACATGCTTCGAGCTGAATGGGACCATGGGGCCGAGCCAGATGAATCCGCACTCGTCACGCGCGGCGTCGATATCGGAATCGGGTTTGCGCGCATGGGACTTGAAGTAGACCTGCCGCACGAAATGATCCGTCGGGATTCCCCGATAGAGATCGATCGCAGGCATGAGCGATTGGGCCACACCGGCTGACTGACCGCGGAGACGGCTCAAGAGGGGCGCGGCCTCTCGCACGACGCGACCGCGCACCGAGTCTTCAGCAGCAACCCCCGCGAACGTGAGCCTTCCATACCGCCCGAGCACGCTCTTGAGCGCCTGTTTTTGAAACTTCACCTCGAGTCGGCTGCCGTAGAGACCAAAACCGAACGTCCACGCCTCGACGCCGTGCTCGCGACGCCAAGCGTGCATGGCAGCCTCGCTCAAACGACGCCCACCATTCAAGCGTTCATGCGGATACTGCGAAACGATGCACATCATCGCGAAGTCATTGGCGACGTGCGGCCGCGATCGCAGCGCCCCCTGAAAGACGAGCTTGCGCAAGTCGTCGACGAACGGGCCGAATCGATCTTGAGATGCAGTGTATTCGAACGAAGCCCAATCGAAACACTCTGGCGCTGGCATCAGCCAGATCCCCGCTCGGACGACGATGCCAAAGTTCGATTGCGCGAAGAGCGCTTCGATGTTGGGCCCAATGCCGTTCCTATAAAGGTGCCGCACGTGATTGTTTCCCACGGGGCCGCCACCGGTCTCCAAGATGGATCCATCGGGAAGCACCACATCCATTCCGCACATGTGAGCGTAGTGATCGGCATACGGAGTGAGACCTCGCCCTTTGTCGAGTGCATTGCCGATCACACTCGCGTACTGCGTCGTTCCGGGAGAGTCGCTCCAGAGCGAAGGATGATGTGCCTTCAAATCATCATTGAGCTGACGAAAGGTGACGCCAGGCTCCACCACGGCATATCCAAGCTCCTCGTCGACGTGACAGATCTTCGTCATCTTTTCGAGGATCATCGTGATCCCACCCGGATACGTGGCGGTTTTTCCTCCATATCCCCAATTTTTGCCGGTGCTCACGGGCCAAATCGGCACATCGTGCTTGCCCGCGATCCGAACGACACGCTGAACTTGCTCGACGCTCGTCGGATAGACGACGGCCAACGGCAGCTCACGATAGGGGATGCAGGTGCGGGTTGCTTTCTCGACAGCAGCTTTGTCGACAACGACGTTTCCAGGTTCGAGACAGCCCTCGAGCTCTGCAATCAACGAGGAATGTTCGGCCGATATCTCTTTCGAGAGCGAATCGTTGGACCTCATGGCTCCTCCTCCGTCTCGCGCACCTTTGAGCGCGCATGAGTTATGCGTTTCGAAAGAGCGACGCATACCGGCGTTCGTTCTCGGCACGCCTCAACTTCTGAGTCAGCGTGACTTCTCCCTCTTCGAGCTGCGCGGCGCGCGGGATGACCACGAACTCTGCCGGTTGTAAGCGTCGATCGAGGTGGCTCACCGAGCGCTCGAGGTGTTCATGCACGCTCTCCGAAGAGGGGCTCGCCTTGGCATCGATCCACACGATCGCGACGGGCCTGGTCCGGCCGCGACCCATCACCTGCGCTTGATCGACCCATGAAATGCGCTTGATCGACTCCTCGATCGGCGCAGGCGCGACTTTGTAGCCAGTGCTGAGCTTGAACAAGCTCCCCTTGCGGTCGATGATCCGCAGAAACCCAGACTCATCGAACATGCCGACATCGCCGGTTCGCATGAAGCCATCGGCCGTCAGGCTCAGCTGCGAATCGAGATCGAACGCCGGCAGACCCACGCTCCGCACTTCGATCTCGCCGTCCTCCGCGAGCCGCACCTCGTGTTCAGGAAGAGGTTTTCCCACGGTGCCGATACGCCGCGTGGACAGCTCGTTCATCGCCACGGGAATGACGCACTCGGTGAGAGCATATCCTTCGAGCATCGGAATCCCGAGCCCCTCGAGCTCATCCATGAGCTCGACGGGCATCGGCGCCGAGCCCGTCACAGCGGCCTTCAATTCGCTCCCGAGCAGACCTCTCAGCTGCGCGATCGCCGGCGCAAAGACAGAGGCCGCAAGCATCTCGGCCACGGGGTGAGTCCGGCCCTCACGACGCGCTCGACCGCGCGCTCGACACACCGATAGCGTCGTGAGGATCCATCCACGTCGAAGTGGAGAGCTCTGCGCCGCGCGGAGGACGATCGAAGCGCGGAGCTTCTGATAGAAGCGCGGCACACCCAAGAAGATGGTAGGATTGATCTCACGCACACGCGGCAGGACGTCTGCGGGCTCCGATACGAAATAGGTCGTCGCTCCGGACATCCACGCGGCCAAGTCGATCATTCGTTGAAAGAGCGCAGAGAGCGGTAGCCACGCCAGGAGTCGACTCCCTGTCTCGACATAGGGGAAAGACGCCCGACAAGCCTTGGCTGCGCGGATGAGCTGCTCATGTCGGTAGGCATATCCTTTGGGCTCTCCGCTGCTGCCAGAGGTCATGACGATCGTCGCGATGTCGTGAGGCTCGGCCCAAGGTGGCGTGGGACCTCGACCATCGAGCAGCGTCGGTTCGAAGCGATGTCCCTCACGGACAGCACCGGTCCAGCTTCGCGTCCAGCGGCCTTTGGCTTCGATGACGAGCTGCAATCGATCTCGAGCCGACGCCTGCAATCGATCGAGCTCGGATCGATCTGCCACCACGAGCCCGATGAGACCCGTCTTCGTGATCACGCGCTCCAGCGCCTCATTCGAATCTCGCGGGTCCAAACCGATGACGATCGCGCCCATCGACGAGAGGCCGAATTGCGCCACCTCGAAGGCCAATGACGTCTTGAGCAAGATGCCGATCCTGTCCCCTTTGCGAACTCCGAGCTTTGCGAAGGCCGCACTCCCACGGGCGACTTCTTTTTGAAACTTACGGAAGCTGATGTGCTCCAGTCCGTCCTGTGTCCACTCGCCAAACGCGGCGTCATGAGGTGTCTCATTCGCGCGTTCGGTGAGCGCTTCGAACAGAGTCCGAGGCTCGGATGGTTTGGATTTGAACTCTTTGGGATGGAGAGACGAAAGGCGAGAGCTCGAGAATGATTCGGTCAGAACTTCACCGGTATTCATAGACGCTCTCCGTGTCTGTATTCGTCGTGGTATCGAGTCGCTGCAAATGGCGGAAATAAGCCCAATATCCATGAAAAACACGGTTTTTATCCATGAGCCCTTCGCGTTCGAAGATGGCGTGAACCTCCGGCAAATTGGGAAACGCGATGCCCGGATAGAAGTGATGATAGGAGTGAAGGGTAAAGTTGAGATTTGGCAACAGCAGTGCTTCCCACCACTTCGGAATGATGAGAGGGGTCGTCTCTGTGAGACTCGCTCCTTGCACATACACGTGCTCGCAGATCGCGCCGAACCGCAGAATCACTGGAAACAACATCAGAAGCGGCACGACCCAAAACAAGAGGAATCCGAGCCAACTGCCGGTAACGGCAAGTACGAGGATGATGAACGCGTAATTAGCGATCCTGACCCACCCTGGCGTCGGATGATTCCGTTTGAACTTTGGGCCGTTCGTTCCGAGCTTCCCTCTCACCATGTGGATGGCGCTGAGGCCCGAGAGATCCCGCAAGAAAAGCCCGATGAGCCGAGACGTCGGCATCGGGAAGGTCCATTCGGGGCCCGATTTACGTCGCACATCGGGATCGCGATCGGTGAAGTAGAACTTGTGATGCGCCAAGTGGACATTGGCATATCCCTCGACGCTGGCTCCCATTGGATAGGCCGCGATGAGATTGACGATGAGGTCACCGAAGCGCCCTCGAAATCCGAGCGAATGCACCTGCTCGTGCACCAAGAGCGCGAGGATGTTGAGCCTCGTCGCGATGAGGATCATCGCCAGCAAGGTCACCCACACCGAGTTCATCCGAGATGCGATCGCGATCGCCGCGAGGATGACTGTCCAAGCGCCGACGGCTTGGCCCAAAAATGCCATGGGACGAGCGCCAAGGAGCGCGCGGATCTCACGGCGAGCTCCTTCGGACAGATGGCTTTTGTCTTTCGAAAACGCCGACGGAAGCAGATGTGACATTTCGAGCTCCTCGATCGGTTCGGGACACAGCTCGAGCACGCGATGGCGATGGCGAGGTCCTCGCCAGCATTTCACATCGCTTCGTTGTTCTAACGCGCCGTGGCGCGAGAGGTCGTCACCGCGGTTGCGCGCATCGGCGCCGTCGACGCTTCGTCATTCTCCGCGCCAGAGGCGCGCTCGAGTCCACGTCGGCTCCGAGAACGTCGTGTCTTCGACGAGGTATTCGAGATTGCGACCTCGGCGCTCACGACGGCAAGCGCCTCCTTCGATGAGCTCGCTGAGCGCAGCTTGAACGGTGCGGAGCGGAACGCCGAGCCGTTCAGCGGCGTTTTTTGCGGTGTTGGGACCTTGAAGCGCAAGCTCGCGCAAGATGCGATCTTCGAGCGGCCGATAGCAGCGGGGGTCCCACGCGACCAGAATGTCGTGAGGCTCGAGTCGAAGCCGTCCGTGCTCGCGATGGAGCATCGCGCAACCGCCCACGACACCTCGCACGCGATGGAGGAGCGAGCTCAGGATGCTGCCGTGCAGCAAAGGCTGATATTCGAAGCCGTAAAGCTCTTTGAAGAAGCTTGTTTCATCGATGGAGCCGTTCCTCAATGCGAGGAGCGCGATCGCCGCGTCAGTGCGCTCCTGAGGCCTCTTCGAGGGATGAAGCGGGGCGAGGACGCCGGACGAAGCTTCGAGGAGCGGCACGCCGATCGTGAGCACACGCCTCCTCTCTCGATGTGCGACGGCATAGCCGATGGGGGTGCCTTCTGTCTCCTCACTCGCGCGAGACATGGCCAAGCCATGGAGGCCATGCGGCAGCACATGATGCTCACCGAGCATCCATCCGCGCATCGCATCCGTCGCCTCGACTCGGGAACTCGCATCCGTGGCGGCGATCAGATCGGCGGCTTCGATCGCGAGATCCGAGAAGCCCGCGCTCTCCGAGCGCAGCGCATTCACAGCCGCATCGAAGCCCTCACGATCACCGGCGAGCGCTCGAACGATCACTTGGTCGAGCGCGACGATCGCTCGATCGACAGGACGCGCGTGGCTTTCGAAAGGCCTGGGCTGCGCCCCAGCCATCCTGCGCTCCCACTCGATCCACGATCGAAATGGGGCGCTGGCGAGGGGCGCGAGGGCGTTCGCGATCCGGAGCGAGAGGTGGGTCGCACCCGTGACGCGTCGTACCCGCGCGAGCACCAGATTCGAGAAAATCTCGTCCGCAGGTCGCGCCTCTGTGCCCGCCATCCGAGAGCCCAGCCGCGCCGCGGCTGTGGCTTGCGGGAAGTCCTTCTTTCCCAAGCTCACGAGGGCCGAGATCCATTGAAGCTCGATCACGGAAGACGAGAGCTCGGCATCGCGCACCATGGTGCGCGCACGTTCAATGCATCGTTCGGCCTCGTCGTGATGTCCACTGAAGAGACGCGACCACGCGAGCGCGATCTCCCGACGCGCCTCGGCTTGCCGACTCGACCCGCACAGGAGCTGGTGCACAACGAGCCAGGCCTCGAGCGTGGCTCGGTCGAACGCCAACACCGCAGCGCGCACGCCCACGCCCGCGATGCTCGAGAGGGACATGTCTCCGATCGCCGATTGACCTTTGAGCGAGGTGACGTGGGCTGGGTCCGGCAGCGTCAATGAACGGCCTGCCATCCAAAGATGCGCGGCGAGCTCGAGCTCGAGGGGCTCCACATCGACGTTCGCGTTTGCGAGCACGCTTCGCGCTCGCGTTTCGTCTGCGAGGCCGAGCGCATCCGACCACGCGTGAGTGTCGATCACATCCACGAATTGATGCCTAAACCAATGGGCAAATCATTTTACTTCATTTTGAAGAGTGATGTCGTCACCGCGATTGCGCGGTTCGGCGCGGTGAGGATGGTCGACACTTCGAGCGAGGCTCGCGCATACTTCGAAGTGTGCAGCGCGGGCAAAGCGAGAGGCTCTTTCGAGCGAGTATCCACCTGTTCGTACTCGCGCTGCTTGCGCTTGGCTGCCATGTCGATGGCTCGACTGAGCTCGTGATCTCCGTGAAGACGGATCTCACGCCAGGCGTCGAGTTTCATGGCGTCTTGATTGAGGTCTTCGACTCCGCACCCCGCGCAGAAGAGCGAGCCATCGAGACGCGCACTCACACGCGTCGCGCAGCGGTCGGCGAGCCATTCGTCCGCGGGCTTCGCGCCGCCGAATTCGCGCGCTTGCCGCTCGGGACCCATTACGTCCGGGTGCGTCTTCTCGACCGCAGCTCGGTGCCGGTCTTACAGCAGCTCGCGTTCGTGACGCTTCGTGATGCGAGCCAGGTGACGATCGTTCTCTTGCGTTCGTGTCGCGATGCGGTCTGCCCTGGGCCTCTCGATGACCCGAGCCATGCCGCATGTTTCGGGGGGGAGTGTGGTGATCCGCGCTGCACTCCAGAGACGCCCGAATATTGTCCCTCGCCTTTGTGCGAGGACGCGGGTGATTGCGCACCGCCGCTCGCCCAATGTGCGGAGGTTCGATGTGAAGGCGGGCTGTGTTTGACCGTGGGCCAGCACGATGCATGCGAGGCGGATCAATGGTGCAGCCCCGAGCTCGGTTGTGTGAGTGTGAGCGATCCTTGTGAAGGAGTGACATGCGAAGGAGGCGGTGAGTGCGTCCCGCACGACGCGATGCCGACTTGCTTGTGCAATGACGGTCGGTGGGTGATCGGAACGCGATGTGAGGCGGCTTCAGGATGCATCTCCAGCGAGTGTGACCCAGGGCAAGTGTGCCGCTTCGATACCGGACGATGTGGAGCCGTCGACTCACTCTGCGGATGGCCTTCGTCCGAAGGGGGCTCGGTCATGCGATACAATCAATGCAACACGGAAAATCCGTGTGGGGACGGACTCTTCTGTTTGGCCAGTCGATATGTGCTCGATCCGAGCACGGAAGAGTACGGACTCGGGGATGGCCGGTGCATGCCCACGTGCGATCCATGCGCTCCGAGCTGCCCCTCCGGGCTCCACTGCGTGGCGCTCGGAGAGCGACCAGGAGGGTTTTGCTTGTCGGGATCGCTCATCGAAGTGGGAAGCCCGTGCGGGGCTCGCATTGGGTCGTGCGTTTCCGATGCGATGTGTGCTCCCGATGTTCGGATCTGTGAGGCAATCTGTCGGCCTTTGGATCCGTCGTGGGAGACGGCTGCGTTTGATTCCGGGTTTCCGAGCGATGATTGTCGAGCTGGTGAGCTCTGTAGGCGTCCGATGGGAAGCTCCGAACGCGGCTCGTTCGTGTGTCATCGGGGGGAGGTCGTTGCGATCGGTCAGGCGTGCGATTTCGAGACATTCTGCGAGCCCGGTATTCCTTGCTCGACTGTTCCGATGATGGATTGGGGCAGTCCGTATGCTCTATGTTCCTATGATTGCCAAACCACGCCGTGTCCCGATGGGATGGATTGTGTCGATCTGAGAGATCCGCATACGTTCAGCTTTCACACGTGCGTGCCTAATCATGCGCTGCCTTACGGCGCCAAGTGCGTAGAGGATCATCATTGTTCGGAAGATCTCGTGTGTCGCTCAGGCTATTGCCAGCTGCCATGAAAGGCCTGATATGTCGCTCGAATATTTGCCAACTTCCTTGAAGCACCGACGTCGAAGCAAACTCCCGGGCGAGTCGGCGGGGCTCTTCGTGCTGCTGTTGTTCGCTGCGTGGGTCACACCGGTCTCGCTGAGCGTCGCACAGGATTGTCCGCGGATGGTCGAGGCTCGAGCGCTCTTCTCGGCAGGCCAAGACGCGGCTCGAAACGCATTGTGGGCAGATGCAGTCGACCGCTTCGAAGAATCGTACGAGCTCTGCGCCATGGCGCCGCCTCTCTTCAACTTGGCGGTTGCCCTCCGGGCGCTCGGCCGACACCTCGAGGCGCGTGACACGGCCGCTCGTGTGCTCTCGGCGCATGAAGCGGAGCTCGCCCCAGAGCAACGGAGAGAAGCCGAGCTGTTCCTTGCCGCCGAGTCGGCGCGTCTCTCTCGTCTTCGCTTGGAGGGGCTCGACTCCGTGGCGCACGAGATCGAGCTCGATGACGCGCGTCGCGATGACACACGTCAACGGCCGCTCATCCTCGAGACGAATCCAGGAGCCCACGTCCTGCGGATCCGTCGGCAAGGGTTTCGAGACTTCGAGTGGGAAGGATCACTTCGTGACGCCGAGAGGCTCTCTCTCTCGGTCGAGTTGAGCCCGCTGGAGTCTCCGTCGATTTTCGAGGAGCCTGCGTTTTGGGTGGTGACAGGTTCAATTCTGGTCGTGGGGGCAGTGATCATCGGCGTCGTTCTGGCCACGACCAGCGATGGACAACTGAAGCCGGAATCGATGCGGATCTATTCATTATGAGGCGACCCTTCTTTTTTTTCTTCGCCCTCTTCATGGTTTCATGCGCCGAGCCCAACTCGATCCTGGAGCTGCACCTCGAGCTTCCCTCCGTGCCTTCGGAAGGACCACGGCGCTATGCATTCATTCAGGTGAGACGAGCCCAAGAAGCCCCGTTCGAGGCTCTATGGTCCGATTCGGATGATCTCGATCCCGTGGCTCTTCAATCGCTCGATTCGGCGATGGATCACATCAGCGTCGTGCACGTTGGAGCGGAGGACGATTTCGATCTCAACGTCCGGGTGCGGTTCTGTATCGATCCCCATTGCGCTGATCTCTTGGACGATCCGATGAGTGGCGCGCCCGAATCGTGTTTCACGATCGAGCATCCGTTCTACGCGGGCCAGCGCACCTCGATCACGCTCACGATCGCAGACGTGCCGAGTGGACCATGTGGCACATCCGACGCGGTGCGTCTCGATCGATGCGACGTGCAATGTCTCACGCGAGAAGCCGCGCGGAACTGTAGCGATGGTCGTCATTCTTGCGAATGAGCGCCCCAATCCCAGAGCGGCACGCTTCGCGGACCCGACGTGGCGGATTCACTCCTCGACGGTGTGGGTCGGGTCGAGCTCGATTCGGACGGTGCGGATGCGGAACCCACTCTGCGATGGACCCCAGGGGAGCGACGATCCCGCGGAAGGCGGGGGGTGTCTCTTGAGATCTCTTGCGTGGTGGGAGGCGCGGCCATGGGTTGGGCGATGTCATCCTCGATGGTTTCAGCCGGGACGATGTCCGGCTCCGACGGCGCTTCGGTGGTGATTGGACGGTCTGCGATGGGCTCGCGTGAGGTCTCCGTGGGGGGCGCCTCAGACATGCCGTGTTGGACCCAAGTCGTCGCGGTGAATGCGAATGTGGAGACGAGCACGAGGACGAGTCCGATTCCAAGCCAATGGCGCGAAACAGGGCGGCTCGGCTTGCTCTCCGAGCCGTTCGCGGCCTCGAATCGAGCCAAGCTCTCTCGGAGGCTCTCTTCTTGCGCCTTCCTATCCTCTGCGAATCGCTCCGCGAGATACTGGGCAAGGTGAATCACTCCCATTTCACTTTCCAACGCAACCCGCAGCGCATCGAGTCGCTCGGCAACGACGTGCGCCGTCGGTGGTCGGAGTGCAGGATCTTTGGCGAGGAGCTCGAAGATGAGCGCGACGAGATCGGGCGGAAGATCGGAGCGGCGCTCTCCTGGATCGGGAGGGTCTTCCTCCAGAATGCGGAGCGGCGCTGAAACCGGACTCTCACTCCCGTAGAGACGCTCGCCCGTGAGCAACTCGACGAGCACGATGCCGAGCGCGAACAAATCGGCGCGACGATCGATCTCACCGAAACGCAACTGCTCGGGGGACATGTAACCGAACTTGCCCTTGAGGAGGCCTCCTTCCGTCTGGGTCGCGCGTCCGATCGCTTTGGCGACGCCGAAGTCCGTGACTCGAACCGTGCCGTCGTATCCGATGAGAATATTGGAAGGTGAGACATCCCGATGGACCAGGTTGAGTAAGACCCCATCTGGGTTCTTGAGATCGTGCGCTGCATGAAGCCCGCGTGCTGCGTCGGCCGCGATACGCAAGGCCACCTGAATGGGGAGCAGCTCCTTTCGTTTTCGGAGTCGTCCGAGCAGCTCGGTGATCGAGACGCCTTCGATGTAATCCATCACGAGGAAGGGGCCACGCGCATCCTCGCCGACGTCGAGCACACTCACCACGTGGGTATGACGAATCAGTCCGGAGAGTCGCGCTTCGTCTAAGAACATCGCGCGGAACGTAGGGTCTTCACGTAGCGACTCATGCAATCGCTTGATGGCATAAAGTCGACGAAATTGGCCATCGGCTTTGAGCGCGAGCTCGATCTCGCCCATGCCTCCGCGGGCAAGTTCCTGAAGTCGGAAATATCCGCTCTTCGTGGGTTTCGTCATGATGGCGAATCTCAGTGTCCCATGGCGGAAGTGTCTCGAGCAATGCACTGCGCGTCGAGAACGTGACGGCTTGCCACGACGGCTCGAGAGACGGCGACGAATCGCAGCGTGCTCACGAATTATCTTCTGCAAAACACCGAGGTACGGGCGCTGCAACGTGCGCAGCGGCCGTGTGTTCGATGCGGCAGAAGCAGAAGGAGAATACGAATGAAGCGCAACATGACTGTTGCGGTCGGGGCACTCTGTCTCGCGGCCGCGGGCTGGGCGGTGGCCTATGCACAGGATCGCCAGCCGTCTCAGGGGCAGCCGCCGACCCAGGGTCAGCAGCCGCCCTCTCAGAGGCAGCCGAGCGGACAGGGTGGCGGTACCGGTGATCATGCACAAACGGGCGGACAGGCGCGCGCGACGGAGGTGTGCCCTGTGGGTATCCAAGGGTTGGAAGTACAGGCCGTGACGATTCCCGAGGGGGGTGCGCTGCAGTTCGTTGCAGCCTCTTCGGCCGTGCCGGAGTTGCGTTCGCGTCTCCAACGGTTTGCTCGCATGCATCGTGAACAGATGCAGCAACAACAGCGCTCGGGTGCAGGCGCCACGGGAAGTGGTAGCGGCGCCACGGGAAGTGGTGGTGGGGCCACGGGAAGTGGTAGCGCCACAGGAAGCGGTAGTGGCTCGGCGCATGGAGGAACCGCCTCTTCTGGGCAGCCGCAGTTCGCGGACACCAACGCGTTGATTCACCAGGCGCGGGATGTTCGAGTGGTCGAGATCCCCAATGGGGCGCGTCTCGAGGTGCGTATCTCCGACGCTCAACTCGAAGATCTTCGTAACGAGTTGAGGCAGGACGCGCAGCTCATGTCGCAAGGTCGCTGCCCGCTCGCCTTGCAGGTCGAGACCTGATCGAAATTAGGGGGGAGGGTCTGCATTAGACCCTCCAGAAAAGAACGTCTGACCAGGATCGCGCCCCCCGCGATCCTGGTCAGACATGTTCGGGTTCATGCTTCTCTCGGACCACCGAAACGTCGTCGCGAAACGCCGATGGCGATGGCCGCGATCGCCGCCGCAAGAAGCGCGATGACGAGGCCGATCCCGAGAAGCAGGACGAGCGGTCCGAGCCCCGAGGCCATCCAATCACGATCTTCGGACCACAGATCGACTCCGATCTCGCTCTGCGCTGCTGCCGTGCTCGCGAGGAGCGAGATGGCGGACGTCATGACCCACCCTGCTCTGTCGTGCCGCATGAGAATCTCCAGTTCGAGGTCCAAAAACCCGCCAATGACTGCATTCCATGTGCCCACTCGGGAAAGATCCAACACGTCCACATTCATGGCCCGACGGAACGCGTTGCGCATGAGCTCATGGAACGAGAGCTGGCATGACAGCGAAGGGAGATGCGAATGCGAAATATCGCGATGGTCATTTTCGCGGCGTCCGCCGTCACCGCGTGTGGTGGTGCAACGGTGGACGAACGAACGCACACGGTGGCAACGGCTCCGATCGAGGTCCCGGATCCGATCGACCGTGACATCCGTGCGGCGGGCATGATGGAAGGCACTGGTGGCGAACGACTCGCACAAATCGCCTTCGATGGAGGCGCCCCGATCGTACCTCCGTCGGGCTTCGACGCGGGCGGATTGCCCTTTGGACCCAATGATGCTGGTGTTCCTCCGATCGGGATCCCCGATTCCGGAATGCCGCAGCGCGAAGCTGGTGCGTTCGTGTTTTGATCACTCGCGCGGGAGTTTCCAGCGCGCGGTCGATCGCGCGCTGGAACGTTTCGAGTGAATCCAACCTTGGCATCAGAGCCTCGGAAGAAGGTCCACGTGCTCTCAGGCGAGACTGGGATCGAACGCTACGATACCGCGCGGCTCGGTGCTTCCCTTTCCTCGCGTCGGAGACTCGAGCGCCACGCGATCCCAAACCGCGAGATTCGCCGCGGCCGCATAGGTCGTCTCCAAAAACGCGCGCACCGTGCCCGCGGGATCGGGCGCCGCGCGCACCGCGGCGTACGGGAGCACGTACTCTCCAAGGACCCTCTCGTAGCGTGCTGCGGCGGGCTCGATCTCCGCGGCCGCAAAGCCGGGCGGCTCCGGGTAAGAGTACGCGTAGAACGCGGGCTCGGACATCCGTGCGTCCCCCGGCCAAAACCCGGAGCTGCTGACTTCATGCGAATAAGCCTCGCGCATCACCCAGTCCGGGCAATGCGGCGCTCCGCCCGGATGCAGGGGAGCGCGGCGGCCCGAGAAGCGGGTCACCGCGAGATCGAAGCTCCCCCAGAAGAAGTGCACCGGGCTCGCTTTCCCAATGAAAGCACCACGAAACTCCTTGAGCACCTGATCGGCCTGGATGAGCGCTCGAAAGAAGCGCGACGACGCCTCTGGAGCGTAGGGCCTGTGGACCTCATCGCAATCGAGGCGAAC
The DNA here is from genome assembly GCA_964481145.1 of uncultured Sandaracinus sp. Lineage (GTDB taxonomy): Bacteria > Myxococcota_A > Polyangia > Polyangiales > Sandaracinaceae > Sandaracinus. The sequence continues at coordinate 38,514 of CAYZTA010000015.1, forward strand.
GTGCTCGACCACCTCGACTGCAATCGGCCAGATCGAAACGTCGATGTGGTGGCGCCGCAGCATATCGAAGTAGCGCGAGAAGAAGTCGCGGAGCGTTCCGCTCTCGAGCGGCATGGAGTCGAGCTCGCCGTCGCTCTCTCGGAGCACGAGTCGATGCGCGAGGAGGTCGAGCTCGACCTCCACGTTGCGCCCCCGGCTCGGCATCGATGAGGTCGTGAGTCCGCGCGCCGACACGTAGAGCGGTACGTGCCACCAATGGTTCTCGGGTGGCGAGAGCGCGAGCCGCGTCTTGCCCACGATCTGCGACCAGAACCGCATCGTCGTGATCGTCTCGGCAAGCGTCGGTAGGTCAAGATCGGGCCACGTCTCGTCGCGAGCGTGCTCACCCCGCTGATCCACAAGATCGCTCCTCGGGTGTATTTGCGTTTCGGCCATAATTGAGCACCTATGTGCCGAACGGCCTCGCATCAACGAGGCACATCCCGCGAAAACGGGAAAGCGCATTCGGGCTCATCCACTCGAAGCTCGCTCGATGAGCTCATCACCCGAGCGTACGAGTAAGGGTCCGTTCGTTCCGGGCCAGGCCACCGCGGTACTTGGAGGATGTGACCGATGCTCTCTCGTGAACAGCGCCAAGCGAAGCCCTAAAGACTTCACTCTTCCTCTGCTCGTGCCGCCGCCACACATTCATCGAGCTTGGGAAGCAGCGAGCTGCGATGTTGCCGTAGAAATGCTCTGCACGCGTCGACGTCGAGCCCCGCCTTCACCAGCTCGATCACGTCGACACGATCTTTGGCGCGAGGCGACTTCAGCTTCAGGTACACGAGCACTTGGGCGGAGGCGACGTCTCCCGAGGTGGAAAGATCGTCGTAGAGGTAGCTCTCGTCTTCTTGGATCGAGAGAAAATCTACGAGAACTCCCGACACCTGGATCGGCAGCCCAGGCCGCATCGTGACGATGCCCCCGGCGTGGTGTTCGAACGCCTCTTCACCCACCAGAAAATCTACGTCCTTGGTCGAGCGCCCGTAGCCATACGCCGAGACGGCGAGGCCTCCCACGATCGCGTGACGTACGCCCGCCTGTCGGAGCGCATCCGAAGCGACGTGCAGTGCATGAATCACCGGTGCGGGGCTGCTCGATTCCATCAACGCGCGGTCAGCACCACTCTTGCTCATAGGAGCCCTTCTTATCGACAGATGTGGCGTGGCAAGCACGTTCGAAACGTAGCATATTCTTGGTCACAGAAGATCAATGCGACTCTGGTTCGCGTGGAGTTTCCAGCGCGCGGTCGATCGCGCGCTGGAACGTTTCGAATGGTTGCGCTCCCTGAATGAGCCGCCCCTCGATGAAGAACGAAGGCGTCCCAATTCGAGCCCCCGTGCTCCTCACGGCATGCATGTCGCGTTCGATGCTCGGCTGGTGAGTTCTGAGATCGAGCGCACGTCGAAAGCGCGACATGTCGATCCCACCGAGCTCGCTTGCATATCGCTCGAGATCAGCGCGTGATAGCGCACGTTGATGGGCGAAGAGCACATCATGGTAACGCCAGAAGGCGTCTGCGCCGCGCTGCGCAAAGACTTCCATGGCAGCTTCTGCAGCACCCATCGCGTGGTCATGAAACGGCAGCGGATAGTTGCGCCAGATCACGCGAACGCGAGGGCCATAATGCTGGACGATCCGCTCGATCGTGGGCGTCGCACGCGCGCAAAAGGGGCATTGGAAATCGGAAAAGACTTGGATCGTGACGCGCGCATCCGAAGGGCCCCGCATCGGGGCCGTCGCAGGAACTGGGAGCTGGTAGACGCGATCGGATTCCTCAGCGTCTGCGCTCGGTGCAGGGGACGGCGTGACGCCCTGCGCGACGATGTCGTCATAGACACTCGCGCGCGCCGTTCCTGCCGCGACGCGATCGCGTGCTCGCACGAGCTCTTCATCGATCACGCTTTGAAACGCGCTGAGCGGTTGCGCTCCCCGGAGATTCCGTCCGTTGATGAAGAATGCTGGTGTGCCTTCTGCGCGGAGCTGTCGTGCGAGCGCCTGATCTTCATCGATCGCCGCCTGATGGACATGTCGATCGAGTGCGCGGCGAAAGCGCCGCATGTCGAGCCCGATCTGTCGAGCATACCGTTCGAGCGATGCTCGATCGAGGTCTCTTCCAGCCGCGAAGAGCAAGTCGTGCATTTGCCAAAATCCGTGCGCCCCCCGTTGCGCATAGGCCTCGAGAGCAGCCTCTGCTGCGGGCATTGCGTGCTGATGAAATGGCAAAGGATTGTTTCGAAATACGAAACGCACATCCGCTCCGTAGAGCTCTTCGATGCGCGCAAGGGTGCCGGTGACACGCTGACAAAACGGACACTCGAAATCTGAGAAGATCACGATCGTGACGAGCGCATCGCTGGGCCCGCGCACGGGCGCATTTCCAACGGGCACGCGATACACAGTGTGTGCATCGGGAGAAGGTGCGCGCGGCGGAGGTGGGGGCATCTCGGCCCGTGCCTCCTGCATCAATCGCGAATAAATCTGCGAAGCAGGGACTCCCTCTTGCACCATCGAGCGGGCGATGGATCGCTCCTGGTCGATGATGCTCGCGAACGCATGAAAGGGTTGCGCGCCAATGAGCGGGCGACCGTTGATGAAGAACGAGGGCGTGCCGTGTGCTCCAAGGCGCTCGGCGATTTCGACATCGCGTTCGACCGCGGGTTGGTGGGTGCGTTCATCGAGTGCACGCGCAAAGCGCGCGATGTCCAGGTGCATCGCTTCGGCGTATTGCTCGAGATCCGAGCGGCCGAGCGCGCGCTGGTGGGCGAAGAGCAAATCGTGCATCTGCCAGAACCCCGAATGACCAAGCTGCGCGAAGGCCTCTCGCGCTGCTTCCGCTGCGAGCGGAGCATCGGTGTGAAAGGGCAGAGGGAGGTCTCGAAACACGATGCGAACGTCATCGCCGTATTGCTCACGGATGCGTTCGATCGTCGGCACGACGCGTCCACAAAACGGACATTGAAAATCAGAGAAGACCACGATCGTCACGAGCGCGTCGCTGGGCCCTCGTTGCGGCATTCCGTTGGCGAGCGTGACTCGCACGCGTTCGATCTCGGGCGCGGGCTCGACTTCCTCGGATTCGCTCTCCGCGTCGACCGCGAGGGGCGCTGGTTCCTGCCCGACTTCACCACCGGCGCTCGTGTCGAGCGGAGGCGTGCCACACAGAGCCGTCTGCTCCGTGCTGGCTTCCCCGCATCCGGAAACAATGATGAAAAGGGACAGAACGATCCCAAGAGTGAGTTTCAGCGTGTGCATCGCGCCCGAATCTATCTCGAGAACACGCGCGATGCCCGACCTTCTACCGACGTGGCTCGATGAGCGTCGCGAGCTCGAGGCCGGTCTCGCGATCGAGGGTCGAGACGTAGCGGCCTTCGCCCTCACGCCCCCAGACCCGCACGTGTCCATCGACGAACTCGATCGCGACTTCGTTCGAAGCGGTCCATGAGCCGGCATCACCCACCCCCGAGGGGCGCATCATCCAACGCTCGCGCGCGGCTGGCTCTGCATCGAGAGAGAGCGCGAAGAGCCACATGCCGCTCGATGTGCGGCAATGCTGCGCCGCAAACAACGTGTCCTCGGTCTCGACGAGTGCGATCGCAATGCACCCGTATGAATCACGAAAAGTCCAAAACGAATCGCTTGGGACTCCATCTCGTGCGATCGAAATCGCGGTCTCGATCCCGCTTTCGTTCGGTTCGAAGGTGCGCCATCCGCGATCTCCGCGACCAGGCCAGTGGGCTCGCCATGCTTCTTGGGTACGGATCGCGGTCTCCGGTGGTTCGAGCGGCGCGCGTGTGAGGTGGCGATCGAGGCGTGTTCGGCCGTGCGCGTGTCCTGTCTCGGTGTCGATGAGATCGATGAAATCACCGTTCTCAGTGCGAACCCACGCGATCATCCCGCGTGGATCGGTGGCGCACTGTGCTTCGACATCTCCATATGCGTCGGCGAGGCTCGATGCATATGCGCGACAGAGCGGCGATGGCTCTGATGTGCCGAGCACGAAACGAAACGGCATGGGCGGTCCGGAGATGGCCGGTGGATCTGGCGGGAGCGGGGTCGGTGCTGCGACCGTGATCGCCGGAGTGAGTGATGCGTCAGTCGGGCCCGGGGCGGAGGAGCCACATCCAATCCAAATCAAGCTCGAGAGGCACGCGATCCATCGGCCACACATTCAATGAAGGACAACAACACAGGATGATTGGAACGGCAATATTTAAACACGATGCCAGTCACATGACGCCAAGGAGAGGGGAACGGGCTGAAGCGCCCGCTCTTCATCGTGAGCTGGGACCTGGCACGCATGCTGCGTCGTGTCGGCGATGTGCGCTGCCCTTGGCACATCATGACACTTCGGTGCCTCGCGATCGCCATGGTTTGGTTTGCAAATTTGCCAAGCGCTCGAGCTCAATCTCCAGTCGCGTCTTCGCCCAGAGACGCGGCGCGTGCGCTTCACGGACCATGGCGCGATGAACCATTCCCAGTTGCGTTCGACATCGCCGTGGCGACTCACGTTCCGGTGTCGTTCGGTGCGGAAGCCAACCTCACCTTTCCGCGGGGTCTCCTGCTGCGCGCACACGTCGGATTCTTACCGGCGCCTTACCTCGAGCTCATCCACGGCGTCGCGCAACATCTCGGCGCGTACGACGAGAACATCGGACACGTCGTCGAGCGCTTCGGATCGAGCGCCTTCGTGTTCCGCGTGAGCGGCGGAATTCGTCCCGTGCCTGGCTACGGCTTCGAAATCCTCGCGGGCTACACGATGATCGATGGGGGCACCGAGATTTCGGTCCTCGATTTCGAGCGAATCACGGGGTACGCGATGAACTACCCAGGACTCGATTCGGCTCGACTCTCTGCCACCCTGCACGCCATTCACGCGGAGATCGGGTGGAGCGGGCTCTTATGGGATCACTTCGTGATTCGGTGTTCGATCGGATGGGTGCATACGATCGACGCACGAGGGCACGTCGAAGTTCCATCGATGCTCCGAGCCCGTGCGGATGGACGGATCGAAGAGATCGAAGAGAATGTTCGAAACAGCGTGGAGTCATGGGGGTTCTCGCCCGAGATTCGATTTGCGCTCGGGTATCGATTCTGAAGATCCACCACGATCATCGAGAACAATGACGCGTGGCGCGCTGGGGCTCGACGTCGTAGAAGCTGGTTCTTGTCTGCCCCGATCGAAATCGTGCGGAGCGTCCGTTCGGATTGGAATCGACGCTTCGTCATGCGGCTCCATGATGGCGCCGAAGTCGAGGCTGTGCTCTATCGTGAGCACACGCTTTGCGTTTCGTGTCAGGTCGGATGCGCGGTGCAGTGTCCGTTTTGCGCTTCGGGCGCGAATGGGCTTTCACGACCGCTCCTCTGCGAGGAGATGATTGCGCAGGTCGAGCACGTCGAATCCCTCGGTGTGAAGATCGAGAACGTGACCGTGTCCGGCGTGGGTGAGCCTCTTCACAATGCTCGACGCGTCGAGGAGTTCGTCTCCTATTGTCATCGACGCAACACACCCGCGAGCGTGACGACCTCGGGCGGACCCGTCGAAACGCTGCGAATTTGGCTAAAAAACGAGGGAAACATCTTCCCTCATCATGGGCTCACGATCTCGGTGCACGCGGGGACCGAAGCGGCTCGCGCCAAGCTCGTGCCCAAAGGGCCCTCCTTGGATGCGCTCTATCGAACGATCGAAGAAGCGCTTCCGCAGATGTCTCGTCGACGCCGAAAGAAGACAGCGCTCGCGTATCTGCTGATCGCAGGTGAAAACGATGGCGATGCCGAGCTCGATGCGTTCATTGCTCGGACGGCGCCACTTGGTCTTTCGATCCATCTCTACGCGCACAACACCGTCCCGACGAGCGACATGCGTGGGGTCACGCGCGCTGACTACGAGCGCGTGTATGCGCGCTTTCGCGAAGCGGGGCTCGTCGTGCGGATGTCTTCCCAGGCTCGCATCGAGCCGAATGGAGGCTGCGGCACACTCGTCGCATTGCGGAGGCGCGACCGCCTTCCTTTGCAGGACGATTTGCGCATTCGTTGACTCGCGCGACCGCGCGTGCTTCAAACGCGCAAACCCCAGATCCGAGGCTCATGAGCACTTTATTCTTACAGGCTGCCGCGAGCGCCCACCGGCTCGACCCTTGGCAGCTGATTGTCCACGCATCGCTCGTGGTGAAGTTGGTGATGTTCGTGCTCGCAGGCATGTCGCTCGCGTGCTGGTTCATCATCGGCACCAAAATCGTGCGGCTCGCCAATGCGCAACGCACGAGCGCACGGTTCCTCGACATGTTTTGGAGTCGTGACGAAGGCAACGTGTGGGGCCCGGAGCGACTCGAGGGCATGTATGCGCGCCTCGGGAGCCTCGAAGGGTCACCGCTCGCGCGCGTGTTCCACGCGGGCTACGTCGAGCTCGCGAAGGTCTCGCAGAGTGGTACGAACGCGGGCGACATCGACAACGTCGAGCGCGCATTGCGCCGCGCGACCAATAACGAATTGACCCGGCTCGAGAGTCAGCTCCCCGTGTTGGCGACCACCGGCTCCACGGCGCCTTTCATCGGTCTTTTCGGCACAGTGTGGGGCATCATGAACTCGTTCCTCTCGATCGGCGCGGAGCACGGCGCGACCCTCGACGTGGTGGCTCCCGGCATTGCAGAGGCGCTCATCGCCACGGCCATCGGCCTCCTCGCTGCAATCCCGGCGGTCATGGCGTACAATTATTTCGTGCGACGGATCCGCGTCATCGAATCGGAGACCGAGGCGTTCGCGATCGATTATCTCAACATCGTACGTCGGCACTTTTTGACCTAGGCTTCATATGGGTATGTCGACTGGAGGAGGCGGGAGCGGGCGCGCTCCCATGAGCGAAATCAACGTGACGCCGCTCGTCGATGTCATGTTGGTGCTCCTCATCATTTTCATGGTGGCGGCGCCGATGATGACATCGGGCGTTCAAGTGGATTTGCCGAATGCCGATGCGCCCCCGATGGAGATCGATCAAGACAAGATGATGCTGACGATCGATGCAGAGCAGCACGTCTATCTCGGCGAGACGGAAGTGCCCATCGAGCGGCTCGAAGATGCGTTGCGTACCAACGCGCGTCTTCAGACCGAAGGTGAGGTGTTCGTGCAGGCCGATCACACGGTCCCCTATGGTTTCGTCGTGCGTGTCTTCACCGCTGTGCGCGCTGCGGGGGTCACGAGCCTTGGGCTCGTCACGGATCCGGTGGCTGCGAGCGAACCGGTTGGGGCGCAATAGGGATGTTTCTCGACGCTTCCGATCATCGCCCACGTTCGCTTTTCGATCGCGGCGAGCTGACGCCCGCGCAGGTCGCGGCGGGCGCCGTGACCGCGTTGAGCGTCCACGTGGGGTTTCCTTTTTTGCTCGCTTTGACATTCGGAATTCTTTCGGCGATCGGCATCACCCTCGCACCTCCGCCTCCTCCACCACCGCCGGTGGAGCATGTGATTCAGGCCCGTGTGCTCCAGCTCGGGGTGGAGCTCGATCCGCGCCAGCTTCCGAATCGGCGCGTTCCCATCATGCGCACCGATGTGCCAGAGCCTGCGCCGAGCAAGCGCGCGCCGACCGAGCCGCCCCCGCCTCGTGAACAACGGGAGCGTCAACCCGACTCGGTCAGCGATCTCATGCAACGACTCAGTCAGGAGGCGCAGACGTTCGCCGAACGCGAAGAGCGCCGTGTTCAAGAGGGCGATCCAGACGGCATCGAAGGAGGAGAACGAGAGGCGAGTGAGGGGGATGTCTATGCGGGTCGCCTCGCCTCGTTTTTTCGCCGCGGATGGCAGGTGCCAACGACCATCGATCGCGATTCACTTCGAGGGCTCACCACGCGGGTGAGTGTGTTCATTGGAGAGGATCTGCGCGTGATGCGCTTTCGCGTCGTGCGTTCGAGCGGCAATCCTGATTTCGATCTCGGTGTCGAACAGCAACTTCAGCGGTTGGTCGACGGACAAGCGGTGATTCCTCCGCCGCCCGAAGAAACAGCGAGCAATTATCTCGGCCGTGAGGTCGGGTTTCAATTCAACGGTCGCGACGCGCGATGAAGGATTCGTTCATGAAAACCCGTATTGCCTCGGCTCTTGCGTTGATGCTCGCCACGCTCGCCTGTGCGCTCGTGGTGTTGCCGCCATTCGGGACGAGTTCACGCGCGCAGGAGACGTCCTCGCGGGGGCATGAAGCGCCTCCGCCCGATGTGCCGGTGCCCGAAGGCGAACAGCTACCCAACCAAGTCGTGATCGACGTGAGCGCGCCCGAGCGCGCGCTCTATCGCATTGCCGTGCCGAATCTTCTGGGAGAGTCCGAGCTCGGCAACGCTGGAGCCGAGACGCTCCGCAACGATTTTCGTCTCGTGTCGCTCTTCGAAGTGCTCGATGCGCGGAGCTTCTTGGCGGATCTTTCGGCCGAAGGGCTCGGCGTGGAGCCTCCGGCGTGGTCGAGCGTGGGCGCACAAGGGGTCATCAAGGGACACATCACTCGTACTGGCGGGCAGATTCGCGTGGAGATGAGGCTCTACGAGCTCGCCCGCGGGGCCCACGCCACGCTCAGCCGGACGTACAATGGCGCGCCTGGAGAGCTCCGGAATTTCATGCACGACTTCGCCAACCTCGTGCTCGAGCAGCTGACGGGAAGGCGAGGAGCCTTCGGCACGCGCATCACCTTCGCGCGACGTGTGCGCGAAGGTCGCAAAGACGTCTATGTCGCGAGCTTCGATGGACATAGCGTGTCGCGCGTCTCGAGTGGGCGGGGTGTCGCGATGCTCCCAGCGTTCGGGCCGGGTGGTGTTTGGTATTCGGTGCTCACCGAGACCGGCATGTTCATCACGCACACCGGCATCGAAGAGCGCGCGCTCATCGATGCGGAAGAGTCGATCAACATGGGCGTCTCGATCTGCGGTGGTCGCGCGTTCTTTACGTCGACACGTGATGGAAATGCCGAGATTTATAGCTCGGCCTTGGATGGCACCGACGTGCGTCGGTTGACCGATCATCCTGGGATCGATGTCTCACCTGCATGTGGTGGACCGGGTGGCCTCATCGCGTTCGTGAGCAACCGTCATGGGAGCCCACAGATTTTTGCGATGGACGCCAATGGCGGCTCCGTGCGGCGGTTGACCTATCGCGGCAACTACAACCAAACGCCCGCGTGGTGTCCGCTCGGAGAAGAGCGTCTCTTGGCGTTCACGGGCCGCTCGGCGGGCCTCGATGTGTTCACGGTCAAGATCGACACCCAGCAATACACCCGCCTCACGCAAGGACAGGGCATCAATAAAGACCCAGCATGGAGCCCCGATTGCCGCATGCTGGCGTTCTATTCGACCCGCGGCGGGATTTACATCAGCAATCCCGAAGGGCTGAATCAGCAGCTCGTGATCCCCGGCGTGGCCGAGACGCTCCGTTGGTCGCGTTGAACGTGTTTCGATCTTCACGCTTCATCAACCAGCGTAAGTAAGCCCAATATCCAAAGAACGCTTGGGTTTCGTCCACCAGCCCCTCGTTCCGGAAGATCGCGTGCACCTTCGGGAGATTGCAAAACGAGATTCCTGGATAGAAGTGATGATACGCGTGCATCGTGAAATTGAGATTCGGGAGCAGGAGCTTCTCCCACCATCTCAATAAAATCAGAGGCGTCGTCTCGAGCACGCCCGCACCCCGACTTCCATAGACGTGCTCGGTCACTGCGCCGAGCCGCACGATCAAGGGGAGCATCGTCACGAGAGGAACGACCCAATAAATCAGGAAGATTGGCCACGCAGAAAACCAGGTCAGTACAGCGGCGAGACCTCCATAGAACACCGCTCGCGCCCATTTCGGGGTGGGGTGCGTGCGCTTGAAATGCACCTTTTCATTCGCGTTCTTCTCGCGCAGCAGCTTCACGACCGTGATGCCCGACACGTCTTGGAACAGCAGCCATGCGACACGCAAAAAGCGCATCGGAAAGGTCCAGTTGTCTCCTCGCTTCCGCAAGAAGTCCGGGTCGTCGTCGGTAAAAAAGAACTTGTGGTGGGCCAAATGAATGTTCGCGTAGTTCTCCACCGAGATCCCGATGGGATAACCCGCGATGACATTGACGATCAGATCGCCATATCGCCCTTTGAGCCCGAGCACATGCGCCTGCTCGTGGACGAGCAGACCCAGGACATTGAGGCGTGTCGCGACGATCATCATGGCGATGAGCGTGGCCCACCCTCGATCGACGTAGACGGCGACGCCGATCGCCGCGACGATCACGCCCCACGCGCTGAGCGCCTGAAAGAGAAACGCGAGCGGACGAGGCCCCCAAAGCTCTCGAATTCGAGCTCTTCCCTGCTCTGATAGATCCCGTTTTCCGCCGACGAACGACGATTGGCAAGTCGACATAGTTGCTGCCTCATCAGAGTCGAAGACGCCCTAGAGGTAACGTCCGGGGGCCAAAATGTTCTCGGGATCGAGGCCATGACGGAGCCGCGCGTGAAGAACGTCCGAAGCGCTGAGCCGCGCGCGAAGGTGCTTCATCGAATCGATGCCGAATCGATAAGGGAAGCATCCGAGGGCTTCACCGCCTGAAAGCAACGCCTCGTAGCAGGCTTGGCCCGCCTTCGCGTTTTGCCGATCGAACAAGAGCGGCACGGTGCTATCGAAGACTTTGTCGTTGACGCTGGTGAATGTGATGAGCGGCTCGATGCCGTGCGCCGCCGTCACGCGCTGCACCATGTCGACGTAGCTCCGTACGCCCGAGGCGCGCATCGGAACCAGCGGTGCGTACCAAAGCAGGCCGCAGCCATCGCGGGCGGGATCCAACGGGCGATCGGACGGGACCTCTCGATTGCGCCAATACGCCAGCGGAAGCGCCAACTCATTCGGGCGACCGAGGGCGATCTCGATCGCCTGCGTCAGCACCTTGGCAGTTCGTCGAATCCCTGTTTTGGAAGGAAGCCACGACGCCGCGGCGTCGAGCATGCTCGCGCTCCGGGGAGAGATGAAGACGAGCCGACTCGCCACGCCTCGAAGAGCGGCTTTGATCTCGCGCTCCGCTGCCTGGACGACGCCCCTCGTCCCATAGAGGGTGGCGTAAGCCGTCCAGGGGGCGACTCGATACTCCCGCCCGAGCCTCTCGATCACCGCGCGCGGAATGAGCCCGTGGGAGTCGACTTCGTCCGCGGGATAAGGGGCTGCCATTGCGAGCACGCGGTGTCGATTCATCAAGTTGATGCCGCCGATGATCCCAGGAAGACGGGCCAGCAGCGTTTGCACCCTCTCGACCGTCGGCTCGAGCAGTGTGTCCGCGTTCAAGCTGATGACACAGACTTTCATGCACTCTGGCCGCGGCGCCAACATCAGGCTCATCCGCGTCACGATGCCCAACCCGCTCTGCGAGAACAGCCCCGTCGTGTACGGGCCGAGCCCCCATTTGTAGAGCCGCGCGAGATCCTCGCCTCCCGCTTCGCGAAGCATCGTTCGGTGCACCGAGCCATCGGCCAAGACCGCTTCGAGATCGGTGATCGCGCTGAAATGATCCGCATACGGAGTAAAGCCATAGCCTCGCTCGAGTGCGTTTCCGATGAGGCTGCAGCGAGGGCCGGCGCCCGTCACCGGCACCATGTACGGGTGCCCTCCTTCATCGAGAAAATCAGCCAGCATGGCCTGTGTGACACCTGGCTCGACAGTCACCACGCCAAACTTGGCATCGAAGTGAAGAATCTTCTGGAGCGCCGACAGATCGATGACGACACAATCCTCGGCGGCAGGGAGCGCAGAGCCATATCCCCAGTTGCGTCCGGTGCTGATCGGGTAGACGGGCACGCGGTGCGCTCGCGCGATGCGCATCACGGCGGGGAGCGTGTCGCTATTTCGGATCCGCAGCGCTCCTGCGACGCGCCGTTCGACGCCGCTCGTATTGGCTCCATAGGCTTCACTCGCAGCGCGAGAGTCGAAGACATCTACCTCGCCGAGGAGCGCTCTCCATTGGTCGAACGCTGGCTCGATCGGGCTCTGTTCGGTGAGCGCCGTAGGGTGGTGCTTCGGGTGATATTCGGGCAGCTCGATCAAACGCATATCGACCTCCGCTCACTCGATTGGCGAGTAGGATGGGTTGATCCCACGGCCGTCATCGGCTGTATTCAAGGCATCCAAGACACCTATGTCCGGGCCTGGGAGGACTTCCCGACGTGCGCTGCATTTTTTTGAGGAGCACTCATCACGGCGATGGTCTCTTCGGAGCGCTGCTCACGCAATCGATGCGCCGTCGACGCGCTGAGCTCCGCGAGGCGATTGGTTCGATCGATGAAGAGCTCCCGAAAGACATCTCGCGGCATTTTGAATCGAGGCCATTCGCGCTCGGGTACGTCCTCGGGGAGATAAAGCCCCGAGGGCACGCGCTCACCGAATGTGTTGTCCACGAGATATCGCTGCTCTCCTTTCGTCATCCGGTGCGGATAACAGCGCGTCATATGCGCCTCGACGCGGGATCGCTCGTGCACGAGCCCGACCACGGGGGCGCTCAATTCGGCGTGGGGCCGAACGTGGCCAAGGGGCTGAAAGTCCCAGAGCGCACGGTAGAACGGCGCTGCTTTCGGATGAACCCCGATCACGCTGTGCGTGCTCTTGTGCACTCGAAAGCCCACTCTGCCGGCGGCCATCCCAAGGAGCGGCATGAGGCTCGAGTGCCAGCAACGACGCACGACAGCGAGGGAGCCGATCTCGGATATCTGTGCGCCGCCCCGCCGCAGCGCGGCCAGCCCCTCTGGATAGTCTTTGTCCATCGGGAGGCCTGCAGCCGAATCTTTCGTCACCGAGATCGTCCCGACGAGCTGCGAGCCCTCGTAGGCGACGAGCACGATCGCCTCGGCGAGCACATGTTGCTCGGTCATCCGAAAGTCGATCGCCTTGAGCGGCTCGATCCCCTGGAACACGTAGCCCACATGAACCAGCCGAAAAGCGTCTCGATACTCCTCTGCTGTACGAGCCAATCGGACTTGAAATCGATCGACATCGATCTCGTGCAAGCGCGCTTTCCAACGGATCCATGGATCAGACAAGACCGAGGGCAGCTTCATGGCACTCCTCCTCTCGACAAAGCTTCACGCGCCCGGAACGTTGAAGTTGTTTTCTGAAAACTCGTCAGCCCTCGATTTCAACTCACGCGGGAGGACGACGAATTTCGGCCTCCAACTCGAGAAAACCGTGCTCTCGAAGAGTTGTATTCAAGGCATCCAAGACACCTATGTCCGGGTCTGGGAAGACTTCCCGATGTGCGCTGCATTTTTTGAGAGGCGCGCATCGCGGCGACCAGATCGATCCCCCTCCTCGGTCATCGACCCTCTGCATTCGGGACTCCCACTTCTCGTGCGAGCGGAGATGTTCGATTTGACATGTACAAAAATATGAACACATTCCGTACCGTGGTCCCGGTCAAGTTCTTCATCGTGGGAAACTCTGAGCCAGTGCGAGAATGGCTGCGCTTGGAGTGCTCCTCAGCGGATCGTCTGCGCATCGGGAAGGACATCCGACTCGTGCAAACCAACTGGCCCATCGGGATGCCGACGTGTCGACCGCTCGGAGAGGGTCTTTTCGAGGTCCGATCAGACCTGGAAGGTCGGCGCATCGCCCGTGTCTTCTTCGGCTTCGTCGACGGTACTATCTATATCTTGCACGCGATCATCAAGAAGACCCAGAAGACGCCTGTGGGCGATCTCGCGCTGGCGAGAACACGGCTCAGAGATGCGAAGAAAGGTAGGATATGACCAAGAACAAGCATGCTGGATCTGATTTCGAGGACTTCCTCCGAGAAGAGGGAATTCTCGAGGAGGTCGACGCCTATGTTCAGAAGCGCATCATCGCCGAACAGATCCGCGCGGTCATGCGCGAGCAGTCAATCAGCGAGGCGGCGCTCGCCCGCGTGATGGGCACGAGCCGGTCTGCCGTACGCAACATCCTCGACCCCGAAAACGATAGTGCGACGCTGCTCTCATTGACTCGGGCCGCAAAGGCGATCGGCCGTGAACTGCGAGTCGAGCTCGTGATGCCACCGAAGCACGCCAATCCGAAGCGCGCGGCTCGTATATCGCGTGCGAAATAAACCGATCTCAACGCCGCCCATCGCGGCTCATGGCGGTGACCAAATCCCACCTCCCTGAGCTCCCACCCTGGAGTCGATTTGCCCGCCCCACACCAAGAGTGAACATCCAGTCCACACCGCGATCTGCCCGTCCCGACCAGAGGGCGCACGAAGGTCGGTCATCGGCGTCCACACATCCCTCACCGCGTCGTAGACGGCGCCCGTCCTGAGCAAAGATCCCTCGGCCGTCGTTCCGCCCCACACCGCGAACCCAAGCCCGATCGATACCGCGAGATCTTGCCTGAACCCTTCCCAGATGTTCCGGCTGCGCCCTTCTGGCGCGTTGTTTCGGCTTACCTCTCTCCAGCGATTCGTCACGGGATCGTAGAGCATGCCTGTATTCAAGACGGGGGAATCCGCGAACCCATGCCCTCCCCATACCGCCATCTCGCGACCCGTCCACACCACACTCGCGCCCGATTGATTCTCTGGGGCGCCAGAGATGTCGATCGTGCGCCATGTATCGGTGGTGGGGTCGTAGATACCTCCGTCTTCGACGCCCGGCGCGAGCCCCTCCTCGGCGCCCCACACGATCATTTCGCGCCCCGTCCACATCGTGTGCGCGCCTTTGCGTGAAGACGGCACACCATGATGCGACATGACACGCCAAGTATCCGTCCGAGGATCGTAGATGGCCCCATCGTCGAGCAGATGAATCGAATATTCAGAGGGTGAGGACAAGGCTCGAGTGTTTTGACCACTCCAGACGATCAGCCCCGAACCCGTCCATACGGATGCGGGGGATTCGCGTGGCGAAGGCGCGCCCACGTGCGTGATGGGTCTCCACTCCTCGGTGAGAGGATCATATGCACTTCCATCACCCAGACTGCTCGAGAGATATCTGCCGACGGCGCCTCCCCAGACGAGCATCTCCTGTCCCGTCCATGCCACCGCGGCTCGAACCCGCGGGCTGGGCACGGCGCCGCGACTCCGGAGCTCTCTCCACTCGTTCTGCGCTGGATCGAAGCGATACCCACGTGTTGCGTCCGGGGCGAGCACCCACACGAGCAGCTCAGTTCCCGTCCACACAGCGGTGGTGTAGGCCCACACTCCGTCCAAAGGCGGCTCGCTCACCGTGGACATCGGCGTCCACCCCGGGGTCGTGCCTTGACAACCCGCCCAATTCGGCTGACACGCGGGCTCGTCGATCACTCCATCACAGTCGTTGTCTACGCCATCGAAACAAACCTCGGGCTCGGGGATGCATCCACATCCAGGATCGACACGCCCATCGCAGTCATTGTCGATTCCATCGCACATGTCGGCTCGAGGCCCGATCGCTCCATCACATCCGCCCCACACTCCATTCGCGCTGCACCTCTGGACTCCGCTCGTGCACGGCGCGCTCAGAAACCCAAAGCCACACTCGCGCACTTCGCCACTCGTGCACGAACAATCTTCGTCACGCGTGCCATCACAGTCGTGATCCAAGCCATCGCATCGTTCTGCGACGGGCACCACCGCGCCTTCACAAGGTGAGTCGCCCCAATCCCCCCATTCCAGGCTGGAATGACAGGTTTGCACTCCATCCGAGCACACCCCGACTCGCCTGCTCCCATGCGGGCCTGGAAAACACGATTGAGTCTCCCCCGGACCACAGGGACATCCATCATCGATGCGCCCATTGCCATCGTCATCGATCCCATTGCCACATCGCTCCGTCGGCACCCACGGAGACGAAGCATCGCTCCCACGCCCTGCACCATCGAACGCGCCGATGTCGAGCGGTGAGCCGCACGCGCAGCCTGCTGTCAAGACAGCCACCGCCATCGCGAACAAGAGCACATCCGACCTGTCGTTACTCATCATGATGACAAGACGGCTTCTCAGAAGCACGCTTCGGATGCTACTGCGAATCCTTGACCAACCACAAACCGACCGGCGCGCGAATCGTCGTTCGCACACGGTTCGTGAGGAAGTCAGTGCGCCGCGCGTCATCAACGAAGATCCGATACGATGACGACATGAACATCGCCAGCGAGCTGGACCCGACGATCGAGGCGCGTATGGAAGCGATCGCTCACAGGGTCCGGTCTGGTTTCTCCACGCGAGCCACGATCCTGCCCGATCAGGCGCGACTCGATGTCGAGAGGAAAAGCGCCGCGAACTTGATTCAGCAGCTCAAGAGCCATGCTGCCATCGAGCTCGGGCGCACCCTCGGCGAGGGCGGAATGGGGGTCGTGCATGTGGCTCGACAGGTCGCGCTCGGACGCGAAGTCGCCGTCAAGACGCTCAAGGAAGATGCGCGCTCCGAAGCGGCCACGCTGAAGCTTCTGCAAGAAGCTTGGTTGACGGGCGCGCTCGAGCACCCGAACGTGGTTCCGATCCACGACATCTCACTCGACGAGAACGGTCATCCGCGGATCGTGCTGAAGAAGATCGCCGGCGCGAATTGGTCCCAGCTGATGCACGACGACGAAACGATCCGAAAGCGCTTCGTCGTACAAGACCCATTCGAGTGGAATCTCCGCATCCTGATGCAGGTGTGCAACGCCATTCACTTCGCACATGCACGAGGAATCCTTCATCGCGATCTGAAGCCGGACAACATCATGATCGGCGAGTTCGGCGAGGTGTATGTGCTCGATTGGGGCATCGCCGTGTCGCTCGTGAATGATGGCACCGGACGGTTGCCGCTCGCGCAGCATGCGACCGAAATTGCAGGCACACCGGCCTATATGGCGCCTGAAATGCTGGGCGGAAAAGAAGGGCTGCTCACCCAGCGCACCGATGTTTATCTGCTCGGCGCGCTGCTCTTCGAGATCATCGCGGGTCGGCCTCCACACGAAGGAACGACCATGATGGAGATGTTTCATGAAATCATGCGATCGCGGCCGCGTCTGCCAGAGTCCACTCCGGACGACCTCGCCCGCATCGTCTTGCGCGCGATGGATCCCGACCCCGACGCGCGCTTCGAAACGGCGGCGCAGCTGCGCCTCGCGCTCTCGGGCTTTCTCGATCATCGCGGCTCACTGAAGCTCGTGTCCGAGGCCGAGCATCGTCTCGCCGAAATGGACAAGGCGAAGGCGTCGGATGCCACGGGACCGGACGAGAAGAGGCTGCGTCTCTATCATCTCTTTGGTGAGTGCCGCTTCGGTTTCCTCGAGGCGCTCGAGATCTGGCGGGAGAATGCGCGTGCACGAGCGGGGTTACAACGTGCCATCTCGGTGATGATCGAGTTCGAACTCGAGGAGAACGATCCCAAAGCAGCGGCGCTCTTGATGGCCGAGATGGAAGATGCGCCCAGCGATCTGGCGCATCGCGTGAGTGAGGCCAAGAAGTTTTGGGAGGCGGAGGAGCGGCGCCGCACGGAGCTCGCGCGCGATTATGATCCGTCGATCGGCCTCCGAACGCGCAGGTTGATCGGGATCCTCTTCGGCGCGATGTGGAGTCTGCTTCCGTTCGCTGCGTATTTCTGGGAAGAGCGCCACGGAGGCAATTACCAGCGGGCGATCGTGAGTTCGATCGTCTTGACCGCTCTGTCGATTGCGCTCGCGTTCTGGGCGCGTGATTCGCTTTCACGCACGGCGATCAACCGACGTCTGATCGGGGCGATTGGCGTGGGGCTCGGAGCGCAGATCGGAATCTTTGGTGCGATGTCCGTGATCGGCATCGATTACGAGCTCGGCCGCCCCATCATGTGCGGAGTTCATGCGCTGATCGCACTTCTGATCGCGAGCACGATCGAAGCTCTTCTTTGGCCGAGCGCGATCCTCTTCACGATGGGCTTTGCGATAAGCGTGTTCTATCCTCGCATCGCCTATCTGATCGAAGCCACCGTGAACCTCTTTCTGATTGCCAATATCGGAGTGATTTGGACGAACCTAAGGGGTCGGGTTCGGGGCTCTTCGGATGAAGGAGGTTCCGATGTGAGGTACGGTGACTCGTAATGCGCACTGCTTTCTTGGGATGGTTTGCTTTCTTAGGGCTTCTTGGATGCAATTTCATCGATGATTTCGGTCGATTTACCTTCGATGAGGATGCTGCGGTGGCGCTTGATGCCGATATCGACGGCGGCCACACGACAGATGGCGCGATGGACGCGCACGACGCAACGATCGATTCGGGCATCGCGGACGCCGCGATTTGCGAAGATCGTTGCAGCGAAGGACAGACTGAATGTCGCGGCACACACATCGTCACGTGCGGCGTGAGCCTCACGGGATGTCTCGATTGGGGGCCCGAGCTCATGTGCCAAACACCACCTCCGGTGGAATGTATCGACGACGTTCTCCGGAGCACTCCATCGTCAGGCGTTTGCGCGAGTGACGTGTGCGTATATGCGTCGCAGATCGACATCACGTGTTCGCATGGATGCGCTGGGCGAAGTTGCACGCTCGAGCTCGATCTTTATGCAAAGGCGTCGAACGCAGATCCCGAAGATCTCTTCGGTGTGGCGGTGGCCATTTCGGCGGATGGCACGACCATGGCCGTGGGCGCTTCTGAAGAGGCTTCGGTGGGGCGAGGGGTCGACGCAGATCCAACGAACAACACCGGTGATCGAAATGGAGCGGTGTACGTGTTTCGTCGAAGCGCCGGAGGGAGCTGGATTCAAGAGGCGTACATCAAGGCTTCGAACACCAGCAACGCGGACTACTTTGGGGAGGCGGTGGCTCTCTCTGCCGATGGCTCCACGCTCGTCGTGGGCGCATGGGGAGAATCATCATCGGCCCGTGGAATCAACGGCGAACGCGACAATGACGATGCGATGTGGAGCGGCGCGGTGTTCGTGTTCGAGCGAGCCGCGGACGGTCGTTGGTCTGAAGAGGCGTTCATCAAAGCTTCCAACGCAGATCCGGATGATCGGTTCGGGAGTGCAGTTGCGATCTCTCATGATGGTACGGTGCTGGCCGTCGGCGCATGGGGCGAGGATTCGGCGGCGGGTGGGGTGAACGGAAATCAGGACAGCAACACGCTCAGACAGAGCGGAGCCGTCTATTTATTTCGGCGAGGCGCGAGTGAAACTTGGAATCAGGAGGCCTATTTCAAGGCGTCGAACCCTGACCCAGGCGATAATTTTGGATGGTCGCTCGCGCTTTCAGGAGATGGCGCGATGCTGGCGGTCGGCGCCTGGAACGAATCGTCGCCTGCCCGTGGCATCGACGGGGATCAGAACAACGGCCAACTCGATACGGGTGCGGTGTATGTGTTTCGGGCAATCGCAAGCGACTGGATGCAGGAGGCTTACGTCAAAGCGTCCAATACCGATGCAGGCGATGGGTTCGGGTATTCAGTCTCGCTCTCGGCGGACGGCACGGTGCTCGCGGTGGGGGCGCGTTTCGAAGATTCGACAGCCCGTGGAATCGGTGGCGATGAATCGATGAATTCGGCCGCAGGAAGCAATACGGGGGCGGTCTATGTGTTTCGGAGGAGCGCCGAGACATGGGCTCAGGAAGCGTACGTCAAGAGTTCGAACCCTCGAGCGAACGATCGTTTTGGTTGGTCGGTGTCGCTTTCTCCCGATGGAACACGGCTCGCGGTCGGGTCGCCTTTCGAAGACTCGGCCGCGCGAGGGACAGGTGGCGATCAAGAAAGCAGCGCAGCGACCGATAGTGGCGCGGTCTACCTGTTTCGCTGGAGCAGCGGCTGGGTACAGGAAGCCTACGTGAAGGCATCGAATACGGACGCGAATGACGAGTTTGGTTGCGCCGTTGCGCTTTCATCCGACGTGCTCGTCGTGGGCGCGAGGAAAGAAGATTCGGGCGCTCGAGGCATCGACGGCGATCAAACGAGCAACTCGTCTCGCGACAGCGGTGCTGTTTACGTGTATCGCTGAAGGGCTTTGACAGCGAACTGATATACGTTGTGGGGGGCCATGGACCATGGGCCATCCTCGAGCGTGACCCAACGCCATTCGGTGAACTCCTCGTTGGGCTCGACGAGATCGGTCGTGACATCGATCACGAAGACGAAATTCATGTGAAGACCTTTGCTCCCTGCGATGTGTTCTTCATAGCCGAGGAGCCCAGGTGGAGCGCCTTCGATGTCTGAGACGATCGGGAACTCTCCCTCGAGACCGGTTTCTTCGCGCAGCTCTCGAATGGCCGCTTCGAGCGGTGTTTCGTGCGGCTCGAGCTCGCCTCCTGGAGGGAGCCACTTGTCCAAGCGCTTGTGTTTGATCAAGAGCAGGCGATTGCCGTGGCGTGGATACACGGCGATGGAGAATGCACGTCGCATGAGGGGCGGCATTGTGGCGCGTCCATTCACTCTTGTCCCTCACTGATTCGCGCGATGTAGGGGCGGGCTTGGAGCACGACGATCTCGCGATTGGGACCGCGTACGAGGAACTCGGCGTCGACCGCCAACTCGGGATCTCCACCCCAGCGCGGGACGAAATGCGCATGCAGGAGCGCGAGCACTTCGGCGAGCGCGAGCAGATCCGCTTCGCGCAAGAGAGGCTGTCCATTCATGCGCGTGCTCCGCGAAAGAAGCTCGCTCTCCATCACTTCGCTATAGGTATAGATGAGATGTTGCTCGGGGATTTCGTCGCCCGCCGCGCCAGTGACGCTGCCTCCACGTGGCTCGGCGTTGATGAAATATCCAGGCCTCCCTCGGAAAAACGGGTTCGTGCTGATGGCCACTCCATTGGCGATCGCATCCCCCAAAAAAGGCTGAACGAGGACAGCCATCGCCACTCGGGCGTGATCGACCCGATACCAACGTCGTTCTTCGAAGGCGCTTTGCGTCCATACGCTTGCCCAGACTTCACGAATCGCATTCGCGAGCTCTTCGTCGCTGGCCGAGGCACTGACGATCACACTTTGGTAAAGCCCCGCTCCACTTTGATGGAGGAGATCTTCGACGTTGGTGCTCGAGCGGAAGATCCACCGTTGCCCGTCGCGGGTGCGGTGTCGTAGCTCCTGAACGAGCGAAGGATCGACGGGAGCCATTCGAATCCTCTGACGCACCGATTCGAGGGTGGGACTCTCAACGGATGAATGCGTGAGCATTTCGGCGATCTCGTCATCGATGTCGGCATTCATCAGATGCGAAACATACCGAGCGAAAGGCACGACGAAGCCGCCAGGGGTCCGAATGGCGCCTCCGATGCGACACGTTTCGCCGAGCTGGGATGCTTTGGCGCCGGCGAAGTCGACGTGTTCGAGCCGGAGCTGACAGACCGGAACGAGCCGCTGTCGACTGAGATCGAGCGGAGGAGTCGATGGCGCGGAAGGACGCCTTTGCGCCCAGCTCGCCTCCGCCTCCGAGATCCTCGCCGCGCGCACGGAGAACTCTTGAGCGCCCACTTGGAGCTCGACGAGCTGACCTTCGAGCGCGCGCAGCTCGGGGTGCTCGAGCGCACCTCGGAGCGCCATGTTCGGCGTGTTGCGACTCGCGCTCGAGACGGCGATATGACCGAGGGGGGCTTGGAGCTCTGCTGTGATGAGCCCGCTCGTGATCGGGATCTCGTCGGGAACGTGTTCGAGGACGAGGATCTCGTCGGGTCTGGCGGATTGAACATCGAGTGAGCCCCGAACGAAGCGCAACGTGCCGTATCCGCTTCCCAACGTGAGCGGCTGATAGCGAATGCCTGCGAAGACGGTGTTTGCGTCGGTGATGGGAAGACGATCGCGCAACGACGCAATCGAGCGTTCGTGGAGTTCCGAGAGAGGACGAAAGGTGAGTCGAACTCCGACCCAAAGCGCGCTTCGGATCTGTTCGAAGAGTCGCACGATGCGTTCCCCAGAGAGCGTGTCGCCGCTGATGAGCTCGAGCGTGAACAGGTCTGAATCGAGATAGTGTGTGACGGTGCCGAGCTCGAATCGACGTTCCGGTCTTCGGTATTCGCGGGCATTGAAGAGCTCGTGATCGTGAGGAGAAGCGCCGACCCCCAATCGATCACGCGCGAAGAAATAGTGAATCTCCCAGCGCTCGGTATCGATGAAGAAGAGGCGTCGTTCGTCTTCCAAGTCGACGAGGAATTTCACGACCTCGGTGCGCGCCGTAGGAGAAGTCGAGGGCCGCGCGGCGAGGGCGAGCCACGTCTCGACATCCGGAATCGTGTGTGAGAATTCGAGACGCGCGCGGGGAATGGACGCTTCGCCTTCGCGCGACGCGGCGGATTCTGGATGAGGCGCAGGGACGAGGATGGCGGGCGCAGGGCGGCTTTCGACCGTTCCTGCACAACCTGCGAGGAAGAGCAACAACGCTGCCCGATCGATTGGAAACATATCCTTCCGTGATACGGACGTACGAGGTGTTGAATGAGTCTACGTGGTCCATCCAAAAGAAGATGTGAAATCTGTTAGGGCGTGTCCGCATATTCCGGACCGAGCATGGCGAAGGGCGCAGAATCGCAGGCTAGGCGCGAGGAGGGAGCAGGCGATAGCCTGTGACCGACGAGCAACAACGCATGCGATTCTGCGAACGAGCCAGGCGATGGGAGGATTTGCGGACACAACCCAGGATCGGTCGTGCGAAGATGAGCCGAACCGAGGAGTGAGGAATGTCGGACAAAGACGGAGCGCCAAAAAACAAAACACTCTCGGATGACGAGATCGTCAAGACACGCTGCGATGAACATGAAGAGGGCGTGTCACGTCGTTCGATGCTCGCTGCGTTGGGGGTTTTGGCTGGGGGTGCCGCCGCGGCGGTTTTGCCCGGATGTGTCGTGCGTCGTCCGGCGGTCGTCTACACACAGCCAGCACCGGCGACCGCACGCTATCGCACAGGTGTCACGGATGCGGACGGTGGCCCGTATGCCGATCCGGGTGGCTATGGTCGCGGTCAACGCGCGAACGGATATACGGGGCTGACGGATTCGGACGGTGGCCCGTACGCCGATCCGGGCGGCCATGGTCGAGGTGTGTATGGCCGTAGCAGTGGCGTGACGGACTCGGATGGCGGTCGTTACGCCGATCCTGTGGGCAATGGCCGCGGTGGCGCACGCGGCGGACATACGGGCATCACCGACTCGGATGGTGGCCCGTATGCCGATCCTGCCGGCGCCGGCCGCGGCCGCTGGTAGCTACTGAGCCAAGGATCGCTCGATGGCGCTCAGGATCTTCGTGTCGTCGGGCGTCACCTTCGGTGAGAAGCGCTCGAGGACCGAGCCCTCTCGGGAGACGAGGAATTTTTCGAAATTCCAAGCGACTTCATCTCCTCCCGTGGCGCCTTTGAGCCATTGATAGAGAGGATGGGCGGTCTCGCCGTTCACATCGATCTTCGAGAAGAGCGGGAAGGTGACGCCGTAGCTGGTCTCACAGAACGTTTTGATTTCCGCCTCGGTGCCGGGCTCTTGACCCATGAACTGATTGCATGGGAAGCCGAGGATCTCGAGGCCACGATCATGATATTTTGTATAGATTTCTTGTAATTTTGCGTATTGAGGCGTGAGCCCGCATTGGCTCGCGACGTTGACGACGAGCACGGTTTTGCCACGGAAATCCGCGAGGCTTTTCGAGTCGCCGGAGAGGGTCTTGGCTGTGAAATCGTGAAGTGTACTCATGGGGGCGACTCTTTGCGCCTCTGCGTGGTAGGTCAAGTCCCGTGACACGTACGGTTTTGAGTGACACGCGCTTCGGAGAGCTCAGCGATGATGCCATCGCAGGCGATTTCCGCATTTGGCAGCGCATTCGTGGGCATCGTTATTCGCTCGACGATGTGGCGACCGCGTGGGAGGCCGCCCAGCTCGATCTTCCTCCTTCGCCGCGGCTGCTCGATCTCGGTTGTGGCATCGGCTCGGTGACGTTGATGTTGGCGCATGCGCTTCCGGGAGCGATGATCACAGGGATCGAAGCGCAGGAGATTTCGTTCGAGCTCGCACAGCGAAACATCACGCGCAATGAGCTCGATCCGAGGGTCGAGCTCGTGTTTGGCGATCTTCGTGAAGTGACGAAGGGGATGGAGCCGCAGTTCGAGCTGGTGACGGGCACGCCGCCGTATTTCGATCCGCAGAAGAGCTCTCCGTCGACGGATTCACAACGGACTCATGCGCGCCTCGAGATGCGCGGCGGCATCGAGGCCTATTTGCGCGCGGGCGCGCATGGTTTGAGTGCATCCGGGCGGATGGTGGTGTGCGGTGATGCGCGCAGGCCCGATCGCGTGCAGATGGGAGCGAACGCCGCCGGTCTTCGGTTGCTCGCGCGGCGTGATGTGGTGCCGCGCGCCGGAAAAGATGCGCTCTTTACGATTTGGACACTCGCGCGAAGCGCAGGCGATACCCCGAGTGACGCGCTTTTCGAACACGAGCCGCTCGTGGCGCGCGATGAGAACGGCGCCCGAACCGAGCAAGCCCACGCGCTTCGGCGGTTCTTTGGGCTGGAAGTGAACGAATCCGAAGCCCCGAGCCCACCCCTTCGGGTGAGAGGCTCCTGAGCGCTCGAAAAGCGCTATAGAGGGGCACAGCATCATGAACGAGCGCCGTGCCCCTTCTCCGCGATCCAAGCCGAACGCCCCTTCTCGAACGAGAATGCGACAGCCCCTCGTCCAAGTGGGAGGCCCGGCCCGCGAGCTGGGTGATCCGCGTGTTTCGCGCACACTCGCCGAGGCCATGCATCGCGCCGCGCATGAAGATCCGGATGCACTCACGCATGGTTTTCACGCTTGGCCGGCGCGCATGCATCGCGCCATCGCGCGCACCGTGATCGCTGCGGCCACTCGACCTGGTGAGCGGGTGCTCGATCCGTTTTGTGGAAGTGGCACCGTCCTGATCGAGGCGCTCGTCGCCGGAAGACGTGCCGCGGGTGTGGATTTGAATCCGCTCTCGGGTCCGCTCGCGAAGGTGAAATGCGAACATCGAGATGCGCGGACGAGGCAGCGCTTTCTCGAAGTCACGATGATGGTGGGTGAAGCTTCGATCGAGCGTGTTCGTACACGCGAAAAGGTCATCGCACATTTGCCGGGGCCGATGCTCGGGCTTTATGGGCCCCACGTGCTGAAGGAAATGGCCGGCCTCTTGGAAGAGATTCGTGCGGTCCCAGACGACGCCGATCGACGCGCCATGGAGATGGTATTTTCATCGCTCGTCGTGAAGCTCTCGCGTCGTCAGGCCGAGACGACGACCAAGCGGACCGAGACCGAGAAGCGCATCCGAAAGGGGCTTTCGACCGAGATGTTCGTGCGCAAATGCGAGGAGCTCGCGATGCGCTGGGCGTCGCTCGAAGAAGCGCTCTCCGAGGATGTGGATCCACCTCGCGTCTTCGAAGGCGATGCGCGGAATCTCTCTCGATGGCTCGGCGAGCGAACCAAAGCGCAGCTCGTCCTGACGTCTCCGCCCTACGGCGGCACGTACGACTATCATGAGCAACATGCGCTTCGACTCGCGTGGCTCGGGATGGATGCATCGCACTTCGAGCGCTTCGAGATCGGCGCGCGGCGGAGCGTGAAGGTGGACGAGGACGAAGCCGCGGAGCTTTGGGATCGGGATGTGTCCGCCATGCTCGTGTCGATCTCCAGTGTGCTCGAGCGCGAGCGCAATTGTGTGCTCTTGATGGGGGATGGCCGGTTTGGACGGCATCTCGTTCCGCTCTTGCCGCAGCTCGAGCGCAAAGCAAGGCGTGCGGGTTTTCGGCTCTATGCGAGCGCTTCACAGCCCCGCGCGGATTGGGGGATGGGCGCATCGCGCGAGGAGCATCTCGTGGCGCTTCGCAAAGTCGACTGAGATTTTTTCCGCTGAATGTTCTCGATGACGCAGCGCACGACGACCTACGCGGAGCTGCTCGAGATCGCGGTAGAGACAAGCTAGGGCGTGTCCGCATATTCCGGACCGAGCATGGCGAAGGGCGCAGAATCGCAGGCTAGGCGCGAGGAGGGAGCAGGCGATAGCCTGTGACCGACGAGCAACAACGCATGCGATTCTGCGAACGAGCCAGGCGATGGGAGGATGTGCGGACACGCCCTAAGGAAGAAGCTGGGCGGACACCTTCTTCCGCGAGGATTCGAACGGCAAGAACGACATCGAACTGGGTGCGGAGGAGCCGCCCGTGCCCTCGCCCATGGCGTGAACCGAAGGCGTCCATCCGTACGAAACGGGGTCTCGACAAGGGTCACGGGAGCGCGCAGTGCGCCAAGATCGCACACTCAGGGGGCGATGGTTCGCGCCCAACGGTCGTTTCCCGTGGAAATGGACTCCATGATGACGGAGGAGACCAGCCGCTTTGACCTTTTGCAAAGCCTACGGTTCGCCCTCTGCGGGATCGGCGGTCGCGTTTCAGTGCAGCCACGGCTCGTAGCTCCAGCCGGCTCCGCGTTCTACGTCGAGAGCTGCGCGAAGAATGCGTTGTCCGTCCGCATTCAAACCACCTGTTCGTTGCACCTGCTCGAGCGCAAGGAAGGCGAACTTCCACGCCATCGATGACGACATGCGGCGAGGGCGCGCGATCAAGTACGCGACCAGCGCATCCTGCGAAGCCCCTGTCTCCATCGAGGCCAAAAGTCGATGAGTCTCCACGCCAGGATGTCCGGGCAAGGCATTTTCGACCTCGGGGAGTACCCTCTCGGACTCCGATGTATTTGCTCGCAGCAACATACTTCCGCAGAACATCGGAACCCGATGCTGCATGCATCCAATCCGATCGACACGATCGAGCTCGGCTTCATGGTTCGCGATGCCGCCCAGCGTCAGAAGGGCCCCGAGCAATCGAAGTCCGGCGCGATCCCCACGCGCCACCGCGGCATTCAAACTCGAACTGAATGACTGAAGCGCATCGGATGGTGTCATCGTGCCGCCCACGATCAACGCTTCCACCATGTACGCCGCGATCCCCAGGTGTTCGGGCAACGCACTTCGATACCGAGTCGCATGGGAGCTCATCTCACTGTCCGAGAGCTCACCCGTTTTCCATTGCACGATTGCGCGGAGGTCGTCACCGAGGGGATTGCCTGGAAGGGCTTCGCGCATCCGCGGCAAATCATGCGCGAGCGCGCGTTCATTCGGACCGCTATTCCACCAATCGATCGGGAAATCGAGATCGAACAAGACCACATCCGCGTAGCGATTCGAATCAACCTCCGCTACGCGAAGCAACTCGGCGCGTTGAGCCCATGCATCGGGTCCACCAAAGAGCTCAAAAAAGAGCGCTTCGATCTCCGTATGATTTCGCCCGTGCGATGAGCGACGAAATGCGTCCACTGCTTCGGTCAGCTGCCCTTCGGAGACCAGGCAATGCGCGAGAAGCGCCCAGAGCGGCCCTTCAGACCGCTCGGCGAGAGCCACTCGATAATGCGGAACGGCCTCCGCGCATCGACCTGCGCGATGGAGCTCCATGGCCCATTCGAGCGCGACCTCCGGAATATCAGACGCCTCTGCTGCAACCTCTTGATGGAGCCTGAACGAGACCGCTGGGTTCCGGCGAAACAAGAGGTTCGCGACGAAGAGCCGCGTCGCGATGTCATCGCTCGGAAATGCCTCCTGGACGAGCGTATTCGCGCGTTCCATATCACCGGCGAGCAAAGCCTCCTCGCTCTCGGCGAGCGCGCCTGCTTCGACCTGCACCGCGAGCCTTTGCAGCTCCGTGATGAGTGCAGCGCGCGGCATCGTGGTCGCAGGAGCGGTCGCGCCGCCGCAAGCGCTCATGAGCATCATGATGAAGAGAAGACTCGTTTGGTGACTCATCGACATTTCTCAAAATCCTCGCATAAGAAGACATGGCCCGTCGAACGACCATGGCGGAGCATCTAGCGATCCCTGCTCATTGCTGAGCCCGGCATCGGCCTTCTACTCGGTCTTCACCGATGCCGACCTGACGAACTCATCGAGACGGCGGCCGTAGAAGGCCTCGCAGGCAGCGTCCTCGCTCCAGTCGCGGTCGCGAATCTCCCATGCGAGCTCGAAGAGCACCGGGATCGCCGCGATTGCCGCGGGACGGGTCGGGTCCTGTCGCGCGACGTGGAGGCCGGCCGTCTCGACCGGCGCCCATCTCTCGTTGGAGACCACGAGTTCCGCGTAGACGAGCGTCTTCGCGCCCGCGCCCGAGCGGCCGGCTTCGAGTTCCCAGCGCCAGCGCTCGATGTTCGTGGCGCCGACCACGATGCTCACGCCAGCGCATCGCGAGCTCTCGTCGCCCGGAGTGACGACGCCGCGCTCGACCCGGATGTCGTGGACGATCATGCAGTGGTGTATCGCCACTCGCGATCCATGTCCACCACGATCGAAACGCGAATACGCGAGGTGGATGGACATCGAGGCCCGCGCGATTGCGGGCCTCGATGGCGTGACATCAGCCTCGGGCACGCTCTCCACCGGAAACGCATCCAGCAAGCTGCGCGAGGAACACGATCCCCGCTGCACCGCCTCGCGCTGCACACGATCCATGTCAACGAGCTTGCCACGATGTACTCAGCCGGTGAATGACAACGAGAGTTGTCGCGGGTCGATGCGTGGAGGGGTTCTGGCGCTAATGCCGAGTTTGGAGAGCACACGAGCGGTGAGCATAGCCGAGCCCAACGAGGACTTCTTCGACATGCTCGCGACATTGGAGCATTCGGAGGTGGTTGGTGCGCGCTGCGGGCGGAACTGTTGATCGTGAACAAGCGGGCTGAGCCGGAAAGTCGATTGAGCACTTTTTCCGCGCCGATTTTTTGACCCTCGGACGTGTTCCACCGATGGTCTGGGCCACGGAGGCTCTGGACATGGACGGCGCGGAACGCTCGGAGCTGCGAAGGACTGTGTTGGACGGGCGATATTCGCTCGGCGAAGTCCTCGGAGTCGGCGGCACCGCCGTGGTCTTCGAGGCCGAGCGTCTCGAAGATGGCGCCGAGGTCGTCGTCAAGACGTTGCGCCCGATTTTCGTCGATCACCCAGACTTGGTGCGTCGTCTTCGCCGTGAGGGAGAAGTGTCTCGCACGGTCGCGCATCCAGGGATCGTTCCGGTGCTCGATGAGGGCATGCTCAGCGACGGCTCACCGTATCTCGTCCTCGAGAGGGCACGCGGGGAGTGTCTCGCGCGTTTGCTTCGTCGCATCGGTCGGCTTCCGCCGGAGATCGTTGGGCTCATCGCGATGCGCGTCGCCTCGATTCTGCATGCAGCCCACGCGCACGGATACGTTCATCGCGACATGAAGCCCGAGCACATCGTGATGGATCGTGATGCAGATGGGCGTCTTCGGGTGCGCATCCTCGACTTCGGTGTGTGTGCTTCGGATCGCGCGCCCGAAGACGAAAGACAACGCGAGATCGGCCGAGTGTTCGGGACGCCGAGTTATGTCTCGCCCGAGCAAGCCTCGGGAGATCCCGACGTCGATGCGCGTGCGGACGTGTTTGGTCTCGGTATCGTCATGTTCGAGGCGTTGACGGGGCGACTGCCTTTCACGGGGTCGAATGTGGCCAATTTGCTTCGTCGTATCATTCGAGAGGACGCGCCGCGCGCGGGGCTCATTCGACAAGACCTCGACTTCGCATTCGACGAATGCGTTGCGCGCTCTCTTTCGCGCACGCTCGATCAGCGCTTTGGGAGCATGCGCGCGCTGGCGCGTGGATTGAGTCCTTTCGTGGGAGATCGAAGGCGAGTCGAAGAACAATTGCTCGCGATGTTGGACTCGAGCTCGTCCACGATGGATTCTGTGGCGACGCAGCTCGACGCTGCGCGTGCTGCCTGACATGCCCGTTCTTCTCGTCCGACATGGAGAAGCGCTTCCTGAGCGCTCGAGCGATAGCGATCGTGTGCTTTCGAAGCAGGGTCGTGAAGAGACGCGCGCGCTTGGCCGTGCGCTTCTCGACCGAGGCCTCTTGCCGGCTCGCATGGTGACGAGTCCCCTCGTGCGTGCTGTGCAGACTGGGGAAGTGCTGGCCAGCGTGCTCGGATATCAAGCGGTGCTCGATTGTGAGCCGGCGTTGCGTCCTTCGGGAGATCCGCGCCCTTTGGTCGCGATGCTTCGAGATGCTGAAGAGCTCGTGATCGCGGTGTCCCACGAGCCGATCATCCGCGTCATTGCGGCGCAGCTGATCGATGCGCCGAGCCATCCGCCGTTCCGTACGAGTGGCGCCGTGATGATCGACAACGGACGCGTGGTGTTGCGGCTCGAGCCGCCGCGCTTTGCGTGACTCACTGAAAAGACGTCGTGGTTCCGCGAGAAGTCGTCCGGGCGCAATCCATTGATTTCGAACCGCTGTCATATGGCTGCGCGGTTCAAATCACTCAGATGCGAACGGAGGCGCCATGCTTCGCTCGCATATTTTCGTTATTTTCGCCGCTTCGATGATCGTGGAGACGCGCACCGCGGAGCTTGCCGCGATGCTCGATGCGCCCGAGCCGGATGTGGCGCAGATGATGACGACGGGCCGTATGCTTGCAGAAGCAGAAGCCGAGCTGAAAGTCCGGCACCTCGAGCTGCTCCTTCGGGTTCATGCGTGTCTCACGCCCGGGCAGCGAGAGTTGCTGCGCACTCGCTCGAGTCGTTGAGTCACATGGTTGTGATCTCACTCGCGGAGCCGGCCTTGCTCATTTCAGACCCTGAGTTCGCTGCATTTAGGGCCTGAGAGAACTTCTCCGCGATTCGCGCGTCAAGGGGAATGCAGGGTTGGTGTACCCTCTCGATCGACGAGGAGCGTGCATGAGGACGCAAGGCGGGGTTGCTCGGGTTTTCCTTGTTTTCTGTTCGTTTTTGGCTGGATGTGGGGGGCCATCGGACCCTTCCGCCGGGACGATCGCTGCGGTTTCGACGCTGCGCGGAGATGTGATCGTGGCCGATGAATCGGCGGGGCCTGTCGCGCGCGTGCCCGTGGGTGAGGCGATGCGAACCGGAGAAGCCTCGCGGGCGCGTGTCCTGCTCGATATGGGTGCTCGGCTTCTGGTCGATGAGCGCTCCGCGCTGCGCTTCGACGCCTTCGATGCCATCACGCTGACGTCGGGGCGGATGTTCCTCGAAGCATTCGAAGGAGATGCGCTCACGATCGCACTCGGCGACAGCACGCTCCGCGTGAGTGATGCGGCGCTCTCCATTCGCATGAGCGATGAGCAAGCGCGCGTGTACGCGGTGCGCGGTGAGGTGAACTTTCGTCGTGGCGAACATCGCGGCGTGCTCCGCGCGGGCGAGGAGGTCGTGTTCGCGGATGGAGCGCCGAGGGTCGAGCCGGTCGTCCTTTACGAGGATTGGACGGGCGGGCTCATGCGACCAGGGCCCGAGCGAGAGGCGGTCGCCCAAGGCATGGGCGCGCTCGAGGCCCGCGTGCCCGACGAAATTGGAATGGCGCGGTGGGCGCTGACGATTCGACGGCTCGACGTGCGCGTGCAGATCGATGGCGATCTCGCGATCACCGAGGTCGAGCAAGAGTTCTTCAATCCGGCGAGCGAGACGGTCGAGGGGCTCTATCGTTTGAATCTCCCCGAAGGCGCGGTTCTTCAGCGCTTTGCCGTCGATCGCAATGGAACTTTGGTCGATGGGTATGTGCGCGAGCGACAACAAGCGCGCGCGGCGTACGATGCGCAGGTCTATCGAGGCTCGACCGATGACCCAGCGTTGCTCGAGTGGGATGGGCCCGGCCGATACCACGCGCGCATTTATCCGATCGCAGGTGGAGAAGTGCGTCGGATTGCGATTCGGTACGCTCTCTGGCTTGCGCCGACGCGCGAGGGAGGTCCGCGCCTCTATCGTTATCCGATGGGCGGAGGAGAACGTGCGCCGCACATCGAAGAGATGTCGTTCGTGGCCGATCTTCGTGATGCGGACGCGGCCTCGGTGCGCGCGGGAATGGGGGCGATCGCCGAGCGCGATTCGGTCGTGTTCCGTCAGAGTGATTTCCGTCCTCGTTCGGATCTCTGGATCGAACTCGAAGGACAACGGTCATCCCCTGCCGCGCGCAGCCAACACGCCTATCGCGCAGCTCATCGCGCGCCGCCTCGAGCGCCCGGAGCACGTGCGATCGTTCACGAGTCAGACGAGCGCGACTATTGGTTTTTGCCGCTCGAACTGCCAAACGATCTTCGAGTGTCCGCCCATGACGAAGGCATGGATTGGGTCATCGTGGCCGATGTCAGCGCGGCCACGGATCGCTCGCATCTCGAGCTTGGACGAAGCGCGATCGAGTCGCTCGTGGCGTACTTGGGGCCGCGCGATCGGGTGAGCATCGTGGGCGCAGATCTCGCGCTCAGGCCGCTCGTTCCAGGCGACGACGCGATGGCGCTCGGAGCGCCCGAGCCTCGGCGCATGGAGGCGCTCTTGGAGGGGCTCTCGAAGGTGCCTGCGGGAGGCGCGAGTGATCTCGGCGCAGCGTTCTCCGAGGCGGCGCGCATGCTCGATTCGACGCGTCCTTCGGCGATCGTGTATGTGGGCGATGGAGCGCCGACCGTGGGTGAGCTCGGCGCCGAAGCGTTGATCGAACAGATGGGGCGTCTGCCGCATCCCATTCGTCTTTATGCGATGGCGATCGGCGCTGATGCGAACCTCGACTTGCTGTCGGTGTTGACGAGCGGCGGAGGGCTCGCGATGAGGGTGACGGAGCGGCGGGATGCGGCGCGGGCGGTGCTCGATGTGCTGGCCCACGCGGAGCGGCCGCTCCTGTCGCGGGTGACGGTGGATCTCGGAAGCGGCATCGACAACGCGTTTCCGCGACGGCCCGTGGATGTCGTGCTCGGTGATGTGCTGACGATCGTGGGGCGAGTGCGCGAGCAGACGCCGACCGAGGTCGTGGTTCGCGGTGAGATGCTCGGTGAGCCGTTCGAGCGGCGCATCCCGGTGTCGACCGAATCCACGAGCGAGACGACGGATCTTCGGCTGCGTTGGGCGCACGAGCGGCTTGCCCAACTCTTGCTCGCAGGGGCGACACGCGAAGAAGTGGCCGAGCTCGGGACGCGATATGGATTGATTACGCCCTACACGAGTTATTACGTGCCGAGCGCGCGCGAGCTCCGCACGGCGCGGATCGAAGACGAGTCGTCGTCGTTCGCTCGGATCGCACTGGGGCTCGTGCTCGCACCGCTCTCGCTCGGGGGGTGCACTCACGCTTCGTCATCACCGGAGCCTGCCGCAGAACAAGCGCCAGGGTGGCCCTCGGCTGGGGAGCGCGAAGAAGGTGCGATGGGCCAAGCGGCGGCCCTGATGGATGAGACCTCAGAAGAAGCACGCCCCGAAGCCGAGCCTTCGGACATGCCAGCCCCACCGGCGCCTCCAGCAGCGCCTTCGGTCGCGGCTCAGAGTGCACCCGCCCCTTCTCGGACATCCAATGCGGCGCCTGCTGAAATAGCGGATGGGCTCGGGTTCGACGTGACAGGAACCGGTCGCGGGGGCGGAGGGATGGGCGAAGGGACGATCGGAGTCGGCCAGCTCGGCGCGATCGGTCATGGTTCAGGGTCGGGCTTCGGATATGGGGCTGGATCCGGACGCGAGAGCGAGCGACGGGCTGCGCCTCGACCCACGTCCCGGCCCACACCTCAAACCACGACCACGACCACTCGAATCACGACGATCATTCGTACGACGAGCACGACGGAAGATCACGTGCGACGGCGTTGCAGTGAAGCCGCCTCGCGTTCGCTCGAAGACAGGCGCGCGCTTTGGCGAGAGCGTCTTTCTCGCGCGGGCGGCGTGCATGGGTGGCTCTCGGCGTATGCAGATGCATCGCGCGACTGTGAGATGCCTGGATATCGCGATCGCCGCGCGTTCCTCCAACTGATCCTCGAGCAGGCCGGCAATCTCCGGGCGATGATCGACGTGTATCGACTCATGAATGAGTCTGCTGCGCGAGATTTTCTTCGTCATGAGATCTTGCGCCGCGTACGTTCACCCAATGATCTCGCGCTCGTGCGCGCGGCTTTCGGCCCTGGAGCGCTCGATCTCGATGGCCTCATCGAACAAGTTCTCGCTCGCGCACAAACGCCCGTGGCGCGTCTTCGTGCGCTTCGCGCGCTCATGATTCAAAGACCCGACTCCATCGATCTCGAGCTTCGCCTGCTCGAGGAGCTCGAGGCCCAAGGCCGCCACGCGGAGGCCATACGTCTCGCGGCCCAACTGCGTCTCGATCCGATGGCAGATGCAGGCGTGCGGACCGCGATCGGTGAAATGTATTTGCGCTTCGGGCGCGAAGCAGACGCGCGCCGCGCGTTCTCCGAGATCGTGGAGTTTGCGCCTCTGGACGAGCTCGCGCGCAGAAGGCTCGGTGATCTTTACCGTGCCCACGGTTGGTACGCCGATGCCTATCGACAATACGTCACCCTCGCCGCGATTCGGCCCGATGATCCGAGCGTGCTCCTGCTTTTGGCGCGCGCTGCGGCGGGGAGCGGGCGCATCGACGAAGCCTTGCGACTCGAGCAGCGCCTGATGGAGATGGCCGAGCCTGGCGCTCGAGAAGGGCTCGCGCGGGTCGCGCAACTTTGGTCGAGCGTCCGCTTCGCGAAGCTCCGCGACGAAGCGCGACGCAACCACGACGAGCGAGGCTACGAAGAGCAAATCGCACGCATGCGCCGCACCGGAGTGCTCCGTGGGAGCGGCGCGCTGCGCGTGGCGCTCACGTGGTCCCATCCTGACGCGCAGATCTCGCTGTTCGCCGCACATCCGGGGCTTGCGCCGACGCGCCCCTTGGACCTCGCGCCCGAGCTCGGGATCGAGGCGTTCGAGGTGGCTGAACAAGAGAGCGCTCCTTATCGCATCGAG
This sequence comes from uncultured Sandaracinus sp., assembly GCA_964481145.1. Classification (GTDB taxonomy): domain Bacteria; phylum Myxococcota_A; class Polyangia; order Polyangiales; family Sandaracinaceae; genus Sandaracinus. The sequence continues at coordinate 73,183 of CAYZTA010000015.1, forward strand.
GTCCGCCGGAGCACGCGCGACCGTCTCGGTGAGATCGAGGCCGAGCTCATCGTGCTCTGGAACGAAGGGCGGGACGACGAACAGATCATGATCGTGCCTTTGCGTTTCGGGCCTGGGGTGACGGCTCTGGCGTGGACGATCGCAGGCCGAACCCTCCAAGGAGTGAACCGATGAAGCGCTCGTTTCAGTTCGTTGCGATCATCGCAGGGGTTCTTCTCTGTGCGTGTGGTGAGCATCACGATCCTGCTCCGACCATCGCGCTCGCCGAACACATTCGCGGCACCATGCAGCTCGAGCGCGCGGGACGCACCGAGGTGGTGCGGGGGCCTTCACGGGTCGAAGAGAACGCGACCGTCACGACCCGCGCCGATGCACGTGGGGTCGTCACGCTCGACTCGGGGGCATGGATTCTCTTCGATCGCGAGACGCGCGCGGTGGCGCATCTCGATCGTCTCGAGCTCTCGACGGGGCGCGTCTGGGTCGACGCGTCGAGCGCAGATGCCACCGCGATCGCGACGCCCCACGGCACGTTCAGCAGCGCGAACGCAGGCTTCGCGGTGCATGTGAACGACGCAGAGACCGAGATTTATTGTGCGGCCGGCGAAGTCACGTACCAAACGCCTCATGGCGAAGGGCGCCTCGCGCAAGGCGAGACCCTTCGTACGAGCGCAGATGCGTCGCCGAGGGTGTCGCCTGCGGCGAGCTGGAACGATTGGACGGGCGGGCTCGCCGATCCAGCGCGGAATCGCTTTCGTCATGTCGAACGCGTTGGAGTCCTCGCGGGGCGCACCTTGGCCGATCTCGGAAAGCCGCGCCTTCCCCTTCCGATTCGCGCTCACGAAGTGCGGACCGAAATTCACAATGACCTCGCGATGACCGAGATCGTGCAGACATTCTTCAACGCGCGCTCGGATTCGCTCGAGGCGGAGTGGGCGATGCTTCTGCCGCGGAACGCGATCGTGCAGAGCTTTGCGGTCGATACGGGCAACGGATTCGAAGAATCGAACGTGGGACCGGCCCATCTGAGCTCGGGCTATCACATCGCTTGGGCTCCGCGCGAGACGTACGGAAGCAAGCTGACCTGGGATGGCCCCGAGCGCGTGCGTGCGCGCGTCTATCCGGTCGCTCCCGGCGCGACCGTCAGCATTCGCATTCGATATACCGAGTGGCTCGATCGCCATGGTGCGAGGCGCACGTACGTCTATCCGATGCGCGCGCTCGGCGAGCCGCCTCTTCTTGGCGAGTTCTCGCTCACGATCGACACACGTGATGCTGGTGCCGGTGCGCTGCGCGCCGGGATGGGCGCGGTGAGCGAAGACGGTCGCGTCGTTCTTCGGCGCAGCGACTTTCGTCCCTACGCTGATTTCTATCTCGATCTCGAAGACCCCGAAGGGATGAATGCGACGCCCACGGAAGGGGCCATGTATCGCGTGGGTTCGCCGACCGTTCGAGGGGCTGAAGGAGAGCACGATTACGTGCTCGTGGATCTGCCGACTGAGTCGTTGGTTTCGGAGGCGGAGGGCGGACCACCGCTCTCGCTCGTTCTTTTGCTCGACGTGTCGGGCTCGACGGATCCGGAAGACTTGGAGATCACGCGCGGGGTGGTAGAAACGCTGCTACAGCAGCTTCCGCGGGGCCGCATGGCCATCCGCCTCCTCGACGTTGCAGCATACGAACTCCCGGGGCTTGCAGACGATGTACCTGCGAGCGATGAACAGATCTTGGAGGCGCTTTCACGAGTCGAGCCCGGAGGTGCGACTGATCTTGGAGCGGGATTGCATCGGGCGGCATCGATCCTTGCCGGCGAACCTCGCGGCGCGGTGCTCTATCTCGGAGACGCGCTGCCGACGACGGGCGCTCTCGATGCGACCACGCTTCGGGCAACACTCGCCAATCTCGACGATCCACCGCGCTTTTTCGGCTTTGCCATCGGCGACGGCGCCAACATCGATCTCTTGCGCGCTCTCTTCGGAGAGCAGGCGACGGCCGTGCGCGATCGCGAGGGCGCCGTTCGCGCGGTGATGCATTTGCTCGCCGACGCTGCGCGCCCGATGCTGCGCGGCCTTCACGTTGAACTCGGCGAAGGCATCGAGCGCATCTATCCCTCGGGGCCCCTCACGATCGCGCACGGCGAGCACGTACGTCTCGTCGGTCGCTCTGTGGACACATTGCCCGAAGTCGCCGTCGTGCGCGGCATGCGCGATGGCGAAGCGTTCGAGCGATCGATTCCGCTGCGCGTCTCTGCGATCGAAGACGAGGGCGATGTGCGAAGGCGCTGGGCCACCGCGCGTTTGCGCGAGCTCCTCGATGAAGACGCGGGTCGTGAAGCGATGGTGGAGCTGGGCTTGCGCTTTGGTCTCGTCACGCCGTGGACTTCGCTCGTGATCGGCGCAGCGCCCAATCAACCTGTGCCTCTCATTTCGAACTTCGATCACGATCCGCTCTCCATCGCTTGGGGCATGGGTGGAGGTGGCGCATCGATCGAGAGGCTCGACGGCGAGCTCGGGTGGAGACGGCGCTCGCGTTCGAACGACGTGAGCGCGCAGAGTGTGTCTCCGGAGGCGACCTGGGCCTCGCGGGTCGATGAGAGTCCTATACCACCGACCCGCAGCTCTCTTGCCTCGAGCGAAGAAGCGGGGCTTGGAAGAGCGGCCGTCGATCGCGCCATGCGTACGGGCGAGCGCGGCCCGCGACAATGCTACGAGCGGCGAACCCTCCTCCGCCCGGATTTATCGGGAAGTGTCTCGGTGCGCGTCGCTGTTCAAGGCGATGGCGCCGTGCGCGAAGCCACCATCGTCAGCTCCACCTTGCGCGACTCCGATACGGAACAATGCATCACGAGCGAGATTCACGGGCTCCGTTTTCCAGCGCATGGCGGCGCTGAGATCACGGTCACGCATACGTTCACGTTCATGGTGCCCGAGCGCGAGCTCGGGGCGCGACGTCAGTGTGGGGATGCCTCTCGAGAGGCGCTCGAGACGCGCCGCGCACTCTGGGACGAGCGTCTATCGCAGAGCTCGGCGGGAGTTCCGGGGATGCTCGCGGTGTGGCGCGAGGCACGCGCGCAATGCGAGCTCGGGACATGGCGTGCGCGCCGCGCTTTGCTCGATTTGATCCTCGCGCGTCTTCCGAACATTCGCGGACGCGTCGAGCTCTATCACGCCCTCGGCGGTGACGCGTCGATCGCGAGCTACTTGCGCCGAGAGATCTTGCGGGCGGTGCGGACGCCCGAGGACGTCACGATCGTGCGCGCGGGTCTTGGCCTCGATGTCCCCATCGATTGGTCCCTCTTTTCTCGGTTGTGGTGGCAAAACGAGGGCGCAGAGGCGCGCCTTCGGCTCGTGCGACGTTGGCTCGCGGTGGCACCTTCCGAGATGGATTTGCGATTGCGTTTGTTGATGCTGCTCGAAGAGACCGGGGCCGGTGTCGAAGCGAGGCGAGTGGCGCGGGAGCTGCGCGCAGATCCTCTCGCCGATCTTCGCGTGCGCACGGCCGTGGGCGAGTTCTGGCTTCGTCAGGGAGACGAGGCGGAGGCGATCCGCGTCTTTAGCGAGATCGTCGAGCATGCGCCCTTCGATCCATGGGCACGTCGACGTCTCGGCGATCTTTATCGCGCGCATCGATATAGCCATGAGGGATATCGCGAATACGAAACGCTTGCGCGGCTTCGTCCCGGAGATGGCGAAGCGCTCTTGCTCATGGCGCGCGCCGCGGCCGATGCAGGCCGCATCGATGAAGCGCTTCGACTGGAGCAGCGCTTGAGCGAGACCGTCGAGGCAGAGATCGATGAAGGCATCGCATCCGTCGCGCGATTGTGGAGCACGGTGCGTTTGGCGCGTCTCGAGCTCGATGCCCAAGACGACGACATGCGTGCGGTGTTGCGCCGCCGCTGGCGCGAGACGGGCGTGCTTCGCGATCCGCCCGATCTCATCGCGATCCTCACGTGGCCTCACCCCGATGACGCACCCCGACTCTTCGCGCGTCTCCCCGACGCCGAGAGCGCGGACGCTTTTTCGGAGGCCACGTTGGGCGCGAGCTCACATGGCATCGTCGCGCTGCGCGTCCAGGAAGCCGAAGGAGGCGATTACCTATTCGAAATCCGTCGCGATGAGCGTACGCAGCCAGTTCATCATCGCGAAGTCGCTTCCGACGCCGAGCTCATCATCCTCGTGCATCCCGGAACACCCGAGCAGAGGATCATGAGACATCCTGGAGTCGGCTCGACCACGGTGCGGCTCTGAGCCCTCGAAAACCAGGATTTCTCGTGTCGATCGCGAAAGCAATCTTGCTTCTGCGGAACCGAGCACGAGCGCGATCACACGGCCCGTCTCGACGTGGGCGGAGGAGCAAGCTGAGCCATCGGCCATATGACTTTCGCTTGTGAATCGACATCATCGACCGGCCTCTGGCGTGCTGTGGCAGCACGGCATGACCTCGTCCGCGGGCTTGCGACCCACGCGCGGTTCGTGCGGATGGCTACGAGCGCCGTCGTCCCGAAGAGACGCTTCTCTATCGAGTCGTTCATGAGCACTGGCCAATATTCGCCGAACTCGCTCTACCGAGCTTCGTCACACGCGAGTTCGATGACGATCAGGTGTGTCGAAGCAGCATGTGCGTCAGGCCGTAGCTGAGGTCGCGTATCATGGAGGCGCCCAGCGAAGGGCTCCGCCCACGTGTGCATTTTGCTCGTGCCGATAGAGCCCTTGCTCGTTGCCGAACGTCGCCTCGAGCTGAAGCGCGAGGTCGCCAACGATTTCATCACGAAAGCACACTCCGGCGAGCAAGTTTATCCGAGTCTCTTCGAGAATTCGCGCTTCTCCATCGTGGCCGACCCACGTTGGAGTTCCCTCCGTGCGGGCGCGGGTTGGCACTGTGTAGGCGAGGTGCACGGCCGCGCAGCCCTGAATGCCGATGGCGTCCGCCGACCCTGTCCTCGCCGAGAGATCGAGCGCGAGCCCGATGGACTGGTTCCCTTCTCCGAAGGCTTCGTAACACACCCCGTAGGTTTCAGTGCGCCTACTGACGAGCGCAGGATTCGTGCACGAAGCGAAGTGCCCGCGGAGAGCCACGCGACCGAACATATGGATATCGGCGGTCTCGAAGAAAGCGCCGAAGCGAAGCGCCATGGCGTTCGAGAAAATATAATCTGTGACATGATGGATGAGACCGGAGCTTGAATGATCACTCTCGTGCTCGTAAACGAGGCTCACCGCCAAAACGAACGGCGGAAGGGCGGTTCGGTACGAGAGGGAGAGGCCCAATGCACCGCGCCATAGCTCCCACGGAAAGCCTGAACCGAAGCCTCGATTGTAGAGCTCGATCATCGGCTCGAAGCGCACACGGAAGCCCTCCGGCTCGCGAAATGCGTCCAGCGCAACCCCGACCCGGCCACGAAGACCGCTATCCCATACGGCGATCCCCGTGGCTGGCGTGTTTGGATCAGCGAGCATCGTTTCCAAGCGGTCGAGCGCCCGAATCGCAGTGTGCTTACGTCTGGCGGTCGTGAGCTCGAGCTCAGCGTTCGGATCACTCAACGTCGATGGCCCATCTGCGTGGGCGGTTCCGGCTTGCCATAGCGCGAACAGCGATATCGTGAGCAACAGCTGGGAGCAGCGAGATGTGATGCTCGTGTAAGAATGCATTTGGATGACGAAGACATCTCGTGGACGGGCTGCTATTCCCGCGATTCCCGAGAAGCGACGTCTCGATGACCAAAGTGCGCTCTGGGGTGCTCGTTCAGTGCTGAACTTCGATCGCGTGGGTCGAAAGGAGGCATGAGAAAGAGCTCACGATAGACCCGCTCGTTCAGCGTTTCGAGCGATGGGGCTCCCTCCGAAACCACTCGTGCACGCGCCGATGCAGCGTCATCTCGTTTCGAAATCCGTCGAGAGCTGCCACGGCGGCCAGACGCGATGCGACCTCATGCGTGTCATCGCTTCGTGTCTTGAGGCGGAGGAGCACGATGGTGCTCATGTGCTGTGGCAGCACGGCATGACCTTGCGCGGGCTTGCGACCCACGCGCGGTTCGTGCGGATGGCTACGAGCGCCGTCGTCCCGAAGAGACGCTTCTCTATCGAGTCGTGCATGAGCATTGGCCCGCATTCCGCGAACTCGCTCTACCGAGCTTCGTCACACGCGAGTTCGATGACGATCTTCGTTGCGGCATTCTCGAACACGATCTCGTGCATCTGTGTTGCGAGCGCCGTGGACACGCGATGGTGGTGGCCTTCTCGTGCAAGCGCCAAGCTTCGAGCCGAGGGATGTCTCCGTCTCAAATGTCGACGTCGAGGCACGAATCTTCTGGAAGATGCCACCGACTCATCTCTTCGGACTCGATGGAGATCAAACATCGTCGCTCCGCTCGTGGTTGCGCTGCCGCCCTCGACGGTCGCTCCAACTTTGGTTTGCCTTAATGATGACCTCGCTCGCTCGCCTCGGACCGCCGTGCCCATCAAGGAAATAGGTCGATGACAAAAGCGAGATCCTTCAAAGCCCTCCCTGGGGGCCGTGAAGCATTCGATCGTGCACATGCCGAGATCGAAACCGATCGCCAAAGAGGCGCAGCAGCGTCTATCCGACGCTCTTGACACCATCGGTGTGCCCGGCCAAGCACGGTGGGATCCCATCAAGGGAGAGCTCGAACTGCGCCTGGAGCTCGGCCTGACCAAGCGCACGCTGTTCGAGAAGAGCCTCACGTTCGGGGCTGACCGGCATGGCGTCGCCGAGCTCGAGACGTCGCTCTCGCTCAGTGACGCTCATCTCCGCAATATAGCAGTCATTCGTACCCATGATTGCCTCGACATGAGGAGCGGCCATTTCCAGCTGCCAGACTCACGCTTGACGATCGCGAGCGTGCCCAAGATCTCACGGCGTTTTTGGAAGGTTCAATCGCTCAACTTCGGTTACGAAACGAGCAGCCAAAACGCGGACACCCGCTGCTCCAAAATCGACTTTTAATTTTCCTGGCTCGGGTTCGGCGAGCACGGTTCCCACCCCAAATTTGGGATGACTCACGGCGCGCTGCGGCGGGGGCTGCTCGGCGAGTAATACTGGTTTCCAGTCATCCTCGGCAGCGAGGTCTTCCTCGCTCAGATTCCATCGCATTCGACAATAGGCCTCGAGTGTACTCTCGCCAATGACCTCGTTCGCTAGCGACGCGGCCTTGAGATCCCAAACGAGCACGCCCTCGGAATCACGCACGCGTTCACGCGCCCAACATGCATAGAATCGCGGCCAATCCCCCCAGCCATCGAAGGCTACATATTCGAGGTCGAAGGCACGCTTCCAGTGCTTGGGTGGGCACTCAGAGGAGGTGTAAAAGAGCCGAATCTCCTCGCGGAGCTTCATGATGTTTCCCAAAGACCATCCAGTTGCGGCATGCAGGGCGAGAATCGCGTTGGGCACAACACAGCCGAGAGCTTCTTCGACATCTTTGATCTCACGCAGCGTCATGGTCGGCGAGCCATCATCTCGATGGCGTCGAGCAACCACGGCCAACGTACGTCGAAGTGAATCGGAAATCCGGATGGGACCAGGCGAGAGCTCCATCAGCCAAATAACGCACACCCTCGAGAGGGCATCAAGTATCCACCAGCGCTTCGTCCAGCAGACAGAATGTGAAGGTTCACCGGTAGGCGCCCGACTGGGTTACGTCGTTCGAAACGAACATCGAGATAGCTCACCCGCCACGATATCAATCCGCGGCGCACGCGAGATCGGCCAAGCTCTCTGCACGAAGGATCCACGCATGCTCCGTCGGGCCCTCGCCCGATCGCGCGCAAAGAGTCATCTCGGATCCACCGTGAACGCGGGACCATACCGTTTCACCTGCGTGATTGACGCGGACGACTATCCCGAACGCGATGAGGTAGAACAATGATGCGGCGCACCTTTGGCTTCGTAATCGCGGCAAGCCCGATGTGGGCCGCCTGCTCGGCGCAGAGTCAGGATCACGCTCCGCCTGTGCTTCCTGCGACCTGGCCAGGACCACGCACGGCGCGTTCCTACGTGACGACACCGCCGCCTCCGATCAGCACTCGTCTGGTGCTCTCGGAGGACGAGTGGATGCGGCGCCTGACGCGTGAACAATACGAGGTGCTTCGCACCCAACGAACCGAGCCCGCGTTCTCGTGCCCGCTGTGGAGCGAACACCGTACTGGCACCTTCTACTGCGGTGGCTGCGGCACGCCGCTCTTTCACTCGCGTGACAAGTTCGACTCGGGCACGGGGTGGACCTCGTTTGTACGCCCGATCGAGAGCGGTCGCATCGCTGAGCAGCGCGACACCAGCCACGGCATGGTGCGCGTCGAGGTACGTTGCGCACGGTGTGACGGCCACCTCGGCCATGTCTTTGACGACGGTCCAGCACCGACCGGTCAGCGCTACTGCATCAACGGGCTCGCGCTCGACTTCCAGCCGGCGTAGTGATGATCCCACGCGGAACGGAGGGTTTCCCGTCGCGTGCGTCAAACGCGCCACGGCAGAGCCTTCCTTGCACGGATGCGCCGCGACGATGCGGTCGCGTGACGGACACCACGATGCGAGCAGCGAATGATATCGTCCGAATGCGGCTGGACCTGTGAGAGTCAGAACAAATCTTCTAACCAATCGCATTGATCGAGACGCAATGTGATTTTAAATCGACATGCTTGACGATCCGAACGACCTCCTCGCGCGCATTCTGATTCGCGATCCACACGAGACACATCAAGCCATCGTGCATTGGGCAGGGCTTGCGCTCGAACGGGGAGACGACTCTCGTTCGTTGCGCGTGCTCGCCGGGTGTGACTCGCGCTCGGATTTTGACGATATCGAAGAGCTCTTTCGAAGAGCGTGCGACGAACTCGGCATTGATGAGGTCGAGAAACACAACGTCATTCGCCGCTTCGCTGCTCGTTCGTGCCGTGCCATCGTCGATGGGACGATGCCCCCGCGCTCGGGTCTGTGCACTCTGCTCAAAATCAGAGATTGGATGTCTGGTCCGATTCCCGAGCTCGATTGCCTCGTGCCACTCATGGACGAGCTTCAGATGCTCGAAAGTGCTCTCTCAGAAGTGCTCGACGACCCTGGAGGGCTGCATTTCGTCCCAGGACCGGATGACTGGGATCCTGAGGGCCTTCAGATCGATCGTCGAGACTCAGCTTTTGTTGTCTCATGGGTACACACCATAGACCTCAATGCTGCGTGGCTGGCCGCTTCGAAGGTTGGGCTTGGTCGCTTTGAACAAAAAGTCCGCGATACGGTGGCGAGCATTCGATTCCACGACAAGGGCCGATAACCTATTCATGATTGCGACCGAATACTCAGGCCGCCTCGAACCTACGCTGCGCGTCCAGGAAGCCGAAGGAGGCGATTTCCTATTCGAAATCCGTCGCGATGAGCGTACGCAGCCAGTTCATCATCGCGAAGTCGCTTCCGACGCCGAGCTCATCATCCTCGTGCATCCCGGAACACCCGAGCAGAGGATCATGAGACATCCTGGAGTCGGCTCGACCACGGTGCGGCTCTGAGCCCTCGAAAGCCAGGACTTCTCGTGTCGATCGCGAAAGCAATCTTGCTTCTGCGGAACCGAGCACGAGAGCGAACACACGGCCCGTCTCGACGTGGGCGGAGGAGCAAGCTGAGCCATCGACCATATGACTTTCGCTTGTGAATCGACATCAAGAGTCTGACGTTCACGCGACGCCCGCCTTGGCGAGCAGTTCGTCGAGCTTCCGCGAGGTCAGGGTGCGGCTGCGCTCCGAGGGGATCTTCGCGAGCCAGCGCGCCAGCTCCTTGCGCTTGAAGCCGCGCGGCAGCTCCAGCTCCGGCAGATTCGTGAAGAGCCGCGAGCGCCCGCTCGACAGATACGCGAAGTCGAACAGCGACTTCTCGGCGGTCGCCACCTTCGCGCCGCGCTCGGTCTCCTCGAAGCCACCGAAGACCTCGGGGGCCACGTGGTGGATCGAGAACGCGCCGACCTTGGTCTTCATCTTCTGCGTCCGCGCGAGCGACACCACGTACACGACCTCAGGGATCTGCTCGATGAGCCCGTGCCGATGCAGCGCCGTTTGGAGCGACACGTAGGAGGGGAGCGGTGCGGTCAAGTACTCGGGCAGGCGCAGCGGATCGAGCGTTTCTTCGAGCCACCAGGTGCCGTGGCGCACGCTGCGAACGAGCCCCACCCTCGCGAGCCGCGTGAGGGTCTGGCTCGCCGCCGCCGTCGTGAGCCCGAGAGCAGCTGCCGCATCTGCCGTGTCGAGCGCTGGGACGCCGAGCCTCTTCAAGATGGCGAGGGCATCGGCGGGCGTCATCGGAGCACCTCGAGTCGAACGACCACGTCCTCCTGCATGGCATCCCACACCGAGCGATCCGCGTAAATCTCGGCGTGGGTCGGCTCGAGGTACGCGACCACCTTGGAGACGTACTCGTCGAACGAAATCCCCATCGCGTGGTCGAACACGTCGCGCGCTTGTGGCTCGGTGCGCGCAGCGAGCGCATGGATCTTCTGCCGAATCACGAACGCCGTCGTGTAGTGCGAGACGAGCACCGGCGTGAGCCCATAGGGACGCAGCACCTCGCGATCGGCTGCCTCGAACTTCGTCCCCTCGATGTCGTCACGTCGCGAGAACTCGACCTTGTCCTCGCCCTTCGCGACGAGCGCGCGGAGGAAGACCAGGTGAAACAGCTCAGTGCTCTGGCGGATGCTGAGTGCCAAGGCGGATCAAAACTGAATTTCAATCTATTACGCAAATATCTGTAATGATAACCCACGAAGAACTCGAGGAAGATGCCGGATTCACGGAGCACGTCGACGTCTCGGCGATCTTTATCGCGCGCGCTGCGGCCGATACAGGCCGCAGCGATGAAGCGCTTCGACTGGAGCAGCGCTTGAGCGAAAGCGCCGAGCCGGAGATCGCGTTCCGCTTCACGCCCATGCACTGAGGAGCCGCGCTCTGCATCGCGTGTCGTGTCGATGCGACACGCGATGCACGAGGGGCGTCATGGCACGTGCGAGGCCGAACGGGTCGCCCTGCGCGGTCTCGTTCGGGCCGTCAGAGCGAGCGGAGGTACTCGACCAAATCGGCTCTCTCGGTCTCGCTCAACTCGATCGCGAGCGCGGCCTCGTAGCGCGCGACCACGTCGGCCAAGGTCGCTGCGCTGCCGTCGTGGAAGTACGGCGGGCGATGCGCCAGACCGCGCAGCGGCGTCGTCCGGTACATGCCCGTCTTGCTGCGGCGGGCTTCGTTCGGATCGGCACCGACCTCACTCGCGGCGTGGAGCATCGGCGCATCGGAGAGCGTCGCGCCCGAGTGACACGACACGCAGCGGGCCTCGCCTTCGAAGATGGCGCGACCGCGCGTGACCGCGGCCGCGTCGACCGTCGGAGGCGCGGGCGCCGTGAGCGAGTATTGGTAGTCGCGGAGCGCGGGCAGCTTGGCGGTCACGAGGTCGGGCGTGTGCGTGATGTCGATGCCGATCTCGGGATCCACGAAGTTCCCGTGCGCGCCCATCTGCGTCACCGCGACGTACGCGTTCCAGTACGAGATGTCGCCATCCCCGGTGTACGTCGCGAGCGCGACGTCACGGAGCCCGTACGCCGGCGGGATCAGCGTCGGATGGCTCTCGCCGTCTTGGTTGAACCGCGCGTCGTACCGCCCCGGGCCCCACGAGCGCAAGATCGCGCGCGCGGCATCGGGCTCGGCGCCGAGGCGCGCGGCGAGCGCCGGCAAACCGGGGGTCAGCGCGATGATCGCGCCGGTGTCGAGATCACGGTTCGGCCATCCGTCGAGACGGCGTCCCACGCCCGGCATCACCGAATCGTCGACGTCGGAGTGGCAGAGTGCGCATGCGACGCCGATCGAAGCGACGTGACCGTCCTCGATCGTCGCGCGCACACCCACGACGGCGTTCAGCGAGAGCAGCGCGATCGTGGTCGCGGGATCGTCGAGGTCCGCCGCCGCGAGCACCTCGGGAGGGACGGCTTCGGAGTCGACCTTCAGTCCGACGCCGAGGGCCGCGCGCGGAGAGAGCGTCTCGACGAGCTCGTTCAGACGCAGCAAGTCGGTCCATTGCTGTTCGTCACCGAACGTGTCGTGACGGAAGATGCAGCGACCGTCGTCGATTGCGCACGGGCTGGGATCCATCCCACCGTCTGCGATCGAACCGTCCGCGCCGCTGTCGCGCCCTGCGTCTGCGCCGGTGTTGCCTCCTGCGTCGACATCCGTCGAGGCATCGATCCTCACGACTTGCGCATCGGGTTGTCCCGAGTCGCGCTGTGTCATTGCGTCTCCGCCACACGCCGTGCACCCGAGGGCGCACGCGATCCACCAGATGCAATTCTTGCTCATGCATCCAATGAGACTTCGGTGGCGCAGGCCGTTACACGAAATCGACGCGTCGAACGAGATGCTCTCGTGACGTCGAAGTGGACGTTGTGGCGCACGATCGGGGGCCCACGCCGTTCGCGTGTTCGATCGGGTCGCGCATGGGGATCATCGATCCAGGGGCCCCGAACAACAAGCGCTACTACGCCTCGTTCGCGCCTACGGTGTCGTGAACGTGTACGACAGCACCGGGACGCGCGTCGAGTCGTACTCGGGCAATGGATCAGGGATTCCGAATCGACTGGTTCGAATCGCGCTGAGGCAGAGCCTCGGGCCCGGAACGAGTACTTTTTCGTCAACGCCACACGAGCCGTACCGATAATGCGACCATGACTGCATGGAATGAGCCCAAACGAATCCTTCCACTCTTCACCGTGACCTGCGGAAAGCGTTGGGAAGATTTGGAGCCGGATTCCGAACAGGCCGGCCGTCGACACTGCTCGGATTGCTCGCGCTTCGTTTATCGAGCCGACTCCGAAGATGCATTCGAGACGCTTCGCTCGGAAGGGCATTGTGTGAACGTGCCGATGGAGATAGGTCCTCCCGAGATGACCGGCGCTGCGCCTAAAGAAAAGCTGTTTCCGGAACAGAGCGCCGTCCAAACCACACCGAACGTGCAAATAAGCCGGAACAAGAACAATTGGTTCGTTGGTCTCAGCGTTTTCGGATGGTTCGGAGTGGTTTTATACGCTCTGATTCGCGCAGTGATGTACTTGCTTTTCGGTTGGTGACCTGACCTGCGTACGAGTCCCGTGGGCCTCGGCACGCTCCAGCGAGCCCTACGGCAACGCTCCTCCGTACTCGGTCCGTTGACGGGCGAAGGCTCCACGCCGTTCGCGTCGGTAGCCATTCTCGGTCCACACGGCGCTCCACTCTTCGCCGTTCGTCCATCGCTTTCCCCATTCGGGCCCTTGGGGCTCGTAAGGAACCCACTGCCCGTTGGACGGCGGGATGTCTCTGAGATGCATACGACCTTCACCATTCATAGAGTTCGCCGCGTGATGCAGCTCGTGCAGCAATACCTCGTCGGAAGCGGTCTGCGCCGGCGCCGGAGTAGCACTGAGGTCGCTCCAGTTGCCTTGTGCGTCCTGCACCTGATGGACCTCGTCGGGTCCCCCATGATTGCTCCAACGCTCAGGCGAGTGCGCGACCGTCACATCGGTTCCTGGACCACGCGTTCCGCGCGTGTCGAAGCTTCCATCCAGGTGATTGGCGGGCGTCGCTGATGCGTTGTGTTCACCGATCCGCCGAATGCGCACCCAGTTGGGCAAGATGTCATACACTTTATGCGCCATGGCTTCGATCGTCACCTTGCGGCCGGAACGCTCGATCCGCCGAAGAACCTGACGCCCACTCCGTGTGCTCGCGATCGCGATGAGGTCTTGCTTGATGATCGCTACGTACGCGGCATCGCCAGCAATATGGACGCTGCCGCGCGCAAGAAGCCTTTCGACCCGCGCCTGCGCCGTGAATCGCATGTATGCGCGACCTCCGACCGAGAAGACGAGTCGAAGCGCACCGGCAATCGCCATGCTCGTCAGTGAAGGCAGCGGAAATCCTCCGATGCTGACCGTTGGGAGTCCCATTGGAATGACTCCCATCATGGGGCCGAGTGGAGGATCCGTCGGGCCTCGCGATGAGAACATGCAGTGTCTCGTGACGTCGGTCAGAACGCGCGCCGCGCGCATTCCCTCGATCCATACGGAGGACGAGCCGAGCATGATTTCGAACATCGGAAAATAGCCGCCGCACCAGAGAGCAAGGCCCATGTCACCGCACCGCGCTGCGGGCTGGCCGCAAATCAGCACCGTGGAAGCGCCCGAGAGGTACGGAATCGGAATGACTGGGCCCACGCTCGGAAGCGCCAAGGGTACGGGGTTCGGCGGGACCAAGTTGGGTGGATGCATGTGTGCGTGAGGAAGCCCGATGGAGATGGCACCCGCAGTGAGCGCCGGAAGTCCAGGCGGCTTCACTGGGATCATGGCATTGAGCGCACCCGTGAGTGTCTGTTCGAGCTCGGTGAGCGCGCCGATGGCACCGCCCGCGAGTTGCAAGGCGCGAACGCTCTCGCTGGCCGCCATCGCAGCGGGTCCGAAGGCAATGCCCGCGGCAACTTCTGTTGCGGTGCGCGCAAGCGTCGATGTCTCGTCGTCCTCGGCGCGCGTATTTCGCTCCAGAGTACGGCCAAGGAGAGCGCCGACGCGTCCCGCTGTCACTTCGGGAGTGCGACGCACGGGAGCAACTCGAAGATTGCCCATTCCAAGCTCGCCCAATCGACTGCTGTGCATACGTTGAAGAAACTCGCCGATTCTTTCGAGACTCGAGCCCATCACGCTCCTCCTTCGTGCCCCGGGCATGCCATGAGGGGACCCGAGTAGCCGCACTCGGCGGCGCGACGGGCGGCTCGTGCGGCGCGCTCCACGAGGCCAACGCGTGTCAAGAGTCTGGCCAGGCGAGCGTGGGCTTCGCCGCGCTGAGGCGCGAGGAACTCGTCGATTCCAGGCACCGACGTGGTCGCGACGCGATCGAGTATCGAAGCTCCTTCGGATTCCTTTCCGTTGAGGATCTGCGCCTCAGCAAGCCACGTCGACGCATGCATCGCGCCCGGTTCGTCACCCGCTTCGTCGGCGAGTTCCGTCGCTGTGGTGTAACAACGCAGCGCGTGTTCCCGTAGACCAAACCGAAAATAGACGTGGCCGATCGCCGATAGCGCGCGCCCCGCGATCATGGGTTGATCGATGTCGAGCGCCGCCTCGGCACAGCACGTCCACGCACGTATCGCATCCTCGGTTCGTCCCTCGCGTCCGAGCACGGATCCAAGCACGTAAAGAGTCGGCACGGCGAGATCGGTACGCTGATGCTCGACGGCAAGCGACAAAGCCGATTCTGCCTGCTCGAACGCTTCTGAGAAGTGGCCCTGACCGGATGCAAAGGAAGCCAGTGCGGTCTTGTAGTTGACGCGCGTAGCAAGATCGAGATCCGTACGGACAAGACACGCGCGGAGCCCCTCTTCGATGCGAGCCGCGTCGATGCGGAACGGACGATGTGCCTTGATCACCGCCGAAGGAGGAGTCGTGAGTGCTTCGTCGATCACGACCACACGAGCCCGCGGATGGAGGACTGATTCCGCGAGGCGTCTCATGAGCGCTTCTGAATCACTTCGTGATTCTCTTGTGTTCATGGCGAGCACGAGAACGATCGGTTTCGATGTGGCGCCTTTGTCGAGTACGACCCCGAGCTCGCGGATGGGATCGCCTGACGTCCGTTCGTGTGCATCGAGTGAGTGGAGTGCTCGGATCACGGCTTGGTCCAAATCGCATTTGCCGCAATCGAGCGTGATGATCTCGCTCTCGAGTGTAGCGGCTCGGAGCTCGGTCTCGATCCAATGAGCGCCACGAGCAGGAGGCGCCGGGTACACGAGCACGTTGGAGCCGGAGGGACGAAGAAAACGGCGGAGATGTTCGCGCGCTGCGTTCAGCGAACTGGTATCGAGCCGTTCGTACGTTTTTTGTGAGAGCGTGACCGGCAAGCTGAGCTGTGCGTGCTGGTCACGAACGAGGAGCCAGCGGATGGCCGTCGTGGAAGCCCCGACGGCGACTTCGAGTAGGCTCGCATCGAATGTGCCCGCGGGACGAGCACCCACGACGACGCGGTCGACGTAGGGCGCGACCCATCGTGCGAGCTCGTTCAAAGCGCGCACCGCGCCATCGACGGTGGTGTGCATCAACGTTGGCTCGGGCGCTCCGAAATCGAGCTCGTCACGTTCAGCGATTCTCTTGAATGCCTGAACGATCTCACGAATGCTCTGTTCGACGCTGGTGATGAACGCGGCGCGAGACGAAATGTCGATCCCGAGATACGCAGCGTCACCTCCATCTTGTGCCGCCCATTGCGCCACGATGCGGCTGACCATCTCGAGGTTTTCAGAAGGCGCCGTCACATCGACGATCGCAGCGTCATGTAGCGATCGTTCGAGTTCACGGGTAAAGCCAAGGACGTAATCGGTGAGCGGCATGTCGCGTGTATCGAACGAATCGCGCGAGTGTTGTGTCGCAATTCGCAGAGCTTCGATTGAGGGCCTGACGGACGTGTCAGTGTGTGCACACGAGACTCAGCACAACGCCACGGCCGCCCTTCTCGTCCCCGACAAGCCTCATCTGAATGACATCCGGAGCAAGCGAGCCCAACGCGGTCATGGGGATATGGCTTGTTGAGTATTCTTTGCGGTGACTGGCCTCTCTGTGTGCCGCGTGAGAAGAGCTCTCCGATTCCGTGATCGGCTCGCGCCTGAACGATCTTTCCGGTGCTTTTTATGTTTGAACCATTCTCGACGATGCTGTCGTGGCATCAATTGACGAAGGGCGGATAGGTCTTCCGACTTGGAAGCCAGTGGCTGAAGCCGGCGCGACAGTCGCTTGGCTTCCGATCGAGACCCCAGCATGCCCGCAGCGCTCACGACACAGATGCACGAGAGTGAAGCTTGGAAGTCTGCCTCGCTCTTCGGCACGAACCTCGGCTCTTCGCGCGTTCAAGAGGCCGAAGGAGGCGATTGAACCTTCGAAATCCGCCGTGATGAGCGCGCTCAGCCGATTCATCGTCGCGAAGACGAATCCGGCGCCGAGCCCGAAATCCAGGATTTCTCGTGTCGATCGCGAAAGCAATCTTGCTTCCGCAGAACCAAGCCGGATACGCTGCTCGACCAGGCGACGCACGACCATGATGGACAGATTCAATCAGAGTAAAAACAAGGGTCAGGCTGTAGGCTTCGCCGGTGCGGGCGTGGCGATCGCGGTCTTCTTGGTGGCGCAGTATGCAGGTCAGGCATGGGCACCCTTCCTCGCGATCGTGATCACCGGCATAGGCGTTGCCATGGGAATTCTTTCCTTGTTCGACGGCATCTCGACGCAAGGCGGTTCCGCAGCGCTCAGCGCGGTGCATGATGTCGCCGCGGGCAAGAAGCTGCGACGCCCGCCGGATATCACGAGCCCCAGCGAGCTCGAGGCGTTCGATGCGCTCGAAGAGCTCTCCGACAAGCTCGCCGAGGACCGCCGTCAGCAGGAAGATCTGCGCGAACAGCTGAACCGATTGCGACAAGAGCTCGATGCTCAAAGGCCGCGCGCGACGGAGCTCGAGTCACGTTTGCGCGATGCCGAGTCGCAGCTCGCGTCGGCGCGTCGTGAGGCCGATGCAGCCGTGGCGGCGGCGCGTCGCGATGCCGAGACCGAGCTCGCCGCGGCACGACGCGATGTCGAAGCGCAGATTTCGAAAGCCCACCGCGAAGCGGAGACGATGATCGCGTCGGCGCGTCGTGGCGCAGAGGATGGTGAGAACGTTCGGCGTGTCCTCGACGAAGAGCTCAAGGCGACCCGTCGCCAAGTTCGCGAGGGAGAAGAGCGCTTCTCTCAATATCTCGATCTGCTCTCGAATGGGTTTGGCGAGCAGATGGCCGCGGTCGAGCAGACGACCCGCTCGATGCAAGAGATGAGCGCGTCGCTCCATCAAATCGCGCAGCATGTCGAGGCGCTCGCGAGCAACGCCGAAGAGTCGAGCAGCTCCATCCTTCAAATGACGGCGACCAACGATGAAGTTGCGGAGAACACCGCCAATCTCGCGTCGTCGGTGCGCGAGACCGTGAGCTCGATCGAAGAGATGACCTACTCCATCAAAGAGGTCGCGCGGAACGTCGACGCGCTCTCGCTGACGGCCGAAGAGACCTCTTCATCGATGAACGAGATGGACGTCTCGATCGATCAAGTGCAGTCCAACGCGAACGAAACAGCGCGCTTGTCCGAACAGGTCGCGGCCGATGCCGAGATCGGCGCGGACGCCATCTTGAAGACCATCCAAGAGATCAATCGAATCAAAGAGACCTCGAGCGAGGCCGTGCAGGTCATCTCGAATCTCGGCACGCGCATCGAAGCCATCGGCGACATCCTCGACGTCATCGACGATGTGGCCGAGCAGACGAACCTGCTCGCGCTGAACGCCGCGATCATCGCGGCACAGGCCGGTGAGCACGGCAAGGGCTTCGCGGTCGTCGCCGATGAAATCAAAGACCTCGCGGAGCGCGCGGGAGCGAGCACGCGCGAGATCGCAGATCTCATCAAGACCATCCAATCGGAGTCGAAGAAGGGAATCACCGCCGTCGAACGCGGCGCGGCCACCGTCGATCGCGGTGTCGAAGTGAGCGCCCACGCGGAAAGCGCGCTCAAGAAGATCCTCGAGAGCAGCCAGAAGAGCACGGCGATGGTGCGTGCGATCGCACGTGCCACAGTGGAACAGGCAAAGGGCAGCAAGCAGGTCACCGACGCGATCGGCCGCATCGCCGAAACGGTGCAGCAGATCGCCGCAGCGACCGCTGAACAGGCGCGTGGCTCCGAGCTCATCATGAAGAGCGCGGAGAAGATGCGGCTCATCATCCAACACGTGGAGCGCTCGAGTCAGGAGCAGGCGCGTGGTGGGCGCCAAATCAGCCAAGCGATCGAAAATATCTCGAGCATGGTCAATCAGCTCCATCAATCGCACCGCGCGCAGGCCCGCGGGAGCGAACAAACCATCTCCGCGGCCAAGCGCATCGGCGAGCTGACCCGTGGATACGAGACACATCTTCGCGAGATGGGCCGCGTGGCGGAGCGATTGCGTCAGCTCGGAAACTGAAAAGAGAACGCTCGTGAATCTTCACAGCGCGTGCGAGCCGGAAACGGCACGCCACGCGCTTATCTATTTCCGTCATGAGCGACGCTGGCGAAATCGTATTGCGCGTCGCGGGCCTCTGTCTGCTCGTGGCGACAGCGCTCACCTTTTCATGGATGTGGCACGCTCGCCATCGCTGGGGGTTTACGAAAGGTCCGGCCGCAAAATTCGGCGATGGACCTTACCGACGCGGTGTGATGCGGACGCGCACTCCGCGCGGCGTGCCCCGAAGAGTCGCCTTCGCGGCAGGCTTTGGTGCGGTTTGGGGAGTGCTCACGTGTGGCGTCTTCACACCGCTCGGACTCCTCTTTTTGCTCGCTCCCGCGCATATCGATCCGAGATCACAGATCCTCCTCACGCTGAGCGGCTTGGGGGTCTTTGCGACGTCACTTGGTGGCGTCGCTCTCGGGTGGTCCATCGTGCGCACGTCACGGGCGCTTGCGTTGCGTGAGCCCGATATTCTCGAGCGGGCGATCCCCACGGCGTTCTGGTCCGTGATCCATCACGGCATCGTGATCGTATCCTTTCTACTCTTCTCCGCTCACGAACGAGCTTTCGGCATCGGTGTGGTCGTGAGCCTCGTGTGCTCTTTCGGGCTCGTGCACTCCTGGGTTCTTTCGCACGCAGCGCATTACGCTTCGCGGTTTCGTGACGAAGACGATATGCGCGAGATGGGGCGGGAGTGATATTTCGCCACTCTGACGGCTTCATATCGCGCGCTCATGAAGAAGAACATGGGACTCGCGCTGTACGCCCTCTTCGTGGTCGCCATTGCACTCTGTGCCACGATCGCGACCATCGTTTGGTCAGGTCAGTTCGCATCACGTTGGGGCAGCAAGCCGGGCCCTGAGATGCGTTTGGGGCGTGGTGCCTATCGCGAAGCGACGATTCGCTCTGCGGTGGGACGAGGCACGCCGCGGATGGTCTCGTGGACGAGCGGAATCGGGATGGTGTGGGCCGTTCTGACGAGTCTCGTCTTCGCGCCGATGATGCTCTGCATCGGTGCGATGACCCACGGCACAGGGATCGTGGGGGTGATCACGGGCGTGGGCTTGGTCGTGACTGGATCGAGCGGATTCTTTCTCGGCATCGGGCTCGCCGGCGTGGGCTATTTCGTGATTCGACGAGATCGCGATGTCGTCGATCTCGCCGAAGGCGTGGTCGTGTGGTCGGTGCTTCATCACCTCTCGGGACTCTTGTTCGTGGTGCTCCACGCGATCGCGACACCGGGGCCGGGCCTATTGATTTTGACGGCTCCGATCTGGGTGTTCGGACTTGCGCACGCGTATGCACTTCAAGACGCGGCGCACGCGACCCTCGATGGCCCTCCGCCGGACGACGAGATTTTCTCCTGACCAGAGTCGCATTGATCGGAGATCACACCGACTCTGGTCAGACGCGGAGCGCGATCCTGGTTAAATAAAGCGGAGAAACGCTTTGCTTGCTATCTTGTGTCGCGATGGAACGTCACCAGACCCTTTGTCTCCTTGCGTGGATGGGGATCGTGGGCTGTCAGCCAAACGATCCACCCGCCCCGATGGGCATGTCGATTCATCCAGACGATCTCGGAGTGAGCGCATCCACATTGACCGCGGCCGAACGGCGCGTCCGCGCAGGGCAGATTCGGGACGCGGCAGCGGCGGCGGGGATCGAGCAAGGGTGGCTCCTCGCGGGCATCGCAGATGCCGAGACCAACATGTCTCATTGTTGGTCGGAGCTGACGTGGGCGTGCATGGGTCCAAACAGCGATGATTGTGGCGGCGGACCTGTCGTGGCGGGCGCATCGGATGGGCCATGCTCGGCCGAGCAAGGCGGTATCGGGATGTTTCAGTTCGATGCGGGCACCTTCGACGACACCTTGCGGAGAGAGGGCGAGCGCATCCTTTCGATCGCAGGAAACACGCAAGCCGCCGTCGATTTCACGGTCGCGATGGTGATGCGCTCGGCATATATTTCCGGTGCCGCGGACCGCGAGCGAGCGATCTCCTGGATGAATGGCGTCCGCATCGACAATGATCGATGGGACGCGTGGATCCGCACCGTCACGCATTATTACAACGGCTGCTCGCCGCGCGCTTCGTGTTTCACGAGCCGATACGCGCACTACCGCGACCGTACACGCGATGTGTTCAACGAAATGGGCGCTGAATTTTGGGAGACGGCGCGTGCTCCGGTCTGGGCCGCGCGGTTTGTGGCCCAAACGTTCCCTCTGGCGCGCGATCCCTTTCCGCTCGAAGCTGGAACCACGTTCGAAGGCGTCATCGAGATGCGCAACGAGGGCAACCAGACGTGGCGGCCAGGGGAAGTCTTTCTCGGCACGACCGAGCCGCGAGACGGCGCGAGCCCCATCGCCGATGAGACATGGATTTCTCTCGTTCGGCCAGCGACCCTCGATCGCGATGTTCCACCTGGAGCCACAGGCCGCTTCGAGTTTCGAGTGCGCGCACCGGAAACCGCCGGCGAATACTCCCAGTATTTCAATCTTTTGCGAACAGGTGTCGCATGGTTCAGCGAGAGCGGTGGACCTGCCGACGATGTGATCGAGATTCGAGTCCAGTCGGTGGCGTCCATGGCGAACGAGCCCGATGCGGGGGTGGAACCCCGGCCAGGGCGTGATGCGGCTCTGCATGAAGTCGAAGACGCATGGAGCGGTCCTCGATCGAGGGATGCGACGATCGAACCCCCACGCGATGGTCGTTTGGTGGGTGGCTGCCATGTGGCTCGAACGCCAAGGTCCCACGTGTGGGGCATTCTTTCCTCGCTGCTCGCCGTCGTATTCATTTCGCGACGGCGTGCCGCGCGCGATTGACGTCGCGAAGGCCAGTCCCCACACGTGGCATCCCGATTGCTCGATTTTCTCCCCGTGCGAAGGAGAAATTCGATGCGAAAGAATCTGGGACTGATCGCGCTCGCTTTGTTCCTACCGATCGTCGGTGCGTGCAGGGCCCCCGGGGGTGGGTCTCGTGAGCACGAGCAGCCGATGGGACAGAGCGGGGAAACTCAGCGTGAACAGCGCGCGCCGATGGAACAACAGAAGCCTGGAGAACAGCAGCAGGCCCCGATGGGCGATCCGACGGACACCTATTGAGGCCTTCGCCCGATCATCGAAAATCGACGGGATTTTCGATGATCGCCCCCAGGGGGGAATCGCCACCGGACAGAGTGCCTCGATCTCTGCTACACCCTCGTCCGGCGCCTTATGTTCGGAATCGGTTTCGGCGAAATGCTCGTGATCGCGATGTTTCTTCTCATCGCAGTGGGGCCTGACAAGTTGCCCACGATGATCAAGACCGTGGCCAAAACATATCGCCAGTTTCGGCGGACGGCCCTTGATCTGCGTGCGAGCACGGGCATCGACGATCTCCTGCGCGACGAAGAGCTGCGAGAAATCGCAGAGTTGCGCAAACAAAAGCTCGCGGCTCTCGCGGCCAAGCCAAACAAGCCCATCGCTCCGGTGAAAAAGCCAGCGACTGTCGAATCGACACCGGAGCCTCTGGATGAGTCACCCATCGCACCCGTGCCCGCGACGAAGCCCATGCACATGGGTGCGAATTCCGAGAGCATGTCCGATGTCGAGTCCGGACATCCGCTGACCGAAAAACAACGGCGCATGGAGATGCCACCCGAGGGCGTCGATGTGTTCGAGGCCAGTGCGAAGCCGACAGGAGAACCTTGATGGGCAAGCTGCTTCCGGGCGGAAAGCCCTCGGCGCTCGCGTTGGAAAGAAAGCTGAACGAAGCGGAAGCCGAGGCGAATGAGCCGGAAGACGACGTCGAGATGTCGTTTTTCGATCACCTGGGGGAGCTTCGCAATCGCTTGGTTCGGGCGTTGTTCGGGATTTTACCCGGCGTCATCGTGGCGTGGTTCTTCAAGGAAGAGATCTTCACGTTCTTGAAGCGGCCTCTCGACCTCGCGTGCCAGGCGGATCCAAACTGCGACCACATCGTCATCCACGTCCCAAACCCGACCGATCCCATCGTCGGCTACATGCTGATCGCTGGAATCGTGGGGCTCATCATCGCGAGCCCATGGGTGTTCTTTCAGCTTTGGATGTTCGTCGCCCCAGGCCTTTATCGAAGGGAACGCAGGCTTGCGCTCCCCTTCGTTCTCATCTCGACGCTCTTCTTCGCAGGCGGATCGTTCTTTGGTTACTACTTGGTGTTGCCGCCTGCGTTCGAGATCTTTCTCGGATTTTTGAGCACCGAAATCGTGCCGAACTTCATGCTGCTCGATTACCTCGAGCTCGCGACCCGGTTGCTCCTCGCCTTTGGCGTCGTGTTTGAAGTCCCTGTGATCATCACGTTCCTGTCGTTCGCTGGCATCGTGAACTGGAAACAACTCCTTGGCTTCACGCGCTGGTGGGTGGTGATCTCGGCCGTGATCGCCGCCGTCCTGACACCCCCAGACGTGGGTTCGATGGCGATGATGCTCGTGCCTTTGATCCTCCTTTATTTCGTTTCGATCGGACTCGCCTGGGTTTTTGGCCCGAAAGTGACCTGATTTGTCGTTTTCTTGGCCTCCGGCGCCTCCTCCGCGAGGATGCGTCCCCGGAGGGTCAAGATGAATCGTAGATCAGGGCTTCTTGCCGCTGCTGCGCTTTGCGTTGCAAGCGGTGTGATGAATCCGCGCGCTGCGCACGCATATGATGTCCATGGGATCGGTTTGGGTGCAGACATCGCGCTCGGCGGGCCGAGTGGCCTCGCGCTTACCGTGGGTCTTGGTCGGATGGAGCTCGATTTCATCCTCGGCGCATCCCTCACGTTGCCCGAGGGAGGCGTGCTCGAGCCCGATTTCGGAGGCGCCGTCGGTTTCTTCTATACGTTGACGGATGCGGCGCAGACGAACTTCCAGCTCGGCGGTCGCGTGGGTGTTTTGGTCGATGCAGAACAGGCCGCAGGTCTTGGTGGGGTCGAGCTACGCACCAATGCTGGGATTACCTTCGAGGTCGACGCGAGGCTCGAACACCGCCTCGACGACCACTGTGTTCTGAACTTCCAAGTGGGCATCATGACAGCGATTTGGCCCGATGATTCGGTCGTGGGCACTCCGCGTGCGGATTTCACGATGGGCATCGGAGGAACTGGCTTCGTGGGTGGCGCAGGCTTCCGATATTATTTCGAGTCACTGGGTCCGACGGCAGCGCCGCCGCCCCCTCCGCCCCCCGTGCGTCGCGCAGAGCCCGCGCCGGCGCCTTCGACGACCGAAGGCTCGGGCGAAACTCCTTATTGGGAGCAGTGAACATCGCGACGACCATCGAATGATGGCGGACCATGAGAGGCCGGATTCCGAGAGGACTCCGGCCTCTTCACGTTTCTTCATCCGATTGCATGCAGATCCTCAACGAGCGTTCGGCATCTTTGTCTCTCGAACGGAGGTGGGAAGAGATGCTCGGATGTTTGATCGGCACGGTCTGTCTCCTCGGGCTTTTGAAATTGCTGAATGCCAATCGCCGGGGATTTCGTCGAAGAGGACGCGGGCTCTGGCTTCGCAAGCTCTTCGAACGTCTCGACACTTCACCTGGCCAAGAAAAGGTGATCAAACAATCGACCGAAGAGCTCTTCGAGGCCACGCGAGGGGTCCGAACTGAACTCGATCATTCGAGACATGAACTCGCGAATGCGCTCAGAAACGGCGTTATCGACGAGACTTCGATGGGAGAGATGTTCGCACGACACGACGAGAAGCTGCGCGAGCTTCGAAAGGCCACGGTCCTCGCATTCGCGAAAATCAACGACGCGCTCGATGACGACCAGCGTCGCGAGCTCGCCGATCTTCTCGAACGTGGCCTCGGAAAGGGCATGTTCCGAGGGGGTCCGTATCGAGACGCCGCATGATCCAAAGAAAGAGAAGGAGACAAGCGAACATGCTCAAGAGAAAACTTTTGATCGGCGCGCTCGCGTTCGGGACGTTCTTCGGGTACGCGGCAGGGTTCATGAGCCTGGGTGCGCATGCGGCTCGCTGCCATGCGGCTCGTCGAGCCGCATTCGAATCTCATGTCGCCGATGTCTGCACGCGTTCTGCGCATCGCGCATGGGAAGACAGGGCTGAACGTCTCGAAGGAGGTCGGCGCCCGTTTTGATCTCTCGATTTTCGAACGGGCAAAAGGTCTCGAACGAGTCAAACTAAGGCGAATCTCGTCAACGAGGTAGGAACGTGATTCGTGTGCTTCTGATCGATGACGACGCTCGACTGAATGAATTGCTCGAAGCCTATTTCGTGCAGAATGGTGTATCGCTGTCGTACGCGCCCAATGGCCCTGCAGGGCTCGCCGCGCTGGGGGGTGCCCAGAGCGGCGCCTACGACGTGGTGCTCCTCGACGTGATGATGCCGCAGATGGATGGCCTCGAAGTCCTTCGTCGCATCCGAGTGGAGAAGGGGTCTCTTCCTGTCATCATGTTGACGGCGCGCGGAGACGAGACCGATCGCGTGGTGGGGCTCGAGCTTGGCGCAGACGATTACGTGCCGAAGCCGTTCTCGCCGCGCGAGCTCTTGGCGCGCATCCGCGCCGTGCTACGTCGAGGCAAACCCGAGAACTCCGAACGGCGCCTCAGCGTCGCAGGGATCACGGCAGATCTCGGCACCCGTGAGGTGAGCGTGGACGGCCGTATCGTCGATCTCACGGGGCTCGAGTTCGATATTTTGATCGCGCTCCTCTCGCGCGCGGGCCGCGTGATTCCACGAAACGCGCTCCTTGCCGAAGCGGGCCGAGATGACGTGGTCGTCGGGGAGCGCACGGTCGATGTCCACATCTCACGTTTGAGAAAGAAATTGGGTGACGACCCGCCGCACAGAATCAAAACCGTGAGAGGCGTGGGATATGTGCTGTCGAAAGACATGCATCCTGATCGAGCTGCGATCGAACGCGAATGAGACGACATGAAGAGGCGACGTGTGGTCAGTTTGCATCAATGGGTGCGCGCGAAACTCCACCGAAGAATCTTCGTCTGGTTCGGTGCCTCGATCGTGATGACGAGCGCGAGCGTATGGCTCGTGCTTTCGCTCGCCTCACCGCCCTATGAAGGTTGGCATGAAGACTGGGAGCGCTTTCGTCATTTCGTAGGCAACCAGTATGCGCGCGTTTGGGATGATCCGAGTGCGCGTGACGAGCTCGCACGGACCACGGCCGAAGAGCTTCGAATCGAAGTGACATTGCGCGATCCCGAAGGGGCGCTCATTGCGAGCTTCGGTCGTGTCCCTTGCGAAAATCCGCGTATGGTCGCGCCGATCCATCGGGATGGGGAAACGCTCGGAACAGTTCAAATCTGCGCCGAGCGGACACGCCCTCGATCAGGTTGGCTTTTGATTTTGGGGCTCTGTGTGGCGTGCGGCACGCTCTGGGCGGCTTCGGGTGTGATTGCACGTCGACTCGTCCGTCCGCTCGATCATGTCACTCGAGTTGCACACGACATCGGCTCTGGACAGCTGCACAGCCGCGTCAACCTCGGCCGTCATCGCATCGGCGAAATCGCGGTGCTCGCGGATTCGATCAACGAGATGGCGACGCGCATCGAAAAACAATTGAGCGATCAGAAGGAGCTCTTGGCCGCGGTGAGCCACGAGATTCGTACGCCCCTCGGTCATATTCGTATTCTCCTCGAGACGGCGCGTGACGCCGCCGAATGTGGGAGACCGATCGACGAGACGGCGATCGACGAACTCGAACGGGAGGTCCTCGAGATCGATGATCTCGTCGGCGAATTGCTCGCGAGCTCACGGCTCTCGTTCGAAACGATCGAGCTTCGCCCCCTCGAGGCCCTCGATGTGGGCGCGCGGGCCCTCGAGCGCGCAGGTCTGTCCATCGATCTTCTCGAGAGCGAAGCGGAAAGTCTTCCTTTCGAAGGGGACGCGACGCTGCTCGGGCGGGCGCTCGCCAACTTGCTCGAGAACGCGAAGCGACATGGCGGTGGGGTCGAGCGTTTGGTGATCGAACTCGAGCCGAACGGCGTCGTGTTCGCCGTTGATGATCGAGGTGCAGGCTTTTGTCAGGACGAGATCGAACGCGTCTTCAATCCGTTCTTTCGAGGAGAGCGTCGCGCGGGCGCAAACCTCGGATCACTGGGTCTCGGACTCTCGCTCGTTTCCAGAATCGCGACGGCCCATCATGGCCGCGCATGGGCCGAGAACCGTAAGGAAGGTGGCGCGCGCGTGGCTTTCAGCGTGGGTTCCAAATCTGCCTGACCAGAGGCGCATGATCCTGGTGAATCCCAAAAGAAAACGCCGCAGAGGCTCGAAGCCCCTGCGGCGTCTTGGTTTGCGCTTTTTGATCAGCGAATCATGACGACCACGTTGTCGATCGACCACGATTCATCGGAAGCGGGCTGATCGAGAGTCGAACTGGCGAGGATCGTGAGTGACGCCGCGGAATGTGTGCGGGTGGTTGCGACGGCCACTGCGTCACGGTCGTTCCATGCACCACCGCAACGGTTGCTGCCCTGCGCTTGCGAGAAGCTCTGTCGGAAGATGTCCGTGCCATCGACCTGTACATAGCCTTGCTCTCCGTCCCAGCTATCGATGCTGTAGTACTGCATCGTGACTCGGGCTTCGGTGTGCGGGATGCCGAGCAGAGCGAACGTCTTCTGTGTGGCCGAACCTGCCCCGAAGACGTTGTATCCGCCCAGTGTTTGCGTGGTGTACGCGCATGCCGTGCTGGTGGTGTCGTTCGACCATCCAGTCGCGCCACTCTCGAAGTCTTCCGACGAGATCACGGTCCATCCGCCGCCAGCCGTACTCATATCGCAAGTGACTGAGAAGGGCGCGTTTCCACCGGCCCCATCGGGATCGATGGAATATGTGCCGCTCGTCGCCGCGGGGTTGGCCGCGAGGATCTGCGCGCAGCTCGCAAGGGGCGAGGCGCCCGGACGAACCCACAAGCGCACGCGGCGTGCGCTGTTGCCAGCGGGTTCTTCCGGCGTGTTGTAGGTGGGAATGGCCACGATTCCATCGGGATGTCCGGTGGTTACGCCGACGGCGAACCACCAGCATCCGCCATGATCACCGTCGAGCAATGCGTTCGAGCTGCTCATGCCGAGACCCGAGAAGGGTGTGCATCCGGCAGGTGTCGAGCCAAGGCTCGTCGAGAGATTGGAGACTGTGGCTCGTCCGGTGTCATCGCCCACGACGAGCGGGCTCTGATTTTGCGTCCATTGGAAATAGCCGTTGGCCATGGGGCCATCGAGCCATTCGTAGCGGAACTCGTAGTTGGTTCCGTTGCCGAGATTTGGCAACTGGTTGAGGATCGAGTAGTCGCCCGCGTTCGGCGTCGAGGTGTTGGCCGAGAGCCATGCGGTGCGCGCGCGATTGTTACCGAACATCGCATAGTTCTGATCGTAAACCTGCGTCCAACCGCCGCCGGCCGTGCTCATGTCGCAGTAAGTCGAGACGATCGTGTTGCCGTCCGGCGCGATCGGATAAACGCCGCTCGGTGCGCTGGGATTGACGCTGCGGATGGTCGCGCAATCGCGCGGTGCGAGCGTGCAGGTCAGGCCATTGCCGACATAGCCGACGTTGCATTCGCAATCGCGACCACCCGGCGTGTTGGTGCAGGTCGCGTTCGCGTTGCACCCGCCATTTGCGGTGCTGCACTCGTTGATGTCATCACAGGTTCTGCCGTTGGCGTTGAGCGTGTAGCCCGCTCCGCAGGAGCAAGCGAAGCT
>CAYZTA010000016.1:0-22771 GCA_964481145.1 uncultured Sandaracinus sp.
AAAGAAACATATGGAGAAATCATTTGGTTTTTTGAGAATACTGTATTTTCTTTTTGAAAATGAATATCAAGTTTTTCAATTGTTTTTTTATTTGAAAAATTTAAATAAATCGGAATATTTAAACTGTTTATCTTTGAGAAATTTTTAAAATCAAATAAAATCTTTTTTTCATTTGTATTTTCATTTTTAGTAAAGAGATTTTGGTGAAATTTTTTTACGACATTTGATAATAAACTTTTTGAATTTTGTTGTACAAAATTTGTACATTTTCTTTTTTTTTCTTTGCGCGGGTCGCCTGGTCTTGGCCCACGGCTCAGTTCGAAAAGCAGAGAGCTGAAGCTCAGCCCTCTTCGGTCTCCGCGCCGAGGCCCAGCTTCTGCTTGAGCACGTCGCCGAGCTTCGCGCCGCCCGCTGCACGGGTGCCGCCCACAGCGCGTTGTGCCGACGGCTCCATCGAACGTTCCTCGCCGTACTTCATGACGGGCGCGTTCGCATCGAGCTCCATCTTCTTGAGCGAGAGGGTGATGCGTCGATCCGCCGTATTCACGTCGATGATCTCCGCCTTCACGATCTGGCCCTCTTGGACCACGCTCCGCGCGTCGTCGATGCGGTCATACGAAAGCTCGCTCATCGGAACGAGACCTTCGACCCCACGCTCGAGTTCGACGAAGACGCCGAAATCCGCGATCGAGATGACACGCACCTCGAGCATCGTGCCCGCCGGATAATCCTGCGGAATGCGCGTCCACGGATCTTCGTAGAGTTGCTTGATGCCGAGAGAAACCTTCTTCTCGTCGTGGTTGATCGAGAGGATGATCGCCTCGACTTCGTCGCCCTTGCGGTAGACATCGGCCGGGTTGTTGATGCGCTGCGTCCACGAGAGATCGCTCTTGTGAACCATGCCGTCCACGCCCTCTTCGATACCCACGAAGACGCCGTAGTCGGTCACGCTGCGAACCTTGCCCCGAATGATGTCGCCCGGATTGTACTTCTGGATGAAGAGCGTCCACGGATCGGGCTCAAGCTGCTTCAAACCGAGCGAGATGCGCTTGTTCGTCGCATCGACATCGAGGATCGCGCACTCGACCTCTTTGCCGACCTCGAGCACCTTGGACGGATGCTTCGGCTTCTTCCACGACATCTCGCTGACGTGGATGAGACCTTCGACGCCAGGCTCGAGCTCGACGAACGCGCCGTAATCGGTGATCGAAACGACTTTGCCCGAGATCTTGAGACCCGCAGGGAAGCGCTCGCTCGCGCTGTTCCACGGATCGTCCACCGTCTGCTTGAGACCAAGCGAGACGCGCTCAGTGTCTGCGTTGTACTTGAGGACCTTCACGGTGACTTCGTCACCGACGTTGAAGACCTCGCTGGGATGATTGACGCGTCCCCAGCTCATGTCGGTGATGTGGAGGAGGCCGTCGATGCCGCCAAGGTCGACGAACGCGCCGTACTCCGTGATGTTCTTGATCACGCCCGTGACGACCATGCCCTCTTCGAGGTTCTCGAGCGTGCGTGCCTTGAGCTCGTCGCGCTCGCGCTCGAGCAGGACACGGCGGGAAAGCACGATATTGCCGCGCTTTTTGTTGAACTTGATGACCTTGAACTCGAAGGTCTGGCCAATGAGCTTGTCGAGATTCCGCACCGGGCGGAGATCGACCTGCGAGCCAGGGAGGAAGGCCTTGACGCCACCACGGATCGTGACCGAAAGGCCACCTTTCACGCGGGCGGTGATGGTCCCCGAGATGAGCTCGTCGCGCTCGCACGCGGCGCTGATCTCGTCCCAAACTTTCAGTTTGTCGGCCTTCTCCTTGGAGAGAAGGACGAGTCCGTCGTCAGTCTCTTTGGACTCGACGAGCACATCGACGGTTTCACCCGCCTTGACTTCGGCTTGCCCCGAAGGTCCGATGAACTCGGAAATCGGGATGACGCCTTCGGACTTGTAACCAATATCGACGACGACATTGTCCTTGCCGACCGCAATGACGGTGCCGGAGACGATCTCGCCTTCTTTGAGCGAGTCTGCCTTCGCGACGGATGCCTCGAAAAGGGCCGCGAAAGTGTCGCCCCCGCTGCTCGCGCGGGTCTGCATCTCGGACGTGGGCATTATTCGAATGGAAGCCTTTCTGATTCGGTGAGAGTCGGGTTGTTCGCCTACCAGGGAAGCACGCGTGAGAAACTCACTTTCAAGCCTTGAATCGGGGCCCGAAGGCGAGAACGCCTCAAACGGAAAAATCCCGGGAGAAAACTCCCGAGAGGCGATCTCATGCGCACGGTGAAACCACACGGCCTAGACAGTCCGCGGGGTCCGCAGGGGTAGCAAGTCCGTCACCAGCTGTCAATCACTCAAAAACCGGCTTGCCTTACGATCTCGGCCACGCGCTCGACCACCTCGTCGAGATCGAACCCCGTCGTATCGAAGCGAACAGCGTCCTCTGCCACGCGCAAGGGAGCGACGGGTCGACTCGAATCGCGACGATCTCGTTCGCGCATTTCACTCAAGACCGTCTCCAGCTCCGTCTCACTGCCGCGTGCCACGAGCTCCGCCTGGCGCCGACGCGCGCGTTCTCGATCCGACGCAGTCAGGAAGATCTTCACTTCGGCATCGGGAAACACCACGGTGCCGATATCGCGTCCTTCGAGCACCACACCGCCCTCGGCCCCGAGCCGCCTTTGCAGCTCGAGGAGCGCAGCTCGAACCTCAGGATGCATCGAAACGATGCTCGCTCCCTGAGAGATCTCTGCGGTCCGAATGTCGTCTGAACGATCGCGCCCATCGATATGAAGGCGCGGCGTCGCACCCTGCATCTCGAAGCCGAGCTGGAGTCGCGCCCCCAGCTCCCCGAGCCGAGGTCCGTCAGAGTAGGAAATGCCTTCTTCGCGCGCACGAAGTGCGATCGCACGATAAAGTGCCCCCGTATCGACGAGACGATAGCCAAGGCGCTCCGCCACGCGACGAGAGACAGTGCTCTTGCCCGCTCCTGCCGGTCCGTCGATCGCGACGACCGGTCGACGTCGCCCCGCCGTCACGCCTCGAGCTCTTCCTCTACGATGTCTGCGCCGAGAGAACGGAGGAGCGCGGCGAATCCGGGAAAGCTCGTCTCCACACAGCCAACGTCATCGACGATTGTCTCTCCGTCAGCGACGAGCCCGAGCACCGCCGCCGTCATCGCGATTCGATGATCTCCATGACTCTTGATGTGGACCGGACGAAGCTGACCCGTAGTCCCGTGGATCGTCATCCCATCGCGCAGTTCGACACAATCGACTCCGAGATCGCGCAACATCGATGCCGTGACCGCGATTCGATCGCTCTCTTTGACGCGAAGCTCCTCTGCGTCGCGGATCTCACTCGTGCCACGCGCACGGATGCAGACCGCCGCAAAGATAGGCACCTCGTCGATCATGCGCGTCAGGAGCTCACCCCCGATGCGCGATGCGTGAAACGACGCATTTCGAACCGCGATCTCGGCGATCGGTTCCATGCCAGCCGCCTCCCCATGCGGGGTGATCGCGAAGGGCGCGTTCATCGCACGAAGCGCATCGAGAATTCCTGTCCGCGTCGGATTCGTCCCCACGTCTTCGAGCACGACCTCGCTCCCCGGAACGAGCAGCGCCGCTGCAATGACGAACGCCGCACCGCTCAAATCGCCAGGCACGTTCCAATCGAAGCCGTTCCAGCCTCGATCCCATCCCTCGGGATCGAGCACGACCATGGGCCCCATCGTGCGAAGAGGGACACCAAGTGCATGCATCATACGCTCGGTGTGATCGCGCGAAAGAGTCGGTTCGATCACCGCCGTCGGCCCGTCTGCATAGAGCCCAGACAAAAGGAGCGCGCTTTTGACCTGCGCGCTGGCGATCGGCGAGGAGTACTCAATCCCCGAAAGTTTCTCGTCAGCAAGGAGAGGAGCCACCGCAAGAGGCGGATAATGTTCGCCCTCTTTGGGCCCTTTCACGCCTGCAATGTGCCCGCCTCGCGCGCGGAGGGGCTCGACGATGCGTTTCATGGGTCGCCGCGTGAGGCTCTCGTCTCCGACGAGACGAGTACCGAACTTCTGCGCCACCAAAAGGCCCGCGAGCATCCTCATCGTGGTGCCCGAGTTCCCACAGTCGAGAACGCCCTTCGGCATGCGGAGCCCATCCAGGCCCACCCCGTGAATGTTGGCCGTCACCCCCGTGCTCGGATCTCCGGAAAAGTCGATACGAGCTCCCATTTCACACATCGCCGCGGCGGTCGCACCATTGTCGAGCCCTCCGGAGAGCCCATGGATCGTCGAGACACCATCGGCGAGCGCGCCGAAGAGGAGCGCTCGATGGCCGATCGACTTGTCGCCGGGAATGCGCACGCGGCCCCGCAAAGGACCGCTCGGCCGCACCCGCCATCGCTTCGTTGTTTCGGTGGTTCTCATGGCCGGGGATAACTCCCGAGAATTTTGATGTGACGTGCCCGCACCTTCACCTCGTCGATCGCCGTGAGAACGGAGCGATCACTGACATGTCCATCGAGCTCCACATAAAAGGCGAGCCGCCACGCGGTACCTCGGGCAGGGCGCGATTCGAGACGGGTGAGATTGATGCCGCGTTCGGCGAACGGCTGGAGCGCAGCATAAAGGGAGCCCGGATCTTCGCCGAGGGCGAGTACCAGCATCGTGCGATCATTTCCGCTACGACGCGGTTGCTGATGGCCGAGCACGAGAGTGCGTGTGCTCGCACCGGGGTCGTCTTCGACGTTTTTCCGAACGATACGAAGTGACGTGAGAAGCGCTCGCTCACTTGGGCGACGCGACTCTCTTGCGCTCGATTCGAGAGGCTCCGAACGAGAAGAGCTCGGAGATTCGACCTCCGCCAGCAAATCACTACCGAGCGCGGCGGCTCCATGATCTTCGAGGGCGATCTGCGCCGCAACCAACCCGGAGCGCACATCGAGCAAGGTGGCGCGCGGGAACTCTCGCTTGAGCGTGTTCTCGCACGCGGCAATGGTGGTGGCCGCGCCAAAGATTTTTTCGACATCGGCGCTGTTGCCGGTCTTCGACCACAAATGCCACGCGTTGGGCAGAGTCAGCTCGCCCACGATTTTCGCGTTCGCCTCCGCCAGGCATTGAAGTGTCGCCGAAAAGGCTCCGTCCGTCGACGTCTCGAAGGGAACGACGGCGTGTGCGATGCGACCTCGTTCGATCTCTGCGAACACGCTCGGAACATCCGGATGCACATGCATCTCGGCATGGGCTCCGAACCAACGGCGAGCCGCGAAGTGCGTGATCCCCGCTTCGGGGCCGAGGACCGCCACTTGCACCTTCGCGATCAAATCAGCGCAAACGCTCAGCACCTCGCGCATCACCGGTTCGAGCCCAGACTCTGGAAACGTCCGCCGCAGCTCCTTGGCGCGACCGAGCACATCGATTGCGCTCGGCAACGCATGATAGCCGTCGGGATCTCGTTCTCTCAGCGCGACGAACTCACGTACCGCAACCGCACGTGCATCGAGCGCGGACACCAGAGCTGCGTCGGCGCCCTCGAGCGCCGCACGAATGCGCATGATCTCATCCTTGGTGTCGGCCATGGCGAGGCCATCCTACCTGCGTCGGTCCGTGGCCGCAAAGAGCATCTGTGCCGTTGCGCAACTCAATCGAGAAGTTGTTTGAGCTTCGAAAGGGTCAGCAGTGCCTCGATGGGGGACATTCGTTCGGGGTCGATCGCGCGAAGGCGCTTCACCAACTCGGATTCGCTCTCCTTCACGGCATCTCGTTCCATGGCTCTCGGGGTGGTCGCGGCTGCACGCGCAGGCAGAACACCACGCCCCTCGAGCTCTTCTAGCAACTGATGCGCTCTCGCGAGCACGCCTTCGGGGGCGCCCGCAAGACGGGCCACGGCGATGCCATAGCTGCGATTGCTTGCGCCAGGAACGAGCCGGTGCAGAAAGACGACCTCCCCACCCTGCTCTCGCGCCGCGACGTTGTAATTCCGTACACCGTCCCTGGTCTGTTCGAGCTCACAGAGCTCGTGATAATGCGTCGCGAAAAGAGCGCGACATCCGATTCGATCGTGAAGATATTCAGCCACTGCCCATGCGATCGCGAGGCCGTCGTAGGTGCTCGTGCCGCGCCCGATCTCGTCGAGCACCACGAGCGATCGTCGGGTTGCCTCCCGCAGAATCGTCGCCGTTTCACGCATCTCGACCATGAACGTGCTCTGACCACGCCCGAGGTCGTCACTTGCGCCGACGCGGGTGAAGATGCGATCGACGACACCGATCCGCGCGTGCTTCGCAGCCACGAACGACCCCATCTGCGCCATGATCGTGGCGACCGCGACCTGACGCATCGTCGTCGACTTGCCGGCCATGTTCGGCCCCGTGATGACGATCAACCGTTGTTTGTCGGCGTCGACGTCCACGTCGTTGGGAACGAAGGATCCTGCGGCAGCGAGCGTCTCGACGATGGGATGGCGCGCTTCGATGAGGTCGATCCCAAGAGAGTCATCGATGATGGGACGCACGTATCCTCGTCGATGCGCGATATCGGCGAGGGCGGCATGCACATCGATTTCGGCGAGCACCTCTGCGAGCGCACGGAGACGCGGGGCTTCGGCCCCCACCCTCCGTCGGACGTCTTCGAACATCTCGGCCTCGAGCGCTTTGAGACTCTCGTCGGCGCCGAGGATCTTCCCCTGAAGCTCCTCGAGTTCATCGG
This sequence comes from uncultured Sandaracinus sp., assembly GCA_964481145.1. GTDB lineage: Bacteria > Myxococcota_A > Polyangia > Polyangiales > Sandaracinaceae > Sandaracinus. The sequence goes on from CAYZTA010000016.1 coordinate 6,693, forward strand.
TCGTGAACCGTTCACCATTGGCCACCGTCTGCTTACGACGAAAATGAGGCGGCACGAGATGGAGATTCGGACGCGTGATCTCGATGTAATATCCGAAAACTTTCGTAAATTTGATCTTGAGCGAAGCGATGCCCGAGCGCTCTCGCTCTCTCTGCTCGAGCGAAAGAAGCACGTCTTTGCTGGACGTCGACAGTTGACGCAACTCATCGATGCGCGGATCGATCGCGTCGCGAATGAGCCCTCCTCCGCTCGCGACGAGCGGCAAATCGGCGAGAAGAGCCGTCGACAAAAGCCCCTCCACATCCGTGCACAGGTCACGTGGAACGAGGCTTTCGATCGCTTCGTCGGGGTCTTTCCTTCGCAACACATCCGCCACCTGCACGGCGGCGCCCAAGCCATCGCGGATCGCACCGAGATCGCGCGGTGAAGCCAACGCCAGCTCAGCACGGGTGGCGCCTCGCTCGAGATCTCCGATCTTCGACAAGATGTTGCGCAACTCGCGGCGACGTTCCGGATCGTTCAGGAATGCTTCGACCGCGTCGTGCCTCTTTCGAATCGGTTCGACCTCAGCCAAAGGTCCAAGCATGCGGCGACGCATGAGGCGGGCGCCCATGGGCGTCGACGTCTCGTCGAGAAGCGCCAACAGCGTCCCGCTTCGCTCCCCGGAAAGGGTGCGCACGAGCTCGAGGTTTCGCACGGCGGTGTCGTCTAGGACGAGTTGGCCGCGAGGGTCGTAAGGCTCGATCGTACGGATTCCGAGTGAGCTCTTGGGCTGCGCGACCTTCGCATAGGCAAGAGCCACGGCGCTCGCCTCGAACGCCGCTCTCGTCACGCGTGTCGCCGCATCGGCGCATGCGCTCTCACCCACGACCGACACCAAAACGGCGCGCGCATCGTCAGGCATCGTCGCGCCTTCGACGCGCGCTCTCGGAAGCGCTTTTCGCAGCGAAAGAAGCAGCTCACCATCCTCCACCACGAGCACTTCGCGAGGATCGACGCGAACGGCCTCAGCGAGAAGCGCCGCTCCATCGTCGAGCGTGCACGCGCGAAGGTTGGCTCTCGTCAGCTCGAGACAAGCGAGGCCGAACACCGCGTCTTTGCCCCGAACCACGAGCAGCGCGTTGTCACTGCGGGCATCGAGCGCGTCGGGATCGAGTGCAAGACCGGGCGAGATGACGCGAACCACTTCCCGCGGCACGATCCCTTTGACGGTCGCGGGATCCGCCATCTGTTCGCAGATGGCCACTTTGAAGCCTTTTTCGAGCAGCCGAGCCAAATAGCCCGCCGCCGCATGATGCGGCACCCCTGCCATGGGGATCTCAGCACCATCCGCGGCCTTTCCGCGAGATGTCAACGCGAGATCAAGGGCACCGGACGCGATCACCGCATCATCATGAAAAAGCTCGTAAAAATCGCCCATTCGGAAGAAGAGCAACGCATCGGGATGCTGCTCTTTGGCCCGAAAAAACTGCTGCATTGCGGGCGAAAGCCCATCTTTGTGTTTGACCGCCACGCGCGCATTCCATCCGGAGGGCTATTCGATGTAGCGCGTCGCTTGGAATGGCTCGACGGAGATCAATACGAGTCCCCGGCGTAGCTCATCGAGCGCATACAGCGTGTTCGTCGATTCGTTCCACACGATCTCAGTCGGAAGCGTCAACACCTGCTGTTGTGACGAGATCAGAGACACGCCGAGATCCCACGCCAATTGCGGAGGCACATTGGCGAGCTGGAATCGAATCACGATGTCCGGCACTCGAGGAGGTGGGCTCTCGAATGCCAGTTCGAACGCGACACGCCGGCTGATGAAAGGAACCCCGAGCTGCGCTCGTCCTTCACGAAGCGGATCTCCTGCAGGGTCGACCACGCAACGCCCCTCGTCATCGGAGATGACGTGATGCAGAAAACCGCTGTTCGTGTCCACGACGGCAAACGCGTCATGCACTCGAATCTCATACGCAAGAAGCGTGTTGCCGTAACAATCCACGATATCTCGAACCGATAGAGATTCGCCCGCCGTACTTCGGCTCCGCACGAGCGCATCTTCCCGAAGAAAAACACGCGTCTCGTTGGGCGGAGCGAGCCCGGCCTCTCGTCCCGTACGAACATCTTCGATCGGGACCAACATCGGCTGTCTTTCGGTGGTGCCGTCGCCTCCTGCAAGGGAGGTACAACGCGCGCTGTTGGCGCCTTCAGGCAGTGGATCCGGAAGTTCACCAGGGAGGATCGCCAGGAGGTCGCCCGGGAGCACACCGCGCGAACAGAGGTTCAACTGCGCGTCGAGGGCCACGAGCCCGTCGCCGAGCACTTGGAGTCGCCCTGCTGCACTCGATGTGTTTGGAATCGCTCCTTCCCAAGTCACGAAGAACGATTCGGGCGCCGCCGACCACGGGTCGGTCACCGCACAAATGAACGGCCCCGTCCCCCCTTCGTACACCGCCGTCTGTCCTTCGGGACAGGTCGTCGGCTTGAAATCAGGGATCAGCGCTCCTGCCTTGCCGCTCTCGTCGAACCTCAACGTCGCGCCCGTACTCAACGCACTCGGGGCATCAGCCAGCGCGACAGCGTTGACGATCCGTCGCCCGATTCGAGGTCGATGCCTTCGAATGAAGGAAAATTGCTCGTTGCCCACGAACGAACACTCGCCCGCGTGACGGCATACGGCATCACGATCATACACATCGACGATACGGATCGTTCCATCCGAGAGCGCGACCGACACGAAGACGCCACGCAGCACATTGGGTCCTGGAACGGGATCGGGCGGCGGAATTGCGGTCGTACAAACGCCTCCCACAGTTCTCGTGTCGATCGCTTCGATCGCGCGCGCCGGAGCCGGAAAAGGAACACGGAGCGGTCGTCCCGAAGTCGTCGGCTGCACTGGCAGCACGTATCCTGTCTCGAGATCGATCACCATCACCGATCCATCACGCGCATCGATCGCATAGATGTATTGACGCATCCCTCCATCGTCTGGCACGGGCGCAGTCAAGGTGAGATCTCGAACCGGGCCGTCGGTCCGCACGCCCTCCACGAAGGTTCCCATCGCGAGGTCGAACCGATAGATCACCGGACGGGCACCATCTCCGATGAAGATTCCGAGGGGAGGAGCCGAGGGTGAAGTCCGTTCGAATATCATCTCGAGCGGCATCGGTGCTGGAAGCTCGGCAGGGGTCGGTTCCACAGCCACGAAGCCCGGCACGGTATCCACCCCATCCACCACCGCAGGACAAAGTGCGAGCGTTGCGACGCCCTGTGAGGCAAGGGGTTCGAGTGTGGGTTCGTCGATTCGAGGCACGGCAGGCGGTGGCTCCGGCACAGTCTCCGGCACCTGAATCAGGGTGGGAGTCCCGAGCGTGCATCCCTCGTTCGACACAGGAACTCGCGCGATCACACCATCGTCCGGGAGGGACACGAACAGCTCGGAGTGTTCAGCCGATTCGTGAATCAACATGTCCTGTGGGCGTCCAGAGGCCATCACGCCAGGAGCGATCTCGATCTCGTCCAACGCCAGACGCGTGGCCCTTCTCGTCCGCGTTCGATCGACGAACGCCACGGTCGGGATCCCCCAAAGATCTCTCGAACCACGATTCGCAACCCATGTGCACACAGGGTTCGTTTCGGAGATTGCAATCGCAGTCGGGACCTCGCCCGTCTCGACGAAGGTGAATCGTGGGACACGTGGATCACTATCGAGCACCCGCGGCGGATTCGAGGACAGCTCGACGGCTGCGATTTCGCCCCGGGTCTGCTGAGGCACCAGCGCGATGAGCCGAAACCCAGGACGATATGCTCCACCGTCGAGCACACACGCCGTCGCCTCCAATGGTTGCGCAAAAGGGTCGATGCATACGAAGACAGCACGTGCGGGCCGATTGAAGGCGCGGGGAGGCGCCGTATTGACCGGATCCGTGCACGCCGGCAGAAGCGCCGATCCCAAGCAAAACGCCCCGAAACAACCGATAAATCGAAAGAAATCTCGCATAATCAAAACGGCGTCGGGGGATTCGATATGCCCAAAGTCGCGATCAACCGCGGCGACTCGTTCGTTGCAAGAAGCCCCAGATCAATCACGCCGAGGGTGGAATTTCGGAAGTTGGTCACGAAGAGCCAGTTGCGCTCCGCATCGAACGCCATTTCGAATGGACCGGCCAATCCTGCGATCGAGGCAACCAACCCGAGCTCGGGATCGACCACCGATACGTTGTTGGCTTCGTAACAGGTCACAGCGAGATAGGGATGCCCTCCGATGACGATCCGTTCGATCCGCGAGGGCCCCGCGGCCACCGCGAAGATATCGCCGATCGGCAGAATCCCCGTGCTTCGCGGTTCGAGAGCGAAGTCCAACGTGATCACCGATTCCGGTTTTCGCGAGAGGACCCACGCCCGCTCCGTGCCAGGTTCGAAAGCGATGTCTCGCGTGTCTTGTCCATCATCGACGCCCGAGAGTCTCAAGCGCTGAATGATGGTGAGCTGTGCGGCTCCGCTCTCAGGAACCAGCACCGGAGAAAGCGCAACGAGATCTCGACTGAGACGAGATGCCGCCACCCCTGCGTTCGTCACCCATACCCACCCCGTTTCGGGATCGAGCCGTGCGCTCACGATATCGTTCGGAATTCCCTCGATGACATCAGTGAACACGGGACGCGGCAGCTCAGGATCATCGAGGAACAAACTCGCTCGACCGCTGCGGTGAGGCACGACGATGGCATCGGCACGAACCTCTGGCCCAAGCAAACTCGCTGGCACGACAGCCACGGCCACAGGATCGTTAGGAAGCGTCAAACCTTCAGCGCTCGCCGCAACGTCTGCACCTCGATGCGCGTCGTCACAGCTCGGAACTTTGCCCGAGCGAGGACCACATGCGAACGTGCCATTGCCCGCCGAGAAATCCACCCACGTCAGCACTCCCCGTCCACTGCGGACCGGGAGGTAGAAGCGATCTCGTTCTGCAAAATAGACGAGTCCGTCTGCGTGTGAACCGATCTGAACCTCGTCGGCCAAAAAGCCAGCGCCTTCGTTTTCTTCGATGGCGATGACGCAAGGCGGCTCATCGACACCGCCGCAGCCCATTCCGACCTGGGCGTCGATCGCTTCACGAATCGCTCGTAAATCCCAGCTCTGAAGCGAACCCGAGGAATAACTCAGATCGATATTCGAGTTCGCGACGACGAGGAAACGCGCTTCGGGATCGTCTGCAACGACGGCAAGTGCGATTGGGAAATTGACATCTCCAAGGGGAACGGGCACCCCCGGATTCGACAGATCACATCCAGTGAGACCTGCGCATGAAAGCGCTGTCACACACACAGGAAGAGCCGCATTGCGGAAAATCCACCTGCGGAGCATCTCACCCATCCCGCCCATGGCTCGCCGGTGCCGCATCCGGCGCGGAACCTACTGCGAACGTTCCCTTGGGGCCAGCCGCAAAATAAGCCGGAGACGGAACCCGAAACACCGACCGAACAATGAGAATCGCTCCCGCTTCGCGGGCGGTTTGACTCGCGCGTCAAAAGGAGACGGAATTTTCGTCCCCGCCAGACTCCGGAGTCAAAAAGGGATGGAAATTTCGTCCTGTTCAGACTCCGGCGTCAAAAGGGGATGGAATTTTCGTCCTGTTCAGACTCCGGAGTCAAAAGGGGATGGAAATCTCGTCCCGGTCAGACTCGCGAGTCAAAAAGGAACCAAATTCTCGCCATTCGCCATACGTGTCAGAGCGTTCGTAGATACGCGATCAGGCCGTCGAGCTCTTCTTCGCTCACTGGCAAGTGCGGCGTCGCCTTCGGCGACTTCTGATCAAAGCCAGTGCGCGCTCAGCGCGCCGATGCCCACGACCAACGCACCGAGCGCGCCGATGCCCGCGATCAGCGCGCCGCACGCGACGAGCACGGCGCCGGCGCGGCGGGCGTGTGTCGCCTCGCGCACGAGGACGGCGCCGCCGAGGAAACGGTAGACGCCGTGTTTCGCGATGTAGCGGCCGCGTGCGGCCATCGAGACGCCGCCGCTGAGGAGCGCGATCATCCACGCGCCAAGCGTGAGGCTGCTGTGGGTGAGGGCCGCGACCACGCCTGCGACGAACCCGACTACGGCGACGCTCCCGCTCACGGCCTCGAGGCGCGCGATGCGCGCGAGTTCGGCGTCGCTCGTGGCGGCGGGCACGGGCTCGCGCCGCTCCTCGCCTCCGACGAACGCATGACGCTCGGAGAGCGGGATGCCCTCGTCGCCGATGCCGCGCGCTTGGAGCTCGACGACGATCTCGCCGAGCCTCTCGAGCTCCGGATACAGTAGTACCTTGCCGCGCGGCGTGACGAGGACGAAGCCGCGACCGGACGGCCACACCGGTCGGAGCGAAATCGGATCCGTGAGACGCACCTCGGCGGTGCGCTCGCCGCCCCAGGACGCGATGACGCGATCGTCCTCGAGACGCACCACGTAATCGCCGCGCATCCGAGGCAAGAAGCGCGCGGCGGCGAGCGCGTACCACGCGAAGATCGGCGCGAGCAGCAAGAGGAACGTCGTGTGCGTCCACCACGCCGCCGGTTCGAGCCAGCGGACGATCACGACGTCGGCCAGCACCGAGCCGGCCGCGAGCGCCGCGAAGACGATCGCCGCGCGCCGTGTCCTCCGCACGATCGTTCCGGTGCGATCGGCACGCACCACGTGCTCGCGGAGCGGATAAGACATCCCAAATGGAAAAGGTAGTCGAGGCTGGAGCGAGCCTCAAGAGCAGGGGTGGCAAACCTGGCAATGAGGCCATGGTATTGGCGCCCATCGAGTCCGAAGAGATTCGGCTCGAAGCGAGACGATTTGCTCAGCCGACAAAGGACAACGAGAGTTGTCGCGGGTCGATGCGTCGCGGGGCTGGCGGAGGTGCTCTGGCGCTGATGCCGAGTTCGGAAAGAACACGAGCGGCGGTGTCTTCATCTTTGGCGACTTCGATGATTCGCAGTGGCCGTTGAGTGCCTTTCTTGATGGGTTGGGGAAACGGCTCCGGCGCGGACTTTGGCGTTGGCGGCGAAGACGGCGCTCCTTTTCAGGTAGGAGCTCTTTGTTGTCAGAGCGTTCGTAGATACGCGATCAGGCCGTCGAGCTCCTCTTCGCTCACTGGCAAGTGCGGCATCGTGCTTTCGTATCCTGAGGTGACTCGCACCTGCGGCTCGAGGATCGATTCGCGCACATAGGCTTCGTCGATGACGACAGTCTCGCCATCACGGAGGGATGTGAGCCGCCCGAACAACCCGTGGAGGCTTGGACCATCGAGCTCGGGCGCGTCTGCTGTGCGAGCGTGACAAGCAGCACAACCTCTTTGTGAGAAGAGCATCTCACCCCATTCGGATCCGGTCGTGGGCTGCAGAAGGGTGCAGTCAGCTTGCACCCACCGATCGAAATCGGAGGGATGCATGACCAAGATTTCCGCAAGCATCGTGGCGTGTCCGCCATTCCGATCATATCGATTGCTCGCGCCGCAGAGCTCCGTGCAGAAGATCGGAGTTCGATACAAAACTCGAGTTGCATCAGGGACCGTGAGGTCGCCATCGATCGTGTTCTCATGATGATCGATGGCTTCGAACCATAGCGAAGTATTCACACCCGGAACGATGTGACCTCTTGCTCGGAGCTCGGGTGCGTAGACGAGTGGATCACGTCGGAAGACGAAAGCACGAGCTGCACGGCGCGCCCAACCGGCACATGCAGCGTGTTGTCTTCGATGATGCCGTTTGGATGTTCGAACTCCCAGGCCCACTGCCGTGCACGCACACGCACGAGATACGCGTCACTGGGTGTGGCGCTTCGAACGCGCGAGGCCTGGGCGTCCCAACGGAATAAGAAGAAGGTCGGCACGACGAGGAGCGCAATCCAGACAAGCTCCAGCGCAACGAGCGCTTGTGATCGCACAGGTTGCCCGCGAACGAAGCGTGACTGACGCCGATATCGGTAGAGAAGAACGACGAGCGTTGTGAAAAGACATGTGGCAACGACGACGCCATGGGTGAGGAAAAGCAGAAGAAGGCGGTCCGTTTCTGCCGCAAGCGTAGAGAGCCCGGGAGGAAGAATAGGCATCGCATGTCAGTCGTAGGGGCACCTTGACTCGAGGTCGAACGCTCACGTTCGCCTCCAAATCCGGGACCCCCACTGCGAACGTTCCCCTCAGCGCCAGGGATCGATCACTTCGCTGCCTCCATGCGATCGCCCAGACGTTGGCGTCTGTTGGGCTGCTGGTGGCGTCGAAGAAGAAGAAGAAGTGGTGGAGTGGCGTTCCGTTCTGCGACTGGTCGAGCGGCGCGGCTCGGCCGTCAGCGCGATCCGCACCGTGGGGGCCGTCAATGACGACACCACAGCGCTCTGCGTCTGATGGCCGGATTTCTGAAGCGAAAGCTCGATTCGCTCGCCAGAGGCAGGTCGCGGCAACGAATAAGGCGTGTTGCCGAGGAGCTCGTCACCACGCCACACCTCGGCGCCTTCCGGATCCGTCTGGATTTCGATGGTGGGCGAAGGCCCTGCGACCTGTGCCGCGACCGTCGGCGGGTCTTCCGCTGCTTCAGCCGCCTGTTCTGATCCAGCACCTGCCACGACTTCGTCTTCGCCGCTTGGGAGCGCGTCTTGCGAATCCGCTCCAGGTTCTGGATTGGCGGCAAGAACGATCTCGGTCGTCTGTGTGCTCGCGGGTGTGGCGGTCTCCTCCGGCGATCCCATGGCCATCATCGCGGCAACCCCGCCACCCACGAGGAGCAAGAGCGCAGCTCCGATCCCCGCGAACATCGGCATCTTGCTCTTGGTCGGTGCATGCGCATCGACGTCCATGTGAATCATCGACGGGACCGCCACACGACCCGTGGGATCTCGGCCGCTTCCCGAGAGGGAGCGATCCACACCATCGATCACCGCACGAGGTGTCAGGCCCTGTTCGAGCGCCGAGAGATCTCCCCGAAGCTCATCCATCGTTTGATACCGCGCATCGGTCGACTTCGCGAGGCACTTCAGAATGACCGATTCGAGCCCGGAAGGGACCTTCACGGGCGGTGGCAGCTCATGCGGCGGTATCGGCTGCTCGTACATGTGCTTGGTCAGAATGCCCATGAGATTGTCGGCATCGAAGGGCACACGACCGCACGCCATCTCGTAGAGAATCACGCCGAGGGCGTAGATATCCGTCCGTTGATCGACCGCGTTTCCTGCGCACTGCTCGGGCGACATGTAGTGCGGGGTTCCGAACACCTGACCGGCTTTGGTGAGCTTGCTCGACGAACCCCCGACCTTCGCGATACCGAAGTCGAGCACCTTCACGAAATCCGAATCGCCGCCGCGTTTGATGAGAATCACGTTGTCCGGCTTCATGTCGCGGTGAACGATGCTGCGTTCGTGCGCGGCGCCGAGCGCATCACAGAGCTGTTTGGCGATGTGGATGACACGGGCCGGATCCATGGGCGCGCCGCCCCCTTCGGGACCCGCTTCGATCGCGCCCGTCAACGACTGGCCATCGAGGAATTCCATGACGAAATACGTCGAACCATCCGGCAACGTCCCGAAGTCGCTGATATCGATGATGTGCTGGTTGCCGATGGCGCTCGCGCTCTGCGCTTCCTGCTGAAAGCGAGACAGCACCTCGGCGTCGCGCGAGACTTCGGGGCGCAACACTTTGATGGCAAGCGGCTTCTTCAGCACCGCGTGGTGCGCCCGATACACGAGCCCCATGCCGCCTTCGCCGAGCACGGCTTCGACGCGGTAGCGGCCATCCAACGTGCGGCCGATCAAAGGATCCGGTGGCGGAGTCGATGGAGGAACCCCCTCCACCAAATGCAGGTGATGTGATTTGGCCTCACTGCTCGTCATGGCGCCACCACATAGTCGAAGTTCTCAACCAGGGTCCCAGAGCTCACCAAAAGCGTCAAGCACGACCAAAGGATTCTGCTTACACCAGATCCGGTGTATTCCATCATAGAAATCGAGACACGGCATCGGCCCACGCCCCCGAAATGCCGAGCGCGCGCGCCCATTCGAGCATTTCTCGCGCTTCGGGGACGGAGAACGACACCGACATTGGAATCACTCCTGAGAACACGCGCCCACTCGGTCCATCGATCGTCACGACGTCGGGCAGTGGATGCACGACACCATGAGGCTTCCGGACCTCCGCCCGTGATTCGCGCGGAACCACACTGAGCTCGCTCGCCGCGACGATGCATGGTTTACCGAACGCTCGCGCGATCACGGCCGCATGCGAGGTGATGCCCCCCGACGCGGTCAGCACACCTGCTGCGGCTCGAATTCCCGGAGCATCGTCGGGACTGCAATCGCTACGAACAAGGATGACGGATTCACCGCGAGAGGACGCTGCGATCGCCTCCGACGCGTCGTACACGACGGTTCCTGAAGCCGCACCCGGACTCGCGGGCACGCCCATGAGCAGCGGCTCATGACCTCGAGCTTCGAGATCCGTCGTGTTCGGCAAGGTGCGTACGACCAGCGCGTCGAGCGTACTCGGATCGATGCGGGCGATCGCTTCTTCGCGCTCGATTCGACCTTCGCGCACGAATGAAACCGCGATGCGGATCGCAGCCCCCGGCGAACGCTTCGCGGGGCGAATCTGGAGGAGCCACAATCGACCTCGCTCCACGGTGAACTCGATGTCCTGAGCGTCGCCCTCCGAAGCTTCGAGTTCGACGGCGATGTGCGCGAGCCGTTCGAGCGCATCGGGACACACGTGCTCGAGGCTCTCCTCGGCGCGCCGACCCGATGCAGCAGCAGAGAGTGCCGCAGGCGATGCGCGTCCTTGGGTGATGTCGTCACCCTGCGACTGTGGCAGGAATTCGCCGAACAGTTGCTTCTCACCCGTGAGAGGATGCCGCGTGAACGCGACCCCCGAGCCTGAAACCTCGGTCGCGTTCCCGAAGACCATCGCCTGAACGATGACGGCGGTGCCCATCGCATCGTCCACACCGTGAGCTCGCCTCGCATCACGCGCCCGTTCGCTATCCCACGATCGAAGCACCGCATCGATGGCAGCACGGAGCTGCGCTCGCGGATCTTCCGGGAGCTCTCCTTCCCCACGCAGGAGGGCCTCGTGTCGTGCGTTCTTCTCCTCGAGCGCGCTCTCCGTGAGCGGCGTCGTTCTCGATGAAGTCGCCGCCATTCGAACACCGGCGCGAGCGTCGAATCGATTGCGCGAAACACGCAGAACTCCAGCCCCGAACGACTCGAGAAAACGACGCCGCACATCGAGCGCCGCCTTGCGATCACCGAGCCGGCGGACGAGGCCGTCGATCGTGTTGGGGCTGGCTCCGATATTCAGCACCGTCTCGAGCATCCCCGGCATCGAGACGGGCGCCCCCGAACGCACGGACACGAGGAGAGGATGCGCGACATCCCCGAACCGCGTCCCGGTCTCTTTCGCGAGAACCTCGAGCCCCACCTCGATCGCATCGTCGAGGTCTTCGGGGAGGCGATGTCCAGCGCTTCGCCACGCGCGAAACAGATCGAGTGTGAGGACGAAGAACGGCGGAACGGGAAGTCCGCGTCGCAACGCACCCACGAGCCCCGCCGCTTTGACACCCACGACTTCCAGGTTCGGAACGGCGTCTTCACCAGAAAAAGTCGCGAGATAAAGGGTCATCGGCCGCCGAGGAGATGGAAATGCGCGATACGGGTCATTGAACCTGCGATCTCTCCAAGCAACCGGAGTCGATTCTCACGCACATGTGGATCGTCCACCATCACGAAGACTTGCTCGAAGAAACGGTCGATGGGTTCTCGCAACTCGTCTGCCACGATGGTCAATGCTCCGATGTAATCCCCTCTCGAAGTGGCGACATCGATCGCAGCGCGCACGCTCGCAAAACGCGCGTGAAGCGCACGCTCTGCGTCATGATCGAAGAGCGCCGGATCGACCTGCCCTTCCTTCGCATCTTTGGCAATGTTGTATGCCCGCTTGAACGCCACGGCGAGCGACTCATAGGCCGGCATCGTACGGAACGCCGCCAACGCGCGAACACGTGCCGCCAAGTCTCGGAGCGAGCCGCCTTGCCATGCCGAGAGACAAGCCGTGGCAAGATCCACAGGATGTCCTTCGTTCTCCGACAAAAACACCCGCAGTCGGGTGCGAAAAAAGTCGTCCAATTGGGCCATCACGTGGGCCGTCTCGGCCAGACGTTTCCCCTGATCCGCATAGGCACGCCCTGTGGCTTCGAAAAGTGCCGTGAGATCGACGTCGATGGGGCCCTCGAGTGCGATGCGCGCGATCGCGATCGCGGCGCGACGTAGCGCGAAAGGATCGGCAGATCCGCTCGGGACGAGCCCGATGGCGAAACATCCAAAGAGCGTGTCTGCGCGATCTGCGACTGAGAGCCAAGCCGCGAGCTCAGTGCTCGGCACCTCGTCCGTGGCCGACTTCGGCAGATAATGATCACGGATCGCATCGGCGACCTCGGGCGCCACCCCTTGGCGCAGTGCGTACCAGCGTCCCATGAGCCCCTGGAGTTCAGGGAACTCTCCGACGATGAGAGACACGAGATCTGCCTTCGCGAGTTCGGCGGCTTGTGTCGCGCGCGGATCTCTCGACAGCTCGGTCGAAACGGCGGCGATACGACGCGCCTTTTCGCCGATCGACCCAAGCTTTTGCTGAAAGACCACCCCGTCGAGCTTCGGCACGCGGTCTTCGAGTCTCGTTTGCGCGTCGGTCTCTACGAAAAAGCGCGCATCAGCAAGACGCGCGCGGAGCACGCGATCATTTCCGCGCACGATGACCTCGGGTGACTTCGCCGTATTCACGACCGCGAGATACCGCGGCATCAAACGATGTCGCCCTGCTTCTTTCACCGCGAAATAACGCTGATGACCGCGCATCACGGCCACGATCACCTCTTCGGGCAGCCCCAAGAAGGTCTCGTCGAACGAACCCGCGATCACGTGCGGTTCTTCGACGAGCGACGCGTTTTCTGAGACGAGAAACTCGTCCGGCACGAGCTCTCCGCCGATCTCCTTGGCCCGCTCTTCGAGGCGACGCACCATCTCTGCCCGGCGCTCTTTTTCATCTGCGAGCACGTGCGCTTCTCGGAGAAGCTCGAGATACCGCGCCGCCTCCGGCAACTCGAATTCGTGAGGCGCGAGGAAACGATGACCGCGCGTCCGAACCCCCGATGCGATCCCTGCGAACTGCATCGACATCGGATGCTTGCCATGGAGCGCAACGAGCCAATGCACCGGCCTGCCGAAGGAAAACTCACCGAGCCCCCAACGCATCGACTTCGGGAATGGAATTTTTCCGCACATCTCGGTGAGGAGAGAGGGCAACACATCACTCGCCGCCCGCCCAGTTTCACGCCGGGTCAGCGCGGCGTATTCCCCCTTCTCGGTCTTGACGATCCGAACCTGATCGACCGAGACGCCATTCTTTTTGGCAAATCCCTCGGCAGCTTTCGAAGCCTTTCCATCGGGACCGAAGGCGGCTGCCTTGGGTGGTCCGAGCACTTCTTCTTCGATGTCACGCTGCCTGTCATCGACATCGTCCACGAGCACGGCGAGTCGACGCGGCGTCCCATAAGAATGCGCGCTTCCGTGAGTGATTCGGGCGTGATCCAAGCTCGCGAGGATCATCGTCGGCAGCGCATCGAGCGCTTTTTCGACGAAGGAGGCGGGGAGTTCTTCGGTACCGATTTCGAGGAGAAGATGCGCCGGCATCGTGACTATTTCCCGAGCAGCGGGAAGCCGAGCTTCTCGCGCTGCGCGTAATGAGATTCACACACTGCGCGCGCGAGATGCCGCACGCGACCGATGAAACGTTGGCGCTCGGTCACGCTGATGGCAGAGCGAGCATCGAGCACATTGAACATGTGACTGCACTTCACGACGCAGTCGTAGGCGGGGAGCACCAGACGCGCGAGCGGGTCTTCGATGTCGAAGACGAGTTTTTGTGAGCGCTCCTTCCCTGCACCTTTGGCCGGCAGACCGAGCAGCTTCAAGCACTGCGCCTCGTACTCATCGAAGAGCCGGAAATGCAGTTCGACATCGGCGCGCTCGAAGTTGTAGGTCGACCACTCCCACTCTCTCCGCTTCGCGATCTCTCCATAGCGAACCTGCTCGTTCCACTTGAGCGCATAGACGTCATCGACGTCTTGGAGATACATCGCGATTCGCTCGAGCCCGTACGTGAGCTCTCCGGAGATGGGCTTGCAATCGAGGCCGCCCACCTGCTGAAAATAGGTAAATTGTGAGATCTCGAGGCCGTCGATCCACACCTGCCAGCCGAGGCCCCAAGCACCGAGGGTCGGCGATTCCCAGTCATCCTCGATGAAACGGATGTCATGAAGCTCGGGATCCGTTCCGATCGCTCTCAATGATTCGAGATAGAGCTCTTGAATGTCGAGCGGAGCGGGCTTGAGGATGACTTGAAACTGATGGAACTGCTGGAGTCGATTCGGGTTCTCTCCGTATCGACCGTCGGTCGGACGTCGTGACGGCTCGACATATGCGACGTTCCAAGGCTCGGGCCCAATCGCACGCAAGAAGGTTTCAGGATTGAAGGTGCCCGCTCCAACCTCGGAATTATAGGGCTGTACGATCAAGCAGCCGCGGTCGGCCCAGAAGCGCTGCAGCGCAAGAATGAGTTCTTGAAAGGTCAAAGGAAGAGCCTCTCGGCATCAGTCATCGTCGTCATCGTCGTCCTCTTCGTCATCTTCGTCATCGTCGTCATCGTCGTCATCGTCGTCATCGTCGTCATCGTCATCATCGTCGCCCGAAGGACCGTCATCGTCGTCTTCGTCGTCTTCCGAAGGACCGTCGTCTTCTGATGTCACGTCGGTGTTGGGCAACGGCAACTGCGGATCCACGAGAAACTCTGGCTCCGTTTCGATCGGCTCGGGTTCTACACCCTCGAGTTCCTCGTCCGAGTACTCACGCTTTTCGACCTGAATATCGCCGATTCCCTCGATGGCCTCCCCCGTCCGCCTCTGGAAGAGCGCGCGGCTCTCATCGTTCAACTCGGAATACTCCTTGAGCGTCGGGAGCTCCGAAAGCGATGCCAGCCCAAAAAACTCGAGGAAGTGCGGCGTCGTTCCGTAGAGCAAAGGTCGCCCCGCCTCGTCCCTTCGACCGATGATCTTCACGAGATGCTTTTCGAGGAGCACCTTCAACGCTGACCCCGAGTCGACGCCGCGGATCTCATCCACCTCGGGCCGCGTGATCGGTTGACGATAAGCGATCATCGCGAGCACTTCGATCTGTGCTCGTGTCAGGCGCACTGGTTTGCGTGCGACGAGCTCGCGTACGAAAGGGGCGTTCGCGGCTGCCGAACGAAATTGAAATCCTCCCGCGACTTCGACCATTTCGATTCCGCGGCCTCGGTACTCTTCGATGAGCACATCGATGAGACGTTGAATTTCTTTTGTGGGTGCACCGGCAATTTTCGCGATTCGCTGGGCGGGCAAAGGTTTGTCTGCCACGAAGAGAAGGCTCTCGATGACTCCTTTCAGATGATCGGCGCTCACCGCGAGAGGCGGCGCTTTCTCGAGCCCGGGCCGCTCCTCGGTATCTTCTCCCGGCAAGCCTTCATCGTCCTCGCCACCCGCAGCAGTCTCTGCGGGATCATCGAGTTGAATGCCGACGCGAGCAAGCGCTTCGTCGGGATCATTCACAACGGATGGTTCGGGCACACGCTCGTCGGAACGCTCGGAGAGCTCCGAGACATCGGACGTCTCGGAAGACGAGGATGGTTCGAGTTGCTCCGCAGGCTCCTCTGCCAGCACACGCGCGACGATCGCATCCGAAACTTCAGAGACCGCCCGTAGGATTTCCTGCTCTTCGGTCGAGAGCTCGGAAGCGGTCGCCTCATCTTCTTCAATCGGTGTGTCGAGTTCTTCTTCGATCGACGTGTCGAGGCTGGGCGTCTCGACTTCCACGGAGGTGTCATCCCCTTGAGAGGAAGGCTTTCGCTTGCGCGGACGACTCATGATTCAGGTTTTCCGGGGAGATCGCCGACCTCGGCGGGCCGCGAATCGTGCGCAAGTGAGGATGGAAGATCAAGTTCTGCTATATCCCGGGTCGGTTCGGAGGCGGAATCCGTAGCCGGGTCGGAACCAGAATCGGAC
>CAYZTA010000016.1:22871-98002 GCA_964481145.1 uncultured Sandaracinus sp.
GCAGACGCCGTATCGGACGCAGACGCCGTATCGGACGCAGACGCCGTATCGGACGCAGACGCCGTATCGGACGTGGAATCCAACACCGGGTCCGATTCCTGCCCCTCGCTCGCGTCCAAAAGTGCTTCTGCACTCTCGTCCGCTTCCAACACGCGATACTCGAGATGAATCGGCGCCATCGGGTCGCTCTGATAGACACGCGCGAGACGACGCTTCGCCATCTCGAGAATCGCGAGAAACGTCACCACCACGTCATAGACGCTCTTGATGTCGTCGAAGAGCTCTTCGAACGTGCATCTTCGCTTGAGACGCAATCGCTCGGAGAGCTGCGTCATCCGGTCCTGAATCGAAACGCCCTCGGCCGTGATCTGAAATGCGAGATCTTGCTTGGCGCGCTTGAGTACCGCTTGGAACGCATCGAGCAACTTGAAAAGGCCAACCCCAGCCAATGGCGCAGGCCCTGATGCTTCGGGCGCTTCCATGCCTCGCAAGAACACGTCTCGCCCCTGCACCCCTCGCGCACCGAGCTCTTCGCTCGCAGCCTTGTACTTTTGATACTCGAGCAGACGCCGAATGAGCTCCTGTCGCGGATCAATCTCTTCCTCTGGCTCCTTTTCGTCTTGCTCGGCCGTCGGATCGGCCGGGAGCAGCATCTTGCTCTTGATGTGCGCGAGCGTCGCGGCCATCACGAGGTATTCGCTCGCGATGTCGAGGTCGAGCCGCTCCATCAAACGGATGTACGAAAGGTAGCGCTCGGTCACGAACGCGATGGGCAAATCGAGAATGTTGAGCTCGTGCTTTTGGCAAAGATGCAAAAGCAAATCGAGCGGCCCCTCGAAAATCGGAAGCTCCAGACGAAAATTCGGGTCCAGAGGCTCTGGCGTGGAGGGCGAGGAGGAGGACATCGCAACCGGCAACGAAGAGGGCTCGTCTAGCCCCCTCGCCCACCTGAGTCAAAGATGTGTTCGTCGAAAAATCACTCTGATGGTGTTGGCAGGGTGGGTTCCTCGGTCACGCTGCTGCAAAAAGCGACGGGAGCGAAGGGAATTCGTGTCGCGCAACAAATCATGTCGCCCCCAAAGGTGAACCCGACATCGCAGTTCAGCCCTCCGGCACAAGTCGCTCCACATCCTGCGCAGTTTGCGTTGTCCTGTGGGACACATTGCCCTTCGCAACAAAGCTCCCCGAGACTCGTCGCAGAAGTAAACGGAAGGCATGCTCGCGCGCCCTCCCCCGTGCCGCAGATGCACATGCCTCCACGACAAGCTTCCTCGGGTCCACACGTCACCCCACAACCACCGCAATTCATATCGTCAGCATCCGTCTCGATGCACGCGCCGCCGCAACACGCCTGTCCGTCTTCACATGTATCACCCGTGCCACATCGACAGACACCCGCGTTGCAGGTTTCGCCTTGACCACACGCGTGCCCCACTTCTCCACAATGCAAGGGATCCGTATCGAGATTCACACAGAAAAACCCCGTCGGACCTGCCACGCACATCTCGTCGAATGCGCATTGGCCTTCGAGCCCGCACATGCAGCCAGGCATCCCTGTACTCGCCAGCGAACATCCCGTCGCTCGCTGAGCGTCGCAGGCCATCTCACAGCCACCACAATTCGTAAACGAAGGGTCGTCTCGGCCATCCGTTCCCGAAGGCACCGTTCTCCCCACGCAAGTCGTATCGCAACATCGCTCGTTCGAACTGCACGACGGCCGACAGTTCCCCTGAGGGATTCCAGCATCGGACCGACCGACAGTGGCATCGGTACCCATCCCGGCATCGGTGCCTGGAATCGCGACGCAAGCTCCCCTGCTACATCGCGGTCTCACGGACGGACATGCAAGCCCGCACGCACCGCAGTTGTCAGGATCGTTGGATAAATCGCGACAGATAGGCGTGTCCGTCGGACCACAACACGTGAATCCCGATGGGCAGTTCGGATCACACGCGAATGACGTATCACGATCATTCGCGCACCCTAAAATCAAAAATGCCGCACCCATCACGACGGACTGAACGCTCATCCTCGAACACGCCATTGGACAAAATCCCTCTTCCAAAAGCTTACGCGACACGTTGAATCCACGATACTCGAGAAGACTGAGCGTTCTCACGGCGTGGTGTTCGTCTCCGCATCGAGCGCATCGAGCACGGCTTGCACGTGATTGGCGACCCTCACCTTCGGAAACATTTTTCTCACGGTCCCATCCGGCCCGATGATCACCGTCGTTCGCACGATGCCCATCGATTTTTTCCCATACATATTCTTCTCGCCCCACGCGCCGTAAGCGTCCGTGACGCTCGTATCGAGATCGCTCAAAAGAGGAAAATGGAGGGAATGCTTGGTTGAAAACTTTTGATGCGATTCAATCGTATCCTTGCTGACACCGAGCACGACGGCATTGCGCTTCTCGATCTCCGCGGCCGCAGCCTCGAAATCTTTTGCCTCCACGGTGCAACCAGGAGTGTCGTCTTTCGGATAAAAATACAAAACAACGTATTTTCCTCGAAAATCCGATAACGACATCGGCTTCCCCGCATTCGACGGCAGGGAAAACTCAGGTGCCATTTGCCCAACTTCGAGTTTCGTCGTCTTCTTCTTTTCTTCGCGGGTCATGTCTTCTCCGTGCTGAGAATCAATGAGTGTTCTCACGAACTATGGGGTCTTTAACCCCGGCCCATTGAAACTGTGATGATGCTCATCTACATCTCACCACTTCGTTTGGGAACGGCCACTTCGTGTTCTTCGGCCGTGGCCCCTGAATATTTCCGGAGGACATGATGAACCGAATGGCGCTTGCTCTTGGACTTGTTGCAGCGATGTCAGGCCTCACCGCCTGCAAGTCCGAAGATCCGATGACAATCACACTTCCCGATGCGGCCCCCAACGATGCCGGCATGACCAACGTCACGCCAGATACAGGCACTCAGGATCCCCCTGACGCAGGCCCTGAAAGCTGTTCCGTTACGCTGACCACATCTGATGTGCCGCCCTTGTCAGGTGCGTGCTTGCCCCGCTGTAGTGCCGCCACGGCACAAGCGGTCGGCGGGTGCACCACGGCCGAATGTCAGCAGGCTGCCCTCGCAGCGGACACCACCCCAAGCATACCATTCGTGGTCAACGGAATGAATGATGGGCCCCTCGACTGCGCCACCTGCTTCGGCTACCACCAGATGTCATGCGCACATGACGTCTGTCCGACCGAAACTACGGCCATTATGACATGCAATCCGATGACAGATGCAATGGCGTGTATGCCTCAACAGATGGCACTCCAGACATGCATTGGTGCGAACGAAACAGCGTTCCAAGACTGTTACTCGGAGCTTGCCCCCCTGTGTTTCGGGGTGATCTGAGCCATCCATTTTCATCGAGCAAACGGGCGAGGCGATCATCGCGATCTCTCGCTCGTTTTCTTTTGTCTCTCACGCCAACTTGCAGCGTTGGCTCCGAGTACGATATGCAGCTTCGAGTTTTCCATGACTCGAACCCTCGTCGTAGGTGACGTCCATGGGTGCCTTCACGAGCTCGAGCGACTCCTCGAACGCGCCGCGCTCGCTTCGGGTGATCGCATCGTCATGGTCGGAGATCTCGTCGCGAAAGGCCCCGACTCCCTCGGTGTCTTACGGTGCCTCGAACATATCGGGGCGGAATCGGTGCTCGGCAACCACGACGCCCATCTTCTTCGCTGTCATCGCGCGATGCTACGGGGCGAAAGCCTCTCGAATTTCAGCGATGTGGTGAAGAAACTCGAGCGCAAGCTGCGTGATGACGACTGGGCGTGGCTCGAAGCATTGCCACTGACGATCGAGTTGCCCGCCCATCACGCCATCGTCGTTCATGCGGGGCTCGTTCCAGGATCGTCGCTTCACGAACAGAATCCCGAAGATCTACTCACGATGCGTTCGATTCGACCCGATGGCACGGCGAGCAAACGAATCGAAGAGGGTGTCCCATGGGCCAGTCTCTGGACAGGTCCCATGCACGTTTATTTTGGGCACGATGCTGTCCGTGGTCTCCAGCGATATCCCTTCGCCACCGGGCTCGATACCGGTTGTGTCTATGGGGGCCGATTGACGGGTTGTCTTTGGCCCTCTGACTCCGCAGACGAACCGACACTCGTTTCGATCAAAGCCAAACGCGCATACGCCGAAGCCGGCAAAAGGCCCAAGTGAAGCAGCATCACGGCCAAGTACGAGTCGGCGATCTCAGAGAGCTCGCAAACCGTCAGGTGCTCCATGTGAGCATTGGACGCGGTCATGATGGAACCCCGCGTGAGGCCCTCGTCTTGCTCGATGACGAGGGCTCAGTTCGCGTCTATCTCAATCGATGTCGCCATTTGCCGATTCCCATCGACAGCGGCACACGCCGTTTTCTCGACGATGACAAGCGGCATCTGATCTGTCGAACACACGGCGCACTCTATCGACGCGAAGACGGCTATTGCGTGTCCGGCCCGTGTCGCGGGCTCTCACTTCACGCACTTCATTTCGACATCGATGATGAGGGCATCATCTGGGTCGACGAAAGCCCGCCCGTCTAACGAGTCGCGACCTCCCGCATCATCCCATTTCGCGCTTCATGCGCGATGCGCGTCGAGAGCGGTCCCAGGCTCGCCCATTCCTTGTCTTCGCTCGACGAGAGCACGTGTGGCCTCTCCGTCAACACTTCGCATCCCGTCTTGGTCACGAGAATCGTGTGCTCGAACTGCGCCGAGAGAGAGCGATCGCGCGTCACGACCGTCCATTGATCATCGAGGAGTTCGGTCTCGAAATGTCCGAGATTGATCATGGGTTCGATCGTAAACACCATTCCTGCGTGAATGCGCTGGCCTGCGCCACGCTTGCCGTAATGCGGGACTTGCGGCGGCATGTGGAATTCACTTCCCACACCATGTCCCACGTACTCACGAACGACCGAGCACCCACGGCTCTCGGCGTACTCTTGAATGGCCGCGCCAATATCGCCGAGGCGCGCCCCATGTTTGACCTGCGCGATGCCGAGCTCGAGACAACGACGCGCCGTTTCGACCACGAGCTTCGCCTCTTCGCTCGGCTCGCCGATGTAAAATGTCGCGCTGGTGTCCCCATGAAAACCGCGAAAATACGTGGTTACGTCGACATTGACGATGTCGCCGTGCTTGAGCACGCGCTTGCCAGGAATGCCATGGCAAACGACCTCGTTCACACTCGTGCAGACACTCTTCGGGAAAGCTCGAGGCGCTCCCCCGGGCTTGTAATTGAGAGGCGACGGATAGGCTTCGCGCGACACGATGAACTCATGCACCAGGGTGTTGACGTCATCGGTCGTCATCCCCACGCGCAGATTTTGGCCCACCATGACGAGGCATTCGGCAGCCATCGAACAGGAGGCCCGCATCCGCTCCAACTTCGACGGATTCATCAGCTCGACCGATCCCACGTCTACCTCCTCAACGGCCCAGCTCTCCATCTAGCGCATCGCCCCTCCCTTTGCCAGGGTCCCGCAATTTCGCCGGACGGATAAAAAACGGCTCCGAAGGGGGCGACCTTCGGAGCCTGAGCAAGTTTCCGGAGGGGGCGACCTTCGGAAGCTTGAGCTGGGCTCGGTCAGGGGAGGCAAAGAACCGAGCCACATTCATCGCACTTCGTGAGCGATCAATCGAAATCGAGTTCGTTCACTTCCGCTTCTTCACCGCGGCGTTCCACCGTCGCATCCGAATAAAGATCATCGAGCGACCAGCCCGCCTTCATCGAAGGACGAATCTCTTCTCGCTCGAACTCCTCGATGGAGTTGTATGTCTTGGGTCCGCGCATCCTCGACTCCTGCATAGCGATGGCTGCACTCACCACATATCGGGTGTGCAACCACTTTGTCCTACATGTGAGGCGACATCTACCACCTTGGATGACGACAACAAAAAAAAGCGCGACCGCAAACGTACGTGCTCGGTTGAACGGGGACCCGCCCCCTGATAAAGACGCCTCCTCATGGCTCTGGTCTTCGCCATCGCGAATCAAAAAGGCGGCGTCGGCAAGACGACCACCGCAGTCAACCTCGCCGCGAGCCTCGCTGTTGCCGAGCAGCGCGTGCTTCTCATCGACATGGATGCGCAAGCCAATGCGACGAGTGGGTTTGGCCGTGCTCCAAGCAGCATCGAGCGCGGCACCTATGAGGTCTTGCTTGGGGAAGCCTCTCTGAGTGACGTGCTCCTCGAGACCGACATCGCATTGCTCAAGCTCGCCCCGACGACGCCCGACCTCGCAGCGGCCGAAACTGAGCTCGCGGAGCTCGATGATCGGGCCACGCGTCTTCGCCATGCGATCGACTCGGTGCGCGATGAGTTCGATTTCATTTTGATCGATTGCCCGCCATCGCTCGGGCTCTTGACGATCAACGCGCTCGTCGCAGCGGATTCAGTCCTCGTACCGATGCAATGCGAGTACTACGCGCTCGAGGGATTGTCGCGCCTCAGCGAAACCATCGATCGCATTCGCAATGCGCTCAATGAGCGGCTGCACGTGAACGGCGTGTTGCTCACGATGTTCGATCCGCGCAGCAATCTCTCGCGCGAAGTGGCCGACGAAGTACGTCAGCATTTCCGCGTGTTCGAGACCGTGATCCCGCGAAACATTCGGCTCGCCGAGGCGCCTTCACACGGCAAGCCCGTCATTCTCTATGACGCCGGTTCGCGCGGCTCGCACGGTTACCTCAGCCTCGCGCGCGAGCTCCTCGGCGCAGATTTGGAAGCGGCATGAGTGTCGATCCCAAACAAGGCAAGCGGCTCGGTCGTGGTCTCGATGGTTTGATTGGCCCGGCGGGTGGCGCCAAAGGGGCTGCGAGCGCGGCGCCTGCTCCTCCGCGCGAAGCCACGAGCGCAGCGATTGAAGACGTGCATCCCAATCGCGCGCAGCCACGCACCAAGTTCGATGACGTGAAGCTGGATGAGCTCGCGCAATCGATTCGCGAGCTCGGCGTGCTCGAGCCAATCCTCGTACGCAAGCGCCCTGCGGGCGGCTTCGAAATCATCGCGGGCGAACGTCGTTGGCGCGCGGCGCAGCGCGCGGGTCTGCGCGAAGTGCCGATCGTCGTGCGCGAGCTCGAAGCGCAACAAGCGTTCGAAGCGGCGATCGTCGAAAACCTTCAGCGCGAAGATCTCAATCCGATCGAGCCCGCGCGCGCGCTTCAGCGGTTGATCGATGAGCACGGCCACACGCAGGAATCGGTTGCGCAAAAGGTCGGTAAAGATCGAACGACCATCGCGAACTCGCTGCGTCTCTTGAAGCTCCCGGCGGCCCTCCTCGAGCGCATCGAAAACGGCGAGCTCAGCGAAGGACATGGCCGCGCACTTCTTGGTGCGCCCAATGCTGCTGCCATCTCGCGTCTTGGATTGCTCGCGATCGAAAAAGGCTGGAGCGTCCGCGAAACCGAGCGTCAGGTGCGCGCATTCACGCGCGAGAAGCCGCCTGAAGATCCAGAAGAAGAGAAGAAAAGCGCCAACGTGCGCGATCTCGAAAACCGCTTGAGCAAGAGCCTCGGCGCGCGCGTCTCGGTCGCCGACCGCAAGGGCAAAGGCAACATCGAGATCACCTTCACGAGCTACGACGAACTCGATCGGCTGCTCGCGCGATTGCTCTGATCACAGCTCGCTCTATTCGAACAGCTTTTCGACATAGGCCATCGGCAGAAACAGCTTCATCGGCTGGTCCGGGAAGGGAAGGAAGCTCTCGCGTTCGTAAAAGCGACGAGCGCTCTCGTCTTTGGCCTCCACGATCACTGCAAAAGATGCGACCTCGCTTCGCACAGCACGGCAGAGCGCATCTGCGAGTAAGAAGCGTCCATAACCATTTCCCTGGAACCGCCGATCTACGGCCAACCTGCCGAGCAGCGTCGCCGGAATCAGTGGATAGCGCGGCAGTTTACGTGCGGTATCCGCCGGCACATCGGAAAGTTTCATTGCCGAAGCAGACAACGTGTAGAACCCAGCGATCGTACCGGTCGGCAAAACGAGCACGAACACAGCTGCCATCTTCTTTCGAAGATCCTGGCCCGCTTGATTTCGAAAGTATCGATCGAGTGGTGCTACGCCGCTTTCGAACTCAGAGCGGTCGTGATGTGTCGCCAGCCTCTCGACGCGCACTGGCAGCTCGCCCCACGACTCCACCGCGATCAGGTCCCCGTTGCTTTTCGATACTGGCGCACCGTCTCGCGCAGGCGTGCGTTCACCGGCTCCGGATTCATCAAAGCACGAGCGAATGCCTCGCTATCGCGAACGGACAATTCCGCCCACTGCTGTTCCTCGATGGCACGATGAGCGGCTTCCTGCACGCTCGTCAAAACGAAATCCGTCACCGTTCGGCCCTGCAGTGCAGCGGCGTGTTCGATGAGGCGCTTCTGTGCCACAGTCACCCGCGCTTCGAGACGCTCGCCACGAACGCGAGACGGCTTGGGTAGAGGTTTCGTCATCACGACCCAAGGTACGGCCAACGGCCGGACAGCGCAAGCGCGCATGGGGACAGGATCCCCCTGAAGATTGATCACATCTCTCGATGCAGAAAACGCACGTTTCTGCGGAGAGAATCGCGCGCCAAGCCGCAACGACCGCCAAGGGAGAAGACGCCCTTCTTGGCGGCTTCGACCGCGATTTTTCTTATCGCCCGCCCCTCTTCACTCATTGAAATTACTGATGAGCTCCGGGCAACCGCGCGATTTGTCATGTTCACGCCCAAACGCGGCTGCCCGCAAAAACCTCGACGTTGTGGCAAATCGCGCGGGCATCACAGAAACAGCGTGTAATTACAGCAATTTAGCCCCTAGGCTCCTGTCCTCAGGCGGTGTTCGGCGGCGTCGACGGTGTTCGACAGAAGCATCGCGATGGTCATGGGGCCGACTCCTCCGGGGACGGGCGTGATGAATGACGCGCGCTCGGCGGCAGCAGCGTATTCGACGTCGCCCAAGAGGCGGCCGCTCGAGTCGCGGTTGATGCCGACGTCGATGACAACGGCACCCTCGCGAATCCAGTCGCCGCGAACGAGCTCGGGTTTGCCGACAGCGGCGATGACGATGTCGGCTTCACGCACTCGCGCCGCGAGGTCACGCGTGCGCGAATGCGCCAAGGTGACGGTCGCGTTCTTCGCGAGGAGCATCGCAGAGATGGGTTTACCCACGAGCGCGCTTCGGCCGATGACAATCGCGCGCGCGCCCTCGAGTGAAACGCCAGTGCGCTCGAGGAGGCGCATGCAGCCCCACGGCGTGCACGGACGCAAGGCAGGGAGGTCGCTCCAGAGAAGGCCCGTATTCGTCGGCGTGAGGCCATCGACGTCTTTTTTCGGATCGAGCGCGTCGATGATCGGCGCCACATCGAGATGCTTCGGGAGCGGAAGCTGGACGAGGATGCCGTCGATCTTCGTGTCCGCGTTCAGCTCGCGCACTTTATCGAGCAATGCATTCTGCGTGATATCGCCCGGCAAGCGATGCACGCTGCCCTGGATGCCAACCGCTCCAGCCTGCTTCTCTTTGCTCGCGACATAAACCTGGCTCGCAGGGTCATCGCCCACGAGCACGACATCGAGGCGAGGCGCGCGGCCGTGTGTCGCCACAAAGGCTTCGACTCGTTTGGCGACAGCCGCTTTCTCTTCAGCAGCGATCGCTTTTCCATCGATGATCTTCGCGCTCATCCTTGCCCCCCAATCCAGAACGTCAACGGCGCGCCGTCGATGTCGGTCTCGTGCTTCGCGCCCTGCCCTTCGCCTTCTCTCATCTCCGTCGCGAGCACTTCACCCGCGATATAGGCCGCGTGCTCTTCGAGCGCCGTTTCGAGCTCGCCGTCCGCACGCCACGAAAGGTGGATGCGCGCATCGAACGCGAGCTCCATCGCTTTGCGCGCACCTTGGATTTTCGAGACGACTTCGCGCGCCATGCCCTTGCGCCGAAGCGCATCATCGACATGCGTGTCGAGCAAGACGACTCGCCCCCGATCCGAAGCCGCCGCAAAGCCTTCTTTGGCGCTCAAACGAATCTCGACTTCTCCCGCGCCAAGCTCGATGACGCCATCCGCGAGCTCCACGCGCACCTTGCCCGTGGTCTCGAGCTCTCGATAGAGCGCACTGCCGTCCGCCTTCGAAAGCGCGGCCTTGCATGCCGGCATGCGCTGTCCGAGCTTGGGCCCGAGTGCGCGGAAATTCGGCACGAGCGTGAACTGCACGTAGCGCTCGGGCTCGCTCGTGAACGAGAGTTTTTCGACGTTGAGCTCGTCGATGATCGCGTCCGAGAAGCGCTCGGCCGTGCGGCGATCGGCCTCGTCCGCCACGACCACGATCGCCTCGGCGAGCGCTTGGCGCACCTTGATCTTCTCTTGTGCACGCACCCGCGCGCCGAGCCCGACGATCGCACGAGCCGTCCCCATGTCGCGGCGAAGCGCATCATCCGCGCGCTCGTCGTGCGCCAACGGGAACTCGGTCAAATGCACGCTCGTAGGCGCATTCTTGTCTTCGCCGCGCACGAGGTTTTGATAGAGCGACTCGGCCAAAAACGGCGTGAACGGCGCGATCAACTTCGCGAGGTCGACGAGCACTTCGTAGAGCGTCGCGAACGCCGCGCTCTTGTCGGCGCTCTCACCGCTCGCCCAAAACCGCGCGCGGCTTCGGCGCACATACCAGTTCGAAAGTGACTCGATGAAATCGCCGAGCACGCGCGATGCCGGATGCGTGCGATATGCCTCGAGCGACGCGCGCACTTCGCGCACCGTCGCGTCGAGCTCCGCGAGGATCCATCGATCGAAATCACTTCGCTCCGAAAGCGGCGGACGTTTCGCCGCAGGTGACCACTCGTCGATCGACGCATACGTGACGAAGAACGAATAGACGTTCCAGATCTTGAGGAGGAACTCTTTGGTCGCGTCGACCGCGCCGCCTTCGAACCATTTGCTCGTCTGCCCGGGAACGCTCTGTGTATAAAGCGACCAGCGCACCGCATCCGCGCCGTAGAGATCGAACATCTCCGAAGGGTCTTTGTAGTTCTTCTTGCTCTTGCTGAGCTTTTGACCCTTCTCGTCGGTGATGATGCCGAGCACCACACAGTTCTCGAAGGGGTGCGGCTTCTTCCTCTCGGGGAAGAGCATGCTGCTGATCGCCAAAAGCGAATAGAACCATCCGCGCGTTTGATCGACCGCTTCCGTGATGAAATCCGCGGGAAATTCTTTCTCGAATTGCGCCCGATTCTGATGCGGATATCCGTGCTGCGCGAACGGCATGCAGCCCGAATCGAACCAACAGTCGATGACCTCAGGCACGCGCCGATAAGTCCCCGGCTCACCCTCGTTTTGCCAAGTGACCTCATCGATCCACGGCTTATGGACGATCAAATGCTCGCTGAGCTGCGGATTGGCCTCTTTGGCGCGCTTCCAATGATCGAAGGTATGCGGATTTTTCGCGAGGATGGCATCGACTGAATCGACCGACTCCATCTTGCCCGTCACGTCGTTCACCCAAATCGGAAGCGGCGTGCCCCAAAAGCGCTCTCGGCTGATCGCCCAATCGACATTGCTGCGCAGGAACTCCCCGAAGCGCCCGTCTTTGATGTGCGCCGGCTCCCAATGAATCGCCTGATTGTTCTCGATGACGCCCGCGATCTCCGCCGTCGTCCGGATGAACCAGCCGCGACGCGCATATTGAATCAGAGGATCGCTATCGCGACGCCACGAGAACGGATACGGGTGGCGATAGACCTCTTCTTTGAAGAGCAATTCACGCTGACGCAGGTTCCGAATGATGTCGCGGTCGGCTTCTTTACAGAAGCGCCCCACGAAATCTGTCACCCGCTCATCGAAGGTCCCGTCGGGCTTGACGAGCTGCAAAAAACCGAGGCCCTTGGCCTTACAGACCTTGAAGTCTTCTTCACCGAAAGCCGGCGCGGTATGCACGATGCCCGAGCCGCTCTCGAGCGACACGAAATCCGCCGTGACCACCACGAAGGAGCGCTTTCCTTCGGATGCGCCTTCGGGCTCGGCGTACGAGAAAGGCGGCACGTACTCGGTGCCTTCGAGCTCCGCGCCCTTCTTACGGGCCACGATCGTGTGCTCGCGATCCCCGATCACCTTCGGGATCAATTTCTCTGCAACGATGAGCCGCTCACCCTCGACTTCCACGATCGCGTACTCGAACTCGGCATGGACCGCGAGCGCGATATTGCTCGGCAGAGTCCACGGCGTGGTCGTCCACGCGAGGAACGAGGTCTTGTCCTCGCCCTTCACCGGGAAGCGCACGAACACGCTTGGATCATCGACCTCGCGATAGCCAAGGCCCACTTCCCCCGCCGAGAGCGCCGTGCCTCCTTGCGGCCACCACCAAACGATCTTGTAGTCCTGATAAAGAAGGCCCTTGTCGAAGAGCGTGCGCAGCGCCCACCACACGCTCTCGACATAGGGCTTATGGAACGTCACGTACGCCGACTCGAGATCGACCCAGAACGCGATGCGCTCAGTCAGCTTCCGCCACTCGTCGATATAGCGGAACACGCTCTCGATGCACCGATGCGTGAACGCCTCGACGCCGTATTCTTCGATCGCCCCGCGCCCGCTGATGCCGAGCGCCTTTTCGACCTCGACCTCGACGGGCAGCCCGTGCGTGTCCCAGCCAGCGCGCCGCGGCACGTGATAGCCCGTCATGCTGCGGTAGCGGAGAATCACGTCCTTCATCACGCGCGTCATCACGTGACCGGGATGCGGCATCCCGTTCGCCGTGGGCGGGCCCTCGTAGAAAACGAAATGCGGCTTGCCCTCGGACTCGTGAACGGAGCGCTCGAAGATACGCTCACGCTCCCAATATTCGAGGAAGCGGCGTTCGAGATCGGGGAACGAAACCTTTTGCGGAACAGACTCGAAAGGCATGGGAGCGTGGATCTATCACGCCTCTTGGGATTTGCCTTCCCCTACCCGCATCTGCTCGAACACCGCCTGAGAGCGCTTCTTGAACCACGGCCACGCAACTGCGCATCCGGCCACGAGCGCGATGCCGATCCACTGCGACGTGCTGAGCCCGAGCCCTCCTCCGCGATCGTCGGCGCGCAAGAACTCGAGCACGAAGCGCAGAACCGCGTACGCGATCATCGAGACACAAAACACCTGGCCCTCGAACTTCTTACGCGGCTCGAGGAAGCCGATGATGAAGAACGCGATCAAGAGAGAGCCGCCTGCCTCGAGGAGCTGCGCCGGCACGACCGCCAATGACTCGTGGCTCGGATGATCGAGCAGATGGGCTCTCCATTGCGCCTCGCTCGCGGGCGACCACGCAGGAAACGAGACGCCATACCACGCGTCCGTGGGCTGCCCGAAACAGCAACCACCAAACCAGCAACCAAGACGACCAAAGAAGAGGCCGAGCGGAAGAATCATCCCGCCGAGGTCGAGCACTTTGATGCGCGGAAAACCCTCTTTTTTGAGGAAAACCATGGCGTATCCGACGCCAAAGACCATCCCGCCGTACCAGGTGAGCCCGCCCTGCCAGAACTTCGCCCACGCAAAACAGTCGGACTCGGCCGGGCGGCATACACCTGCGTCCATATCCCAGAGCCCTTGCACCCATTCGCTCGTGCATTGCTCACGCGTGATGGTCCACGCGACCTCCGCGGGATTCGTGCAGAGGTGCACGTAATCCATGAAGAAGCCATCGAAGAACACGTGGGCGAGGCGCGCCCCGGCCACCCCCGTGATGAGCGAAATCAGCGCGAGATCGATGAGCACATCGTGATTGCGCTTCTCGCGCTTGGCCCAACGGACCGCAAAGAACGTACAGGCAGCAAACGCCGCCATCAGCATCGCGAAATACGCGGGAATCGGCTCGCCAAAAATCTCGCCAAAGTTCGGGATCACAGAGCCTTGGCCTCTTCGGTCTTCGCCGCCTCTTGCTTTTCCACAGGCTTACGGAAGCCATCGATCAAAAGGAGCCCCACGCCGATCGCGATCACGATATCCGCGACATTGAACGTCGGATAATCGAACGCGTCCTTCCAATGCCAATGGATGAAATCGATGACGTAGCCATAGCGCACGCGATCGATGAAATTACCGAGCGCGCCCGAGACGACGAAGGGCACACTCCACGCAAAGAACGGCCCTCCGCGGCCCCGATAAAACATCCAAAGGAGCACGATCGTCGCCGCGATCGCCGCGATCCCGAAGACTCCGGTGCGGAGCGCCGTCGGCGCATTGCGGAGCAGACCGAATGCAGCGCCGCAATTCTCGGCATATTCGAACTCGAAGACGTCCTCGATCACCACGATGCCGGGACGGCGTGCGCGTTGATAACGGATGAATCCATCGTCGTCTGGAGAGCAGACCTCGGGTCGCTCCCCCGTGCGCTCGGCGCTGAGCGTGTTCTCGGCCCACGTCTTGGTCCCGAGATCGAGCGCGATAAGGGCAAGGGTTGCCACGATACAAGCGATGAAGGCGCCGATCGATCGCCGTTCGGTCGGATGTTCAGTCATCGATGACCCGCGTACTCCATTCCCGCCTCGCGCGGGTGCTCGCTCGTGTAGCAGAGGGCTGCGTCGTCGCAAAGCGCGGAGTACCCAATGCGGGTCGATCAGCGCGAAAGGCCCGCCGACCACATTCGAAGACGCATCCCAAAGAGCGTCGTATAGCCCACTTCGACATGCTCGATCTCGCCGCTTCGGTTCAAATAAAAGCCCGTCGGGAACGCAGAAACTCCCCACCGCGCTGCGATCGCGCCATCCGGATCGACCAACACACGCACCGAACCAAGCTCCGTTTCGTGTTCGATCCAAGCACGCACGCGTTCTGCGTCGCCCGACTGCGAAGCCACTGCGATGACGTCGTGATCGCGCGCGAGCATGGCGATATTGGGCTCTTCGGCGTCACACACCCCGCACCAACTCGCGAAAAAATGGACGAGGACCGGTCGTTCTCGTCCCTCGATCGCATCGAGCCGCTCCCCTCCAAGATCAGTCGCGCCGATCGATGGCGCCACTCCGAACGCGACCGCGCGATGCTGCCATGCCCGAATGGCGAGGAAAATCCCCACAAAAACCAAGGCTTCCAACGCCCATCGCCGGAGACGATGACGCCAGCTCCGAGTCGGCTTCGATTCGCTCATCAATCACGCTACCCTAAAGCCACATGCCGCGACGCGGTAGGTCCTAAGGATTTCAAAGCGGATCACTGCAAAACACCACCGCACCCACGTCGGGGGCAATCCGGGGTAACGGAACAACTCCCATCCCATACCAACGCCCAAACTGAACGAGCTCACCGGTAAACCCACCCGGACTTCGTTCGAGGCCCGCTCTTCGCGCTGCCGCATCGGGCACGATCGAATCCATGTCCGGTGGCGTGCCGTGGTGATAAAGGTGCTCGCCCTCGAACAAATACACCCAAAGAACCCCGCCGTCTCTCATATGTTCGGGCATTTCGGCTTGAATCTGCCGTCCGACACGCTGCGCAGTCCGCCAGAGTGGTGTGCCGGCGAGCACGACCCCCACGATCCTTCCCTGATGACGAACGGGGGCGGCATAGAGCACGGTGCGTGAACCTGGTTGGTCGGGAAGCAAGTTCGGAAACTCCTCGAGCGCATAGCCAGCTTCGCCTGCTTCGAGCGCTCGCCTCACGACCCCGAAGGCTTGCTTGGCATCGAATCCCGCCATCGGATCGGGCTCGGCATCCCGAGCGATCACGATTCCTTGCTCATCGATCGCCGCGAGAAACGACATCGGCGAGATCATCAGCTCGGAAATCCCGCGTGGTGGTTGTCTCAACAGATGAAGCGCCGTCCGCATCTCGCTTTGTCGGCGCTCATGATCCTCGATCAAAAACCCACGCGCGAGCTTGGTCGCGGCGCGGGAGACACCGGTCACCCCTCGTTCGATGTCTTCGCGCACGATCGCTCGCACCCGCGGCGCATGCTCTCGAATGATCTGCTGCTGGCAGTGCTGTGCACCCTCTTCGCATGCTCCGAGCAAGAGAGCTCCGAGCAAGAGCGAGAGTGTCATGGGGAAGACCCACCTGGCGTTCGAGAAGCTCATGGACGCGAGCATGCCTCAAGCCCACCCGAGATCGCGAGAGGCCCCCACATTTTCATCCCTATTTCGAAACCAAACACATGACGGGGTGTGATAGGGTGGAATTCGTGTCCCGGGTCGTCGATGGCAAGTTTCGCATCATCGCACCTCTCGAGACCCACGCGAGTACGGTCTCGTTCCTTGCAGAACACACGGGGATCGGCCGTCGGGTCGAGCTGAAAACATTAGGTCAAGGTGTGCCCTTCGAAGGCCAGGAGGCAGAGCGCCTTTTTCGCGAAGCGCGCGCGATGGGCACGATCGCTCACCCTGGGATCCAAGGCGTCGTCGACTCGGGCACGGACACGGATGGTCGTCCCTATGTCGTGTACGAAGCCCTGCGCGGGATCTCGATCGCTGAGCTCATCGCGGAACATCCACGCGGACTCGATCCCATTCGAGTGGGACGGATCGCTCTTTCGACGCTCGAGGCGTTGCGCGCCATGCATCACGTCGGAATCGTGGCGCGAGGGCTCGGCCCAGAGAACGTGATCGTGTTGCCAGCGCGCGGCGATGATGAACCGATCAAGCTGCGCGCATTGGAGTGGGCCGTCTTCCTTTCGGAGAGCGCCCCTTTGGATGAGATCCCCTACACTCCCTGGCTCGCTCCCGAAATTCGGCGCGGCGATCCCGGGATCAACCCACGGGTCGATGTCTATTCGATGGGCGTGATGCTACGGCAGCTCATCACAGGCCGGATCCAACCAGGCGGCCCTCTTCCAGACACGGCGCGCCGCGGCGTCGAGCGGGCCACGGCCGAAGATCCGGACGAGCGCTTTCCTGACATCGACGTGCTGATGCAGGCGGTCGCGCTCCTCACACCGACGACTTCGCGGCCCCCGCGCGAAGAAATGGTGACTCCCGACGACACCCTCGCCGCCGATCTTCACTACCTATGGCTGCGGCGCAGCACGCGACATGGACGACGCACCCGATCGGGCTCTCACGCACACATGCATTTCTTGCCCGCCCTTCTGGCAGTCGATGCCATTCGCCAGCGGCTCGGCTCCGATGGATGGACAGAGCTCACGAGCTTGGTCGATGGTGTGGAAGAGCTCCTCTCCAACATGGAACGCACCGATGCTCTTTCGGACGCCGTCTTTCCGGTCGAGTTCTTCTCACGCATCGTGTCCATCGCCGACAGCCTCGTCGGGCGTGGCGATCTCTCATTTTTGACGGAGCTTGGACACATGCTCGTCACGCAACATCTCTTTCGACTCTTTCCCGAGCTCCCGCGATCGGCGAACCCAGAAATGTTCATCGATGGCTTCTCGTATCTTTGGTCGCGCATCGCAAAGCAGGGTGTGCCCATGCTCGTCGAGCGCGAGGAACACATCGCCAAGCTCGTCGTGGGTGAACAGTTCGAGCCGTCACTCGAGCTGTCCGGCTTCATGGCGGCGCTGCTGCGCGCTGCGATTCGAAGCACGGGCTGCGACGCCGAAGTCAATCTCACCACCTGCCAGGCGCTCGGAGATGCCGTCGACACCTATCACATCGTTTGGTCAGAGCCGCGGTGAACCTCGCCGGTCGAACGCTTCGGGGCAAGTACCGAATCGAGTCTCTTCTCGGCCAAGGTGGGATGGGGCGCGTGTGGCGAGGATCCCACGTCGTCACAGGACGAAGCGTCGCGATCAAAGTGCTCGACGAGCGTTTCGTCGATCACGCTCAAGTCGTTCAACGCTTTGGTCGCGAAGCGCGCGCTGCGAGTGCGATTCAACACGAAGGCATCGTCGAAGTCCTCGATCTCGATCGAACCGAAGAGGGGGTTCCATTCCTCGTCATGGAGTTGCTCACGGGCGAACCGCTGAGCCAACGAATCAAACGACTTGGGCGATTGCCCCAAGACGAGGTCGCACGCATCGGCACCATGCTGCTCGACGCCCTCGACGCCGCGCATGAGCACGGTGTGGTTCACCGCGATCTCAAACCCGACAACATCTACCTCGTCCCCGCTGGACGCCGCGGCGATATCGTCAAAATCCTCGACTTTGGAATCTCGAGCAACGCCAACGACACCGGCCCCAAGCTGACGATCACCGGTTCGGTCCTCGGCACTCCGCACTATATGTCGCCAGAGCAGGCGATGGGCGACGTCGACCTCGATCGTCGTGTGGACATCTATGGTGTGGGCGTCGTGCTCTACGAGTGCTTGGTGGGAGACGTTCCCTTCGATGGTCCGAACTACAACAAACTCCTTCGCGTGATCCTCGATGAGGAACCCACCCCGCCAAGTCAGCGGGGTGCCAAAGTCGAGAGCGCTTTCGAAGCCGTCATTCTCGAGGCGCTTGCCAAAGATCGCGAACGACGCCCCCGCACGGCGCGCATGTTTCGGGATCGCTTGAGTGCGACGCACGGCGAATCGACGCATCGCTCTGAGCGACCGCACATTTCGACCGAAGGGTACCGCCCTTGGGATGCCGCGCGTCGCACTTCTCCACTTCCACCCAGAAGCTTTCCGCCCAAAGAAACCACCTCATCCTCGATCCCGTCGACACAGAACGTGTTTCTGTCTTCGCTTCGAAGTTGGCTCATCCGCATCGGAATCACGACCGCAGCGTTCATCATGCTCGTCCTGATGGTTCGAACCCTGGTGCAGCCCGGAATGCCTCCGACTGAAACACCTTCCGAGATGGCTCCCAGCGATGCCCCTGCCCCGACACCGGCGATCGACTGGGTTCAGATCGAGGTCGATGGTCTACCAGAAAACGCACGTTTGCAGCTCGATGGTTTGCCGGGCGCCACCCTTCCCTTGCGTCTTCGGCGAGGTGGAACCCACGTGCTCGAAATCCAAGCCGAGGGCTACGAAGGTCGGATCATCCAATTTGAGGCAGACGCTCCTCAACGGCTCCGCGGCAATTTGCGCCCCGCGATCGGGACCGTTCGGCAAGCACGCTAGGGCGTGTCCGCATATTCCGGACCGAGCATGGCGAAGGGCGCAGAATCGCAGGCTAGGCGCGAGGAGGGAGCAGGCGATAGCCTGTGACCGACGAGCAACAACGCATGCGATTCTGCGAACGAGCCAGGCGATGGGAGGATTTGCGGACACGACCTAACATCCGCTCTTCTCGTCGATCCCCACGCGTGCTACTCGATCGCTCGCAATGTCTTCCGACAATCGAGAGCGTCCGCGTTATATGCCTTCGGAGATCGAGCCGAAGTGGCAAGCTTTCTGGGAAAAGGACCGCACTTTTCGAACCAGCGAAGATCCGTCCCTATCCAAAGCCTATCTGCTCGACATGTTCCCCTATCCTTCGGGCGCGGGGCTCCACGTCGGACACCCGGAGGGATACACGGCGACCGACATCATCGCGCGCTATATGCGCGCCAAGGGCACGGCCGTGCTCCATCCGATGGGATGGGATGCATTTGGTCTGCCCGCCGAACAACACGCGATCAACACAGGCACCCATCCGCGCGAGACCACGGCGGCCAACATCGCGACGTTCCGACGACAGTTGAAGATGCTCGGGTTCTCCTATGATTGGGAGCGCGAAGTCGACACGACCGATCCGAGCTACGTGAAATGGACGCAATGGATCTTCCTCGAGCTCTTCGAGCGTGGACTCGCGTATCAGGACGAGATTCCGGTCAACTGGTGCCCGGCGCTCGGCACCGTGCTCGCCAACGAAGAGGTCAAAGACGGACGCAGTGAGCGCGGAGGACACCCGGTGGTGCGCGTTCCGCTCCGTCAATGGATGTTGAAGATCACCGCGTACGCCGAGCGCTTGCTCGAAGACCTCTCACTCGTGTCATGGCCCGAAGGCACGCGCGTGATGCAGGTCGAATGGATCGGCAAGAGCGAAGGCGCCGAGATTCGTTTCGCCATCGAAGGACACCCGAACGAACACTTGCTCGTCTTCAGCACCCGCCCCGACACGCTCTACGGCGCGACCTTCATGGTCATCGCCCCAGAGCATCCGCTCGTCGCCCGCATCACGACGCCCGAACGCAAAGCCAGCATCGACGCGTACGTCGCGCGCGCTGTGGGCCGCAGCGAGCTCGATCGACGCACGAGCAAAGAAAAAACCGGTGAGCCCACGGGCGCCTTCGCCATCCACCCGATCACAGGAAACCTGATCCCGATTTGGATCGCCGATTACGTGCTCTGGGGTTATGGCACGGGCGCCGTCATGGCCGTGCCTGGTCACGACGAGCGCGATTTCGAATTCGCAACGCAGTTCGGTTTACCGATTCAGCGTGTCGTCAGAGGCCCTGACGACGACGCAGAAGCCCCGCTCGAAGCGCCTTTGATGGGCGACGGCATCGCCTGCAATTCAGGCGCGTACGATGGCCTTTCGACCGCGGAATTCAAAGCGCGCATCACCGCCGATCTCGAAGCGCGCGCCCAAGGAAAACGACGCGTCGAATACAAACTCCGCGACTGGATCTTCTCGCGACAACGTTATTGGGGCGAGCCCTTCCCCATTTATTTCCCGGTGCAGTGCGACGGAGATCCCCGGCTCCCCGGCGCGAAATACGGGATCGATTACGCGCATCCCATCCCGGTGCCGCGCGAGGAGCTGCCGGTGCGGTTGCCGGACCTCGAAGACTTCAAACCGGGCGACGATCCCGCAGGCCCCTTGGCGCGCGCCATCGATTGGCGGTTCTTTCAACAAGACGGCAAGTGGTACGCGCGAGAAACCAACACCATGCCGCAATGGGCTGGTTCTTGTTGGTATTATCTCCGCTTCCTCGATCCGAAAAACGATCGCGAACCGTTCAGCAAAGAGAGCGCGAAACGATGGCTCCCGGTCGACCTCTACGTCGGCGGCGCCGAGCACGCGGTGCTTCATCTGCTCTATGCGCGCTTCTGGCACAAAGTGCTGTACGACGCCGGATGGGTCCCTTCGAAGGAGCCTTTCGGGAAACTCGTGCACCAAGGCATGATCCTCGGTGAAATCGAATACACCGCCTATGTCGCCGCCGACGGCATGTACGTCAGCCGAAACGACGTCGAAGAAAAACTCGATCCGATGGGCGGCATCGAGCATCTGGATCGCCGAAACGGCAGCGGAGTCCAACCGATCCGCGTGCCCGAGTCTGATATCGAAAAGCGAGGCAACGATTTCGTCCTCCGCGCACATCCCCACTGCGTGGTCGATGCGCGGGCTCATAAAATGAGCAAGTCGCGTGGCAACGTGATCAATCCCGATCACGTGATCGCGCAATTCGGTGCGGACTCACTCAGGCTCTACGAGATGTTCATGGGTCCGCTCGAGGCGACCAAACCCTGGTCCACCAACAACATCCAGGGCGTGCGGCGCTTCCTCGAACGGCTCTGGAACGTGTGCACGCGTGAGCTCTCCGACGCAGCCCCGAACGATGCACTCGAGCGCACACTTCATCGCGCGATTCGCAAAGTGAGCGAAGATATCGAAGCTCTCCGGTTCAATACGGCCATCAGCACATTGATGGTGCTCGTGAGCGAGCTGCACGCGCTCGACAACCCGCCGCGAAGGGCGTGCGAGGTGCTGGTGCAGCTGGTGCACCCGCTGGCGCCTCATATCGCCGAAGAGCTTTGGGAGACACTCGGACATGCACCCAGCATTCAACACGCGCCCTGGCCGCGCTGGGACGCTGCGATGTGCATCGAAAGCGAAATCGAGATTCCGGTCCAAATCAACGGCAAGGTCCGTGGACGCCTCAAAATCGCGGCCGATGCCGCGGAAGCGGCCGTGCTCGAGGCAGCCCGCAAGGACGAGCACGTGGCGCGCCATCTCGAGAACAAGACGCTCGTCAAACAGCAATACGTCCCAGGGCGAATCCTCACCATCGTGGTGAAGTGAGCGAGACGTTCATTCGAGCATCCACGGGAAGGAGGCAGAGCATGATCGAGTCACTGACCCTGCGTGGCGTTGGGCCCGGAACTCGTCCTCTACTTCCGCGTCGATGGCCGCTTCTCGCTGTGGGACCCAGCCCAGCACTATTGGTGCCGCAACAGCAGCAAGGGCGCCGTCGATCCGTCTCGCCCGGCGGCCCTACACCTCATGCTCGACGAAGCTTGGAACAGCGCGGTCTCGGCCGACGGCAAGACCATCTGCCGTGGCCTCATCGAAGACTGTCCAAAACACCCATTAACTTGTGGAGACATCAGCGACAGGTGCCGCCACCAGTGCATGGGCACTCGCTGTCTCCGCCGTTGCAGTCCACGACGGTGCAGGTCGCGCCTGCTTCGCACTCGATCGAGCAATCGCCACTCGAGCAGTCGATCGAGCACGTGCTCCCTGCCTGACAGAAGAGTTGGCAGTGCCCACTCGAGCACTGCACGTCACAAGTTGCTCCCGCCGGACACGAAGTCGTGCAGTGGCCGCTCGAACAGCCCACATGACATGTCCCGACTCCACACGTCGTTCGGCAATAACCACTGGAACAGCTCGAGGTGCAGTCGCCATCGGACGCGCAGGTGTTGTCGCAGTATCCGTTGGAGCACTCCATGGCGCACGGAGCCTCGTCGCAGGTGTTCGCGCATCGTCCGTCCGAACACGAGCAGGGTGTCGAGCTGGCGCAGCTCACCGGAGTCAGCATCCCACCGTCGAACGGCAGTGGAGCGATCGCCACCCGCTCTCTGCCTCCGTCGCTGCCGAGATCCTCGTGGGATTGATTGCACCCAATCAGGAGACAGATCAGCACAGCCGAGATGACAACGATTCCGCGTATCGCAAGTGGATAAGAAATTTGCATCGAAGGAACGGGACGGTAGCCAAAGTCAGTGGGGTGGTCGAGCGGAAATCGAGCGATTGGCTTTTGACGGAGGAGCTCAAAGCACATTGCATCGAATCTGTATTCGTGTGTGCCGAGGAGTATCACTGGGTGTGAATCAGCGGCTCGATGAAGCCTGCCATCATCGAGATTTTCCGGAATTTAAACAGACAATGAAACCGGCATGAAAATGGCTTTGGGGGCGAATCCAACATGACGATTGATTCCTTGCCGTATTGCTTCATCCGAAGGGTGTTATCGTTTCGTCGGTGGCGAACACTACGGAACCTTGGGACTCGGGATTTCGATCCGATGGCCTGCTGGCGCTGGCGTCGCTTTCCTTGGTCCGCTTGGTCTGATTGAGGCGGCGGTCAACACGGCGGCTCCAAGAGAGGATGGATACCCAAGATCACATCGCTCATCGCTGCGGAGCAACGAGCCCTCGACATGGAACGATCGCACCTCTCACCCACCCCGCGGGCCCAACCTGTCCGGCCAAATCGAATGTTCCCGTAGAGGCCTCGCGGTCGTCGCAGACACCGAAGCCGAAGCGCTCGCGCTGTGCAGAGACTGCACGTGTCGTCGGCTGCCATGAGAACACACATGTGTTCGCCCCCTGAGTGTGCGATCTTGGCGCACTGCGCGCTTCCGTGACCCTTGTAGACGGCTTCACAAGGGTCGCTGTAGCGCGCAGTGGGGGTTGTGAAGGGCTTCACAAGGGTCGCTGTAGCGCGCAGTGAGCCTTGTTGGACCGTCGACAACCCTCGCTGCACGCTCCCGCGACCCTTGTCGAGACCTCGACAACCCTAGGAGAACCGCGCAGTGACCCAAGGAAAGGTCCGAACAAGGCGTGCTGCACCGCGCAGCACACCTTGTCGACGTGGTTTCACCCCGTTTCGTACGGATGGACGCCTTCGGTTCACGCCGTGGGCGAGGGCACGGGCGGCTCCTCCGCACCCGGTCCGACGTCGTTCTTGCCGCTCGAATCCTCGCGGAAGAAGGTGTCCGCCCAGTTTCTTCCATAGCTTTTCTCTACCGCGATCTTGAGCAGCTCCGCGTAGGTCGTCGTGCGCAGTTTGTTGACGCCCGACTTCCAATCGCCAATGTCGTTCGCGCCGATCTGCCGTGTGCCCCGCGCTTCGTTGCGCGCATCGAGCGCGCCGAGGACCGCCTCCACGCTCGACGCGAGAGGCGTACGGACCGAGCGCGCCGGATGCGCAGCGTCGAGCTTGTCGATTTCGGCGAGGACGACATCGCGCGTGCGTTCGCTCTGCTTGCGGAGCGACTGCGCGATGAAGCGGCTCGGCGCCAGGGATCCGAAGAAGCGCTTGAGGAGACCGCCGCTCGCATCATGTGCCTTGGCGAGCGCGGCGAGCTGCGTCGTATTCCGATCGAGCTGCGCATTGCGGACCGCGACGACAGCATCGGCGCGCGTCACGGCACGGCGACCGTTGCGCTCTGCGCGGAAGAGAGCATCCCATTCACCGATGCGCTCTTCGAACGCGGCCGCAAGGCTCGCCGCGTCCGGATCCGCCGCGAGCGCCGCTTCGGTGTACTCGAGCTCGTCGAGGAACGTGAGGAGACTATAAGAAGTCGAAATCTGACGCATGGACCCTCCCTCAAGTGCGCGCACGGAGGCCCCCGCGGCCCCCCATTGCCGCGCGACATTCGTGCTTGAGAGAAGGGAATCACGCAAGTCGAAGATTCTTTGGCGCAGCCAACGTCGACGCCGCGATCTCACAAGCTGCTCATCGGTGAACTCGAGCGATATCTCATGTCGGCGATCGCCCTCCTGCACGACGGCTTGGCATGCAGTAATCTGCGTCTCCCATGCCCTTTCCGATCGCCATCGTTGGAAGCGACCCTGTCGGCTTTTACGCAGCCGAGGCCTTCATCGAGGTGGCGGAGGATTTCGTTCGGGCGACCATGCCAAAAAGCTCGAGAGAGCCTCGAAAGGCCGAAGCCAATGCTTGAGTCCATTCACCTCAAGAACGTCGGGCCGGCGCCCGAGATGAAGATGGACCTCGCGCCTCGGCTGAACCTCATCACGGGAGACAACGGGCTCGGCAAGACTCTGCTGCTCGACGGTGCGTGGTGGGCGCTCACGCGAACCTGGCCGCTCACGTGGGGCGGCAAGGGCATCGTGCCGGACAAGGAGGGAGCGACGATCGAGTGGACAGAGCGCCGAGACGGTGCCGTCCTGTCGTCGAGGTCGGTGTACGACTTCGCCGATTCAGCGTGGAGTCGAACAGAAGGCCATTCGTCCTCGACGGAGACAGGTAACCGCGAAGAGAGCCGGATGCGGGGGTCGCTCGCCATCTATCTCCGCGTCGATGGCGGAATCTCGGTTCACGATCCGCTGCGCGTCGGTGAGGACTTCCGACTTCCGTTCGGCCAGGACGCGTGGGGACGAAGCAACGTGTACCAGTTCCGGGAGCGCGACATCTGGGATGGCTTGGAGCTTGGTGCCGAAAAGAGCACGCGCGTGTGCGAGGGGCTCGTTCGAGACGTGAGCCGCTGGGCGGGGCAGCCCGGTAACGCCGACTTCGAACAGCTCACCGCGCTCGTCGAACAGCTCGCCGGACAGGAGCAGTTTCGGCTGACGCGGAAGTTCGAGCGCGTCTACGTCGACGACGCCCGCGACTTCCCGATCGTCTCGGGTCCCGCTGGCGAACTCCCCGTCGCGCACGCACCCGCAGGCTTGCGCCGCATCTTCGGCCTCGCGTACCTCGTCGTGTGGACGTGGCGAGAACACAAGGTCGCTGCGAGCCTCAAGAAGCGCCCACCGAACACGTCGCTCGTCCTGCTCATCGACGAGGTGGAGAGCCACCTGCACCCGAAGTGGCAACGCACGATCCTCCCGAGCTTGCTTCGCGCGCTCAACCACGAGGTGCAGCTCCAGATCGTCACCACCACGCACTCGCCGCTCGTCCTCGCGTCGGTCGAGTCCGCATTCGACGTGAATCAGGATGCCTGGTTCGACCTCGATCTCGAGCAACGACACGCCGTGCTGAGGAAGCGTCCCTATGTTCGCCACGGCGAGGTCGGCAACTGGCTCGTCAGCGCAGCGTTCGACCTGAAGGAACCGCGCTCTCTCGAAAGCGAGCAGGCCATCGCAAGAGCGCAGGTGGTGCTCGATGCAGACGCTCCGTCCACCGAAGAGATTCAGGCAGCGGACCAAGGTCTTCGCAAGGCGGGGTTACCCGATATCGATCCCTTCTGGGTTCGCTGGGGCTACTTCATGGAGCAACACAAGGCGGCGGAGGCGAGCGGAACGGCCAAGGACAACAGCAAGCGGGGGAAGCCGTGATCCCTGTGGTGCTGGCAGAAGAACCGACGGACTTCGACGCAAAAATTCGTCAGCCGGGGCTCTCGGCGATCGATGAACTCGTGGGTCGAGATCCTCGCATCAAGCGCCCCGGGCCACGACGCAAGAAGGTCGCCGACACGGAGGCAGCGATCTCAGCCAATGCGTTTCCGCCGTTCTGGCGCGACGCCCTCGATGACATGATGAGCGCCTACCAACAGCGCTGCGCATACCTGGCAATGTTCATCGAAGACACCGGCAATCCGACCGTCGATCATGTCATCCCGAAGTCGCTCGCGTGGAACCAGGTGTACGAGTGGTCGAACTACCGACTCTGCACCGGCGTGGTGAACTCAAAGAAGGGCGAGCTGCTCGGGCTTGTCGATCCCGTCGAAGCCGAGGCGGGTTGGTTCGAGCTCGATCTCGCCAGCTACCGAATCGTACGGGGCGAGGCGGCGCCCGACGCCCGGCGCGAGAAGATCGACGCGACGTTGCCGCTCCTGAACCTGCGTGACTGCTGCGTGCAGCGAAAGCGCTACGTCGAGGACTACCGCCTGGGTCCGGGCAACAAGGGCATCGACTTCGCCTACTTGGAACGGCGTGCTCCATTCATCGCGGCCGAGCTGCGGCGTCAGGGCCATCTCGTGAGAGGAGATGCCTGACGGATCACAAGAAGAAGATCGATACGCTAGCGGTACCGCGCTCGTACGAAAAGATTTGGACGAGAGCACGTGCGCCGGAAAGAAACGCATCACCAGGATCGCGCTCCGCGCGATCCTGGTGATATCCGGGCCCTTAGCTCCGATTGGATCGCTCGAGCTCGTCCAAGAACGCCGCTGCCCATAGCTCGGGGGTGTTGTGACGGACGCTCGTCAGCATCGGCTCATGACGCGCGATCCGCTCGGCCAACGGCATCGCGAGAGCGCGGCAGAGATCACGAGCCATCCCATCATGGTCATGAGGGTTGGTCAGGATGGCGCCTTCGAGCTCGTCCGCCGCACCCGCAAAACTCGAAAGGAGCAGCACGCCGGGATCGGCTGCGTCCTGCGCCGCGATGTACTCTTTCGAGACGAGGTTCATCCCATCACGCAGCGGCGTCACGAAGCCCACGTGCGCCGTTCGATAGAGACGCGCGAGCGGAGAGCGGCCGTACGATCGATACACGTAGCGGACTGGCACCCAATGCGCTTCACCATGCTCGCCATTGATCCGTCCGACGAGCGTCTCGATCGTGCGACGCTGCTCCGCATATTCCGGCACGTCCGCGCGCGAAGGCACCGCGACTTGAACGAACACGACCTGCCCCCGCCATTCCGGATAAAGCTCCAAAAACCTCCCGAACGCCAAGAGCCGCTCGACGATCCCTTTGGTGTAATCGAGTCGATCGACCCCGAGCACGAGCTTCATCCCGCGGAGCGCGTCCTGCAACGCAGCGATTTCGTTTTCACTGCCGTCATCATCGGGATCTTCGAACGGCGCGGCGTCGATCCCGAGCGGGAACGCCCCCACTCGAACCTCGCGCCCGCGCCATCGCACCCCGCGCTCCACCGGACTCGCGGTGAGGAGCTCCTCGGCGCAGCGCATGAAATTCGAAGCGTATCGTCGCGTATGAAAGCCAACCAAGTCGTACTCGAGCATGCCCGCCAGGAGCTCACGCGCCCATGGGATGGTCTCGAACAAATCCAGAGGCGGAAACGGAATGTGCGTGAAATGTCCGATGGGCCCCGTGTGCCCGAGACGGCGAAGCGCCGCACCCACGAGGAGCAAATGATAGTCGTGTGCCCATACGATGCCGTTGCGCGCAACGAGCTTCGCGGCCTGCTCGGCGAACACATCGTTGACTTCGACGTAGGCCTTGAACTCCGTCTCGTCATAGCGAGCTCGCCCCGGACATCCATGGAAAAGAGGCCAAAGACTGCGGTTCGCGAAGCCGTTGTAGAAGCGCGAATGCCACTCGGGACGAAAATCGAACGAAGCGCGCACCGGCCTCGACGAGTCATCGATCGCGAGATCGAGAGAGTCCGCATGTCGCCCACCACTCCATCCAAGCCACATGCCTCCACGCGATTCGAGCGCTGGACCGAGTCCGGACACGAGACCTCCCACGTTGCGCGCCCGTTCGCTCTCACCAGCGGCTCCAGAAGGTGCATCGGGAAGTCGATTCGAGATCACCAGGAACGGCACGCCATCGGTGCGTTGGCTCCTGGTCAGCGGCCGCGGAAACGCGAATTCCCCGCTTGGCTCCTCAGCGGCTCGCGAGTGCAGCAAGGTTCGTAAGAACAGTCGAACGCTCGTCGTATCGTCGAGGCGCGCCTTCGCGCGCGGGGGCCGCTTCGCATCTCCCACCAACACGGCGATGTCATCGGGTCCGAGCGCGGCGAAGGTGTCTTCATCCGTTCGATCATCACCGAGCGCCACGAAGCACGTGCCGCTCGGACATCGCGCGCGCAACCATTCGACGGCGGTCCCCTTGTGTCCTCCGCGATGACGCACTTCGAGAACTTGCGCGCCCTCCATCAACTCGTATTCGGGGTGTTCGCGTGTCCAAGTTTCGATCGCATCCGACGCTTCGACCACGAGCGCTTCTCGTCGCGCACTTGGCACGCGGCGATAGTGAAGCGTCACCGACCAGCTCTTTCGTTCGACGAGCGCGCCCGCATTGGCGCGCGCCAGACCACGCAGCGTCCGTTCGATCGGTGTGGGATCGGCGCCGTGCAAAGCCAGCTGTGTCCACCCTCTCCCATCGCGTCGCCACGAGCCATGCTCCGCGACGAGCAAAAGATCCGGAATGCCT
The DNA here is from genome assembly GCA_964481145.1 of uncultured Sandaracinus sp. Taxonomy (GTDB): domain Bacteria; phylum Myxococcota_A; class Polyangia; order Polyangiales; family Sandaracinaceae; genus Sandaracinus. Next base: position 51,725 of record CAYZTA010000016.1, read on the forward strand.
CCGAGCATCCGCTCGATCTCGTCACGCTTGCGACCGCTCACGATCGCCACACTGATGCCAGGATGGTGAGCGAGCGCCTCGAGCAACTCCCTCGTGGGATCATCCACGCGCGCTTCAGCGGGCACATCGACGAACGGAATCAGCGTGCCATCGAAATCGAGGATGAGCGCGATCGATGGCGCCTTGACGATTCTTTCGAGAAGTTCAGAGCCTCTCACATCCATGAGCATCTCCTACGACGCATGTCGGGAAAGGTGGCGCACACGCTGCACGGGAGATCTCACTCTGGGCGACCTCACGATCCAGCGCACACAATGATGATTGCCCTTAGCACGACGCAAAGCCCGTGACAGAATCACCGTCTCGGGGCGTCCGTCGGCCACTCATGCACGATTGTGAAAAAGCTGTTCTCATCGCCGGAGCAGGACACTCCGGTTCCACACTCCTGGGCCTCGTTCTCGGCGCCTCTTCGGCTGTCTTTTATGCTGGTGAGGCGCGAAAGAGCACGTTCATCGGAGATGAAAAAAAGCCGGAAAAGAAGCGCGTCTGCAAACTTTGTGGGCCATCGTGTCCCATCTGGGGCGGCTTCCGATTGGCGCCCGGAGTGCATCTCTATGACGAGCTGACACGACGAACCGGGCGTCGGATCATCGTGGATTCGACCAAAAGTCGCGAGTGGATCGAGCCACAGATCGCATCTCTGAAACGCCAAGGCACCCCCATGGCCATGGTGCTCTTGACGCGGGACGGGCGTGCCGTCGTCAACTCGAGGTTGCGAAAATATCCATCGATCTCGGCGCGCGAACATGCAGCCCGATGGCTCGAACAAATTCGAGCAGCAGAGGAACTCGCCCAACGATTTCCTGGCCATGTGACGAGGCTCCGTTATGAAGAGCTCGCATCGAACCCCGAATCGTCGATCCGCCGTGTTGCAGAAGAGCTCGGGATCGCATTCGAGCAAGCCATGCTCGAGCCTTGGACCACTGAACAGCATCCGCTGGGTGGCAACAACGGGACACAATTCCTTTTTGCTCGAGAGCGAAAGAAGGAGGGCTCCATCATCGAGCTGACGGACAAAACCCGCGCTCACTATGGTGATCATCCTCGCGGATTCGTTCTCGATCTGAGATGGAGATCGGAGATGAGCCCACAGGCGCTCGCCGATTTCGAGGCCGAAGTCGGCTCCGGCAATCACACCTACGCATGGAACGAGGAGACGCGGTGAGAGGTGGTATTCACGAAGGTCAGCTCGAGACGCTACCCGGCAATTTCGCACCCGCCAATGCGCGTCCCATCGAGCTCGTCTTCCGCACGATTGGAGAACGAACGAGCGATTTGGCGCTGGAGCTCGCGATCCAAAACGTCCAGCCGACACGGGTTCATATTCTTCGAGACGTGAGGCCCTTCGCGCTCGCGGTGCGCCGCATGCTCGAGATCGAGCATCAGTGCGACCACGTCGTCCACATGGATGCCGACTGCCTCATCCTCGAAAACATGCGTCCCTTTCTCGACGCCAATCGCGAGCCCTATGTCGACTGTTACGTTCGTGATCGTTTTCGCGGCCGCATTCACTGCGGAGTGCACATCACACGCATCGATGTGATCCGCAAGATGCGTGATATTCCCGAACCGGACGGAGATCTCGCATACGTTCTGCGGCCCGAATCACGCTTGCGAAATTTGGCGCTCGCCGAGCTCTCGTTCGAAAAGCAGCTCAAGACGTTCCACATCCTCCATGATCATTTTCAACATTTCGCGGACATCTTCGCCAAATACGCGCTGCGTGAGCTGCGCAGTCGCACCGAGTTTCAAAAACGAAGGCTCCAAGCATCCATGGCCGGCTGGGGTTCCGGAATCGACTTCGATGTCGCTCGGCGTGCGGTCGAACATGCGGCGAACACCGTCCCACTCGATGCGAAGGCCAAACACGTCGAGCTCTACATCCGCAATCTCCCTTATATTGCGGACGTCGAACTTCGAAAGATGGGCCTGACACAACCCGGACGAGCCTCGATAGAGGACGTCCGAAAAGCAGTCGAAAGTGATCCTGAACGGCTCGGACCCATGGCAAAAAAATCAAAAGTCTTTGGACTCGGATTGTCACGCACGGGCACACGCTCACTCACCGCAGCCTTGCACGTGCTTGGCTACGACACCGTGCATTATCCGATCGATCGCCAAACCTTGGACACACTCGTCCGTGGCGATGCACGATTTCCGCTCCTCGCCCATTACGACGGGATCACGGACATCACGGTCTCGCCCTATTACGAAGAACTCGATCGCACATATCCCGACTCCAAATTCATATTGACGATTCGGGACGATGAGAGCTGGCTCAAGTCTTGCCAAAATCATTGGACGAGCCGCTCGGCGTTCGAGCCTCCCCCAAGCGATGCGCTCGCTGAAGATCACCGGGTCCACATGGAAATCCGCCGATTTCTACGGGCAGCGGTGTATGCGAGTTATGAATTCAGTCCGGAGCGCTTCTTGCGCGCGCACCATCGGCACATCGCGAATGTAAAGCGATACTTCGAAGGGCGAGCTCACGATCTTCTCGTTCTCGATATCACCCGCGGCGATGGTTACGAGAAACTTGCGCCCTTTCTAGGCGTACCCATTCCCGAGCAGCCCTTTCCGCACAAAGGCAAACGCCTGACCGAACGTTTGGCTGAACAGCACGCAAATCTCGAAGTCGACGATTGATTTTTGGGTAGGAATGACGCGCGAAAACGGCGAAATTGGACGTGTCGCCGCGAGCTACTGGGTGCTCACGACAGCATTTCGAACAGCCAAGCAGCTCACGATCACGATTGCGTTCTGCAACATTGCGCTCGGTATCCTCCCTGCGGCGGCGGCGTATGTTGGCAAGTGGATCGTCGACACCGTGCTCATCGCGTTGTCACATTCCGACGGTTGGGGGCTCTTCAAACGCGACCTGTGGTCTTTGATCGCCATCGAAGGGGCGCTCGTTTCGTGCATGGTCTTCGCACAGCGGATCCACACGGCGGCGCAAACGATTCTGAAGACTCGACTCGCGAATCGAGTGACCGAGCTCATTCTCGACAAGGCGAGCTCTCTCGAGCTGCGTCAGTTCGAAGATCCTGAGATTCACGATCGGCTCATGCGAGCCCGTCGCGATGCCGCGACGCGTCCTTACAATCTCGTGATCGGCTCATTCATCACGGCAAGAAACCTCATGGCGCTGGCCTCCTGCGTCGTCGTGCTCCTGGAGCTTTCGTATTGGGCCGTCCTCATCGTGCTCTTGGCTGGCTTGCCCGCGTTCATCGCTGAGCTTCGATTTTCTCAACAAATCTTCGATCACCAACGCATTCGCTCACCCGAACAGCGGGAACAGGCGTATCTCGAGCAATTGCTCTCTCGTGAAGACTTCGCAAAAGAAGTCAAACTCTACGAGCTTGGCGCGCCGCTCCTCGAGCGCTTTCGCGCCATCAGTCGCCACATCGCCGCAGAAGAGCGTGCCCTCGCCATTCGTCGCAATGCGTGGGGAGCCGTGTTTACGGTTGTTGGTACGGCCGCTTTTTATCTCGCGTATGCATGGATCGTTCATCGCACGGTGAATGAACATCTGACGCTCGGGCAAATGACGATGTACCTCGTCATCTTCAGGCAAGCGCAGCAAGGGGTGACGAGCGGACTCGCGAGCGTGGGCCTCATGCTCGACGATCATCTCTATCTCCAAGACCTACGAGGGTTCTTGTCGCTGGAAGTCACCCCGACTTCCGGCACCGTCACACAAGGGACCGATCCCGCGGCGGGTCTCGTCGTCGAGCATCTCTCCTTCACGTATCCGGGCGCGAACAGTCCGGCCCTGGAGGACATCAGCTTCACACTGAAGCCTTCGGAAATGGTGGCGTTGGTGGGTCAGAACGGTTCGGGGAAAACCACTCTCCTCAAGTTGATGACACGTCTCTACGAACCCACCTCGGGGCGGATTCTCCTCGATGGGGTCGACATTCGCGAATGGGAACTCAACGCATTGAGGCGACGGTATGCGCTCGTTTTCCAGGATTTCGTGCGTTTCAAAATGAGCGCTGGTGAGAATATCGGGGCAGGTGATACCCGACATTGGATGGATACGAACCGGTGGGAAGAAGCGGCTCGACGAGGGTTGGCCCACGATTTCATCACCCTCCTGAAGGCCGGATATCGAACTCCCCTCGGAAAATGGTTTCGTGGTGGTCAGGAGCTCAGTGGCGGGCAATGGCAGCGAATCGCACTGTCGCGCGCGTTCATGCGAGGAGACGAATCCATTCTCGTCTTGGACGAACCCACTTCCGCGCTCGACCCCGAAGCAGAAATCAAAATCTTCGAGCATGTCCATGAGACACGAGCCGATCGAATGGTGTTGCTCATTTCACACCGCTTCGGCTCCGTTCGTATGGCCGATCGGATCATCGTGCTCGATCAAGGAACACTCGTCGAAGAAGGCAGCCACCAGAGCCTGATGGAACAGGATGGGCTCTATGCGCGACTCTTCAAACTGCAGGCCGCAGGCCTCCTCGGACCGCGCTCGAGCCGGCCCGTATCGATGGAGAGCAATCTGGATGAAGAGCGATCACAGCTCCAATTGCATTCCCATCTCGACGACCCGATCGGGAGGTAGCTTGAAGAAATCAGTCGCAGGGCGCGCGTTGCGCGACAAAAATGCGAATAGCACCTTGCGCCAATAAGCGATTCCTGGATTTCGTGTGATCACGAGCTTTTCTCGGCCGAGATAAAAGCTCGTGTCTTCGGGCTTCGTACGGAGCCCCGCCTCATTGCAAGCCCTTAGAATATCCGTGACCCGAGGGGATTGCATGAATCCATAGTGGGCCATCACTTCGAAGAACCCTTCTCGCAATCGCGTGACCTTCACCCGCTGCGCCCTCGGAACAGTCGGAACATCATCGGTCACGATGCTGAGCAAGACGACCTGTTTGTGAAGCACCTTGTTGTGCTTGAAATGATGGAGCAGCACGGGCGGCGTGCCGGCCAACGTCGATGTCATGAAAACCGCTGTTCCAGGAACTCGGTGAGGCTCCTTGGCGTCGACCTCCTCCAAAAACTCTTTGAGCGGACGTGAGCGCTCCTGAAGAAACTTTCCAACGCGATCACGCCCCAACTTCCACGTCGCCATCATTGCAAGCATCGCAGTCGCAACAGCGAGCGGAAACCATCCGCCGTGCGGGAGCTTGTCCAAATTCGCGATGAGGAACGGGATATCGATCGAAAGCATGAACACACACAACACAGCCGCTCGTCCGACGCCCCACCAACTTCGTGCGATGCTGAAAAACAGCACGCTCGTGATGGTCATCGTACCCGTGACCGCCATGCCGTAGGCTGCCGCAAGGTTCGAGCTGCTTTGGAAGACGAGCACGAGCGCAATGCATGCCACCATGAGCAATCGATTCATCTCCGGAACATAGATCTGCCCTTCCGTCTCGCTCGATGTGTGTCTGACTTCGAGTCTCGGCAGATACCCAAGCTGAATGGCCTGGCGTGTCACTGAAAACGTCCCTGAAATCAGGGCCTGTGACGCGATGACCGTGGCGGCCGTCGAGAGGAGCACCATGGGAATCCGGAGAGATCCGTCCACCAAGGAATAGAATGAATCAGCGGCGCGCTCCGGATGATCGAGAAGCATGGCCCCCTGGCCAAGATAGTTCAGGACGAGGCCTGGCATGACGATCGCAAACCAGGCATTTCGAATGGGAATTCGACCGAAATGGCCGAGATCTGCATAGAGGGCTTCACCCCCGGTGACGCACAACACGACACTGCCGAGGATCCAAAATCCATCGAAGCCGTGATGGGCGAAATATAGCACCGCGTGGTGGGGAGAGAGCGCGGTCAATACCAGTGGATTTTGGGCGATCCAATACACTCCTAGGATGCCTAAGGTGGCGAACCAAATCACCATGACGGGGCCGAACACAGCCCCTACCTTCTCGGTGCCTCGCTTCTGGAGCAGGAACAAGACGACCAAGATCATGAGCGCCACCGGCAAGACGAAGCGCTGCATTTCCGGCGCAATACCACCTGCCCCTTCGACCGCGCTGAGGACAGAAATGGCAGGCGTCAGCATTCCATCGCTCCAAAGGAGCGCTGTTGCGAAGAGTGACGCCAGCACAACGGCTGGAGACCTCAACCCGCGATACAAAGACGCCAGAGCCAAGAGCGCAAGCGGTCCGCCTTCTCCGTGATTGTCCGCTCGCGTGATGAAACCGAGATACTTGACGACAATCACGAGGGTGAGAGACCAGACGAACAGCGAGAGTACTCCGAGCACATTGGCTTCGATCGGAGTCACGGCATGTGGACCATGGAAACACTCCCGAACCGCATACAGGGGCGATGTGCCGATATCGCCGTAAACGACACCCAACGCTCCTATCGTGAGCGCCAGGCGGCCGCTTTTTGCCTCTCCCGTTTTGGACATTGCGGGCGCTCTAGCCCTGCTCATTCATCGGCGCAAGATCCGGCCCCTTCGCTCCCACCACGAACTCCGGGAATGGCGACTTGCGTTGCACCACAAAATCGAACGAGGGCTGACATCGAGCCAGCCCTCGTTCGGATCGAATCTACGTCTTCGAAGTCGCTTTTCAGCGCTTCTTCGCCTTTCGGCGCACGACAGCACCCGGGATTCTTCCACTGCGCTTCGCGCTGTCCTCGATTGCAGAAGCGCTGCCGCCACCACCGATGAAATACTTCGTCGCTCGCTTCGCGCCCTCGGTACGAATCGCACCGCGCTCGATGAGCTTCTTCATCGGGCGGCTGAGCTCGCCCGTGTCGTATCCAATCGCCTTTCCAATCGCCTCGATCCCCTGTCCAGGATTGGATCGTACGTGATTTTCGAGGGTATTTTCGAGCTGCGCCAGCTCCTCTTGGGTCCGCTTCTCACCACGACGACGCGAGCGGCCTCGAGTCGCTTTCGGTGCCGACGGTGCGGCTCCTGTCCCAAGGATGGAGGGGCGGGGCCCCGGAGGACGGCCAGGACCACGACGAACGGGTGCGCCGTTGGTCGTGAGTGCATCTGACACAGCCTGCAACGCCTGCTTTCGCAGTAGCTCATTCAGCTCGCCAATGAAGCGCTGGATTCGGGATTCAATCTCGTGGGTCAGGTTCATTTCCGCTCCGTGGTCTGTCCGACCGCGTCACGCTCGGACTATCGATATCGCGAATTGCGACGTAAACCCCAGTATTCCAAACGAGCCTGATTGTCAACGCAGGAACCAAGGAATTCGAAGTCGACAAACTCCACCCTTCGGACTCTCGACTCCAATCGATTCGTCTGCTCAGCTGGAGAGCAGTTGAACAGATCAACGCAAAACCGCCTCGTTTTTATCGATATCGAGGTGTCGTCGACCCGAGTCGAGCCGGCGAAACGACTCGGGCATTCGCATCAATCACCGATGAACACAAGTGCCCTAGGGCCCTTAACCGCAATGCCAATCACTTTAGCGGCTTCGATCTTGGCATAGGGAGGACTGGAAGCGGATCCTCCTCACGAGCGCCCAGTGATCGGCATTTGCGCTTAACCGGGGAGTCTTTTCCGACTCGTCCAGAATTCGGCGACGTGCCCAACTCGATCTCGTCGATTGGCTTCTTCGGTATCGACCCCCACGATCAGAAATCCGATTGCATCCTCTCGCCCGAGACGGACTTGCAGATTTGCGAGATCCGACGGTGTCAGTGCGCCGTCACGGACGAGAATCATCACGCGGTCGGCGAGGCGTGCTGCACGACGCAAAGTAGGCCCCACCAGCGGACCATTCCACGCCAACGCAACCGCTTGTTCGTAGCGTCCACGCGATTCATTCGGATCGATGGCCCGGTGTCTGGGTGCATGGGTATCGAGCATGGTGGCCCGCTCGGCCTCCGGATCAGAGTCACCCACATCACCGAGAATTCTCATCGCGAGCATGAGCACGGCGTCTTGCTTTCTGGGGGCCTCCGCTCGAACTTCGAACGGAACCGACGTGCCTGTCCCGTCGCTCACCGTGCCGCTGACATGGATCGTGCGTTGCTCGGCATTGGGTTCGGGGGGAGGAGTCATCATGACCGCCTTCATCGCAGGGGAGTCTCCCACCCGCACGATGTTGCCCACACGCACGTCACGCCCCACGAGCACGGTGGGAGCGCTCATCGTGAAGCGCCCTGTCATCCGATGCGCTGGCTCTCCCACCCGACTCTCCACCCGAGAACCGTTGGGAACGATGGCCGAAGCCCGAGGGTCGGCGGTCATGACCCGAACCGTCGCCCGTCGAATCTTGGTCGCCCCTGGCGCATCCCTAGGCGGGGGTGCATCAGAGGGCGGAGGAACGACGATGGGCATCGGCAATGTCGGCCGATGCACAGGCGCGCGGAGATCGGCATGAGCGACTCGAGGCGGCATCTCGGACCGCGGCGCCTCATCGACATCGAGCACACCAGCCGCAAGCCATGGCGCCTCGGCAAGGCGCGCTGCAAACTCCATTGCAAGCCCGCGCTCGTCCTCGGTGGCAGGGACCACGAGGGTCCTGCCGGCCGCATACGTCCCCAAATCTTCGAGCTCAGCCACGAGTAGATCGAGCGCCAGCGGATCACGCGGCCATGTCGTGGTCCCAATCACGGGAGCATTTCCCCACCATGCAATCTCGATTGCGGAGCGCGCGCGAGTTCCGCCTCGCTCTCGAAAAAACAAGAACGCAAACGCCACCAACACGAAGAGCACGGGGGGTAGAATCCACGCCAGCTTTCGCGCCTTCGACGAGAGCGGCGACTCGGGCGGAATGGCCGCCGCCGTGACGTGATAACCCGCGGGAGGATCCGCCGCGCGATCTTCGGCTTCCGCGATGCTACGCCCGAGCGCCTCGACCTGATGCACACCGACATTCACGGCAGCGAGGAGAAGCGTCGCCTGCCCTTCGATCTCGCTCAACGCGCGAACGCGCTCGTGCGCTTGCTCCGCCAATCGACGCAGCCCCGCGGTGCGCTCGAGCGAGGTCGCTCGATCCGCAGCGGCTATGGCGACATTGCCCTCGAGCTCTTCACGGATGGGATTGACCGCCGAAGTCGCATCCGTTCGGACTGAGTTGCGGCCTCCCGTCCGCCGTGCTTGTTCGAGGCTTTCGACGCGCGCTACGAGCGCCTGCACCGTCGGATGCTCGGCCGTGTAACGCGCGCGTGCCTGCGCAAGCTGCGCGCGCGCCTCAGCGAGGTCTCCCTGCACGACGTCCGTGCTGGTGGCGCTCGCGGTGTGCATGCGCGGCAGGCGCCGTGCTTCGGCCCGAAGCGCATTCATTCGGACTTCGGCCGTGAGCGCCGACACCTCCTCTTCGTTCGCTTCGGCGGTGAGGCGCGCGGTTTCCGAAATGGCGCGCTCCCGTTCGATATCGAGGTCGGCTATCCCGTGCTCGGTACGAAATCGATCGTATTCACGGCGAGCGTCCGCGAGCTGCTCTTCAGCAGCTTGCAATTCGGAGCGGCGTGAGCGCGCATGTTCTCGTAGCCTCTCGGCTTCACTCGCACGCCGCTGCTCGAGAAACGTATCGACCACCACTTGGGCCAGCTCCGCTGCCCCTTCTGCCGAAGAGCTTCGCGCGCGAAGACGAATGACTCCCGCCACGCGGTCGGCCTCGGCATCGATGCGTCGAGCGAGCGTATCGACGGAACCAGGAATCGAAAGACGCGTTCGGACCTCAGCGAGAGTCCTCGGATGCTCGATGAGTTGTGCCCCTTCACTCAGCCGTTCGAATGGCACCTGCCCCGGTTCGCTCTGATCCGCCACGAGGAGAGCTTCGCTCTCCCATTCTGAAGGCACGACGAGCAGCGCCAGCACCGCCCCCAAGAAGAGGCCTCCCCCCAAGGCGAAGCCCAACGTCCGGAAACCTCGCCGCAAGACCAAGACCACCCAATGCAAATCGATGGGCGCCCCCGCGCGCTTGGGCATACTCGATGTGGCCTCATGCCTCATTGCAGCTCTCGATGTATTGGATGTTCATCCCGTCGGGAATGCAGCAAGAACCGAGCACGAGGCTGGGCCGAAGCACAATCACAATGATGTACGGTTCGGCCCAGCGACTCGAGATCATTTGTTCGGCTGCGGAGTGATGCGTAGATAGGGGCGAATCTCTTTCCACCCCTTTGGGAACTTCTGCTTCATCACTTCCGGATCTTTGAGAGAGGGCGCGATCACGACATCGTCGCCATCTTTCCAGTTGCCCGGAGTCGCGACTGAGTGCTGATCCGTCAGCTGCAGTGAATCGAGCACTCGGAGCACCTCTTCGAAGTTGCGCCCAGAGCTCGGCGGATACGTGATGATCGCGCGAATCTTCTTCTTCGGATCGATGAAATACACCGACCGAATCGTGATCTTCGAGTCGATCTCGGGATGCACCATATCGTAGAGTTTGCTGACCTTTTGATCAGCATCGGCGAGAATCGGATAGTTGAGTTTGACACCCTGGGTGTCTTCGATGTCCTTCACCCAACCTCGGTGAGAGTCGAGCGGATCCACGCTGAGCGCGACAGGCTTTGCATTTCGCTCAGTGAACTTGTCATGCAGCTTGGCCACAAGTCCAAGCTCGGTGGTGCAAACCGGGGTGTAGTCCGCGGGATGAGAAAAAAGGACGACCCAATGATTGCCAGCCCATTCGTGAAATCGGATTCGTCCCTCGGTCGAATCCTGTTCGAAGTCCGGCGCGATGCTACCAAGATGCAGACCCATCACATTCCTCCTGAATTGTCGGACACCATGTCGAGAACGATGTGCGGCAAATCCTGGTCCCCATGGAAACCCTAGGTCAAGTCCCGATCCGCCTCATTCACCCCCCACCATCGCGAGTTGACGCTCGTCGTGCGAGAGCGGTTCGATCCCCAAGCGATGAGTGATGATGTCGTGCGCCACATAACATAGCGGTGTCAACACGATCGCCACCACGAGTTTGTAAGCATAACTCGCCGCCACGATTCCAAGGATCTCGCTCATGGAGCGGATTCCCATCAACGCTCCATAATTGACGACGAAAGTATCTACTACTTGAGACAGCACCGTGGATCCAATGGCGCGCAGCCACAAATGCCGGCTCTCGGTGAGCCTCTTCACCAAATAAAACGCATGAATGTCGACGATTTGGCTGATGAGATAGGCGATGAGTGAGGCGGCGAACAGCCGCATGCTCACGCCAAATACCTCATCGAATGCCGCTTGCCCGACGTACGTTCCTGCGGATACCGGAAGCATCCGGGACATGAAAATGAGCCCGAACGCGACGATGAGCATCGCCATCCCGATCCCCGTCATCAGGCGAGCTCCTCCTCGCCCGTAATACTCATTGACGATATCGGTGAGAAGAAACGCGATCGGAAACGTCACGGTCCCGACCGACATCTCCAGCACGCCCACCTGAAAATACTTACCGGCCACGATATCCGCCACGAGCAAGCACGTGATGAAAAGCGAAACCAGGGTGACGTAAAGCTTTTGGTGGGGAGAGAATCGCGGCACGCGGCAACGCGCAAATTACGGGGCTGCCTGGTACGAAGCAAGGATTTGCTTGGCTTTCGCCCCGCATGTGGGGCACCACGGGCGCGCCCAAGCGTTCTGTGCGAGAAGTATGAGCGCCCGAGCAGACCGACGATCGGGATGAGTCATGTGGGCAGTCGGACAGGAGTCTTTGCGGAATGTTCGAAAGTCTGGAGATGCCTATCCTCTGGATTGGGTTCCTCGTCTTCATCGCAGCGATGGTCGCAATCGATCTCGGAGTTTTTCACCGAAACACCCGTGAGGTCACCTTCCGCGAAGCGGTGGCGTGGACGCTGGTTTGGATCACCTGCTCCCTCGTGTTTTCGGGCGTGCTTTATTTCCTGCCGCACTTCGGTCCGCGCGCGACCGGCGAGTACCTCACCGGCTACCTGCTGGAACTCGCGCTCTCGGTCGACAACATGTTCGTGTTCATCGTGATCTTCGGCGCATTCTCCGTTCCGAAGGCATACGAACATCGCGTCCTTTTTTGGGGCATCTTGGGTGCGATCATTTTGCGCGGCGCCTTCATCGGCCTTGGAGCCGCGATCATCGCCCGCTTCCATTGGGTACTCTACATCTTTGGCATCTTCCTTCTTTGGACGGGCGGCAAACTCTTGTTCGCACGCGAGAACGAGGGCGACGAAAACATCGAGGAGAGTCGAAGCGTTCGTCTCGTGAGACGCTTCATCGGTGGTCGTCTCACCGACGGCTATCGGAAAGATCATTTCTTCGTACGTGAAAACGGCGTCTTGCTGGCCACACCGCTCTTGCTCGTCCTCGCAGTCATCGAGCTCAGTGATCTCGTGTTCGCCCTCGACTCGATCCCCGCGATCTTCGCGGTGACGACCGATCCGTTCATTGTCTTTACCTCGAACATGTTCGCCATTCTCGGGCTGCGTTCGATCTATTTCGTGCTCTCCGTCATCCTCCCCATGTTCCGATATTTGAAGTACGGAGTCGCTCTGGTGCTGGTCTTCATCGCGCTCAAGATTCTCTCGATGGACCTCATCCGGTACATCGGATGGGATCATTTTCCGACATCGATCTCGCTCTCCGTCGTTGCCATCCTGCTCTTTGGCTCCGTGCTGCTCTCGAAGCTCATCCCGGCTCCAACCGAAGACAAGAGCCCCAAGAGCACGCATCCATAAACGCAAAAACACCAGCAAAGCCAATGGCTCTGCTGGTGTTTCAGCTCGGCTTTGTATCTTCGGACTGTGTCCGTTCAGGCCGTCTCGTAGCCCGGGAAGAAGAAACCGATCTCGAATTTCGCAGTATCCGCGCCATCCGAGCCATGTGTGGCGTTCTCGCCAACATTCGCCCCGAAGCCCTTTCGCACAGTTCCCTCAGCAGCCTTCGCGGGGTCCGTCGCGCCCATCAAGTCGCGCCACTTGGCGATGGCGTTCTCGCCCTCGAGAACCATCACCACGCACGGTCCGCGGGTCATGAACTCAACCAGCTCCCCGAAGAACGGGCGCGCCTTGTGAACATGGTAGAACCCCTCCGCAATCGGACGGGTCATGTGCATCATCTTGAGAGCGCGGATTTTCAAACCGCTCTTCTCAATCATCGCGAGAATTGCGCCGATATGATTCTTCTCGACAGCATCCGGCTTCACGATCGCAAACGTCTTTTCGATGGCCATGAACTCGCTTCTCCTTAAGAAGAGGAAAACGGCCGGCCGTATAGCTCAAAAACGATGAAGCGTCCCGTGATTCTCACGAGACGCTTCATGTTTTTCTCTCTCGAGAAGGCTCAGAGCATCGACTTGAGCGTCGCGCCCATGTCGCTTGGCGTGGGCGCGATACGAACTCCCGCAGCCATCAGCGCCTTCTGCTTTTCCGCGGCGGTGCCCTTGCCGCCGCTGATCACCGCACCAGCATGGCCCATCCTCTTGCCTTCCGGTGCCGTCGCACCTGCGATGAACCCTGCCACCGGCTTCTTGAAGTGCTTACTGATGTACTCGGCCGCTGCCTCCTCGGCGCTTCCACCGATCTCACCGATCAAGATCACACCGTGCGTATCGGGATCTGCGTTGAACAGCTCGAGCACATCGATGAAATCGGTGCCGTTGATCGGATCGCCCCCGATGCCCACCGCCGTGCTCTGCCCGAGGCCGAGCGTCGTCAGCTGATGCACCGCTTCGTACGTCAGCGTGCCCGACTTCGACACCACGCCGATGTTGCCAGGCTTATGAATATGCCCTGGCATGATGCCGATCTTGCAAGCGCCCGGCGTGATGATCCCCGGGCAGTTCGGCCCAATCAGGCGCGTCTTCTTCTGTGAATCCAGCACGCGCCGCACCTTGAGCATGTCGGCCACCGGAATGCCTTCGGTGATGCACACGACGAGCTCGATCCCTGCATCGATCGACTCGAGAATCGAATCGGCAGCGAACGGCGGCGGCACAAACACCAGCGAACAGTTCGCGCCTGCTTCGCGGACGGCATCCTCCATCGTGTCGAAGACGGGCGCTTTCTTACCAGAGGTCTTTCCTTCCCAGGTCTGACCACCACGCCCTGGCGTCACTCCGGCAACGATGGTCGTGCCATACGCCATGCACATGTCCGCGTGGAAGGAGCCAGCGCTCCCCGTGATGCCGGCCACCACGACGCGGGTGTCGTTATTAGCGAGAATCGCCATTTCAGGCTCCCTTTCCTGCGAGCTCGACGATCTTCTTGGCTCCATCCTTCATGTCGGATGCAGTGGTGATCGCGAGACCAGATTCAGCCAGCATCTTGCGGCCCAGCTCCACGTTCGTGCCTTCCAGACGAACCACGAGCGGCACCTTGAGTCCGACCTCTTTCGTGGCCGCGATGACGCCGGCCGCGATGACGTCGCACTTCATGATTCCACCGAAAATATTCACGAAAATCCCTTTGACTTCGGGATCTTTCACGATGATCTTGAACGCCTCGGTGACCTGCTCCTTCGTCGCGCCGCCGCCGACGTCGAGGAAGTTCGCAGGCTGTCCGCCGAAGTGTTTGATGATGTCCATCGTCGACATCGCGAGCCCCGCGCCGTTGACGAGACATCCGATGTTGCCCTCGAGGGCGACGTAGCTGAGCCCTGCTTGCTTGGCGGCCGTCTCGACGACGTTCTCCTCGCTCGCGTCGCGCAGCGTCTCCCACTCCTTGTGCCGGAACGACGCGTTCTCTTCGAGCCCGATCTTCGCATCGAGCGCAACGACGCTTCCATCTTTCGTGATCATGAAGGGATTGACCTCGACGAGGGCACAATCCTCTTTCATGAACATCTCGTACATCTTCGTCGCGAACGAAACGAACTCGTTCATCGTCGTGCCCGAGAGCCCGAGCTTGAAGCCGATCTTGCGTGCCTGATAAGGCATGAGGCCGGTCGCAGGATCGACCCACTCCTTCAAAATCTTCTCTGGTGTCTCGGCAGCGACCTTCTCGATCTCGACGCCACCTTCGGTGCTCGCCATGAAGAGCACGCGCCGCGCTTCGCGGTCGACCAGCATCGCGAGATAAATCTCGCGCGCGATCTGTAACCCTTGCTCGATGTACACGCGATTGACGACTTTGCCCTTGGGGCCCGTCTGAGGCGTGACCAGCGTCGAGCCAAGAAGCGCTTTGGCGGCTTCTTCAGCGGCTGCAGCTCCTTTGACGACCTTGACGCCGCCTGCCTTTCCACGACCACCCGCGTGGATCTGCGCTTTGACGACGACGACTTCGTTGCCGGTTTCGCTGATCAGCTGCTTCGCGGCCGCGGCCGCTTCAGGCACGGTGAACGCGGGAATCCCTTTCGGAATGGGGATTCCATAACGTGCGAAGATCTGTTTGCCCTGATATTCGTGAATGTTCATCCCATGCCCTCGGCGACTGCTGATGCAGATCCTAAATCGTTTCACACGAGCTGAAAACGATCGAACATCGTTGCCCGACCGTTCTCAGACTCGATCTGACTCAGAGCTTCGACGCATCGGCGATGAGTGATCTCACCGCATCGGCGCTCTTGTCGAGCATTGTCTTTTCGGAGGCCCCGAGCTCGATCGAAACCACCTTCTCGACTCCCTTGCCACCCACGACGACCGGCACACCCATGTAGATGTCTTTATAGCCGTATTCGCCATCGAGATAAGCCGCACACGCAATGAAGCGCTTTTGATCTTTCAGATAACTCTCGGCCATCGCGATCGCCCCAGCGGCGGGGGCATAAAATGCGCTCGTGCCCATGAGCTTGACGATTTCGCCGCCACCGTTGCGCGTGCGCTCGATGATCGCGTCGATTTTGTCCTTCGGCAGGACCTGAGTCACCGCGATGCCGTTGATCGTGCATGCGCTGAGCACCGGCACCATCGTGTCACCGTGTCCACCGAGGACGAGCGTGCAGACCTCCTTGACGGAAACCCCCGCAGCTTCCGCGATGAAGCACTGGAAACGTGCCGAATCGAGCACGCCGGCCATGCCGACGACGCGCTCCTTCGGAAAGCCGGTGACCTTCTTCATCTCGTACACCATCGCGTCGAGCGGGTTCGAGATGACGACGACGAACGCATGCGGCGCGTGCTCTTTGATCCCTGCGGCGACGCTGCGAATGATCTTCAGATTGATCGAGAGGAGATCATCTCGGCTCATCCCCGGCTTGCGGGGCACACCTGCCGTCACGATCACGACATCGGCACCTGCGATGTCTTTGTAATCCCCAGTGCCGCTGACCTTCGCATCGAATCCGTCGAGCGCGCCGGTCTGCATGATGTCGAGAGCCTTGCCTTTGGCGACGCCCTCTTTCTCGGGAATGTCCAGAAGGACAACGTCGCCGAGTTCGCGACGGGCAGCGAGCATCGCGAGCTCGCCTCCGATATTTCCTGCTCCAACGACTGCAATCTTGTTGCGCTTGGCCATGTGCTCGCTCCTCTTTCGTTCACTTCATGTGCTTGATGATCGCGTCTCCGAACTCGGAGCACTTGACCTGCGTCGCGCCTTCCATGAGGCGCGCGAAATCGTACGTCACGGTCTTCGCACCGATCGCCCCGTCGACGCCCCGAATGATCAAGTCAGCCGCTTCGGGCCATCCGAGATGACGGAACATCATCTCACCACTCAAGATGACGCTCGACGGGTTCACCATGTCTTTGTCGGCGTACTTCGGCGCCGTGCCATGGGTCGCTTCGAAGATGGCGTGACCCGTCACGTAGTTCGCGTTGCCGCCCGGCGCGATTCCGATCCCGCCGACCTGAGCCGCCAACGCGTCGCTCAAGTAATCGCCGTTCAGATTCAACGTCGCGATGACATCGAAATCGGTCGGACGCGTCAAGACCTGCTGGAGCGTGATGTCGGCGATCGCATCTTTGATGAGCAGCTTGCCCGCAGCGAGCGCCGCCTTCTGCTCAGCGTTCGCGGCTTCCTCGCCGCTCTTTTCTTTGGTGCGCTCCCATTGCTCCCACGTGTACACGCGGTCGCCGAATTCTTTTTCGGCCATCGCGTAGCCCCAGTTCCGGAACGCGCCTTCCGTGAACTTCATGATGTTCCCCTTGTGCACGAGCGTGAGGCTCTTGCGCTTGTGCTCGAGGGCGAACTCGATGGCAGCGCGCACGAGGCGCTCCGTGCCTTCTTTGCTCACCGGCTTGATCCCGATGCCGCTCGAAGCCGGGAAGCGAATCTTTGAATAAGCCTTCGGGAAATTCTCGCGAAGGAGCGCGAGCATCTTCTCGTTTTCGGCCGTCCCCGCTTCGAACTCGATGCCGGCGTAGATGTCTTCGGTGTTCTCGCGGAAGATCACCATATCGACGTCTTCCGGACGCTTCACCGGCGAAGGCACCCCTTGGAACCACCGCACCGGACGAAGGCAGACATAGAGATCGAGCAGCTGCCGAAGCGCCACATTCAGAGAGCGAATCCCGCCCCCGATCGGCGTGGTCAGCGGGCCCTTGATGCCCACGAGGTACTTCCTGAAATCGGCGATCGTCTCGTCGGGAAGCCAGTTGTTGAACTTCTGAAATGCCTTTTCACCGGCATAGACCTCGCGCCAGACGATCTTCTTCTGGCCGCCGTAGGCCTTCTCGACTGCGGCATCCAGCACGCGAACGCTCGCACGCCAGATATCGCGGCCCGTCCCATCCCCCTCGATGAAGGGGATAATCGGATCGTTCGGGACATTCAAAGTCCCGGTCTTCGACATCGTGATCGCGGTGCCTTGCGTGGCAGTCATGCGGCTTTCTCCTGAATGCTCGTGATGTATTCGATGAAGACGCGCTCACCCGAGCGAGCGGTCCGTGAAAGCCCGATGCCGGTACGGTGTCGGCCGGCACGGGATGGCCTTGTACCACGGATTCGTCGTGGTGTTTGGGCCTTCGTGATGACCCTGCCATACCTCATCCATTCGTGAACGCCATCACGAAGCGCCGCCGCGCGGATGATAGCGTCGGTGCATCGCCGTGAGCTGGTCGCCGGTCACGTGTGTGTAGACCTGAGTCGTCGTGATATCCGCATGACCGAGCATGGTCTGAACCGCTCTCAAATCAGCGCCGCCCAACAAGAGATGCGTCGCAAACGAATGACGCAACTTGTGCGGGCTCACGGGGCGTCCGATCCCTGCCATGAGCGCCCAATGTCGAATCCGGGCGTAAAAGTTCTGCCGGGTCATGGGCTCGCCCAACTCGGTCACGAACATGAATCGCGAGGACGTTTCAGCCCATTGACCGCGCACCTCATCGAGCCATCGCCCGATTCTCTTCCGTGCGGGCACACCGAGCGGCACGATGCGACGTTTGCGCCCCTTTCCGAAGGCCTGCACGAACCCTGTTTCCAGGTTGACGTCGGCGAGCTCGAGCCGAACGAGCTCGGTCACGCGCAGCCCCGCGGCATACATCGTGTGAAGCATGGCCGCGTCGCGAATCCCGAGCGGACTCGGGTCGCCATCGGGCGCGTTCAGAAGCGCGAGCACTTCGGATTTCGACAGCACGACCGGGAGCTTGCGCATGAGACGAGGACCATCGACGAGCTCCGTCGGATCCCGAGTCACGTGCTTCTCCGCGAGCATCCACCGATACAGCCCTCGAAGCGACGAGAGATATCGCGCCTGTGAGCGCGCCGATAACCCACCTTTCGAAAGCGAATGCAGAAAGCCGCTGACATGAAGCGCTTCCGCGTGGGTGACTGACGTCTGCTCGCCCTCGAGATAAACGCCAAAACGTGCGAGATCCGTCGCATACGCCTGCACCGTGGCCGCTCCGAGCCCGCGCTCGATCTTGAGATGCGTCAGATATTCATCGACGAGCAGATCCGCTTCTCGCACGAAGCGCACCATGACATGCACTGCGTGATTCCTTCAATTTCTGAGAGGCTTCGCTCAACGGACCATCGGATTCGAAAACTCGATCGGCAGACGCACTTCGATGCTCGCTCGTCCCGGCACCAGATCATCGGGAAGGGGTGAGAACGGTACATTTCGTCGAATTGCCGAGAGCGCGGCGCCGTCGAGATCACGAAAACCACTCGAGCGAATGAGCTGTGGCGTTCTTGCCAGCGTTCCATCACGCCTCACGACGAGGATGTACACGCTCGTGCCTTGATCCATGGCGATCGCGCGTTCTCGCGGAAAGATGAGCGCATTTTCGATGCGCCGTCGCATTTGCACGAACCATCGACGGTATCGTCCATCGCTCGTGTCGAGCGCATCCCATGAACCGGTGCCCGGACCGAGCGCGCGGGCGTGTCCACCCTCTCGAGAATCATGACCCGTTCCAGGCGCTCCTCGCGCGTCGATCCCCCCCAGACCGCGACCCATGTCTTCACCGCGACGGGGGCTGGCTTCCACGACCGACTGCCGCATTTGGGTTGCGAGGAGTTCAGCATTCGCATCATCACGGACATGAACATCACGCGATTCGGATGGGGTCGCAGCCCGACCTTCATCGACTGTGGGACGCCCCAAGGCAACATGCGCGCGCTCGGAAGGTCGTTCTCCCTGACCGTGGAGGATCCCTCGCCCAGGCGACTCGTGATCGGTGCCTTCACGAGATGGTCCCTCTCTACCGGGCGAAGCGTCACGACGCCCCAAAGACGACGTGGAATCCACGATCGATGAGGTCTCTTCTTCGTGTGGGGTGAGCGCAACGGCCGCAGCGAGCCGAGCTCGTGCTCCGGCTCGCGCATCGACCGTGGCGATTGGCCTCCGTTCGCGATGGACCCCAGTGCCCGATGCGAGGAACGCGTCATCCGCGGGGTGAGGCGTTGCGCGTCGATCTTCGGTGGTTGCGCGGTCGCGTGCGGTGTCGATCCGTTGTGTTTGTCCAACGCCGAGTGCGTTCATCGGCGCATCACTCAGCGTGATCGGGGATGCCCGCGGGACGAGCATGATGATCGAAGAAGCTCCGCTGCGTTCACCGCCTCGCCCGCGATCTCGTGCATCGATATTGTGATCGGGTTCGGCACCGCCAGGGAGCAACTCGGGAACGCCCTCGCTTCGATGCGCAAGGTGCGATGTCGAGTGACCCTTCGCGCCTCCATGAATTTCGATTTCGATGTCGTCTTGCGCAGACTCCGCGGTGTTCTCCGTTCGGGAAGAACCGAGATGCGGAAGCAGCAGAACGATGCCCAGATGAAGCGCCACTGAGAGCACCGCGCCGAGGATCGAGGGGCGCAAAAAACCCGACATCGAATGGAAGTGTAGCCCCGTCGCAGGGCAGCGAACACCTGTGTTCGTTCACCACGCGCTCGCACTTCATGCGACTCTGGCGCGGACCGAACTCCGTTTTTCAAAGCGCCTGAGCTTCGGGGAGCGGAACTCGCAACACCCAAGGCGCATCCATGATTTCTCGCCGTTCGCCGACATCGACGACGCCTCGCTCGATCCCAGGAATGATCACGAGCTCGAGCATGCGAGGACCATCGATCGCGCTCACACCCAGCAAGACCACATCCGCGTTGCCATCACCATCGATGTCAGTGACGAGGTGGCGCCGAGCTCCGAGGTCTGCCGTACCGTCCGCTCCCCGACCGAGCTCGATGCGAACTCGCGATTCCCATGCGTCACCCACACGATCGAAGACCCAAAGGCGCGGTGAGTCCCAGCCGATGATTTCCATCTCGGGATCGCCGTCGAGTTGGGCGAGAGCGACTCCACGGAGACTCGAAGGCGCGCTCTCGATGCGCGTGGCCTCGAGCTCCCCCTCTCGCGTATGACGTGCACTCAACAACGTGATGCCGCTGGCTTCGATCACGGCATCGTTCGAACCATCGCCATCCACATCCCCCATGACGATGTTCGTGGCACCGACGACCGCAAGTGTTTGACGACGAGGAAACGCCCCTGATCCATCCCCCATGAAGATGTCCACGCGCGCGTCGTCGCTCGACGAAACGACGATGTCCAGTGTTCCATCGAGATTCAGGTCTCCAAGTCCAAGCCCCACCGCGCCCACACCCGTACGCAGCACGGAGCGTCGTGCTGGAGAGCTGCCGCCCGAGAAGACCCACACTTCACTTGGGAGGCGAGCGAAGGGATTGGCTTGATGAATCACGACCACATCTCGCGGAGGAGCACCGACGATTGCGCCGGCTTGGACGGCGACCGCAGCGATCGGCGCCAAGGCCCTCGGAAGATCGAATCCTCCAAAGCGATCTCTCGGCACGACAAAGAGCCCACCCCCTCGGGTGGCGCCCCCTGCTCCATATCGAGCCAATGGGAGAATGAGATCTCGCCGTTCGTCACCATCGAAATCGACGGCGAGCGCAGGCCCTGCATTGGGTTCTCCATCCCCCAATGGCGTCTCCACGCGGGCCACACGTGTTGGTATGCCCTCCCGTATCGAGAAAATTTCCCAATGATCGCCGCATCCCACGACCAATTCCGTGCGTCCGTCGCCGATCAGATCGATTCCTGTAAGCGAGGGCGCAATGGCTGGCTCTGGGCACACGATCCATCGATCGCGACGAAGGCGCGGCAGCGCAACGCCTGCATCGACGACCATGTCAGCCTCATCACCTGCATCGGGCTCGAGAGAACCCGCATCGAGAGCCAAGCCTGCATCCTCGATGGGAGCTCCGGCGTCGACCGATGCCTGTGGGGGCAGGTCATGTTCGATCTCAACCGGCATTTCATCGAGAAGAAATGCAACCAGAGCAAGAACAAGCCAGATTCCGAGCAGCACCCCGAAGGTCTGCAGCACCGAGCGCAACGCTTTCACGAGAACCTTCGTATCGCGGTCAGGGCATCCTGGCCACGTCCCTCGTGATGCAAAGGAAGCTCAGGGCGCGGAGACTGATTCGGCCAGGAGTCGGAACGGATTGTCGGAGTTGAGCTCGAAAGGAGGATGCTCCGTGAAGAATGCGCTCGCATCGCGATACCCGGGCGGAGGCATCGGAACGATGCGCTGCCGATCGAGAGTGAAGTTGTGCGCCATGGCATCGTGGTGAGCCCGCATGCGGAACCGCGCCAAACGTTCTTCCTCGAGTTGTTCGATGGCGCGAGCGAACACGGCTTCTGGATAGATGCCGAGCGCGAGGGTGATTGATTGACGGGCGGAGTCGAGGTGCTCCTCATCCCTCTCCGAAACTGGAACATCCCGCATCGTCAATCTGCGAGCCTGACCCAAATCGAAAAGGATGCGGGCGCGCTCTCTCGATGTTCTCTTTTGAAAATCCGTACGATTGACGATTCGTTCCAGCGTGATTCGACCCTCTTCGAACCTTCCTGCACGAATCAAGACAAGAGCCGCGCGAACATCGGGAGCCGACGACTCGAGCAGTTCGATCCGGAGCTCTCGCTGGCTTATATCAATGTTTCCGATGGCTTGTCGCCGGAGACGTTCGAGCACTCGCAATCTCATCGCGAGTGCGTCGCCTCCTTCCTCTCGCTCGCGGAGACGCATCTCCTGAAGTGCGCGACCACTTCGTCCCTCGGACACATGGAGTACGAGAGTTGCGATGACCACCGGAATATCCCGCATCGTCGTGCGTCGATGGGTTTGGCAAGTGGCTCCCATGCAAACCGTCTCCGGCTCGGTGGCAAAGCTCGTTCGAGTCGTCTCGATGATCCTCGTTTGCACTCGAAGAATGGCACTGGCAGGGCCCAAGAGGCCCTGAACTCTCCGACGGTCGACGGACTCTTGATCGAGATGCTCAATGCGCGCACCTGCGCTGCTCGAAGCGAGATGACGTGCAAGCGCCGCGGCCATTTCGAAATCATCGGGCGCGATGCCATGCACGACCGCGAGTTCTGGAAAGACTCGGACTGGCAACGTCGGCGCAACTGGCACGACCGAGCCCACGTGAAAAGAGCCTCCACACGCAGTCAACGCGAAGGCGCAGAGCAGGATGTCGAGTCGCGCAGTCACCCTGAGATCGTGTGACGCAACCCACACTCGCCACAAGTCGCGCGATAGGTCCTTCCTCGATCACTGGCGATCGAGACGCGATTCTGAAATCGCGATCACGTCATCGAGTCGAGATGCACCGAGAAGCATCATGACCAAACGGTCGACCCCGAGTGCATTTCCGCCACTCGGCGGCATGCCTTCTTCGAGTGCAGCCAAGAAGCGATCGTCTAGAGGATAGACAGGGAGCCCTCTGCGCGCTCGCTCGGCCCGGTCGCGCTCGAGCCGTGTTCGCTGCTCGATGGGGTCGGTGAGCTCACCAAAGCCATTGCACAGCTCGACACCGGCCGCGAACGCCTCGAAACGATCCGCGCGCTCTGGGCGCTCGGGCAACAGACGAGCGAGAGACGCCATGCTCGCAGGCCACTCCGTTAGGAAAACAGGCCGATCGCTGGGAAGTCGAGGCTCGATGCGCTCTGTGAGCAGCAAGAAAAAGCGCTCCTCGTCGGGAAGAACATCGTTCATTCGAACACCTGCGTATCGCTCGAAGGCATCTTCGACGGTCAACCGTTCCCACGGGGACGACAGATCCATCTCGCCCCTTGGCCCTCGCACTTTCGTTTGGCCGAGGATGGTCCTCGCGAGATGGGCCACCAGCTCTTCTGTATCGCGCATCACCTCCGACGAACCAGCGAAGGCTCGATACCATTCGAGCATCGTGAACTGTGGCTCGTGATATTGACCTCGTTCGCCCCGACGAAAACATCGACAGATTTGATAGATGCGTTCGAACCCTCCCGAAAGAAGGCGCTTCATTTGATATTCAGGGCTCGTGATGAGCCAACGCGCGTCGGGGCTCCCTCGCACTTCGAAGGCATCGAGGTGGAGATCGAGTCCAGGGCTGGGGACGGCGCTGGGTGTCTCTACTTCGAGAAACCCACGCGAATCGAAGAATGCCCGAATCTCTCGCAAAATTGCCGCACGGAACCTGAGCGCGTGGAGACGCCGCCGCTCATCTTCATGAAAGCGAAGCCATTCTCCATGCACTCGCCAGCGTTCCCCGATCGGAGTCGAATGGACGCGGATGCCCGCGGCCCACCATCCGCGCCCGTTCCTGTGCGCTTCGATGTCCACCCATGCCCCATCGGGAGGCGGAGCACTTCCTTCGAGTCGGACCCACGCGCTGCCAGTCTCGTCCTCGATTCGAAGCTGACCCGTGGATACGAAAGTGATACGGCCCCGCAGGAACACCTGAAGGGCCGTCACATCATCGAGCTCTACGATCCTCGTCCGATCCATCACCTACGAACGCGCTCGACATACTCGCCAGTGCGAGTATCAATCTTGAGCATGTCACCCTCATTGACGAAAAGCGGCACCTGGACCGTCACGCCCGTTTCCATTTTGGCGGCTTTGAGCGTATTGGTGCTCGTATCACCTTTGAACCCCGGATCGGTTTCAACCACCTTCAATTCGACGAAGGTCGGCGGGGTCACGCCGATCGGCTTGTCGTTCCAGAGCAGCACTTCGACCTGCATGTTGTCTTGCAGGTAGAAACGACCTTCACCGAGCTGTTCGGCCGTCAAATAGCTCTGTTCGTAGCTCTCCGTATCCATGAAGACGTAACGGTCGCCCTCGGGATAGAGGAACGTCTGCTGACGCACCTCGAGATCCGCTTTGGCAAGCTTTTCACCGCTTTTGAACGTGCGTTCGTAGATCGTGCCTGTGATCATGTTGCGGAGCTTCGTTCGAGTGAACGCCTGTCCTTTGCCAGGCTTGACGAACTGAAACTCCACGACGACACAGGGGTTCCCATCGAGGATGACTTTAAGATTTTTTCGGATATCGGAGGTATCGTACATGGTTTCTCCGTCTGACTACGGTGCGACGTTCTGAGTGAAAATGACCATGTCGCTGGGGGTCCCAGTCTCCGCTGCACGCTCCGCGGTGACCATCACGGTGAAGCGCTGATGAGGGGTGGTTGCGGTGGCACGTCCCGAACGTGACTCGGGATCATATGCGACATTGGCTTCCATCTGAGCGGCAGCCGTGCCCTGACGCACCCACAGAACATAGCGACTGAAGCCAGCCCCGAGCCGATCGGGAGGGGTCATGTTTCGTCCGCTGAACGTGATGAGATGATTCCCACCATCGATACTCTCGACCTGAAGTTGAGCATCGGCCCCCGGATCACGCTGCGAACCGCGCACCATGAACGTACGGGGTCCACCACACCCCGCCACGAGAGCCGCGAGCACAACGAAAGCCATGGAAGCCGTGAAATAGGCAAATCGACGCATGAGTCCTCCTTCTCTCGCGGTCGGCCGCTTCTACGCCGACCGCCTTTGACCGTCAAGGGTTTGTCTCCTGGGCGCAAGTATGAACGGCTGGCTTGCGAGCGCGAACGAGAAAAGCTAACCCGCCGGTTCCATGGCTGACGTCGACGAAGAGATCCGCGAGATCAAGCGTGAAATTATCGAATCGCGCGGGCTCGTGATCAAGACGAGCAATCTTACGAATTCGCTTGCGGCCGACATCAAATCGATCGCCAAGCGTCAAGCGGGATATGAGAGGCGATTCAACTGGAATAGCTGGATTGCTTATATTCTCTTTGCCGCGCTTTCATTTGCAGGCCTGTACATCGCCACGTCCGCCCGCATCGGGGAGATCGAGTCGCGGGCGAACCAGTTGCAGGAGCGTGCCGACGAACTTCAGCGAGAAATCGACGAAGAGCGTCAGGCGGCGGAACGGCGTGCCCACGCCGAAACGCAAGCGGGCCAGTTTTATCGCTTGATTCGCGAGCGACGCCGGGCCGAGGCGGTCGAACAATATCCCGAGCTCCGACGAGAACACCTGTCCCCTGCAGAAGCCGCGTTTTTTCGAGACATGATCGATCGCTTTCAAGTCGATCTTTCGGTTCAGGCGTATCAAAACGGCCTCGACTTGGTTCGCACCGGGCGTTACGCGGAAGCTGCCGAAGCCTTTCAGGAAGCGATTCGGCTCGACGAAGACGGCACGCATGTGCCGGCGGTGAAGCTCGAATTGGCGCGATCATTGCGCCATTTGGGGCGAGATCGATTGGCCAAAGAGCTCGCGGCCGATGTGGCCGAGCAGACCGCCGATCGAGAGCTGCAGGACGACGGGCTGCTCCTCTTTGCCCAATGTGCCGAGTCGCTCGGCGAGATCGATGAAGCGCGCGCCGCGATGCGCACTTATCTCCGAAGATGGCCTAGAAGCGCGTTTGCGGTCGATGTGCGCCGACACCTGTCCGATCTCAATCGACGCGCGATGCGTGGTCAGAGCAGTCCAGAATGAATCCTCAGACGAACACCACGGATGAACTGATCGTGATCCTTTGCACGGTGCCCAGCCTGGAGGTCGGTGAATCTTTGGCGCATGGGCTCGTCGAGGCGCAACACGCAGCTTGCGTGAATGTCATCTCGGGAGTGCTTTCGGTGTATCGCTGGGATGGCGCAGTGCAGAAAGAACACGAGGCGCAGCTGCTCATCAAGACACGAGCCTCGCGCTTCGAGCACGTGAGCTCGTATCTTCGAGAGCACCACCCCTACGAAGTTCCGGAGATCCTTGCGTTGCCGATTCGAGGCGGGGCTGAGGCGTACGTGCAGTGGGTCTTGGAATCGACTCCGTAAATCCTGTCGAGGTCGACCCTGTCGTTCAAGCTTTACCGACGGCACGAAGATCGGAGCGCATCTCGAAAACACCGCGCTGTTTGGCAGTCGCGAGCACCTTCAGCGCCTCACGATACCCACGCTGCAAAAGCTGTCGCGCATGGCGGCGGCTGAAGAACGAGAAGCGCCCGAGGTCCGCAGATACATTCAAAATCGTCAGGTGAGGATAGAGACGGTGAAGAAGATCGATCCCGCGCTTCTCCTTCTCACTGAGGATCACATTGGCCGTTTGCCGTACGACCCCTCCCATCGAGGTGTGCACGAGAGAACGCTCTCCAGGCCGGGTCACGTGCGGTCGATAGACATTCGAGATGACGACGACGTCAGCTCCCGCCTCGACCGCGAGATCGATCGATAGCGTTCGCACCAATTCGCCGTCCATGTAGTATCGGTCGCCAATCTGATACGGGCGAAAAATCACTGGAACACATGAGCTTGCAGCCACTGCCTGACTGATCGGTACGTCTTCGCTGTAGCCACGACCAAACACGACTCGCCCCCGGCCGTCGACATCCGTTGCGGTCACGAGCAAGGGTCGCGTGAGCTTGCGGAAATCGTTGACGGGCAGTCGCTCACGGAGAAATCGCTCGAACCGATCGATCGAAAAAAAACCGCTCGTAAGCCAGCCTGGAGAGCGCCATTGCTCTCGGTTGGGCGCGCCGAGCAGATATCGTCCTTTGAGGGCGCCCTCTTCTTTTCGATGCCAAAACGGGCGCAACCAATCGACCATCTGGTCTGCTGTAAACCCTTGAGCGAAAAAGGCGCCTGCGATGGCGCCTGTCGAAGCCCCTACGAATACATCGGGTGAAAGCCCGATATCTTCGAGCGCCTTCAGCACGCCCAGGTGCGCGATCCCTTTGGTTGCGCCGCCCGATCCAACGAAGGCGACGCGCGGTGTGGAGCTCATGAACCTGGCCTACCACGATTTGGACGCGATGTTCAGAGAACAGCGAGCCGAATCGTTCAGAGGGTGACCAAGGTGGCGCGAAGATCCCGCCCCACCACGAGCGCCTGACCGTTTTTCATCGGATTCCAGTCAGGGGGAGCCTCAGGGCCATTGCTGACCACCATGGTATATCGGAAGAGGCTCGCCGCACCGCGCGCGTCGTTTTGAATCTCACGCTCGGTCCAATGCATGGGACTGCCCCTTCGAGCCGCAACCATCTGTCGTCCGTTCGTCAGCACGAAACTGAGCGTGGCTTCGGGTGCGCCGATCTCCGAAACCCATCGATCCACCAGCGCGATGGTCGAACGGATCGCTCCGAGCACCACCTTGGATTCGATATCGGGATTGTCGAGCTGACCAGAATCATGCAAAAACGCGAGAAATGAATGAAATATGTGTTCGCTATCGGTCGTGCCGCGAATGTTTCGGCGAAGAAAATCGGGCATGGATTCGAGCAACGATTCCCGCACCGCATCGAACCCCTGGACCGTGCCGTTGTGTGCAAAGAGCCACTGCCGCATGCGAAACGGGTGGGTGTTTTCCGAGCGATAGTCACCCACGGTGGCCGTGCGAAAATGGATGATGGCGCTATCGGAGCGGACGTTCTTTGCGACGTCGGCCCATTCAAGGGGCTCTCGCTCCAAAGCTGAACGAGGGCGCTTCTTGTGAAGCACTTCCCCACCCTGATAAAATCCGATACCCCACGCATCAGCTTCGATATCGGATGCAGAGCCAAGTGCGGATTGTTCGTCGATGAGCGCGTCCGCCATTCGATCCGTGCGGTTCGCCATGTACCCGATCAAACGTCCCATGCAGTACCTCCGAGGAGTGGCGGGTGGGCGGACAGCGAGGGGATTCCCCACGCGTGACCTGCTACAGGTTCCCCCCGGTTGGGAAACGATTGCGAGAAGCAACGTGGTGAGAAACAACGCGGCGAAAAAACACTGTGACGCGAGAGACTCACCAAGTCGTAGCCCTGCTTTGATAACCTTGGTTCCACTCGGTCCTCACCGTCAAGCAGATCCCGCAGCAGAGCTGAAAAAATCGCCGGATTTCATTCGTTCCCGTGCTCGAACGAGGCTCTCAAGCGTTCGAGAACCCGCTTGTATCGGGCGCGGCATCGACGATCGCCATGCGCAACGGCAAAGCGAACCAGCATCGCAGAAGCAATCGAGGCGACGAGAATGATCGCCGGCCACATGAGATCGAGATGGGTCATGAGCGCATGACGAGACTCGCATCTCGCGCGCTTTCGTGCACGTGGCGGTCGTTGTTCGGGGCGACATGCGTTCTTGCCTGTGCACTTGTCGGAGGAGCTCCAGCCCGCGCAGCGAGTCCTGAGCGTTACGATGTGCGTGCGCGAATCGATGTTTCAAGAGGGGAGCTCATCGTCGACGAACAAATCGCAGTTCGTGTGGAGGAGAGCGAATCGAGTCTTCGATGCTGGGTCTATGCCGATCGGCTCTCCGCTGTGCCGCACGTGCGAGGTGAGCGCACATGGCGTTGGCTTTATCCAGGTGAGATCGACCTGGGAGAAGTTTCGCTCGAGACGGTGACCGTCGATGGGAATGAAGTTCCTTACGAGATGGAATCCAGCGATGGAGGCGTGCGCGAGCGCGGAGTGAGTGGGGCGGATCTCGTGCTGCCCCTTGCACCAGGGCCATCGCGGACCGTGTCCGTCAGGATCTCGCTCCGTATCAAGATGCCTTCGCGTTTCGGACGGATGGGCCGTGTGGGTGATACCTGGTCGCTCGCCGCGCCTTGGTATCCCTTGGTGATCGAAGGTGATGCGTGGCGGATGATCGTACCCCACCGTATCGAGTTCGATGCCGGTGAGAACGAACTCTGGCTCTCCGGCGAACAAGTTGGCTCTCCTCATGTCGTTTCGCGACGAACCGCGTACGTTCCGGCATCCGTCGCCCCGAGGCTTCATCGATGGCAGGGGAGAATCGCGGGGATCGATGTCGTGTGGTCTTCGTTCGAACCTCTCTACACGGCACCATCGCGTTCGGAGCCGGGGGTCGAAGGGGTCGCGGATCTCATTCATATCGATCGCATTGCGCTCTTGCGTGAAGCGCTCGAACCCGTCGTGCAGACCGCGCGTTGGCTCGGCGTGTCGATTCCTCCTCGGCTCGACCTGCTGATGGTGCCCTCACGCACCGAGCTCGTCGCCACGGCACCTTCGACCGTCCTGGTGTCGGATCGTTTCGGACAAGTATTTCCGATCGAGATGGTGCGCGAGTTTCACCTTCGCGCGCTGAGACGGGCATTGTTTGCGTGGTTGTCTCAGCCTTTGGCCGATCGGCTCGATGCGCCCATCGATCGAGGGCTCTCGGAGGAACTCCGGAGTGTCGTTCTCCTCGAGCTCGATGGGAGAAGACGCGCGACGGAGGTGAGGACTCCCGAGCAGTTGCTCTCGGCCTTTGCGTTTCATCCCGCGATCGATCAGCTGCTCTACGCGCCTCAGGTCGCGTTCGAAGACGTGTATTTTCCTGGCGCAGGACATGATCCATATCGAGACGACCCGAACCGCGCGCGTCTCGGCCAAGCGCGTGCCGAACGAGTGCTCGAGAGCGCTCGTGATGTCCTTTCGGAGGACGAGTTCGGACGGTTCATCGCGATGGTGGCCAACGGACGACGTTCGATTCGCTCGGCGCTCGAGAGAGCAAACCGCGCTTCGGTGTTGCGTTTGCCGATGTGGCTCGAATCCCCTCGTCTCGAGGTGAACTACCACCTCGGAGACATCCGCTCGGAGCGCGCGGAGACGGGTTATCGACACACGATCGAAGTCATCCGTGAGGGAGCGCATCGCGTCGAACCGGTCGTCGTCGAGGTGGAGGATGAAAGTGGCGCGCGCGGTTCTGCCGTGTGGGACGGAACGGGCGAACGAGGTGTGGTGGAGATCACGACCCCCGCCGCGCGTCGCGGTGTCCGCATCGATCCTCGGCAACGATTGCCCCAGAGCGCCGTGATCGCCGAGGGACATCCCCGCGCTGACGACGCCACGGATCAGCCCTTTCGGCCGCCTATTTTCACAGGATTTGCATTCGATGTCCTCGCTTCGGAGGCGAACGTCACCGGACTCATCGAAGTGGCGTTGCGGAGGCGTTACGATCTCGAGCACACGTTTTCGCTGCGAGCGTTGCGGACAGCAGCGCGCACCGGCGGTCGCTTTCGATACTTACAAAGCGTGGGCCCCAAAGTGCACAACAACAGGCGCTCCATCGCTGTGGGTGGCGGGCTCGGATTTTATTACGTGCACCCCGGCTTCGGTGCGAGTCAGCTCGGGGGCTATGCGACGGATCTCGAGTTGCTTCTTTCGATCGACACACGCGGTTACGTCTATGACTGGCGCGAAGGGTTTTCGCTCGCCGTTCAAGCCCAAGTGACGACGACGGTGCGCGAAGATGGCAGCGCGGGCGTGAGCGTGCGCGCATCGGCGCGCGGATCGCATACTTGGGAGATTGGCAATCTCCAGGCGTTGGTGCTCGTGGGGAGCGCTGGCGTGACCGTGGGACCGGTGCTCGATGCAGATCGTCAATCCATGGGAGGCCGTTATGGGCTGCGCGGTTTTGCGAATGACGAATTGCTCGGAACGAGCGCGCTTTATGCGGTGCTCGAGCACCGAGTGAGCATCGTGACTGATCTTGCGTGGAATCTGCTGCATGCGATTTGGGCGCGCGAGCTGCAGTTCGCGTGGTGGCTTGGAGCCGGCGTGCTCTTGTCGGCGATCGATGGGCGAGATGTGGTGGGTGCAGCGGAAGCGGGGATTGGGCTGCGAATCCATTACGAATACGCAGGCATTCAGCCGGGCCTCGTCGCGATTGATTTCGCTGTGCCCATCAGCCGATGGGTTCAAACCCCGCCGTGCTTTTTCGGGGCGGGAGGCGAATGCAACGATCGGAGCGCACCGTTCGGATTTTATATCTCAGTCGATCAGTATTATTGATCTCACTTGCGTAAGAGCGTGCGGGTCCAACTCGGAAGCACATCGCGTTCGAAGCGTTCTCCTTCCGCACCGCCCGAGGCGAGTGTGGGTTCGCGCAACGCGAGCTTCGTCGCTGCATAGGCATGCGCGGGAAGTTGGATGCGAGCTTCGAACTTCTTGCGTGCGATTTCACGCCATGAGTCGGCCGGTGTGATCGCATCCAAAAGACCGAGGGCCAGTGCCGCATGAGGCGCGAATCGCTCCGCGCCGAGCAGCACGGTTTCGACGTGCGGGACAGGAACCCTTTGTCTGAATATAGCTGTGACGAAAGGCGGATAAATGAGCCCAATCGCGACCCCCGTCATTCCGATTCGGAGGGTGGGATCGTCTTTGGCGATTCGCAGATCACAGCATTGAACGAGCAGACACCCTCCTGCGACAGCATGGCCGTTCACGAGCGCGAGAGTCGGCGCGGGATGGAGGAAGAGTTTCCGAACGATCCGTTCGAGACGACGAAGCATTTCGAAGATGGTTTCGGGTGTGGCCGCAGCCAAATCATCGAGGTCGAGGCCCGCGGAGAAGGCGCGGCCTTCGCCGGTGAGTAGGATGGGCTCTTCGTTTGCAGCGTCGATGTCGCGCTCGAGCGACTCGAGCATCGCAAGCGACATGGTGTTCGGGCCACGACCGTGGAGGATGATTTCGCGCATGAGGGTTCGAGTCTACCTCTCCTTACCTCCATATTTACGACAGATATCTCACGCTTGACCGTGACAAAGAGCGCGGTCAGAGTGTGCGAATCATGATGTTGCTCGCCTGCATCCAGTTCCGTTCGGAAATGCGCGCGGCGAGCCTCGACAAGCCAGTCCCGTCGCGTGACCTCGGTCTCCAGAACGCGGCCCGAGCCCCCGGATACGGAGTTTTCTCTCGTTCGTAGAGAGACCCGAAAATCCGAATGAGCGAAGGCCGCGGCTCCGAGAGGAACGCGGTCTTCTTGCTTTTCAGTCTCCTCCTCTTCCCTCCATTCGTTCGGAGCTCCCCATGTCCAATCGTCACCGCCTCTTGCCTTGGAAAGAGAGACCCATGCGCGAGCTCGCGCGGCTTTCATGGCCCATCGCGATCTCGATGCTCTCGTTCGGTGTCATGACTTTGGTCGACACACTTTTCGTGGGTCGTCTGGGCGCCTCTGCGCTCGCAGGCGTCGGCCTCGCAGGCACGGCCACCTTTGCGTTGCTTTGCTTCTCGATGGGCCTCCTGCGCGGCGTCAAGGTGCTCGTCTCGCAGTCGGTGGGCGCAGGTCAACGCCACGAACTCGGCGCCCATCTTGGCGCTGGGATCCTCATCGCCGTCGTGCTCGGCGGATGCACTGTGCTCGTCGGTCGCATCCTCGCAGAGCTCTTGCCGTTCCTTGCCGCCAGTGTGGCTGCCGGCGAACACGCGCGAACCTATCTCGCCATTCGCGTGCTTGGTGCACCCATGGTGCTCGTCTTCGTGGCGCTGCGAGAGTATCGCTACGGAGAAGGCGACACGCGCTCGCCGATGATCGCGGCGCTCGTCGGAAACGCCGTCAACATCGCGCTCAACTGGCTCATGGTGGTGCGCCTTGGTTGGGGTGTTTCAGGCAGCGCGTGGGCCACCGTCATCGGACACACCGTCGAACTCGGCGTCGTGTTCCATGCGCAGTCACGCCATGGCTTTCCGATCTGGAAGACCGGAATCCGCCACGTGCGCGAGCTCTGGGATATCGGCGTACCGACTGGCTTACAGTTCCTCCTCGAGATGGGAAGCTTCGCGCTGCTCACCACCATCGTCTCGCTGCTCGGCGAGGTTGAGATGGCCGCGCATCAGATCGCGCTTCAGGTGATCCACTTCTCGTTTTTACCTACGCTTGCGCTCGCGGAAGCGGGCTCTGTGCTCGCAGGACAGGCGGTGGGGGCGAATGAAGATTCGCTCGTCAAACGCATTGCACGCCTTGGCCTCATCGCCGCGGTGATCTACACCGGCCTCTGCACCCTCGGTTTCACACTGTTCGGTGTGCCGATTGTCGCGTGCTTTACAGAGGATCCGACCCTCGCGCTCACAGCGCTTGGTTTGCTTCACGTCGCCGCCATCTTTCAGGTTGCCGATGGCGCGGCCGCGGTCGCGCGAGGTGTATTGCGTGGCGCGGGCGATGTGCGTGTTCCTGCCATGCTCGGCATCGCGTGCGCCTGGCTCTGCACACCGCCTCTCGCATGGATGCTTGGACGCGAAGCCGGCCTCGGTGCGCTCGGCGGATGGATCGGCCTTTGCGCCGAGATCCTCTTGCTCGCCGCGCTCTGCTGGATCCGGCTCGAACGCGGCGATTGGATGCCCCATGCCGCGCTCTCACGTAAGCGTCTTCACGAGGAAACACACGACGTCACTGCGATCGCGGCGTGAGCCGGACGATCACCTCGCCCAGTCGACATGGCGAGAGCAACCGAGATAGCCTCGCGGGATGCCTCGTCTGCGCACGCGCGTCGCCCTGCTCTGCCTCCTCGTCGTCGTGGCGTGCAGCCGGCGTGAGGAAGCACCCGCGCGCGAACCTCCCTCTCGGAGTCCGAACGTGCTCGCAGAGCCGTCTGCGCCACCCACCCCCACCGTCGAGTCGCCGAGTCAGCCCGTGGACCATGAGCCTCCTCCGGTACGCGCGGGAGACCTCCACATCTTGGAGGGACCGGGCGAGTCCGCAGAGCGCTTCACACTCTTTCTGCGTATTGCCGATCAGCCCCTCCCCGAAGGGCCTGTGATCGCGCGGGCCGAGGCGCACGCCGGTGAGCTGCGAGCGCGCCTGCTCGCCGAGGTTCCGAGCCCTTATGAGACCGCGCTGGTGATCGGTAGTGATGGCAGCGTGTGCTCGTCCCCGATCACACGAGCGCGCGAGCTCCACACAATCCGCGTCGCCTTTGGATATGAGGACGATCCCGAGAGTCAGGGGGTGGCGACATATCTCGGGCTCGAACTCGCGCGCTGCGACGGGAGCGCGGGCGTGGTCGGCGCGCCGATCGTGGTGCACCCCCTCGAGCGCGTCCGCGGCACTGCGCCCCGCGCGCCAGGAGAGCTCGTTCGCGCCGTCCAGCCGTCGGATGATGATCTCGGCTACGCCGACCCGCTCGCGCCCGATGCATATCGGCTCTTCGAGCTGCCCGAGCGCGACCTGCGCGTCGTGCTCGGCACCGGGGCGTGGGCGTTCGCGCAGGGCGCACGCCGTGTCTCTACAGGCAACGCCAATGGGCTCATTTCCCACGTCGTCGAGGCTGGATGGCGGACGTTCTTTCTCATCGAGACGCCATCGGAGGGCTGGATCCAAGCGATGGAGCGCACGATCCCCGAGGTGCAGCGTGCGCGCTGCGTCGTCGCCGATGCCTCCGGGACGCCACTCAACGTGCGCCGCCTACCACGCGGCTCGGCGAACGTCGTCACCACGCTGACGAACGCCACCACGGTCGCCGCGCTCGTTGGGCCAAGCCCATGGGCACGTGTCGCGACCTCCCCACCAGGCTGGGCCCACACGAGCGGCATGCGGTGCGCACCGCTTCCTCCCGAACCGTGGCCCTGACTGTTCAAAGAGCGTCGACGGGACCCGCTCCTTCGCGAACGATCACGATGTCACGACCGGTCAAATCGAGCACGGTCGACGAAACCAATCCTCCGTAACCGCCATCGAGCACCAGATCGAGACCAGAAAACTCGTCGTCGATTTCACCAGGATCGGCGAGTGGTTCGCCATCTTTCGATGCCGTCGTGCTGACGATCGGATTTCCGAGCGCGCGCACCAACGCGAGCGCGACTTCGTCGTGTGGCACACGAATCCCAACGGTTTTCCGCTTCATCTGCAGGATGCGCGGAACTTCGCGCGTGGCCTCGAGGATGAAGCAGTAAGGGCCGGGGGTCAGACGCCGCATCAAACGATACGTCCGATCGTCGACGATCGCGTACTTCGCGAGATCGCCCAGATCGGGGCAAATGAAGGCGAGCGGCTGATCCGGTTTCATCCGCTTGATGCGGTAGACTCGCTCGACCGCCTTCTTGCTTTTGATATCGCAACCAAGGCCGTACACCGTATCGGTCGGATACGCGAGAACGCCATCGCCACGAAGGATCGAGACCGCTCGTTCGATCTTTCGGGGCTCGGGGTGTTGTCGATTGATCTCGAGACGCATGCGCGGTCCAAACTCTCACGCGCGCGCGTGGATCAGCTTCCGCATCTCACCGTCTTCGAACAAGACGACGATGAAGCCCTCGGGGGTCAGTTCCTGAACACAGCCAAACCCGAACTTCGAATGCACGAACCAGTCGCCTGTCGAATAACGCACGGCACGATCCCACGGCTTGGCCGTGGCCCTCGCGCGGCCAAGTTCCGCTTCATCGAGACGCGGTTTGCGCGGTGCTGCGGCAGCAGGTCTCGGTGCCGCGCTCTTTCGTGTCGAGGCCGGTTTGCGCCCCGAGCTCTCGCTCGCTGGGCGCGGCTCGGGCGCAGGGACCTTCACGAGCGATGACACGAGTCGCCGCGCACTGGTCACGATCGAGAGGCGAGGATCGCACACGAGCATCTCTTCGATCTGACTCGGGCGACCGCTCGCGAAGCGCTCCTCGTGCCATTGGCTGGCCGCACGCGCGATGATCGCAAGGCGCTGCGCGTCTTCGATCGCATCCGGACCGCCTCCGAGCGCGGGAAACGCAACACGAATCACATGCCTCTCAGCGACGAATTCGAGCACGCTTCGAACCGCGGCTTCGAGCACCGGACGATCGGGGGCGGGGGCCTGCCTCCCCGCGTGCTCGGGGCCTCGCGTTGCGACCCATACGAGGAAATCGCAATGCAACTTGCCCGGATGCAGCCGCAGAAGCCCGCCGATCGGGAGCTCTTCGCCAGGAAGCTTCGAGCGTTCGCGATCGAGCGCATTCTGAAGATCTGCGCCGTACACATGTGTGAGCTCTCGATCCGCGCCGGGCCCCTTCCACAGTCGCATGTCGGGGGTGCCATCGTGAACGATGACGCCAACGCGGC
The DNA here is from genome assembly GCA_964481145.1 of uncultured Sandaracinus sp. Taxonomy (GTDB): domain Bacteria; phylum Myxococcota_A; class Polyangia; order Polyangiales; family Sandaracinaceae; genus Sandaracinus. The sequence goes on from CAYZTA010000016.1 coordinate 88,101, forward strand.
GAGATGTCGGGAGTTCGTAGGCGGACGCCTGAATGAGCAGGATGTCCATGAACGCGCGGTGGTTAGCACATGCACGGAGCGCGTCGACCAATTCGCGACAGGTACGTGACGAACGTTTCGTTTTAGGGCACATTCGGCGCCCATGTCGAGCGATCAGGCTTTCATCATCGTCACCGCCATCCTGGATCAAACCGCGCGCCCCGCTGCATTGACGTTGAGTCATGGCGACGCGATGGAGCGCGCGGTCAGCGCGACTTCTGCGCGCAAAATAGCGGGATTGGATCTCGTCGAACTCGCGATTCCTCCAAAGGCGTTCGCTGCACTGCGCGAGCATGTCGGGCGCGATTCGAACACCGTCGCCGTCTACGATCTGTTCCCGCTCGCGGCGCATCTCGATCCCGCAACGCGATCGCTCGCGGGGCAATTCCTCGCGGCCGAGATCCTCTGGGCGCTCGAAGAGAACGGACATCTCAAAGGCGTGCCGCTCAATCTCAAGCTCGATGTCCCCCAGGGCTGGGATCGAACGCCCAAGGCCGTTCACGAAAAACTCGTCGAAGCGGGGGCTCTCGATCTCACCGAATCTGCGATCGACGACTTCAAGACGATCAAGGCGACGTGGGACGCGTCCTAGCCGCCCTGACGATCGCATTCGCGCTCGGATGCGGCGGCGCGCGGCCGGTTCCCATGCAAAACCGCATCACGGCCGAAGCCGAGCCGCGACCGATGATCCCCGACGAAGTGCGCGTCCGCGTGATCTTCGTCGCATTCGAGGGACGCACCGAACGAGCGGCCGAAGAGCGGGCACGAATGCTCGCTCGGACGGCTCGTGCGGATGATTTTTCTGCGCTCGCGGCCGCCTATGGAGACGGCGATAACGCCGGCACCATCGGCGCTTCGGGGCTCATCGTTCGTCAGAACGATCCGCGCATCCCCGCGCAGGTCGTGAACGTGGCGCTCGCCCTCGATCTTCGTCAAATTTCGGAGCCTGTCCGGAGCGACGAAGGATATTGGGTGCTCGAACGGGTGGAGTGAATCTTTTCAGTTCATGGTGATGGGCAGCTCGAGCGCGAAAGGTGCGATCTCTGCGTCGAAGCTCGTTTCATCATCACGAACCATCTGATAGCTGCCTCGCATCGACCCTCGGGACGTCGCGAGCATCGAGCCACTCGTATACTGAAACGATTGCCCGGGATTCAAACGCGGCTGCTCGCCGACCACCCCCGGCCCTTGGACCTCTTCGACTTTCCCGCGGGCGTCGGTGATGATCCAGTGGCGACTGACGAGACGGACCGGCTGTCGACCTTCGTTGGTGATGCGGACGGTATACGCCCACACATATCTACGCGCGAGCGGCACAGACTGCTCAGCCAAATACCGGCTGGTCACGGTGACGCGGATTCCGTCGGTGATCGATACCGAGCTCGTCGTGGGCTGCACGTCCTGTCGCTCCATTCACATGCCTCGCGCTCACCTTCGCGCGCGCGGCTTCCGTAGACCTCGGCTATGGCTCACCCACAGAGAACCCGCAACTGCGAACCTCCGCAACGCGTGTCGATCTCGTGCGCTGGCATAATCGATACCAACGCGCGGACCACAAAGGATTTCAGCGGAATCCACCGGTTCACCCGCATGGACCTCCAGCCCACCAGGCAAATAGAGAGGTGTCCCCGAAAATGAGGGATCCAGCGCGAGCGCTTTCCCCACTTTTCCAGGGCCAGCCAACAATGCGGGCCCGAAATTCACGCCACGTCGTTCGCTCAAGATCGCGAGGCCCGAAACGGGCTCACACGCACGAATGAGCACAGCCTTCGCGCACCCTTCCCCATTCGTCACGATGTTCAGCATCTGATGGAGGCCGTAACAAAGGTAGACGTAAGCATGTCCACCCGGGCCCCACATCGGCGCATTGCGCGCTGTGCGCCCCATACGGGAGTGGGCTGCCGTGTCCTCAGGACCGCCATACCCCTCTACTTCAGTGATTCGCAGCACGAGCTCGGTGGACGACCCGCGATCGCGCACAAGGTATCTCCCGAGGAGATCCTGGGCCACGACATCCACGTCACGAGCAAAAAACGCTTGTGGTAGCAGCTCCATACGGGAGCAACTCACTGAAATCCGAATGACCCCACGGGGACTTGAACCCCGGTTACCGGCGTGAGAGGCCGATGTCCTAACCACTAGACGATGGGGCCATGAACAAACGGAACAAAAACCAAGACCAATTCGGGGACTAGGATTCGAACCTAGATAAACGGAGCCAGAATCCGTTGTCCTGCCGTTAGACGATCCCCGATCAAAGGGGCAAACCAGTTCGGGCAAAGCCCCGAACGAGGGACCAGGCGCCGAAACGAGGCGACCGTGTAGCGCCCGTGACAGCGCTCGTCAAGTCGATGTCCGACTAACTCGCATTCTCGAGCCTTCGGACGAGGCGTTCATCGGGAGGCGGCAAGCCGTAGTTCCGGAGCTCCGAAGGCAAAACCCATGTGTGCTCGGCCACGCCGAGGTTGCAGATCTGCTGTGCACCGGGCAGATGACATTCGTAAAACAAGAGCAAGACGTCTTTTCGTTCGTAGCGATGAAATGCGACCTCGAGGATCGAACCCACCTCCACATCGATCCCGCATTCTTCGCGGCACTCTCGCACCACGGCGGCTTCCGGATCCTCTCCGTCTTCCACTTTACCGCCCGGAAACTCCCACGAGCCCGCGAGATGGACGTCCGCCAAACGACGCGTCAACAAGATGCGCCCGTCTTTTTTCACGACGGCGGCAGCGACGATCACAGTCGACATGACGGTCCTCTCAAGGCTCCTGTTCGTACGGCGTGTCAGCACCGATGGCCCGCTGCAACTGCGCATACGCGATGCGCGCGTCGAGCGCTGCCGCGATCAACTCGAGCTGAGCGCGCGCCCGATCCGTCACCGCCAACACGAGCTCGGTCACGATGGTCGCTCCCGCGCGGTATTGCTCTTGTCGAACACGAAGGGCTTCGTCGGCGGCCTCGACCCCGATCCTTGCCGCATCGATGGCCGTGCGCGCAGCCCTCAACGTCTCGTATGCCATCGTGACCTGGATACGAACTCCATCTTCGAGCGTACGAAGATCGCTCTCGGCCTGGCTTCGTTGCGCACGCGCCTCGGCCGCTTGAAACTCTCCCGTAAACAAATCGTTGGGCGACCACGCGAGGATCACGCTGATGTCCCAAGTGTCACGGAACTCCTGAGTCAGCGGGAAAATGCGCTGATTGGGGTTCGCATAAGCAAAATTGCCGGAGATCAGGAGGTGCGGCCACCGACTTCCTTCGGCAGCATCGATTTGCCTTCCACGCGCTCGGATCGCTTCTCTTATCGCAAGCATCTCGGCGCGCCGTTCGAGCGCGCTTTGAACCAAGCTCTCGAGCTCACCGTCGATCGGCGGGAGCGGCTCGAGGAGGTCTTCCGCGATCGAAATCGGCTCGTCTCCATCCAAATGCATGAGGGTCCGCAACGCCATCTCGGCGATTCGCATGCCGGCGTTCGCACGCATCGCTGCCACGCGTGTCCCTGCGATTTGCGCACGCGCTCGAACGCCATCGACCTGCGCCACGGCCCCTGCGCGAACCATCGAATCGATCATCTCGCCCTGGAGCTCCGCTGCTGCGACGGCAGACTCCGCGACAGCGACCGCACCTCGTGCACGCGCATAGGCATAGAACGCCTCACGCGCCTGCTGGGCGACCTCTGCGGAGCGCGCCCGAACTTGATGTCGCTGCGCGCGCGCCGCGCCTTCGGCCGCTTCGTATCCAGGCCAGACTTGAAGGAAGATGTCGGTCACCGGGATGGTGAGCGACGCACCGAACGACCAGTTGTCGAGCAGTACCGGGAAAGTGAAGTTACTGAACTGCTGAGCCTGCGCGATTTGCCCATCGAGATCTGCGTTGAAGAGCGTTCGGGCCGCCGGATCGGAGACCATTCCAATGAGCGCACGGGCGGCCGCTTCTTGTTCGGGGGTGATGCCCCCGGTCGAAAACAAGCTCGGCTGAGTGATCGGTGAAAGCCGTGTGTAACGGCCTTGGGCTTCCAGTCGTGGAAAGAACGCCACAATGGCACGGTTCGCGCCGGCTTGGGCTTGCTCGAACTGCGCTCGAGCCGAATCGATCGAGGGTGATGTCCTCACCGCCGCACGGGCCGCCTCTTCTGCCGTGATGCCGCGCCCCTCCCCCCGTAAGAGCGCTTCGACATCGACGAGCGCCGCTTCCGGAGGTTCTTCGGGTGCTGCATCACGATCGCGCGAGCGCCTTCGCTGCGCATCCGCAAGCGCCGCGGAACCCACACATGCAAGCACGATCAGCAATGCCAGAGCGCGTATCGAGCGCCTCATCGGATGGCTCCTTCGCCGCTGTCCATTCGAGCGACCTCGGGTTGTGAACACACGGAGTCCCGAATGCAATGACTGAAATGGCAATTCATGACGCTTCTGAGCCCTCGTGGTATGTGGCCAGTTCGAAGATGAAAAAAGAGCTCACGGTGGCTGTGCTCGGCGCCACGGGTGCGGTCGGACGAGAAATGATTCGTGTGCTGGAAGAACGGAACTTCCCGGTCGGCCGGCTCGTGCTTTTGGCCTCGGCCCGCAGCGCCGGTACGACCCTTCCCTGGAAGGGCCGTGAGCATTCGGTGCAGGCCGTCTCCGAAGAAGCCTTCGACGGCGTCGATCTCGCGCTTTTTTCAGCCGGTTCTGGCCCGAGCCGAACTTGGGCCCCCATCGCCGCGACGCGAGGGGCCTTGGTCGTCGACAACTCGTCGGCGTGGCGCATGGACCCCCAGGTACCACTCTGCGTGCCGGAGGTGAACCTCGAATCTGCACGGAGGCCTCCACGCGGCATCATCGCCAACCCCAATTGCTCGACAATTCAAATGGTTGTGGCGCTCGCGCCCATTCATCGCGCCCGACGAATTCGCAGGATCGTCGTCTCGACGTACCAGGCGATAAGCGGCGCGGGGCACGATGCCGTCGCTCATTTCCTCGCACAAACGCGTGCGTTCGCGGCGGACGCGCCGATGCCCGAGGGGCCCATCCAGAAGCAGCTCGCGGGGAGCGTCCTCATGGAATGGAAACGCGACGAGGAGACGGGCTATCAAGAAGAAGAGCTCAAGATGGTCCACGAAACCCGCAAGATTCTGGAAGATCCGGAGATCGGCGTGTCGCCCACCACCGTGCGGGTCCCGGTCATCAATGGGCACGCTGAATCGGTCACCATCGAATGTGAACGGCCCATCTCTGCCCAAGAGGTCCGGGCTTGGCTCGAAAAGGCGCCCGGCGTGCGTGTCATGGACGATGTCGCGCGGGTCGTGTATCCGACGCCGCTCGATGCCTCGGGAAGCGATGACGTGCTGGTCGGTCGAATTCGAAACGATATCGGACAGCCAGGCGGCGTCCAAATGTGGATCGTCGGAGATAACCTGAGAAAAGGCGCCGCGACGAATGCGGTGCAAATCGCGGAGGCGCTGCTGCTCTAGCAGTTGACGAGATGGCGGCCCACCACGGAGCCACGCGCTCCGTTGTGCCAGAATGACAGTCGAGCTTTTCGATGACCGGCGTGAATTTCGATGAAAATCGCGGTTCTCGTTCGGAACGGCGCTTGCTGAGAGCGCGACGTGAGAGGATTCCGGATTCGATGAGAAAGAACCCAACGCTCAGTTTCCAGAACCACGCGCTCCTCGGAGCGCTCTTGTGCGTGGCGTTCGTCATGCCAGAGGCCGCCTCGGCGCAAACGTCACTCGTGATCAACGTCCAAGGATTTGGCGGGCGTAACGTACCGGTTTTGCTCGCAGGTCCGAACGGTCGGCCCATTTCTCGGCAAGAGTGCGAGGACAATGATTCCATTCCGATTCAGTTGACGAATCTTCCCTACAGCATGGCGGAGACGCGGTTCATCAGCGTCTGGCGAGGTGCACCCACGTCGGGTGCGTGCAATACGCCATCAAACCGTGAGCTGCGGGGGGGGACCGTGGCCAACTGCACGTTCATCGACTCTTTCCAAATCACGAGCACCATGATGGACGTGTCTCTCGACGCAGGCGACGCGTTCGACAACTCCTGTGACACGACCAACAGCTTCGAATATTGGTTCCTCGTCGTGCCGTCGTCCGAAGACCGCACGACGAATGTCACGAGCTTCAGCTCGCTCCGGATCGACATCGATCCAACCCCACCCGAAGCTCCCACCGATCTCCAACCGGGAGCTGGCGATCGACAAATTCAGATCTCGTGGAGCAATCCGACGAGCGCCACAGACGCCAACTCGGTGAAGGTCTATGTGGACGTCGCTGGGTGCAACGAAGACGGCGAGGTCATCGCGGACGGAGTCTTGACGGCGGGTGCCGCTCCTCCCGAGGGCATCGAACCGCGGACGTTCGGCGCCGTTCGAACCGCGCAGCTCGATGGAGAGGCCCTGGGGCTCAGCATCGGTAATTACGCCGCTGTCGCGGTCACGCTCGTCGATCGCGCAAGCAACGAGAGCGTGCTCTCCAACGTCGTCTGCATTCAGCGCGTCGAGGTCAGCGGTTTCTGGGATGCGTACTGCTCCACGCGTGAGGGCGATGGTGGGGTCGATGGCGGGATGAGTCCGGAAGTGTGTCGCCAAACAACCAGTTGTGCCGTGCAGCCTGGCACACGAGGCTCGCTCACCGGAGTGGCGCTCGTATGTGGAGCGATGTTCATCATGATCTCGCGTCGCCGAAAGAACGGGAGGGCGCAATGAGCCTTCGAAAAATCATCGGCGTGCTCACCGTGGTGCTCGCCTTCCCATCGATCTCGAGCGCCAACGATGCGGATGCTGCCCATGAAGACGGTGACATCGTCGGCTCATCCTATGCGGTCAATCCGCTCTTCGTGCCGAGTCCCGAGTCATTCACCGTCGAGCTACGTGCGGGCTCGTATCGACCCGATCTCGGCCCTGTCTTCCAGAACAGCTTCGGAGGCGACCTGGGACCCTACATTGGTGCCGAGCTCGACATTCATCTCTTTCGTATTCCGTATATTGGTCCGCTCGCGATCGGCGCGTCGTTCGGATGGGCCGAGTGGGACGGACCGGCACGAGCAGTCAGCGGCACGGGCAACGTGGGCAGCACGGGCCTCAGCTTGGTCAACATGAACCTCTTGGCCGTGTTGCGGATCGATGCACTGGCCCGTTATCTCGACATTCCATTCATTTTCAGCGCGAAAGTCGGTCCGGATTTCGGCTACTGGCAGACGGGCGCAGGAGGGCGCACACAAGCCGAAGGCTGGAGCATCGGGCTTCGTTGGGCGGCGCAAGCGGCCCTCGAGCTCGATTTCCTCGAGCCACGCTCGGCGCGCCGCCTGGACGACGAATGGGGCATCAATCACACGGAGCTCTTCTTCGAGCTCTTCGGATCGACCATGGGCCAATGGTTCGATAACCAACTGCCCATGGGCACCAGCCTCGCGTGGGTGGCGGGTCTTGGGCTCACGTTCTGATTGCACATGCAAGGAATACGACTGACGCTTGCATACGACGGCGCCGATTTCGCGGGTTGGGCGAGACAGCCGGGGCAACGCACGGTTCAGGGAACGGTCGAAGATGCGATCGCGACGATGAACGGTGCGCCCGTCGATCTCCGCGCCGCGTCTCGTACCGATGCAGGTGTGCATGCGCTCGGACAGGTGGTGGCCTTCGATGCATCGCGCGAGATCCCGGAGCTCGGTTGGCTGCATGGACTGAACTCGGCGCTTCCTGATGACGTCGTCGTCAAGAGCAGCGTCGCGTGTGCGGTGGGGTACAACCCACGCTTCGATACCATCGGCAAAACGTATCGTTATCTGGTGCTTCGAGGACGAATCCGAGACCCACTTTTGCGAAAGGCGAGTTGGTACCTCGGGCAACGCAAAGATGGCCGTGAGCTCGATCTCGGAGCGATGCGTGAGGCCGCTGCCTCACTGATGGGAACCCACGATTTCCAAGCGTTTCGTGCTGCCGATGACGATCGTGAGAACACTGTACGCACCCTCTCCCGCATCGAGCTCGAAGATGGGTGGGCGGGTGAACCGCGTCTCTTGGCATTCGAAGTCGACGGCAACGCGTTCATGAAGAACATGGTCCGCATCATCGTAGGGACCCTGATCGCAGTAGGACGCGGAACCCTCGACACACAGGATGTTCAGACCTTGCTCAGTCCGCAGGGGCGTCGCGAACATGCGGGCCCCACGGCGCCTTCCTTCGGTCTCACATTGGTCACCACCCGCCTCGGTCGCTTCGGGTGACAAACCAAGACGACGCATCCGCATCCGCACCTCCGAGCACGACAGCTGCGCTGCGCGCGACGCTCGATCGGACATTGCACCAGCCGACGACCGAGCTGGCGTTGGTGGCGCTCATCCTCACGTCCGTCGCGCTCCTCGTGGCCGAGGCCATCTTCGACGAGGATCCGAGTGTCGTCCGTGTGCTCGTCGTGACGGGCGACATCATCACGGGCATCTTCGTCCTCGAGCTCTCTGCGCGCTTTTGGATTGCACCGAAGAAGACTCGCTTCTTGCGTCGCTACTGGCTCGACATCCTCTCGGTGCTCCCGCTCGTGCGGCCGCTGCGCCTCTTCCGCGTGCTGATGTTGATGCGCCTCTTCCGCGCGGGGGTGCTGCTCAACCGGCGGCTCTCGATCTTTCAGGGGCTCGTGCGTGGAGCCATGCCCGAGCTCACGCTGCTCGGCACGCTCTCGTCGATCCTCGTGCTCGCGGCCGCGGTGACGCTCTACTTCGCAGAGCACGCGACCAACCCGAGCTTCGCGCGGTTCCGGGACAGCCTCTGGTTCAGTGTGCTCAGTTTGATCGGCGGCGAACCGATCGGTGGCGAGCCTGTGAGCGACATCGGACGCGTCGCGACGATGGCGTTGATGCTCGGCGGCCTGACGGTGTTCGGCGTGTTCGTCGGCACGGTCTCGGCGGGCATGGTCGCGCGCGTCTCGAAACGAATGGGGATGCCTGAGATGGATATCGATGAGCTCAACGGACACGTGCTCGTATGTGGATGGAACTCCTCTGGATCCACGTTGCTCGAAGAGCTCTTCTTCGATCCTCACGCGGAGCCGCGACCGGTCGTGATCATCACCGAGGCGAGCGATTTGCCGGTCGAGATCAGCACATCTCGTGTGCGGCGAGAGCTCCTCTATCACGTCAGCGGCGACTACACGCGCATCGAGGTGCTCGAGCGCGCGGCGATCCGTCGGGCGAGCGTGGCGATCTTGCTCTCCGATCAGACCGTGGCGTCTCGGTCCGATCAAGATCGCGACGCGCGCACCGTGCTCGCGGGCCTCACCATCGAGCGGCTCGCGCGCGGCATCTTCACTTGTGCGCAGCTCAACGATCGTCAGAACGAGTCACTCTTGCGAATGGCCGGTGTCGAAGAGATCGTCGTCACCCGCGAGTACGCAGGCTTCATCTTGGGCTCTGCGAGCCGCACCCTCGGACTCGTCACCGTGCTCGACGATGTGCTGAGCGCCCGCGAAGGCAACACGTTCTTGAAAGTTCCACTTCCTGCGGCGCTCGACGCGCGCACCGTGAGCGAGCTCCACACCCTCTTGGCTCGAGATCATGCTGCCATCCTCGTCGCCGCCGAAATCGGTCCCGACGCACGCCTCGAGGTCAATCCACCAGCTGAAACGCGCATCGCCGCCGGCGCCCAGCTCGTCGTCATCGCCGCGAGCCCTCCCCGCTGGTAGGAGCTCGTTCACCACAGAGTGATGAGAGATGTGTGCTCGAATTGCTCGCCCCAGCGATCCATCCGTCGCGTTCGCAACCGTAGTTTCAACACTGGAACCAGCGCGGACGAAAAGTCGTCAACAGGCTCGATCGGAGCAACGGGTGGTGTAAAGAAATCGGTGTCTGAGCTCCGATCCTGCGAAAAGAGGGATG
>CAYZTA010000017.1:0-94337 GCA_964481145.1 uncultured Sandaracinus sp.
GTCGACGAAGACGAGCTGCGGCATGTCCGGCAGCGCATGGAACGAGCGCGCCAGGCGCCCGAGATTCCTCTCGGCACGACGGGCGAGCTCGATGGGGAACCCATCGTCGTCATCGGTTATATGGTGCGCTTTTGCGTCGTGGACGGCAGCACCTACCGTTGGAGCGAGTATTTGCTCCATGGACCTCGCGGTTATTCATTCCTCGTCGAAGATTCAGGACATTTCACTCACGTGCGCGCCACCAGCGCCGCCGACGCACAATCTCGACTCAACGAAGGCACATATCGTCTCTTCTCCTCCGTCGTCGCCAATGTCGAATCGGTCGTCGGCGAGTTTTATTGGAAAGTCGAAGTCGGAGAACAAGCCACCACGCGAGATTTCATCGCTCCACCCCATATCTTGAGCGAAGAGCGATCGCGAGACGAAGTCGTGTGGTCCTATGGTCGCTATCTCCCGAGCCACGAGCTCTGGAAGTCACTCGGGCTCTCCGGCTCCCCACCGATTCATGTCGGTGTTGCCCCCGCACAACCATGTCCACACCGCCCATGGCGCTCACTCGCGATCTCGTTGTTCGCCGTGGCGGTGCTCGTCATCCTCTCATTTGGGCTTTCCCCTCGCACGCAAGTCCTTTTTTCCATGCCCATCTCGATTCCTGTGGTGACCGCCACACCCGCCGTGAATCCACCACCACTCGGAGATCACGCCACGTATTCCCCGACCTTCGACATCTCGAGCTCCACGACGATCGCGGTCGATCTCGAGACGACAGTCGACAACGGGTGGGTCGGTGTCGAATGCGCGCTCATCCACGAAGGGACTGGCGAAGTACGCGAGTTTTCGGTCGATGCCGAATATTTCCACGGGGTGGATGGTGGCGAGTCTTGGAGTGAAGGAAATCGAAAAGGATTGGCCTTTTTGGGGGGTGTTGCGCCAGGTCGGTATACGATGCGATTCGAGCCGAGCTACGAGTCTGCCAATCGCGCGCTCCACACTGTCCCGGTAAGCCCCCCGTCAGCACAAGTCATCATCACGACAGGCAGACGCGGATACGAATCATTTCTCGTGACCTTCTTCGGTTTGTTCATCCCCTTCGGTATCACCGTTGCGAGGTGGCGCTCCTTCGAAAAACAGCGCGCCGAAAACTCAAATGTCTAAACGATTCACGAAACTGGGTGTCTTCGACATCGGGCAAATCGCGCTCTCGGTGATGCTCCTCGGCTTCTACGGCTGGCTCATCTCGACGAACACGATTTTCTTTACGAGTGAAGACAGGCGACTTCTCCCACCTGAGGTGCGTGCACATTCGGGTGGCTATCGATCGAGTCCCGCCTTCTGGGGTGGCGGGGTCTTCGGAGGCAAGTGATGAACTGGGATCTCGTGCTCCACCATCTCGTCCAATCCGTGCTTTTTTCAGGACTGGGCGTCGTCACCTTTGCGGTCGTATTTTGGCTCATCAACAAAATCGTGCCGTTCTCGATTCGTAAAGAGATCGAAGAAGATCAAAACGTCGCGCTCGGCGTTCTCCTCGGCTCGATCTTCATCGGAACGGCGATCATCATCTCTGCCGCGATTCAAGGATAGGCCATGGCTCGGTTGCGCGCGCCTTTGCTCCTCTTGACGGTGCTCGTCATTTCGACGGCTGGGCTCGTCTACGAGCTCCTCGCGGGCGCGCTCGCCTCGAGTCGCTTGGGCGATTCGGTCACGCAGTTCTCGATCACGATTGGCGTCTATCTCTTTGCGATGGGCATCGGCGCCTACGTGTCGAAGTTCATCGACACACGCCTCGGCGAACGTTTCGTCGAAATCGAGCTCGCCACGGCGTTGGTGGGCGGCTTCGAAGCACCGATTCTGTGGATCGCAAACGCAGACGACGGTCTTTATCGCGTCGCTCTTTATGGGCTGCTCGGCACGATCGGCGCGCTCGTGGGCCTCGAAATCCCGCTCTTGATGCGCATTTTGAAGGAGTCAGACGACATCCGAGATCTCGTCGCCAAAGTCTTGAGCGTCGATTATCTGGGCGCACTCATTGGCTCTCTCCTGTTCGCGCTCGTGCTCCTGCCGACCCTCGGCATGATCCGGACGTCGCTCCTCTTTGGCCTCTTGAATGCGAGTGTCGCGATCTTGAGCACGTATGTGCTCACCGATCTGCTCAGCCGATTCGCACGGATCCGCCTGCGCGTGACGGGCGCATTCATCACGATGGGGCTCGTCGCCGCGTTCGTCTATTCACCACAAATCGAATTGTGGGGAGAACAAGATCTCTATGGAGGTCGCGTTCTGCTCGCCCGTCAGAGTCCCTATCAACGCATCGTGCTCTCCGAAGGTCGAGGCACGGTGCCGCTCTATTTGAACGGACACCTCCAGTTCAGCTCCGCCGACGAACACCGCTATCACGAAGCGCTGGTTCACCCTGCGTTTTCGGTGGCCAACGAACACCGCCGCGTGCTCGTTCTGGGGGGCGGCGATGGGCTCGCCGTCCGTGAAATCTTGCGTTATCCCGAGGTCGAGCACGTCACCTTGGTCGATCTCGACCCGATGATGACCAAGCTCGCACGAGAATCACTGATATTGAGTCAACTCAATGGACATTCGCTCCACGACCCACGCGTCGAAATCGTCAACGACGACGCCATGGTCTGGATCGATGAATATCGCGGTGCGCCCTTCGATATCATGATCATCGATTTTCCGGATCCCAACTCCTACTCTCTCGGACGACTTTACACCGCTCGTTTTTATTCGCTCGCATCCCGCGCGCTCGCCCCCCAGGGCGCGATGGTGGTGCAGAGCACATCGCCACTCATGGCCCGTTATAGCTATTGGTGCATCGTGAGGAGCATGCGCGCCGCGGGGCTTCAGGTGGCTCCTTATCACGCGCTCGTGCCTTCGTTCGGCGAGTGGGGTTATGCGCTCGCGCGGGCCGAATCCTTTGCGCCTCCTTCGACACTGCGGGTCAGCGGTTTGCGCTTCCTCAATCCCGAGACGCTCTCTGCGATGTTTTCGTTCTCCGAGGACATGTCGGAGGTCGATGCCGAAGTCAATCGACTCAATGACCAGTTGCTCGTGCGTTATTACGACGCGGAATGGTCTCGTTACGAGTAGAGGCGCCGAATGGGCGACAATGATATTGGCCGTCGCGAGTGGCTTGCATGGCTGGGCGCAGTCACGGTCGGTCCGTTCTGCCTTGCATGCGACGCATCGCCATCGCCCCGTTCGATCGATGGCGAGCTGCGAGGGGCCTCACCCGAGCGCGGACATCTTCTGCGAGGACCTGTTTCCGCGGATGCTTTTCGCGGTGCCCCGAGACGCGAAACGGACGTCGTGATCGTGGGTGGAGGCCCCTCGGGACTCTCCGCCGGCTTTCATCTCCAACGTCGTGGCATCACGAACTTCGAAGTGCTCGAGCTCGAAGATTCGATCGGAGGCACCTCCTCCTCCGACCGAAATGCGATCACGGCGTATCCCTGGGGCGCGCATTACGTGCCCGTTCCCAACCGCGAAAACACCGCGCTCGTGGAGTTCTTTCGCGACATGGGTGCCCTCACGATCGACCGCACGGGCAAGCCCATCGCGAACGAAGAAATCTTGGTTCGCGCTCCAGATGAGCGCCTTTTTCATCGCGGATTTTGGTATCCGGGTCTCTATCCGCACGCCGGAGCGAGCCCCGAAGACTTGGCTTCCGTGCGGCGCTTCCGTTCTCGCATCGAGGAGTTCGTGGCGATGCGCGATGCGATGGGTCGACGTGCATTCACTCTGCCATTTTCGGCATGTTCCACCGACGCCGAGTTCGTTGCGCTCGATCGCATCTCTGCACGCTCATGGCTCGAACGCGAAGGCTTTCACTCGGAGCGCCTCCGTTGGGTTCTCGAGTATGGATGCCGAGATGATTATGGGGCCGGTCTCGAAGAGACGAGCGCGTGGGCCATGCTTTTCTACCATGCCGCACGTATCGAATCGCCTGGTGTCGAACCCGCCGAGTTCATGACGTGGCCGAATGGCAACGGCGCCATCGTCGAACACTTCGAAAGACATCTCGGGCGTGAGCGCCTCTTGACCCACGCCATCGTCCTCGGAATGAGCAACGCAGGCGACCGAGTCGAGGTTCGATGTCTGCGTGGCGCGAGCCGTACACCCGAGATCATCGCCGCTTCATCCGTCATTCTTGCCGTACCGAAATTCATCGCTGCGCGGCTCATTCGTGACATCGACGATTCTCGTCTCGATGATGCGAATACGTTCGAATATAGCCCCTGGGTGGTCGCGAACCTGAGCCTGCGCGCTCGTCCCGTCGATCGCGGCGCGCCGCTCGCTTGGGACAACGTTCTTTATGACAGCCCCTCTCTTGGCTACATCACGGCCACCCATCAGCGTGGGCGTGTTCATGGCCCGACCGTATTGACCTATTACCTCCCATTGAATCGAGGGCCCACGCGAGACGCACGCCAGCAGATGCTCTCGACTTCGCTCTCCGAATGGCAGCGCTTCGTCCTCGATGATCTGCGTCGCGCCCATCGCGACATCGATGCGCTCGTGACCCGAATCGACGTCGCGCTGTGGGGCCACGCCATGATCCGCCCCACCCCTGGCTTCATCTTCGGCGAGGCCCGCACCCGCGCAGCATCGCCACTCGGACGCATCGCATTTGCGCACTCCGATTCATCCGGATTGCCGCTCTTCGAGGAAGCCTTCGATCGAGGTGTGAGCGCGGCGGAGCACGCGATTCGCACCCTCCGAGGGGAGACGGGCACGTGAGTGAACCGAAGATATTCGGGGCTTCCCCTTGGCTCTTCGATCCGCACACCGACTTCTGCGCATTCGTTCTTCCGGCGCTCCTCTCGCTCGCGCTCACGCTGCTGCCATTCTCCGACACTCCCCCATGGGCTTTTTTGCTCTTCATCGTAGGAGTCGATGTCGCCCATGTATGGAGCACTCTCTTCCGCGTGTATTTCGATCGCGAAGAGCTCCGCTCGAGACCGCTCCTCTATGTCGGATTGCCTCTCTTCATTTATCTCTCAGCGGTCCTCCTTCATCTCGTTTCTCCGCTCGTATTCTGGCGCGTCTTCGCCTATGTCGCCGCATTCCACTTCGTCAGACAGCAATACGGCTGGGTCGTCCTTCATCAACGGCGAACGGCGCAAATCTCGCGTTTCGACATCATCCTCGATCGGACTGCGATCTACGTCGCGACGCTCTTTCCGCTCGTCTATTGGCACACGCACCCACGCCAGTTCTCTTGGTTCGTGCCCGGAGACTTCATCTCTGCACGCGGCGCCCCACTCATCGACGCGCTCTTTCCACTCTACTGGCTCGTACTCGCGGTGTTCGTGATCCGTCAGACGTGGCTCTGGGTCGTTCTCCACACTCCTCAATATGGCAAAACGCTCATCGTGCTCACGACTTGGGCATGTTGGTATCTCGGGATCATCGCGCTCGATGGTGATTTCTCGTTCACCGTCACGAACATATTGATTCACGGCATTCCCTACATGGTTCTGACCTATCGTTATGGAAGGGCGCGCGCGAACACGCCCGATGCGGGCTCTTTGATGCAGAGAGTGCTTCAAAGGGGAGCCCTTGGTTTCATCGTACTCATCCTCTCTTTGGCACTCCTCGAAGAAGCCATTTGGGATCGATTCGTATGGCACGATCGCCCGGGCCTATTCGGAGTGGGCACCGAGCTCGGTGACATGGCGCTCGCGTGGCTCGTTCCTCTCCTCGCCTTACCGCAAGCCGTACACTACGTGCTCGATGGCTTCATTTGGCGTCTTCGGAAAAACCCTATTCTTGCTCATCAAGGGATGTCTTCATGAACGGCTCTCATATCATCGCCGAGCTTTACGAGTGCGACATCGAGCGCCTCGACGACCCGCAATGGCTCGAACGTGCGCTGCGCGAAGCCGCGGCTCGTGCTGGAGCCGAAGTCGTCGGCGTGCTCGTGCATCCCTTTGCGCCGCATGGAACGACGGGCGTCGCTCTTTTGAAAGAGTCTCATCTTTCGGTCCACACATGGCCCGAGCACGCCTACGCCGCGATCGACGCGTTCACATGCGGTGATACGAATCCATCCCTCGCCATTGATTCTCTCAAGGAGTCGTTCGGCGCAGGGCGCATCGAACGAGTCACGCTCGAGCGCGGAATGAAGGGCATTCGTTTGTCTGAACGAAGGTAAAAAGCGCAGCCTACCTGCGCGAGGCCAGCGATTCCTCAGCGGTGCCATGTCTCGTTCAATCGGCTCCTTTCTCTCGGCATGGGATGGCCTCCTTCGCGAAGCGCGAGGACGGCGCGTTCGAAGTAGCCGTGCTCGAATGCGGGCATCGGATCGCACCACGGGTCGTCCCGTTCAATCTCAAAACCAGCATGCACGGCTGTCCACGAAACGACCCTATCTCACAGAACACAGCCAGCGAGGGTCTCGCATGAGAACGCTTGACACCTCCGATATAGCGAGCTACAGAGGCCCTCTCCGCGGGACTAACTCAGTGGTAGAGTGCAACCTTGCCAAGGTTGAAGTCGTGGGTTCGAATCCCATGTCCCGCTCTAAAATGCCTAACGAAAACGGCCGGTTTGAGCGAAAGCTCAACCGGCCGTTTCGCGTCCGTCAGCACGATGGCCGCACACCGAAGTGACCAACCGAAGCACGCCCACGCCTCGACGGCGGACCGTCAGCTCTATCGTCTGGTTCTCGGCGTGGTATCGAGCGCGTGCCGAAAGAGCACGGGACCGGTTGCCTCCAGGTCGATCACGGATAGGCTCGGCGGCCATGAACATGTGGTGGATTGCGGGAATCGGGGCGGTTTTCGTCCTGACGCTGGTTGTTGTCGCTGCGTGCGGACCTCGCGCCAGCACGCCAACGGAGAACGCTGCCGCTCAACCTCGAGACAATGGCGAACGAGTGAGCGATTCCCGCGGAGACCAGCCGCCCACGCTGAGCTTCGAGGACTTTCTCGCTCCTGTTCCGGCCAACTCGCTGGCGGGGATGTTGGAGCAATGGCAGTGGCTACCGATCCGTGAGCTTCGCCCCACCGCGATGACATTGATGGGAGACGTGTTCCTTATCGACCGCGACAACCGTATCTATTTTCTCGATACAAGCTTTGGCGTACTGGAACCGGTCGCCGATTCCAACGAGCACTTCAGCCGAAGGCTGAACGACGAGGTCGGGTTTGCTCCAGCACTCTTGCGTTCCGATCTTCTGATCGAGATCCAATCGACCGGAGTGATCATCGGTGCGAGCCACGCCGGCGTGGAGCGTGGTCCCGCGAATCCTGCTCCGGGTCAGGTATTTGGCTTCGCTGTGCCACTGATTGCAGGCGGCCGGCCCGAGGCGAGCAATGTCGTCCTCACGAATGCCGCGGTCTACATGGACATGCAGGGGCAACTCACCGCGGGTGCGAGCAGGCTCGAGCCTGGGACAGAGTTTGCGACGCGCTTCGAGGACTGGCCGGAAGAAGAATCCCCGCCTCCTGGAGC
Organism: uncultured Sandaracinus sp.; assembly: GCA_964481145.1. Classification (GTDB taxonomy): domain Bacteria; phylum Myxococcota_A; class Polyangia; order Polyangiales; family Sandaracinaceae; genus Sandaracinus. Next base: position 7,471 of record CAYZTA010000017.1, read on the forward strand.
CCAGCGCAGGCGACTCGTTCGTGCGGCGAGAGACCGCCGGTCATTCGCACTTCCCGACTGATCCACAGCGAATGTCGTTCGCCAGCTACGCGGTCCGAAGGAGCGGAACCGCGAGGCTCGCGCCGATTGCGTTGACGAAATTCTGTGGCGCGCCCGCGATTGGACCGACGCTCACTGCGTGGTCACTCGAACGGAGACACTGCGGGACGACATGAAGAGGTCGGGAACGTTTCTGATTCCTACTCGTACCTCACCCCATCCGCTGGAAGCAGACGCGCGGCCCACCAGCTCGGCGCGATCGTCGCCACGAGACAAATCGCGAGCGCGATGGCCGCCGTCCACGCGAACTCAGCCATGCTCGTCCGAATCGGAACGTGATCAATCAGGTACACGTGCGGATCGAGCGGGAACTGATAGGCCTCGAGCCACAGACAGAACCCTCCCCCCACGGCCAGCCCGAGCGCCGTGCCGACGAGGCCGATCAAGAGCCCTTGCAGCAAAAACACAAACAAGACATGCGAATCATGAGCGCCCATCGCTTTCAAAATCGCAATCTCTCGCTTCTTCTCGAGCACGATCATGATCAACGTCGCGATGACGTTGAACGCAGCGACGAAAATGATGGTCGCGATCACAAGGCTGAGCATCGCCTTCTGAATCTCGAGCGCCGTGAACAAGTTATGATTGAGCTCCTGCCAATCGAGCGTGTGATAGGGGCCCCCACCGAGCGTTCGCTCGAGCCTGCGTGAGACCATCGGCGCTGCGCCGATATCAGAGAGGCGCAGCTCCACCCCCGTCACGCTGTCGCCATGATCGAAAAATGCTTGCGCCTCGTAGAGGTCCGTATAAACGAGCCGCGTGTTGTACTCCTGAAAACCCGCCTCGAAGATCCCGATCACGCGGAACTCGCGTGATCGCGGAGTGCGCGCTTCAGCATGAAACATCGACGTGTCGAGCCCGGAAAGCGGACTGATGACGCTGACGCGATCTCCTACTTCGAGCCCGAGTGTACTCGCCAACGTCCGGCCCACCACGATGCCTGGCAATTCGAAGGTCGGCGTCGCGCCCGCATCGCCCTCGGCAAAGAGCGTGTCCGTCACAGGCCCTTCCCGTCCCCCCTCGTCGCCTCGCTCTCCCAACGCCCTCTCGGCCTCTTCAGGGGTTGGCACTCGAACCGAAGGCAGTTCATCTGCTTCGGCTTCCGCATCCGCTTCGGCTTCCGCATCCGCTTCGGCTTCCGCATCCGCTTCGGCTTCCGCATCCGCTTCGGCTTCCGTGCTCTCTCCCTCTCCCAAACGCCGCAAGAACTCGTCCAAATCGAGCCCCGCAGCGCGCTCTGCCACTCCTTCATCCGGTCGCCTTGGCGGATGCGCGCCATGGACACGCAATCCATCTAGGCTTCCGGCGACCAATTGGCTCGGCAGGTCCAACACCGTCGGCATCGCCACCGGATCAACCCCTTTGACGAGCACCCCTGAAATCCGATCGCCCTTGGCCAGCATCATTTCGTTGATCACGAACGGAGCCGCGCCTTCAACCTCGGGCATCTCGAGCGCCCGGGCCATCACGTCCTCATATTCCTCGAAATCGAGGCCGTATTTCATCACGAGGACGTGCGCATTGACCCCGAGCACCTTGTCGCGGAACTCGACCTGGAAGCCGCTCGTGATCGACATCACCGCGAGAAGTGACGCCACACCGAGCATGACGCCAAACACCGCGATGAACGTAATGACCGAAACCGTCTTCGTCTTTTTCGACCGCAGGTAGCGGAGACCAATCTGAAAAGCGTAGTTCATGCGCTCCGGGTCGTTCGCGCGACCTTTAACACGCGAAAGCACCGAGAGCCATGTCGACGAGGGCTGGTCGAAGAGGACCAAGAACTTATATGATTGCTGTACTTATGTTGCTTGGCTCGAGACGAAGTATCGCGGCGCTGTTGGCCGCCGTGTGGCTGAGTGCGTGTGACGGGCACCATCCACCAGGATTCGATGGCGGTCCCACGGTGGACGCATCGACGGCCCTCGGTGAGCTCTCGATCACCAGCGAACGCTCCCTCCTGCTCGCTCCCCAACAGCTCGCGTCATTCACCGTACGCTGGACGAATTCCTCGGGGATGCTCGTTCCCATGCGCGACGTCAACTTCGCACTCGAAGGAATGCCTCGAGATTCGTCGCTCCTCTCGCTCGCTTCCCACACGAACGCCAACGGCGAAGCGTCCGGCACAATCATCGCGGGCAGCCTCCCCGCCACATTCCGGATTCGGATCACGGCCCCCGACGCAGTCCCGGCCTACATCGACGTGGCCGTGGGCGCAGAAGGGTTTGGGGGGCTCTCGATTCAGCTCGAAGAAGACCTCATTCGTCCGAGCACTCGACGTCTCGTTCTCCTTCATCAAGGGGCAGAACTGCCATGCAGTGATGCACTCACTCGAACGGAGGCGGATCGCATCCGGACCACCGAGGAAAATCTCGTGGCCGACTTCACGGCGTTGCCCGCGGGCCAACTCTTCACGATCGTGGCTCGGGCCGAAAACGACCGCGGCACCGTTGTCTCCGAGGGCTGCATCGAAGAAGTGCGCGTCCGAGCGGATCGCACCCTTCAAGAAACGATCGTTCTCGTCCCACGCCCTCTCGAGGTGGAGGGTGAGTACTCGACGTCCATGGAATTCACAGCCGACTCGTCCCCCGAGCCTCTCCTCGCATCTGTCGCGGATGCCGTCGACATGTCGATCTCGGCGATCGGGGGCGATGCCGAATTGATGCTCGATGGGCTCGATACCGAGCTCCGCGCCCGTCACGCCACGGAGCTTGCCGATATGCTCATGGCCGAACGCAACGAGCTGCGCTCTTCGCTTTCGACGCACCTCGATGGCCTCGGTCGAACGCCCTCCGTTGCGGTGCACGCGTTGATCGACGACGTGGCGCAGCGCACGAGCTCGATTCGTATCAACGGCACTCTCGCCATCGCGCGGGCAGCCCCCACGGGATCGCTCGCGTCATTCACCCGTGGACCCATCCACGTGGGTCCTCCAGCGGAGCCGATCGTCATCGATCTCACCGAACATGGCGTCGGCGCACGCACCTCCGTCTCGATGAGCTTTCATCCGAGCGAAGATCGGCTGGCGATCGATGAGCTCACTCTTCTCGTGCCTCTCGGACATTTCGCCGCGCGCATCATGGACGAGAAGGTCCGAGCCCAAGGCGGAACGAGCGCCGTGGACCTCGTGCAGGGCGAGAGCGGTTGTGATCAGTTCGCGCTTTGGCTCGAAGGACGCCCGGACATCACGGCCGAGTGCGACGCCGCATGCGTGCTTTCCAGTTGCACGCATGCGATCGAATCCGTCCTCTCGATCTCGAGAGTGGCGTTCGGCTCACTCGACGATGCTCGCATCCGAATCCTCCTCTCTGGCGATATCCAATGTCGAGACTCCGACGGAAACCTGGAAGTGGATGCATTGCCTCAAATGAGTCTCTCGGGATCATGGAGCAATCCGAGCGGAAGCTCGAGCGCACAGGTGGAAGTGTCGTTCGCAGGTCGTCGCGAAGCGCTTTGAGACCCATGTCTCGCAAGCCCTATCCGCTCGAGCTCGCACATACCCTCCGAGAGGAAGAGGAAACATCACGCGCAAACGCACTCGCGAATGCACGCCATCGCCTCGAACTCGCCGTGCATGAACGCCGCACAATCGAGTCGGCGCTCACCACTCACCGCAAAGAAACGGCACGAGTGGGTGCCGAAGAGCATCTCCGAGATCGCCAAGGTCGAAGTGTCGAAGAGATGCTTCGAGCGCAATCGTTTCTCGCTCGACGACGCCGAAACGAACTCGAGCTCACCCGAAGGCTCGAGCGCGCGCGCGCACAAGAACGCGAGGCACGCACCCTCGAATCGGAGGCGCTCGCCGCGTTTACGCTCGCCGCAGCCGAGAAAAAAGCCGTCGAGCGGCATCGTTCCTCGTGGTTTGCGGCGCAAGAAAAGAACCGGGAGAAGAAAGAGGAAGAAGAAAACGAAGAGCACCGCCGGTCACGCAAATGACAGACGCCGCGTTCGACTTCGATTACGAGCATGATCGCACGATCCGTTTTTACGGTGCCGTTTCTGCAAATAGGACGTCACGCTGGTACCACCGTGCGCTATTGGTGGTGGATGGAACGAGAGAACTTCGAAGACCTCGGCGACCAGCTGACGAGACTGCTCACTTCGGTCGATCGCCCTGGCGATTTCTACGCATCAGGAGCGCGAACATGTCCGATGCCAGGCATCGAGATCGATGACGTGGGTGCGCTCGCGTTTCCACTGCTCCCTTATCAAGCTCAACAACTCGTCTCCATCTCCGAAGCCGCACCATACGGTCGCGGGCCGGATACACTGGTCGATCCGACCGTTCGGCGCGCCGGACAGATCAATCCCGATCGAATTCGATTCACCGACGCCGTGTGGGCTCATTCGCTCTCGGAGGTGGTCCGCGATGTGGCCCGGCAGCTTGGTGTCAGCGCCGATGTACGAGCTGAGTTTTACAAACTGCTCGTGTACGAGAGTGGTGATTTCTTCGCGCCCCATCGCGACACCGAGAAGGTCGATGGCATGTTCGCGACGTTGGTCGTGTGTCTTCCGTCTCGGCATCGAGGCGGAGAGCTCATCGTGCGGCACGGCGAACGCGAGGTGACACTCGATGTGGGGCGCACGGAGGTCACGGGAATCAACTACGCTGCGTTTTACGCCGATTGTGTACACGAGATCCGCCCGATCACCGATGGCTATCGCGTATGCCTCGTGTACAACCTCATCAGCCAAGGCGCGAATCTATCTGCCCCCGAACACAAAGGCCCCATCGCAGAGATCAGCCGCGCACTCAGCGCGTGGGCTGCGACTGACGAACTTCCAACGAAGCTGATCCACATTCTCGAACACCACTATACGCCGGCTGGACTGTCGTTCCGAGGGTTGAAGAACGGCGATGCCGCCGCAGCTCAGGTGCTCATACGAGCAGCCGCAAACACCGAATGCGACATCCACCTCGCGATGATCTCGATCCGTGAGTCTGGCAGCGCTGAGTGGCTCCCACCCGATTGGTCTCACCGAGATGAATCGGATCATTCTTCCGACGAGGATTTCGAAGTCATCGAGGTGATTGATCACGAACAGGTGATCGAGCACTGGCTCCTTCCAGACGATCAAAAAGCAGACTGGGGGTCGATGCCGTTCAATGAAGACGAGATGTTCCCCCGAGATGCGCTCGATGAGCTCGTACCAGACGAACAATATTTCAGGGAGGCTACCGGAAACGAAGGAGGGTCATTCGAGCGGACGTATCGCCGAGCGGCGATCGTGCTCTGGCCGAAGAATCGACGTCTCATGATCGCCGCGCAGACAGGCGCGGAGTTCGCCGTGCCGATGCTCAAACAACTCCCCGAGGAGGACGCTCGAACACTCGCCGGACACCTCCTTGCTTCATGGTGTGGACATGACGGAAGAACGCGGGCCGAGCTGCTCGAAGCCCTCACCTCACTCAGCGCGCCAGAGCTCGTGGTGCGCATGTTCGAACGGGTCATCACACCTGATTATGACGGCGCCGAAAATGCTGCAATTGCGGGGTGTTGGAGGCAGTTCGAGCGAACGATTCTAACGCCGCACATCGGGCTCCTCCTCACGCGTCATTTCGATCGATTCGCCGAAGCGTGTACCGAGCTCCTCGCGCGACTTCTCGAGGATGGAGCGAACGACGTGTCGTCTCGACAAATCGTTGATGCGGCGATCGCCAGCATGCCTGTCGACAGTGCGGAACCAAGCTGGCAGATGGCGAAGATTGATCGAGCGATCGGAACCATGCTGCTCACAACGATCGCTCGTCTCGGTGACGCGACCTTGGTGGAACGGGCGGCGGCACACATGCTCGAACATCCCAAACGTTATCCGATGGAACGAGTGCTCATTCCGGTGGCGATCGATCTGAAAACGAGATTCGATGCGCCCGCGCTCGAGGGGGCGCGATGCCTTCATGATGCGGTGCTCGCCTATCTCCGCGCGCGAATCGCATTGCCGCTCGAGCCACCAAAAGATCTCGCACGCGAAGGTGCTCCTCGCTGCAAGTGCGCCGATTGCACATCGTTCGCCGCGTTTCTGACGAGTCCGACCGAAGCGACCTGGACGCTCAAAGCGAACCAGCAACACCGCGAACATGTAGAGCGCAGCGCGGCCAATACCGACGTCGATTTCAAGACCCTGCGCCAAGGAAGCCCGCACTCACTGATCGCGAGGAAAAACCAGCACACATATGAGCGGAGAGCTGCCCAGCGCGCCGCCGATCTCGACCACCTCGCCCAATTGCAGGGGACAGGATCCGTTGTCGATCCAGAGAACATGTGACGAAGGCAGGCGGCTTTGGAGGATCTTGCTGCGGATGCACGAGCGCGACGATGCGATCGCCCGGAGAGCTTTTGCTCGATACTCTTCCGACAGGGCGCGTCTGCGTCTGCGCTTCTCGCGCTCATCCCCGAGCTCCGACGACAATGGCGTGAAAGACATCCCTCCGATACAGTTCGTTCATGGCTGGGCAAGGCACGCGTCGCAACCTGCTCGGGATACTCGCTGCGCTCTCGATCACTTGCCATTCGCAGGTGAACCCTCCGCCATCACAAGCGGAGCAAGACGTCGAGCCAGCGCGCACCTTCGATCCGGCAGTCGTGCTCGCTTCCCCCGATTCGCTCTTGGGGCAAGCCCGCGCTCGATTCGATGCGGGAGATGACGCCGAGGCACAACGCGTGGCGTTGTCCGGAGCTGAGGATCCCGAAGAACGCGGTGAGCTCTTATGGATCGCGGCGCGCGCAGCCGAACGACAACGAAACCTCGCACGCGCGATCCAGCTTTTCACAGAAATACCCGACACACATGGGCTCTTTCGATGGGCGCGATTGTCGGCCGCGCGGCTCTCGCTCGACACCGATACGCACCTTGCGCTCGAGTATCTCACGCCACTCGTGGCCTCGACGTGGACAGGTCAATCCGACGCGCGCACCCTTCGCGCCCTCGCACTCGCCCGCGCTGGACTTCCTTCGCATGAAGAAGCTCTGCGCGAGGCGCTCGAAGCCGCGAGCGGTGGAGCACGCACGGAGCTCGAACGTGCGCTCGCTGGACTCCTCGCCACACGAGACGACGAAGACGCCCGCGCCGAAGCGGTGAGCCTCTTTCGTTGGATCGATGCGCGCTCGGTCCGCGATGGGCAAGAGGCCGCTCGACGTGCCACAGAAATTCTACGAACGCTCTCCCCTGCACGTCGGCGCGAGCTGGCCGAGCCCTCCGTGGACCAACGAATGGCCCGTGCGGACGCGTTCGCGGCTGCGATGGACCATCGCAGAGCCGAAGATGCCTATGGCGCCGTTGCATCGAGCGCAGGGGATGACCTCGCGCACTTTTGCCAAGCGCGCCTCGGACAGGGCCGATCCATGTACAGGCGCCGTGCGAGGCGTGAGGCCGCCGCGCTCCTCTCACCTTTGGCCGAAAGGTGCCGCGGCCACGACGAAGTTCGCGCGTGGGCGCGTTTCTATGCGGGGAAATCGTACTCGAGTCAGAACCTCGTCGCTGAGGCGATCGCGCAATACGACGTGCTCGCCGAAGAGCTCCCCCAGCATCGCCTCGCCGATGACGCTCTCATCCTCGCGGCGCGACTCGCCGAAGGTCGGGGCGATTCCGAGGGCATGCGCACGCGGCTCCTCCGCATCGCCTCGGATTTCCCCGACGGGGACATGCGCGGGGAAGCGCGGTTCCTTCTCGCCTATCAAGCGCGCCGCCAAGGACACCTCGCCGATGCACTCGCTCATCTCGACGCAGCGCTCGCAGAAGCGCCAGGAGAGCACGGTGAAGATGAACGAGGGCGTGCCGCCTATTGGCGCGGCCGTGTGCTCGAAGGACTCGACCGCCAAGCCGACGCCATCGCGCAATACGCGTCTGTCGCGCGCTCGGCGCCGCTCTCCTATTACGCTCAACAAGCCCTTTCGCGCCTATTCGAAATCGATGAAACCCGAGCGCGCGCCGCGCTGCTCACGAGACCCGACTCCACCCCGTCTCTCGTGTTCCCGCATCGCGCAGAGCTCGACCACCCTTCCTTCGGTGTGAGCGTCTCGCTGATGAGGGTGGGTGAGCTCGGCCTCGCTGAACGCGAGCTCACGGCGAGTGGTCTCTTGGCATCCGAGGCTCCTCCCGAAGCGCTGTGGATCGCGGCGGCGCTCTTCGATCGCGCTGGCGCTCACACCAAGGCGCTCGAGCTCGCGCGAAGACGGCTGCGAGATGGCGTGCTCAGCTCCATCCCCGAAGGGGACGCGTTCGCGCGCTGGCGCATCGCATATCCGCGCGCATTTCACCCGCTCATCGAAACCGCGGCGCATACGGAGAATGTCCCAGCATCCTTCGTGCGGGCCATCGCGCGAGAAGAGTCGAGCTTTCGCGCCGACGCCGTCTCGGTCGCACATGCGTATGGTTTATGCCAAATCATCGCGCCGACCGCCGAACGAATCGCGCGCTCGCGGGAGCTCGAGAGCAGTCCGCAAGCGCTCCGTCGACCCGAAATCAATGTGCGCATCGGCGCCGCCTATATCGGCGCGCTCCGCCGTCGATTCGACCCTCAACCAGCCCTCGTACCTGCCGCCTACAACGCCGGAGAAGGCGCCGTGGAACGATGGCTTCGCGATCGAGGTTCACTCCCTCTCGACGAGTTCATCGAAGAAATCCCCTATGAAGAAACTCGACGCTACTCCCGCCGCGTCCTTCAAACTTGGGGAATCTACGCATGGCTCGACGAGGGCGAACTGCCACGCTGGCCTCGCGAGCTGCCGAGACGGTGAGCTCATGAATCCGCGTCGAACGTGGCTTGGAGCTCGAGCAGAAGCTGGCGGGCCTTCGCGCTCAGGTTCTTTGGAACATCCACCTGAAGCACGCACACCAGATCTCCGCGACCACGTCCATCGAGCCGAGGAACCCCATGACCGCGCAGCCGCACCTGCTCTCCAGGCTGCATCCCTGCGGGCAGCTTCAGCTCAGTTTGGCCTTCGAGCGTCGGCACCTCGAGCGATGCTCCGAGCGCAGCCTGCGTAAAGCTGACATGCAACTCGTGCATCAGATCGGTGCCATCGCGAACGAAACGCGAATCGGGCTCAATCTCGACCGTGACGTAGAGATGACCCGCCGGTCCATTTTTTCGACCCGGCTGCCCTTGCCCAGTCAGCCGCAAACTTTGCCCTTCGTCGATCCCGCTCGGGATTCCGACCTTCACCTTGCGCTCGACCGGGACCTCACCACGCCCCTGACATTCGCGGCATGCTTTGCTGGCCGTGCGTCCTGCGCCGCGACACGTCGGGCATGTGCTGCTGAGAAAAAGGCCACCACGTGCATGCGCGACCTGACCTGCGCCTTTGCACGTCGTGCAGACCGACACCTTGCCACCCTCGGCGCCCGTCGCATCGCAGGCATTGCACGGCGTCGGAAATTGAACCGTGACCTCTTTTTGCGCGCCGAACGCGGCCTCTTTCAACGTAAGCACAACCGTGGTTCGGAGGTCTGCGCCCCGCATGGGGCCATCACGCCGCCCCCCCCGACCAAACCCACCGCCGAATCCGAAAAAATCGCCGAAGATTTCTTGAAAATTCGAGAAGATATCCTCGACGTTGCCAAACCCCGGCTGCTGGGTGAGCCCCGCATGCCCATAACGATCGTAGATCGCTCTCTTCTCGGCATCCTGGAGCACGGCGTACGCTTCAGAGCACTCTTTGAAGCGCTCTTCTGCCGTCGAATCACCCGGATTGCGATCGGGGTGCAACTCGAGCGCCAGCTTTTTGTAAGCCTTTTTAATTTCGGCGGAGCTCGCTGTCCGCTCGACCGCAAGGATTTCGTAATAGTCGCGCTTGGACATGGCGGCGAAACCGGGGTCGACGATAAGGCGGAAATCCGTCCGGTCAAGGTGCTTCGTTGCATGAACGCGAGACGAGCCTTACAAACGACCCGATTTTTCCGAAAGTGCGTGATCCGTGCAAGACACCAGCGTCTACGTGCATTTCCCTTATTGTCTAAAGAAGTGCCCGTACTGTGACTTCAACTCCTATGGCACCGCCCGGGAAGCGGTCCCTCATGGGGCGTATGCCGACGCGGTGCTGCGCGAACTCGATGCGCGATCGGACGCTCTTCGCGGACGCAAGCTCGTCTCGATTTTTTTTGGTGGAGGCACTCCTTCGCTCTGGGAGCCGCGAGAGCTTGGGCGTGTTCTTGCTGGAATTCGGGCTGCATTTCCACAAGCAGAACATGACCTCGAGATCACCGTCGAATGCAATCCGACCTCGCTCGATCGCGCGCGCGCGGCGTCATTGCGTAAGGAGGGCGTCAATCGCATCTCGATCGGCGTTCAATCACTCGACGACGATCGGCTCGGATTTCTTGGGCGACTCCATGATTCGAGCGGTGCGCTTCGCGCGCTCCGTGAAGCTCTCCTCGAAATGGAGCGCGTGAGCGCGGACTTGATGTTCGGCATGCCCAAGCAGCGTGCGTCTGATTTCACGGCCGAGCTCGAACGTATCCTCGAGACGGGAGTTCGCCATGTGTCGGCATATGCGCTCACCATCGAACCGGGCACGCAATTCGGCGAACTCCATAAGAAAGGCCGGCTGCCGCTCGCACCCGAAGACGATTACGCCGAGACATTCCTCGCAGCCCGGGCGTGCTTCGCATCTCATGGCTTATCGCATTACGAGATCTCGAACTATGCGCATCCCGGCCAAGAATCCCGGCACAACCAGCACTATTGGCGCGGTGGAGATTATCTCGGACTCGGCGCTGGTGCGGTTGGATGCTTCAGCTCCGAAAACGGAAGCGCGCGGCGTTGGCGCGACGAACCCCTGCCAGCTCGTTACATCGAGAGCAGCCACGAACTCGAACACGTCGAGACATGGCACGAGGTCCTCGCACCGGAAGATCGAATCCGCGAAGCGCTGATGCTCGGCTTACGCACGCACGAAGGCGTCGATATGGAAGCCGTGCGTCGGAGGACGGGGCTCGATCCCGAGGCGGGGCGCGAAGATGCGATCGAGAGGCGCTGCATGCGCGGCGAGCTCGAACGCGACGGCACACGGATGCGCGTGCCGCAAGCCCATTGGCTTGCCCTCGATGCGATCGTCACCGATCTCTTTTGATATGTGTGCTCAACCGATCGCGGCGCGTGAGATCACGATGCGCTGAATCTCGCTCGTGCCTTCGTAAATACGAGTCACGCGCACATCGCGATAATGTCGCTCGACATCGTATTCCTTCACGTAACCGTAACCGCCATGAATTTGCACCGCGCGATCACACACCCGTCCGGCCGCTTCGGTAGACCATAGCTTGGCCATCGCGGCTTCGCGCGAGAACGGCTGCGCGTGTTCCTTGAGCCACGCCGCGCGCAACGTGAGCAAGCGCGCGGCATCGAGCTCGGTGCGACCATCCGCAATCATCCACTGAATCGCTTGCTTGTCGGAGATGGACGAGCCGAATGTTTGGCGTTCTTTTGCGTAGGAGATCGACTTCTCGAGCGCCGCTTCCGCGATGCCGAGCGCCTGGGACGCAATCCCAACCCGCCCTCCATCGAGGGCCATCATCGCGATCTTGAAGCCGCCGTTCTCTTCACCGAGCAACGCTGTCACCGGAATACGGCAAGCTTCGAAATGCAGAGAGGTCGTGCTCGAACCACGAAGGCCCATCTTGTCTTCGTGATGACCCACGCTGAGCCCAGGCGTCCCCTGCTCGACCAAGAAGGCGCTGATGCCACGCGTGCCTTTGCCGCCGGTGCGCGCCCACACCACGAACACGCCCGCGAAATCGCCGCTCGTGATCCATTGCTTGCTGCCATCGAGCACCCAGTGATGTCCATCGCGGCGCGCCGTCGTCTGCATCGCGCCGGGATCGCTTCCCGCTTCGGGCTCGCTCAGCGCGAAAGACCCCGCAACCAAAGAGCCATCACAAAGACGCGGCACATACCTTTTGCGCTGTTCGTCATTGCCGAACTTCGTGATGACCTCCGCCACCATGTTGCTCACGGCCATCGTCACCGCGCTCGAAGCGCACGCCTTGGCAATCTCGGTCATCGCGAGTGAATACGCGATGACCCCTGCACCAGCCCCACCGAGCGCTTCGGGAACGTTGACGCCAAACATCCCGAGCTCGGCGAGCCCACGCAAAATCTCGCGTGGAATCTTGGCGTCGCGATCGATCTCGCGCGCCTTGGACGCAATCACACGCGACGCAAAATCGCGCGCGGAGTCTTGCACCATTCGCTGTGTTTCATCGAGCTCGAACTCCATGCTGATCTCACTGAACGAGGAAGGTCACCTTCGCAGCATACGATCCCGGGTCTGGCATCGCGAGGCCCTGCACGGCGTCGATCACGCAATCGAGCGCCGACAGCGAATCGACGTCGGGAGAGCTCGCACCTGCCGCAATGACACGACCACCGGGCGCCACATACGCCGTCACGCGCGCCCCGCGCACCCCACAACGCTGCGCCAGTTCGGGCGCTCCACTCAAGAGCGCAGGCCCGACATAGGTCGCCTCCCATGCGATCGGCGCACGCACATCGTCGGGTGGATCGAACGCAAATCCCCAAGAGAATTCCGCCTCTCCACCCCGTGGTTGTGGAAAGCGGGCACGCGACGCAACTTCGAGAATACAGCGCTCGGCGTGACGGTCACCGAGCGTCGACTGGCTCGGATAGACCCACGCCACCGTTCCATCGACGTGAATCCGGAACGAGAGCCGCACTTCACCGCCAAGGAATCGCACTTCCGACATGCGCGGCTCGAGACACGCGAAGAACTGATTCGTGCGTGGCTCGAGCGCATTGTTCACCTGATCCGGTCGAATCGTCCCCAAGAGCCCGGTGATCTCGCTGCCGTCATCTCGCTCTGCCGGACGTTCATCACCCGCCGTGGTTGTCCGCTCAGGTGTCTCTGTCGCCTCCGTTGAGGCGCCGCATGCAGCGAGCCACAATCCCAATCCCGCGCTGACAACAAACTTTGCGACGCGCATGCATCCCCCTCAAGACTTGAGCGCATTGGCAGCGATCACGATCCGCTGAATCTCGCTCGTTCCTTCGTAAATCTCGGTAATGCGCGCATCCCGATAATGTCGCTCGACATCATATTCTGTCGAATATCCATATCCGCCATGAATCTGAATGGCCTTGTGAGTAATCCGAGTCGCCGCCTCCGACGCAAAGAGCTTCGCCATGGCCGACTGTTGCGTGTGGCGCACGCCCTGATCCTTCATCCACGCCGCGCGCAACGTGAGTAGACGTGCCGCGTCGAGCTCGGTCGACATATCGGCGATCATGAACTGGATCGCCTGCTTGTTCGCGATCGGCTCACCGAAGGCCTTGCGCTCTTTGCTGTAGGCGATCGCCTTTTCGAGTGCAGCACGCGCAATGCCGAGGGCCTGGGATGCGATGCCGATGCGTCCGCCATCGAGCGTCGACATCGCGATCTTGAAGCCCTGCCCCGCTTCGCCGAGCTGCTGAGACTTCGGGACCTTGCAGTTCTCGAAATACACCGTGCACGAATGCGCCGCGTGGATGCCGAGCTTGTGATCCCGCGGGTTCTGCGTGAAGCCAGGGGTTCCTTTCTTCACGATGAGCGCCGTCGTCCCGCGCGCCCCCGCAGCGCGATCGTTCGAGACGAACAGGATGATCGTGTCCGCATGCGGACCGTTCGTGATCCAATTCTTCGCGCCATTGACGATCCAGTGATCGCCCTTGTCTTCGGCCACCGTCTCCATGTGGCTCGCATCGCTTCCCGACGCGGGCTCGGTCAGTCCGAAGCAACCGAGTTCACGTCCACTGGCGAGCGGAGCCAAGAACTCTTTCTTCTGCGCCTCACTGCCAAATTTATGGAGAGGATCGCAGACAAGCGAGTTGTTCACCGACATGATGACGCCGGTCGACGCGCACGCGCGGGAGATCTCCTCCATCGCGAGCGCATACGACACCGTGTCCGCGCCGGCTCCGCCATACGCCTCGGGAATCGCGACGCCCATCAGCCCGAGCTCGCTCATCCGCCGGACCAACTCGGCCGGCCAACGCCCTTCTTTGTCCAGCTCACGGGCTTTGGGCTCGACCTCGCGAATCGCGAAATCGCGCGCCAGTTGTTGGACCATCTTCTGTTCTTCGGTGCGCTCGAACTGCATAGGGCCACGAATCTAAAGGCCAGAACCCCCCGAGGGCAAGACGAACGAGGCCGCTTGACGCCGAAGCCCCGATTCGTTAGTGATGGCGCATCTCGCGGGCTTAGCTCAGTTGGTAGAGCGTCAGCTTCCCAAGCTGAATGTCGCCGGTTCGAATCCGGTAGCCCGCTTTCACGAACTTTTTTGATTGGCGACTTCGCTCACCGAGCCCTCGCGCGCATGGTCGACTCGCCAGTCGCCGCTTCCATGGCGTCGACCTCGGCGAGACGCAGCGCCTCCTCGCGGTCGATCCTCTCTTTTCGAAGTTCGCGCGCCGCGCGCACTGCGTCGATCACCTCGAACACCTCGACCTCGCCCCCCCGATAAGCGAACTCCGCCATCTCCCCGAGGATCGGCAAACGCTCGACCACGCCGCGCTCGAACGCCGAGAGCGCCTCACGGCGGTGTGCGATGACGCGACGTGCGCGCGCAAGCGCGGATGCGAGCTCGATTCGTGTCGCGTCCTCCGTGGTCTCCGCGGCATCGACCTCTCGTTCGGCACGCTCGATCGCGCCCTGGTTCGCGTCGAAGAAAGGCAACGGCATCGACACTCCACCGAGCAAATATCCACCTTCGGGATCGGTCGAGATGACCGTGCCAAGCGAAAGCTCGATCGGCGGGATGGCGAGGATTCGTTCTGCAGCGAGCCGCGCCTCGGCCACGACACGACCTCGGCGCGCGGTCTCGAGTAGCGGATGCGATGGACGCTCTTCGAGCTCGGTGTCTGGAATGGCGAAATCCGAGAGTTTCCCGCCTGCGCGAGGAAACCAACCCGGCACGCCGAGCAGTGCCGCGATGCGTCCCGCGGATGCGGCCTCTTCGGCACTCGCCGCGTCACGCTCGGCGCGCACCGAAGCGAGCTCTCCCTCGATGCGCACGACATCCCAACGGCGCCCCGCGCCCGCTTGAGCTCGCCCTCGCACGATCTCAGCGAGCCGCTCCATCGATGCCTCAGCCTCCGAGAGCACGACGGATCGCTCCTGCGCCGCGAGCAGTTCGATGAACGCGCGACGCACTTCGAGCCCCAACGCCGCACGAAGCGCATCAAGCTCGGCATGCGCGAGATCGAGCCGAGCGCGCGCCGCATCCACACGGCGATCGATCTGTCCAGGCCACATGAGCGGCTGCGATAGACGGATTTCCTGCTGCGACCCTCCGTTGGTTTCGATCCCACCCACGATGCCCGCAAATTCATACGAAAGAGTGGGATTCGGGTGTTGTCCAGCCGCGCGTACATCGCCGTGAAAGGCCTCCGCGAGCGCACTCTGGACCCTCACGCGAGGCGCGCGCTCGACACGTTCGAGAAGCTCATCGAGGGTGACGACGTCCGCCTCCTGCGCTCGAGCAATCGCGACCATTTCGAATGATGCTGCGACGATCAGCACCATGAGGATCGCCCCTCTCATCATGAGACGACTCCCTCGTCCATGTCTTCCTCATCTCCTCCCTTGGCGTCACCTCGTCGCGCGATGAAGGTGTAAAGCACGGGCAACACGAAGAGGGCCATGAAGCATGTCGTGGCCATGCCGCCGATGAGCACCAGCGCGAATGGCCTCGATGTCTCGGCGCCCATTCCTTGCGAAATTGCCATTGGCAAGAGCCCCAGCATCGCGAGCAGCGTCGTCATGAGCACCGCCCGGAACCGCATGATCGCCCCCCTCGCCGCAGCCTCCCGCAGCGGCATTCCTTTCGCGTGCAGCTCATCGATCGCACCCACCACGAGCAAACACGCAAGCGCCACCTGACCCAGCAGCGCGATGAAGCCGATCATCGCGCTCACCGAGAGGTTCACGCCCGAGAGCGCCAAGACGAAGACGCCTCCGGTCAGCGACGCGGGTGTGACCAGAAGCACCGCGAAGGCCCCGCGAGCAGAACCCAATGCGAGATAGAGCAGCGCAAGGACCAAGAGCACCGCGAGAGGAATCACGGTCGAGAGGCGGGCCATCGCGCGCGCTTGGTTTTCGAACTCACCACCCCAACGAAACGTGGTTCCATCGGGCAAATCGACGCTGCGATCGACCGCGGCGATGGCATCGGCCACGACCGAGCCCAGATCACGCCCCTCGACGTTGAACTTGAGCGCCAGCATCCTCGCGTTGTCCTCGCGCACGATCGACGCCCTTCCGGGCGTGATTCCGATCGTGGCCAAGTCTCCGAGCGGAACGCGTGCACCTCCCGGCGCGGCGAGGGTGATCTCTCGAATTCGCCCGACATCCGAACGCTCAGCGGCGGGCAGACGCAGCCGGATGGGCACTTGTCTCTCTCCTTCCCAGAGAGAGCCGACCATCGTCCCTGCAAGCGCTGTTTCGATGGTGTGTTGCGCACTCTCCATCGAGATCCCCGATTGCGCGAGCCGATCGCGATCTGGCACGAGCTCGAGCTGAGGAATGCTCCGATCACGATAGAGCGCAGCATCGACGACCCCAGGAACACGACGGACCACCTCGAGTGCTTGGAGAAGATGCCCGCGCATCATCTCGAGATCCGTCCCGAAGATTTTGAGCACGACCTGTCCACGTACACCGCTGATCGACTCCTCCACGCTGTCGCGGATCGGCTGAGAGAAGTTGAAGCGGGCTCCAGGAATGCTCTCGAGCGAGAGGCGCATCTGCTCTTGGAGGCGCTCTTTGGTCATCCCCTCGCGCCACGTGTCTCGCGGATGCAACCGAACGAAGGTCGCGCCCATATTGACGCTCTCGTTGTCGGTTCCGTCTTCGGGCCTCCCTTGCTTGGTGTCGACCTCGAGCACCTCGGGGAACTCGAGCAATCGGCGTCGCACTTCGAGCAGCACGCGCTGACCGCTCGGGAGCGAGATGCTGGTCGGGAGCTCGACGAACACATTGATGTCGCCTTCATCGAGCTCGGGAAGGAACTCGGTGCCGAGGCCCCTCATGATGAGGCCGCCCGTCAAGAGCAATGTCGCTGTCATTGCCACCGCCACGAGACGACGCTCCACCATCCATTGCACCGCGCGTGCGTAGAGCGCTCGGAGCACCCGAATGAACACCGGCTCTCCCTTGGCCTTGTCATGGCTCGTGGCGCCGCGCTTGGGCTTGAGCAACAACGCGGCGAGCGCGGGGACCGTCGTCAGAGAAAATGCGAGCGCGCCGAGCAACGCGAACGTGTAAGTGAGCGCGAGCGGACGAAAGATGCGCCCTTCCACGCGCTCGAGACTGAAAACCGGAATGAGCGCCGCGACGATGATCGCCATCGCAAAGAGCGTGGGTCGCGCGACCTCGTGTGCGGCGCTTGCGATGAGCTTGAGACGTTCACGCGTGGTGCGAGGAGGACTCTCCTCCAAGCGGTGCACCACGTTCTCGATCAAGATGACGGCGCCATCGACCAGAATGCCGAAATCGATCGCGCCCATCGAGATGAGATTCGCCGGCAAGCCCATGGCGTAGAGCCCGATGAACGCGACCAAGAGCGCGAGCGGGATCACTGCGCCCACGATCAGCGAACCGCGCAAGCTGCGCAGGAAGAGCCAGACGACGCTCACGCAGAGGAGCGCTCCTTCGAGCAGCGAGTGATGCACGGTCTCGAGCGTGTGCCCGACGAGCACCGCGCGATCGTAGAAGGGCACGATCTGCATGCCATCAGGCAGCTCGTCTCGATTGATCTCGAGCACCGCATGATGAATGCCGTCCAGGACGACGCTCGGGTTTTCACCGCGGCGCATGAACACCACGCCCTCGACGCTCTCGAGCTCTTCACCGTATCCAGCCGCGCCCTGCCGTGGAACATGCGAGACGACCACGCGTGCGACATCGCCCACCGTGAGTGGAGTCCCGTTCTCGGCGCGCAATACGGCGCTCTGAATATCACGCGGGCTCGTGAACGCTCCGACTCCTCGCACGACGAGTTGCTGATCGCCCTGACGCAAAAAGCCACCGCCCGAGTTGCGGCTCGCACCTGCGATCGCTTCCTCGACATCATCCAACGTGAGTCCCCACGCGTGCATCCTCGAGGGGTCGACCTCGACGTGGATCTCACGAAGGAAACCTCCGCGCCCAACCACATCGGCGACACCAGGAATTCGTCGGAGCCGAGGTCCGATATTCCACTCCTGCTCGCTGCGACGCTCGGCCAAGGTATGGCGATCGGACACCACTCGGTAATGGAAGATCTGCCCGAGCGGGGTCGCATCGGGACCGAGCTCGGGGAGAACACCGTCAGGCAGCTCGGCCGTGCGCAAGCGCTGCTCGACGAGTACCCGCGCACGAAACGGATCGGCTCCGTCTTCGAACGTGAGATAGATGAGCGAGAGGCCGAAGAGGCTCTCGCTTCGCGATCCGATCATCCCCGGCGTGCCGTTCAACGCACGCTCGAGGGGGATCGTGATCTGTCGCTCGATTTCGGGTGGTGCGAGCCCTGGCATCTGAGTGATGACAGGGACCTGTAGGTTGGTGACGTCGGGAAAGGCCTCGACGGGCGTCCGCATCTGCGCCTGGATCCCCAGCGCCGCGATGGCACACGTCGCAACCAAGGCCGCCACACGATAGCGGACGCAAAGATCGATCAATCGCGCAAGCAAAGCCGCTCTCCGTGGTCAATTTTCACAGCAAAAGATCTGCTGCCCCGTCGAGCAACAGCGCGCCTTCGACGACAGCACGCTCTCCGGGCTCGAGACCGGAGAGCACCGGCACGTGTCCATCGATCGGCGGTCCCACCGTGACTTCGCGACGCGAATAGCGACCTCCGCCTTGGTCCAAGTAAACCACCGTGTGCTGTCCGTCTCGCACCAGAACTGCGCTGCTCGGCAGCACGATGCCTTCGTCGACCAGCGCGATCGAAACCCTCCCAAAGAGCCCCGAACGCAAACTCGCCGGCACCTCCTCGAGCTCGATCCGAACCGGCACGGTCCGCATTCCCGCGGTCACGATCGGCGCCACATGCGTGACACGCCCTCGCAACGTGCCTTCGATCGAAGGAAACACGACAGAAGCCGTTGCTCCCACTCGAACCAAGGCCGCATCGCGATCGAAGACCTCCGCGACAACGCCGATCCCACTCGGATCACCGATCTCGACCAGCTCCTCCGCTCCCGGTTCGACCGCCATCCCCACCACGGCTCGACGAGAAAGCACAGTCCCCGAGATCGGCGCTCGCAACACCACATCTCCCCCTGCACCTCCACCCACGATCGAGACCGCGGTGCGCGCACGGGCGAGCTCGATCTCGAGCTCGGCCACGCGAACATCCGCGGCGCGGCGTTCGCGCTCGGTTCCAACGCCTCGCTCGAGCATCTCGGCGCTGCGACGCGCCTCAGCAAGCGCATTCGAGAGCGCTGCACGGGCGGCCGCGAGCTGCGCGCGTGTCGCGGCAGCGTCAGGAGAGCGCAACGTCAAGAGGGGAGCGCCCATGGTGACCGTGTCACCCACCCGAACGTGCACCTGGACGATTCTCCCCGACACCGGGGTGCCAATTTCTGCGATGGCCCCCTCGCGAAATGCAACCCGTGCTGGAGCACGAAGCGCGGTCACGTCGCGCGAAGGCCGGATCACATCGCTTCGAACGAAGTGTCGTGCTTCGTCCGAGAGATGCACATCGCTCTCTTCGCTCGAGGCGGCACTCGCTGGGCTTTCTTCGGGTCCTTGTCCCCCTTCACCCCGAGCGACCGAATGATCGCAAGCCATCAATCCGAGAACGAGGAGCAAGCTCGAAACAACAGAGCGCTTCATGCTCCCGCCCCAAGAGCAATATGCAGACCATGACGTGCAGTCACGACCGTCCGCTGCTCTCACGGCTCCGTTCGTTCAGATGTCGCGACCTGCAAACCATGTCGTAAAACACAACACGCAATTACGACACGCGCCTCAGCGCTGAAACGTAGCTCACGCACCCAAACCGCATCCAAACGAAATCGATACGACTATTGTGTAAACCATCCGCATTGACCCGACACGCAACCGCAAAACACCGGCTCCGTAAAGGAATAGCCCTCGCAGGTCGCGGCCTCGTGCGCGCCGAAATATTGCCAACCCACGCAGTGATTCCCGCAACCCATCACCGTGCACTCACCATCATGAGTGCATTCACCGGCGCTGTATTGGGCAAGAGGCCCCAGCTCCCGACCTTGTGAAGCGTCGTATCGCATCTCGGAATCGTATGGAGTTGGACCACATTCTTCGTTCCCTTCGACGCAACGAGGTCCGAGCGCGCCGATCAGCATGATCGCGAGCTCTGCGTGTGGCCGTGGCAGGATCGGATCCTCCGCAATCGCGCTCATGAGCGTGCGAGCAAGCTCTTCGACCCGCACCTCACAGAGATTTCCCTCGTACGCGAAACACGAGTGATCGCCGCAATAAAGGCCATAAGAAAAATACGCAAACTCTCCGCCGCGAGATCGGATGCGTAAGACGAGCTCGCTCGCTTCTTCGGATGAAGGAGCTTCTTCACCGGGCAACGTGACCATCCATCGACGGCCCTCGGATTCTCTACGAATGGGCGTTCCATCCGCGAGGGTCCCCGCATCTCCCGGTGTATACGGCGGTGAAAGACAGGGCACACGACTTCCGTCCACCACCGGAGGGCGGCTTCCCACGCTGCTCCCACGAACTGGCCGCACACGAGGTGACTCTGCGCCTGGCCCAGCCGCCACGCCGCATGCAGTCAGAAATCCAAGCGCGAAGACGAGCCACCGACTGATCGCAGTACCCATGGAGGGCCAGCGTAGCTCCCCCCTCGGACGACGCACACGCTCATCACCCACCCCCGCTCTCCAAATCGAGGAGCCACCTCTTGCGCGATATGCCGCCTGCATAACCGACGAGCGAGCCATCACTCCCGATCACGCGATGGCAAGGCACGATGATCGAAAGCGGATTGCGCGCATTCGCGCTCCCCACGGCACGAATGGACGTTGGCCTTCCAATGCGCTCGGCGAGCGCCCGATAACTGACGCATTCGCCGAATGGAATCGTACGGAGGGCATTCCATACGTCTTGCTGAAACGGTGTCCCCAACATCGTCACGGGCACATCGAAATTGGAACGCTTCGCCGTCAAATATTGGTCGAGCTGCGCCGCCGCTCGCACGAGCACTGGTTCATCATCGCATTCACGCGCATCCGCGCCGAACACAGGAGAAGGTTCGTGCTCGGGGAAATATACCCCGATGAGCGAGCCCTCGCGCGCCACCAGTCGCAACGTGCCTATCGGAGTGTCCACTGACTTCGCCACATCCATCATCGCCCCTCCGCATATTCCGAAAACAGATGCATCGCGGCGTAGGCCCTCCAGGGCCTCCATCGCTCGGCCAACCGCGCGGCTTGCCGTGAAGTCTTGACACTCAGCATGCGCCGCAATGCAAGATCGCTCGACGGAAACGCATCCGGCCAACGGAGCGCCCGCATTGCGATGAATTGAGCCGTCCATGCGCCAATCCCCGGCACCCCCTCGAGCGCCGATACAGTCGCCTCGACGTCTGCACCGCGATCGAGTCGGATGGCGCCTGCGCACACGCTCCGCGCGAACGCGATCAACGTGCGAGCGCGTGCCGGCAAAATCCCAAGCTGCGAAATCTCCTCTTCGGATGCATGCGCGATGGACTCGGCATCGGGGAAGAGGTTCTCGAGGATCGAGTGGGTCTCCAACATCCCTCCGAATCGCTGCGAAAGACGACCCACAAGTGTTCGCGCCGCACTCACCGAGACTTGTTGACCCACGATCGCCGTGACACCGACCTCGAATCCTGAGAACGCACCTGGTACCCGAAGCCCCGCGCGCCTTTCGACCGAACGACGCAGCACGACGTCGGTTCGAAGGACATCCTCGATACGATTGGGATCTGCATCGAGATCGAAAAGAGCCCGCAAGCGTGTCGAAATAGGCATCACGAAATTCGCGCATGAGAGAGGGATCTCTGCGACGAGACAGGACTGCGTCGCCTCGTCTCGAACCGAGATCACGCCCCTCTGCGCCCCCATCTGCACCGTGCGTGCATAACGCGAATCTGACACTGCCTCGACTCCCGGCGTCGCATGTCGAGAAAGAAACTCGAGGAGCGCATTCCAATGGAAAGGCCTCCGATACCCGAGCCGTAGCTCGAAGATTCCGACTTCAGACGCACACTCTGCTTCTTTGCGCAGCGACGAAGGCGCTCGCCCAAAGCGCACACGGAATGCATGATTGAACCGCCGTACGCTCCCAAAGCCGCTCGCAAACGCGATCGCCGACATTCCAAGCTTCGTGTCGTGCAACAGCTGCTTGGCCATCGCGAGGCGGCGCGACGTCACGAGCTCCATCGGTGACACACCCAGCTCCGCTTCACACGCGCGGCGCACATGTCGCTCCGACACACCCAGTTCGACGGCAAGCCCAGCGACGCTCGACGCGTCCACCGCGAGATCATCCACCCGCGCGAGCACACGCGCAGCGATGCGAGACATCGAATCGACGGGCGCATTGCCCGGAGCAAGCTCCGGACGACAACGCAAGCAAGCGCGATATCCAGCGCGCTCCGCCGCGGCTCCATTCCGAAAAAACGTACATCGGTCCGGTCGCGGCGTACGAGCTCTGCAAATCGGGCGACAGTAGATGCCGGTCGTCGAAACCCCGACGAAGAACACCCCATCAAAGCGCACATCTCGCGCCTCGAGAGCTCGATAACAGGTCTCGTCGGACAACATCGAAGCGGTTCTACCGCACCTCCCAATCGCCGTCTGGCCTCTTTCGGACGCAGTGCCAACGACTTCATCGGACCGATTCTCTCGCGAACCTCCTCTCGAGATAGGCGACGATGTCTCGCGACTCGGGCATCCACTCATGCTCCCCATCACGGCCGATGCGCATCACAGGCACCGTTCGCCTCCCTCGCGCCGCGACGAGCTCCTGCATGTGTCGAGGTTCCCTCAGCACGTTGCGCATCTCGACTTGTACATCCAGTCGATCGAGTGCGCGAATCACTCGACCGCAGGCAGGACATCCGTCGTAATAATAGAGAGCGAGATCGTCAGGAGTATGCATCGGCGTACGTACGAACTATGGTGCATCGAACCATTCCCCGGAAGTGGGTAGGAGCAAACCTTGGCACAACGATTCGACTTCGACCTCTTCGTGATCGGTGGCGGTTCCGGCGGCGTGCGATTGGCCCGTACTGCGGGTGCACTCGGGGCCAAGGTCGCGCTCGCCGAAGAAGCAAAGCTTGGTGGCACCTGCGTCAACGTCGGTTGCGTACCGAAAAAATTATTCGTGTACGCCTCTCGAATCGCACACGAGCTGGTCGATGCAGCAGGGTTCGGCTGGCAGATCGACCCCCCGCGCTTCGATTGGAAGACCTTGCGGACCAACGAAGAAAGAGAGGTCGCGCGCCTGAACGGCATCTACCAACGACTTCTCGATCACTCCGAAGTCGAAACTTTGCATGCCCGCGCCACCCTCATCGGCCCCCATACGGTGCGCGTCGGTGAACGAGAGATCACCGCCGAACGCATCGCCATTGCCACCGGCTCAGCCCCCCGTCGCCCCGACATCCCCGGAGCCGAGCTCGGCATGATCTCCGACGACGTCTTTGGACTCAACGAATTGCCTCGTTCGATCGCCATCGTCGGCGCCGGATATATCGCCTGCGAGTTCGCTTCGATATTCCGCGCTCTCGGCGTGGAGACGACACTCATCGCGCGCGGCGCACGGCTCTTGCCACATTTCGACCAAGAGTGTGGATTGTTCCTCCAGAACGAAATGTCGCACTCGGACATCCACATCGTGTGCGAGAGACACGTCATGAGCCTCGAAACACGAGGCGACCGAATTGCGTGTGTGCTCGATACTCCTTTGGCCGATGGGACTTCCAACATCATCGCCGAGAAAGTGCTCTTCGCGATCGGCCGACACCCACGCACGGACGCGGTCATGAGCAAGGAGATCGAGATCAAGCAATTGGCCGATGGCGCCCTTGCGGTCGACGCTGAATATCGCACTTCGATTCCTTCGATTCACGCCTTGGGCGACGTCATCGGACGCATTCAACTCACGCCCGTGGCTCTGGCAGAGGCCACCGCATTGGCCCACACACTCTTTGGCGGCAAGGGCCGTGTCGAAGTCGACTACGGCGACATCCCAACAGCGGTATTCACGACACCGGAAGTGGCGAGTGTCGGCATGACCGAAGCGCATGCCCGCTCACGGCATGACATCGATGTCTTTCGAAGCGACTTCCGCCCTCTCATGCACACCGTCTCGGGGCGCAACACGCGCACGCTCATGAAGCTCGTCGTCGATCGCGAAACCGATCGCGTACTCGGGGCTCATATCGTGGGCGAAGGCGCAGGTGAAATGATGCAGCTCATCGCGGTGGCGATGAAAGCTGGCGCGACCAAGCATCACTTCGATATGACGATCGGCATTCACCCCACGAGCGCCGAAGAGCTCGTCACGATGCGTTCACCTGCCGCTCGCTGATTTTCATCAGCCGGTTCGCCTCGAGCGACCCTTCTTTGCGCTATCGTCACTGCATGATGGTCAAAACATTCATTGCCCCTCTGGCGTTGTTTCTCCTTGCCGCATGCGGAGCCACGCAGAGCCCGAGAGCCTCGACCGATGGTGCGCGGCCAACGGAAACGTTCCGCGCACATCACGCCGAGATCAAAAACAAGCTCGATGACGCTGCCGCACATGCGATGGCACTTTCGTCCGCAACGCCCGAAGAGGCGAGCGAGCTCTTTCATCGCATCGTGCATTTCTTTCATCACGAGCTGATCCCGCACGCCGAGGCCGAAGAGCGAATCCTTTATGCTGCCGCGGATCGTCTCGTGCAGACCGCGCACGGTCGCCGCTATACCGATGCGCTTCGCTACGAACACACCGTGATCGCACGACAGGTCCAAGCGCTCCACGCGGCGATGCAGCGAGATGATCGATCTCCCGAAGCCATCGATGAGTTCCAGCGTCGGACGCTCGAGCTCGTGGGGCTCATCGATGCGCATTTCGGCGTCGAGGAGAACGTCGTCCTCACGGCATTCGACGAGCAGATGAGCGCAGAAGAGTTCGATCGCGAAGTCGTCCAGCCGATGCACGCAGAGAGTGGCGGAGCGGCGCATCATCACGGTGAACACGCTCACGAATAGCGATTTCGCCAAACCACCCGCGTGCAATGAGAGGCAATCAGCACCCTTCCAGTCCTTCGGCCAACTCACCCCAGTGCTCCCTCATAGACTCGCACAAGAGCGTGACATCTTCGTCGGATGGCAGTGTCCTGACCAAGTGGTTCACGAAGTCGATCGGGTGTACGTCCGTGCTCGCGAGGAGTTCCGGACGCCAGCTTGCCAATGCATGGAACGCCATTCGTGCAACTGCGTGCATACGAACGTGTTGATCATCCGTGTGCGGGCTCGTTTTCTCGACGTACGAATAAAGACTGCTCACCAACACCGAGCCCAGCGGGTATCGATGACCCTCATAAGCAGTGATCTCCGTCTCGAGACTCCAAACCTGCCGAGTCCGAGGATCTCGAAACGCAAGAGCCGTCACATAAGGCTCTGGAATCGCGTCTTCGAAAGCATGGAAATCGAGCGTCGCTCCAAAAGCGAACACATCCGCGAGCCCCTCGTTGAGCGCGTTGACGCCGGGTCCAGAAAGATCCGGCTGCAACAGGGAAAACATCGCGTGGCCGACCTCGTGTGTCAGGATGAATTGACTCGCCGCCATCGGAATTTTGGCCCCCGCGAAACGATGATTGGGAAAAATGAAAAAACCGGGATTCTTGCCTCCCGGCAAAAACCCTGCGTTGTCGCTGATAAAAAGCGCAAATGGGCCCACTGGGGCAAGACCCACGCGACTGTGAATCAGCACGGGATATGGGTTGTTCGGAGCCTCCACGATCTCACCCAAACCCAAGGTCTCGTAATATGAATACGCAAGCTCGAAGTGATACGCGGCTGTGAACGCCACGAGCGTCGGATAATCGAGAGGAAAGAGTCCGTCACTCTCGCTGTCGAACGAAGGGCGAAATGGAGAAGTCAGAGCAAGATCGTCGCTGTGACCAAACCCCGACCGAAAGGAAAAGTGCTCTGTTTGAAGCGGAGATGTCGTCACGGTGGGTATCGAACGCAGCTCGAGGCCGTATCTTCTGTCTTCGGACGAACCCAGGTTCGTGATCACGTATACGTCCTGAGGTCCGGCCTGCACATCGAATGCACAACCGGATGGGAGCCAACACAAGGTCACCGCGATAGACAAGGCATACACGGTTTTCATCTTTCTTCTCCCATCCTCAGCTACGAGAGCCGAAATATCCGCCCAAGAACAGCTGAACTCGAACGCCATCAGGCCCGGGCCCTATGCTCTCCGATGCGACGTCACCCTGCCCACCGGCATGGGTGAGGACGGCCGTCTGTATGAAGAAGCTCGTGTCGGACCCCGTGTACAAGTCCAGCCCTATGGCGAGTCCAGTATCGATGCTCAGCCCCTCATCGATGCTGCGGTGATAATATCCAATCGCAAAAGGGATCCCGAACACCAACGCGAATCCGCTCTCTTCGAGTTGGAAGAGGAATGGAAGGCTCCAAAACTGCATCATCCATCCTTCACCGCCGGGCAGAATCCGCCGACCATTCTCTCCCAAAAAACTTAGTGTTACATATTGACCTTCCAGGCCGAAGCTCGTCGACAGGGTCACGCGATCGCCAGTAAACAGACGAAGTTTCGCGTCCGCACGGAGACCCGAGTTCCACGCACTCAGGCCCACGTCCACGCCATCAGCCACGCCGACTCGAAGACTCGCGGCGAGCGTTGGTAGAGGTACATACGCTTGGCCATCGACAGCTCCGCCGATATTGAAGCTCACGTGCCCCTGAACACGGCCAGGAGCGAGGGTATCAGCTCGCTGGATGAGCGCTGGGCCTGCGCAACCATGCGCAACCATGGAGGCGACGAGCACAGGGGCACAACGGAGAATGGAGGACGTACATCGGACATTCACGACACATACCTCGACGTCAAATCAGAAGGAGAAGAGGACCCGGGCCGAGCCACCCACACCGATGCCGCTTCTCTCAGCAACGACATCGATACTGGTGCGCACGCCGACCAACCCCGTGGTCAGCATCACTCCAGCGCTCAGGAACGCGAATGGCCCGAACTTGTCACGGGCTTGCGAACCCCCGAATGGAGCTTGATGACGGATGAACTCGTGGATGAGTCCCAGCCCAAGCTCGCCAAAGATCAAGAGGGGTCGTGTGAGCTGGTGACGTGCGGTCAACGCCACCGAGGGACGCTGCGAAAACCGAAGGGTGTTCGTACCATCAGGTCCTTCTATATCCCAGCGCACACCGTAGGAGAACGAAACTCCGACATTCGGATGGAAGTACCAGCCAAAGGAAGCATCCAATCCATAGAAAGGGCGTGTTCGACCGGTGGTCTGCGGCAATACCAACACGCCGGGACCCAACGACACGACGAACTCCTGCGATAGGCCATCGACCGGCAATGGGGCATCTTCAACGGCCTCCGTGGCCTGTGCCTGAGCTGATGTCTGACAGATCACACATAAAAGCAAAATGGCGAAGGCGACCGCAACCCGGTTCGAATCGAACTGCATAGAAGTGTCTTGATTCAAGTGCTTCGAAACAACTCGCACAGCGTGTGTGGTCAAGACGTTTGACGACCTTTGATTGGCTCACAAAAAGTTCGTCAAAAAGGGTTCGACTGGATGCAGCCGGACACGCCGCCAAACATGTCACTGAATTGGCAGGCTCCACCAGGGCCGCAATCTGCGTTGGTGGAGCAATCGAGAACACAGCCAAACAAAGAACAACGCGGCGTTGCGGCGACGCCGCGGCGCGGCAAACAATCCGCGTCCGTGTCACAGGGCAACAAACACTGACAACCAGACTCATGATTGCCGTCTGCCCCAAACACCGAGAGACTCTCACCCTCACACGAAGCGCCACTGCAGCTGGGCCAAGGATCGATTTCGTCGGTGCACACCGTCACTTCAAAGAGGCCCGATCCGGAAACAAGCAATTCTTGCTGCTGCATGAAGAGCGGCACCGCTGCACCACCGACCTCCACGCGCCCCAGCCTTTGCGTGGGTTCTCCATTGCACCCACAAGGCAGCGCGGCATCGCGCGTCAAGATGGCTTCGGAGCAGCTCGTGTCGACACAAGCCCCGTCGTTCACTCTCACGGAGATGGTCGCTCGCCACTCGCGGGAGGGGCGCGAGATGCGCACCCACTGTCCAGTCATCGGCTGTTCGCGGCCATCACCGAGTGATCGCGTACATGCAACCGACGAACTGCCGCTGACCAAAAGGCTGACGCAGCTCCCAGGAGCCAACGGAGCCTCGATCGTGGGCGCACGCAGGCAAGCCTCGACCGACTCAGATCCACCGATGAGAAACGTCTCCTCGACGCAGCCAAGTGCCAAAACGACAATTCCGGGTACGATGAGTTCAGCCCGCATTTTTGAAAGGATGCTCGACCCCCTCCCATTGGCTCAACGGCCGCACGATTTTTTGAGCCGGTTTGGAAGCCTCAGGTCTCCTTTACCTGGAGTTGTCTTGAGTCCACCCGCCATCCCATCCTCTTCGCCTGTTCTCTCCGATATCACTGAACTGCCAACGATATCATTTCATGCGGACAGCGAACTCGTAGAACGCGCGCGCAACGGCGATCGTTGGGCGGAGGAAGCGCTGTATCGTCGTCATGTTCGCGCTGTGACGAACGCCGTCACTCGGCTGCTCGGTCGCGTGGTCGACGCCGACGACGTGATCCAAGAAACATTCGTACGAGCCTTCGAACGGATTCACGAAGTCCGCGATGGAGTCGCTTTCCGCGCGTGGGTACAACGCATCGCGGTCACGCTTTGTCATAGTCGCTTTCGACGGAACAAGTTGATGCGGATGCTCGGCCTCGATCGAGGAAATGACGACGCCACCATGGACGCACTGGCGAGCCAAGGAAGTCGTCCGGATCTGTCGGCAGAATTGCGAGAGATCGAGAGGACGCTCCAAACGCTGCCTTTGGCATCTCGTTCGGCTTGGATTCTCCATCGTGTCGAGGGATGGACCCTTCACGAGACCGCCAACGCGCTCGATATTTCGCTCGCGACCGCCAAGCGTCGTCTTGCGGAAGCCGACTTGCGGATGAGCAAGCTCCGCGATGAGGATCGAGGAGCGTGATGAGCGGCCTCGACCCGAACATGATTCGAGACATCCTTCCCGATGCGCACGACGAAGCGCGGACCACTCGCAATTGGGAGGGGATTTTTTGGCGCCGGCAACGTTTTGCTCGGGCAAAGCGTCCATGGCTGCTCGCGTGCGCCGGTGGATTTGCGGTCGCTTTGACCGCATTCATCGGGTGGATCGCGAGGGCTCCTGAGGGTCCGGCGCGGCTGACCGTACATGGAGGGGACGCCATTCCTGAGATCATCGCCGATCGCGTTCTGCTCTCTGACGGATCGCGAGTCGAGATCTCATCTGGAGGACGCCTCGAACTTCTCGAGAACGGCCCGGATCGCATCCGCTGGTGGCTTCGCGAAGGGCGCGCCGAATTCGATGTCACGCCTGATGGACCACGACGATGGGTGATCGAAACTCACCTCATCACCGTCGAAGTGTTGGGCACAGTCTTCTCCGTCGAAGAGAGTGAGCATGACGTGCGCGTGCGCGTCGAACGCGGAATCGTATTGGTCCGTGGTGAGCGCGTGCCCGAAGGCATGCGTCGCCTCGTCAGAGGTGACGAGATCACGGTCCCCATCCACGACGACTCCGTATCGGTGGCTCACGATGATGCAGACGAGCAAGTCGGCAGTCAGCTCGATGTGCCACTTTTGGACGAACCTTCGAGCGACGCTCCGAACGGCGACCCCACGTCCCGGCAACGGCAGAGCTCGCTCGAACACGTTGAACGTCCCCCGACCATCGAAACACCGAGGCCTAATCTCGATGTACCGGAGATCGAAGTCGTGTCGGTGCGCGAACGCTTTCATCGAGCCGATACACTGCGCGCGCAGGGACGCTTGGACGAAGCTGTCGCGCTGCTCGATGCGATCGCAAATGATGTCGGTGCGAGCTCGGAACGTGGCCTTGCGATGCTCACGCTTGCGCGCATCGAGCTCGACCCCCGTGATCGCCCCGCCATCGCTGCGAATGCATTTGCACGTGCCGTCGCGTTAGGACTGCCCGCGGTTCTCGAAGATGACGCGCGGGCACGACGGGTCGAAGCGCTTGCCCGAATCCCGGATCTTTTGGCAGCGCGAGCTGCCGCGGAGGAATATCACCGTTTTCACCCAGAAGGTCGTTGGCGCGACGAGGTTGACAGGTGGGCCGACTTGCGTTGATCGCTATTCTGATCGCGTGGACGCTGGATGCCTTCGCAGCTTCTGCTTTGGGTGATGCAGGTCTGCGCATCCCGCCCTTTTCGTGTGATGCGGCGCATGTCGACCTCGTCCTTTTGCGGAACTTGCTCATCATCGAGCTAGGCGGAACCAATCTCGATGATAGGCATGCACAACTCGAGTTGACGGTGGATCCCGCGATCTGCAATGCCGATGCAATGGTCCTCGAGCTCGTGGTGCGGGATCTTGCGAGCTCACGACTCGAGCGCATCACCGAGACAATCCCCGAAACCGGGGATTTAGAAACCAGAGCACGAGTCCTCTCGCTTGCGCTCGCGGATCGGGTTCGGCACACCATCGATCGGTTCGAGGGGCTGCGAGCGACTTCGGTTGCTGTCGAGCCCTCGATGGAGTCCACGACGCAAGGCCAAGAAGCGCCGCCTTCGCCATGGAGTGTCGGTCTCTCCTCCGAGGGCCGGCTCACTCCGACATCGGGCACGTGGACTCTCGGGATGCGCGCTGACGTGACGTGGCGATGGGACCCTGCATGGCGATTGAGAATCGACGCGGGTGCAGCCGGATCACACGGCACGACGCTCCAGCGTGGTGTGCTCGAAAGCGAAGTCGACCTCGTGCTTGCGACCGCAGGCGCCGCACTGGGGCTGACGATCTTCGATAGCAGCGGTTTCGATCTCCATGGCGCGTTGCGCGCCGAGTTTGGAGTCGTCGCGCTCTTCACGAGATTCCTCGACGAGTTCACAGGATCGCAAAGTGTTCCTTTCGGAACTCTCGGATTTTGTATCAGCGGCGCGTGGTGGATTCAGAGAGCGTTCGCGCTCTCGGCCGAATTCCGCCTCTCCGCAGTGGTGTTTGGTGTTCGCGAGGTCACGCTCACCGGAAATCCGATCGATCTTTCGATTGTGACGCTCGATCTCTTGCTCGGCGTTCGCTTCGGAACGTAAGGCTCATCACCATCACATCGATGTATGTCCCGCGTCGAAACGCGGCCGCGCGCAATACGCCTTCGGGTTCGAATCCAAACTGGCGATAGAGCGCTTGGGCGCGCTCGTTGTCGATGTACACCTCGAGGGACACTCGCTTCGCACCGAGCCAAGAATCCGCGAGCTCGAGACACGCCTTGGTGAGCGCGCGACCCACGCCTCGACCCTGAAATTCAGGGGCGACGGAGATCCCGAATCCGAGTGAATGCGCGAGACGGGGCGATGAATTCGCGAAGAGCGCAGCCGAGCCAACGAGCTCGTCAGATACGAACGCAGCCAAAGCACGGACGGTCCCCTCATTTCTCGTCAGCCGGTGTCGCCACTCCTGCACGCTTTGAAACGGCGTCGCAAACGTGCCTTCCATCACTGAAGCCGTGCTTTGAAAGCGAGCCATGGCCTCGGCATCGTCGGGACGAGAGGGGCGTATCTTGATCGTCTCGAACGCAACCCCCCGCGGACGGATCTCGGCCGGCAAACCAAGCTCTGGGGGCGCCACGAATCCCGGACGGATGCGCCCCATGTGCAAGACATCGATCATCTTCCCGTCGCGCAGCATGTCGCAGCGTTTGTGCGCCTCGACTTGGAAACCGAGCGACTCGTAGAGCCGAATCGCCGGCTCATGATCGGCGTGCACGTCGAGCTCGAGCCGCACGAACCCCCACCACAAATCTGCCGCGTCACACAGCGCACCCACGAGCCTTCGGCCGATGCCCTTTCTCCATGCGATGGGATCGACCGCGACCCACACCTTCGCGATGTGTCTTCGTCTTGCGATGAGCTGCCCCTCGAGCATCGCGACGCCAAGCAGCTGGCTACCTTCGAATGCGCCGACGAAACTCGAACGCTCGTGGGGGAGATCGAGAATGCACTTCTTCCATCCATCGAGCCCATCGGTCGGCGACCCAACGACGCTGCGCGCGACCTCAGGGTGCGCGCAGATACGGTGCACCTCGTTCGCATCATCGAGAGTCAATGCGCGAATCTCGATAGCCATTCGATGGCCCTCCTCACCCGTGCGCGAGCTCTGACACGGACGCGAGCTCGGCATAGAGATGCACATTCGCGAGGATGGCCTTTCGGAACACCTCGAGATGCATCGATTCATTCGGCCCGTGTGCGCCGGTTTCAGGATCCATCACGCCGTTCAGAATCAACGGCCGATCCCCATATCGACGACCGAAGAGCGCCACGAACGGAATCGATCCCCCCACCCCAACCTGCAAAAGCTCTTTGCCCCATGCTGCGCGGTACGCGCGGTGGGCGGCCTCGAATGCAGGCCCCTTCGGCTCGTAAAGCCAGCTCATCCCAGGCTTTCCGCGCACTTCGAGCGAGACGCGCAGCCCTTTCGGCACATCGCGCATCAGCTCGGCGCGCACGAGCGACAAGAGCTCGTGCGCTTCTTGTCCTGGCGCGACACGGAACGAGAGCACGCATGCCCCGCTTCGACGCACCGCATTCTTCTCGGAGCCCGCAGGCGGCAATGTCGTCGAGAGCACGGTCACGGCCGGTTGACGCCACACCCACTCAGCCGGCGGGGTGCCATGATCGGGAAGCGGCTCCACACCGTCGAGCAATCGCGCCCCACGTCGAACCACCTCCGGCCCGAGAGGCACATTCCATGCGGCGCGGCTCCATGCTTCGGGTACCTTCTGCCGCCCGAGCTTCAACCGCCCATCCGCATCGACGAGTCGCGACACGAGCTGCATCAACACGATCGCAGGATCAGGGATCAGATTCCCCCAAAGCCCGGAATGCACATCCGACGCGAGCGCGTCGATGCGGAGCTCCGCTTCCACCAATCCGCGCAACGAGACCGTCAAACCGGGCGTGTCGATCGACGGATTTTCGCAATCCGTCAGCACCATGACATCGCTCTCGAAGGCGTCTGGATACTCGTCCATGAAGCGCTCGAGATTGGGAGAACCGATCTCCTCTTCGGCCTCGATGAGCAGCTTGATATTGCACGGCAGCTCACCAGCCACAGCCAACCAGCTCTCGAGCGCCGCCAGATGCGAAACCCAGCCGCCCATGTCGTCGGCAGAGCCACGCGCATAAACGCGCTCGCCGCGATGGACCATTTCGTGCGGCGGCGCAGACCAATCTTCTCCTGCCACGGGCTGCAGATCGAGATGTCCATACACCAAAATCGTCGGTTTTTCCTTGGATTCGATGCGTTCTGCCGCCACACACGGAAGCGCCCCCTCGAGCTCCAAGAGACGCGCATTGGCAAAGCCCATCTCCGCGAGATCACCCCTAATTTTCTGAGCGAGCGCGCGCACATCGGTCACATGCGTCGGATCACATGAGATCGCGGGAAAGCGGAGATACGAGGCGAGCCGATCGATCGTCGATTGAAAACGGTCACCGGCGTGTCGCGCCACTTCGGAAGTCTTCGGATGGCTCATGATTTAGGATTCCTCGTCGAGGGGACGCATCATAGTCGCCGCCTCCGTGCGGATCGAGCCGTGAATCGCGAGCGCACCACGTGGTAGCCTCCCGAGCGATGGCAGCTCGCTACCAAGCGGAACTCCGCCGCGCCTTTCACGCGTCCAGGCCCGTGCTTTGGGCGATCGTCGCGGACACCAATCGCATCGATCGCACCGCTGGACTCACCGCACCTCGCTACAAATGGATCCACGAACAGGGTCGGCTCGTCCGTCACGCAACGGCCACCGAGCTCGGCATGGAGCTCCAATGGATCGAGCCTCCTTACCGGTGGATCGAAGGGCGCTTCGTCGAATCGCATCGTCGGTTCATCAAGGGTCCGGTCCGTGAAGGTGGATTTCGCGTGCACCTCCATGACACCGAGGACGGCGGCACGATGGTGCACGCCACACTCTACGTCGAAGCTCCACTCTGGGTCGGCTTCATTCAAAAGCAAAAATTCCAACGTGCCCTCGCGCAATACTTCGAAGCGATTCAGACCGTCCTCGAAGGCGCGGGGCCGATCGAGCTCGCCGAGAACGAGCCCGCTGCCGTGCAAGCTCGTCGCGTGCTTTCAGCGATCTATGCACCCGTGATCGCCGGACCACGCACCCCCATCGACGAAGAACTGCTCTCCTCCCGTGTCGAAGCGATGCGAAGCGCCCCTGTCGAGCCCGCGATCGTCGATCGATTGATCGCGTTCGTGCGAGATGGAGCAGACGACGATGTCTCTCAGATGCGCCCATTCGAACTTGCGCGTACATGGGGGCTCGAGCGCCGCGAAGTCCTTCGTGCGTTCCTCTACGGCGCACAATGCGGTCTCGTCCAACTGAACTGGCAAATCAATTGCCCCGTGTGTCGGGTGGGCGCGCGCATCACCAGCGAGCTCCGCGCGATCGATGGGAAGTCCCATTGTGGTGCGTGTGAAATCGATTACGACGCGGACTTCGCGCGACACATCGAGGCGGTTTTCCCGGTCCATCCCGCGCTTCGCCCCGCCCATCCCAAGCTCTATTGCGCATCGAGTCCGTCCTTTCTTCCCCACGTCTTCGCGCAGCTCCGCCTCGCACCGAACACCACTCGAGAGGACCTCATCGAGCTCCCCGCTGGTTTGATTCATCTCCGAACTCTCTGGACGCGCCACACCAGCGATACATCCATCGACGATGCGCGCCCCTTGGAGCTTCGCATTCGCGTGATGGAGGATGAGATCGAAGTCTCTCATCTCGGCGTGGCACCTCCTCACATGCCCACCAAACTCGTCACGACAAACACCACCTCGAGTGAAGTCATGCTCCTGCTCGAGCGTGGTGGTTGGACGGCGGATGCCGTCCTCGGAACCGTGATCGCATCGATGCCTGAGTTTGCGAGCTTGTTCGCGACCGAAGCTCCCGCTTCGGGCGTCGAGCTCAGCGTGGCTCATATCGCGCTTCTCTTCAGCGATTTGACGGGAAGCACGGCGCTCTACGAGCGGGTCGGCGATGCGCGCGCGTTCGCGATGGTCGAAGACCATTTCCGCGTCATGGAATCCGTCGTGGGAGCTGCGGGTGGAGCGATCGTCAAAACGATGGGCGACGCGGTGATGGCGAGCTTCCCCACCGAGCGCGAGGCGATGACGGCAGCCTTACAGATGATCGAGCTCCACGATTCGAAGTTCGACGGCACCGCCCTCGGCGTGAAAATCGGCATTCATGCGGGGCCGTGCCTTGCAGTCCGCGCAAACGACCGCCTCGATTATTTCGGCTCGACCGTCAATATCGCCGCGCGATTGCAGGCTCAGGCACAAGCGAGCGAGATCGTCGTCACCGAACGATTCTCGAAAGAGCCTGTGATCGAGAGCTTGATAGGACGCCTTCCGAGCCGGCGGTTCGATGCCTCACTCAAAGGCATCCAAAACGAAGTCCGGCTCGTGGCCATCGACGCCAGCGGATCAAGCCGTTTCGCTACGACCGAACGCGCGGTCGAGAACGGGCTTTAGCTCACCGCTCTCGTACATGTCTCGCACGATATCGCAACCGCCGACGAAGCGACCTTCGATATAGAGCTGCGGGAACGTCGGCCAGCTCGCGTACTCCTTCATGCCCTGTCGGAGCTCGGAGTCCTGAAGGATGTTCACGGTCTGAAAATCGGCGTCGAGCCGCTTCAGCACCTCGCACACCGTCGCGGAAAAGCCGCATTGCGGAAAGTTCTTCGAGCCCTTCATGAAGAGCACGACTTTGTGCGATCCAAGGATCTCCTCGATGCGCTGTTTGAGCTGTTCGTCCATCGCCGTTCTCCTACGATTGCCCGGTCTTTTCCCAAGACTCCGGCGTATACGTCTGAAGTGCAAGCGCATGCACCGCGCCCTGCATGAGCTCACCCAACGCCCGATACACCGCCTGGTGCTGTTCGACCCGCGACATCGTGCGGAACGCGGCACTCACGACCACCGCTTGGAAATGATCCTTGGTGCCGGTGAGGTCCTCGATGCGCAAAAACACGATATCCGGGAAAGCTTCTCGAATCCGAGCCTCGAGAACTTGGGGTTCGACCATGGACGTCTCCGCTCCTTCAACGCCGCAGCGGGCGTTGGACGGGCGGAGTCGTGCGGCCAGCTCGCCCTTCCGTCAAGAAGACGCGCTCGTTCTCGGTCAAAGTTTGATGAAATACCGGCTCGTCGTATGGCGCGGCACGAAACGTGACATCGCCGTTCGGAGCACTTCGAAAAGGCTCGTGGTCGCGTGCGCCGGGATTCGCGCTGCGGGAACGAGCCCTACACTGCGCGCCATCGAATCGAGCGTCGCCGGAGTAAACGCATTGATGTGCTCGAGGGGATGCACCACACGCATTTGCTCGAAGCTCGAAGGCGCGCCCTCGATGCCGCGCGCATCCGGAACCTCGATCAAGACCACACCACCTGGCCGCAACGCGCGCACGACATTCGCGAGCACCTGCTTTGGCGAAGCGAGATGTTCGAGCACCTCCATCATCGTAACCACGTCGAACGGACCTTCGACGGCGGAAAGCGCTTGTTCGATGGTCGCATGGACCTCGAGCCCATTTCGCCTCGCGCGAGAGCTACGAATGCTGCTCGAATCGATCCCGTGGGCTTCGAATCCAAGCGTGCTCGCCATCCGCAACGCACGGCCGTCGCCGCAACCGAAGTCGAGCATGCGAATGGGCCATTTCGTGCCGCACAAACGATGCAAGCGCAGCATGTGTTTGAAGAGCTGACGTCCATCTTCGAAGCGGCGCGCACCGCTCTTGCGGTCCTCGTGTGCAGCCTCGAAGCGCTCGATTTGCGCCTCGTCGATCCACGAGCCGTAGAGCCGCGACATCCCTTCGTCGTCGAGGACGTATGAATGAAAAAGAAGCGAGCATCCTTCACATCGCACGAGACGAAACCGGGCGCCGTCGAGGGCGGTCTCGGGATCGGCTGCATAATCGTGTCGAGCGAGAAAGCCGCGTACAGGTTCGTCGACGAAGCGGCCCATCCATATCGTGATGACATGGGTTCCTTCACAGCTTGGACATGTGTTCCGCTCGATGAAACGGAGGTGGCCCGAATAGGGAATTCGTACGCGTTCGCCCGCTGCGGTGCCCATGAGGCGGGAAATAACGCCCGTTTTCGACGCGCCAATTCCCACGAACGGAGGGGCGATCCTGGTTATCCGTTTTTTCCCTCCCACCTCCGCAAAGCGACTCACCGGCTCAGTTTGCATAAAATGTCGTTGGATGGCTCGATTTTGCGAATTTCCACATTTTTTCTAGAAAGCCAATGTTCGTGGGAACGCCATCCAGTCCTCCGGCGACAGAGCTCACGATGACAGTTCGAGCAACCATGCTTTGGGTGGCCATCGCGTTCTGGGGAATGCCGTCATGGGCCGAAGCCGATGAACCGCAGCTCGTGATCGCCGTCGAAGATCCCCACGGGCAGATCGATCCACTCACGGTTCGAGATGGTTTGGCGAGCGACCTCGGAGTCGATGTGGCGCTCCAGCACTCGGAGCAGGCTGACCTCATCGTCCGCGTGAGCGCCGAAGGGGCGATCGAAATCATCTATCGTACCCCGAGCGAGGAGCGTCGACGCGAGCTCTCGGTTCCGCCCGAAGCGCGGGAAGCCGAACGCATCATCGTGCTCGTCGCCGCCAATCTCGCGCGCGAAGAAGCAGACGAACTCTTGGCGCGCCTCATGCGCCCTCATGACCAAGAATCCGAAGCTGCGCGACAAAGCGCCGCCGACGAGCTCGCTGCGGCCGACCCAGATGCCTACGCCGCATTCGTCCTCCATGATCCGACCTTGGTCCCCGCATCACGGAGACCACGCCGCCCGCGGAGATTGCCCTCTGAGCGACACACCCATATTTCGCTTCTTCTCCGAGGAGGTGCTGCCATCGCACGCCTTCCGCCCCTCGAGAGCGATCCACGGCCACTCGTCGTCAGTGATGCCCCCACCGGCTTTCTGCAGTTCGGGGTCGAGTTCGGATGGGCACTCGACTCGATGATTTCGATCGGCGTCACCGACTTCACGTTCACCGGTGGCCTCTCGAGCCTTGAGGGCGGCTTCTTCGCAGCGACCCTCACGCCTTACGTGGAAGTTGGCGGGTTCGTCGATCCGCGTATCCATGTCTACGGCCGTGCGGGAATCGCAGCACAAGTCCGAACTCGAGGAAGGTATGACGAAGATTATCTGCAGCTCGCTCTCTATGGAGCCGCGGGCGTGCGCTTCTTTCTCACCGATCGCTTTGCGATTGGCCTCGAGCTCTCGCTTCACCTCGTGATGACGAACGCCTATCGAATGGGCAATTTCGCATCCATCAATGTTCCCCAATGGGCCACTCCAGGGAGTGGAACGCTTTCGGCGAACTGGTTCTTCTGAGTCCTATGTCCCACGATCATCCAGAAATCACGGCGCACGTGAACGCGATCGAGCCAGAGGACGATCCCCTCGATCTCATCGTGCGCCTCGCGCGCGGTGAGCACTCCGCGCTCGCAGAGATGTACGATCGCCATAGCGGTGAGCTCCGCAGCTTCGCGCGGCGACTCGTCGGAGAACCCGAAGCCGCCGAAGATCTCGTCCACGATGTCTTCCTCGCCCTGCCTCGCGCGGTCGCGCGCTTCGAGGGTCGCTCCACACTCCGCACGTTTCTCTTCGCGATCGCGGTGCGGCACTGTCAGAACCACGTGCGCACAGCGACGCGACGTCGAAAGGCGAGCGAGCGCCTCGCGCGCGAGCTCGAGACCGAAGTGCACGCCGAAGAGCCCCATGACGCGCGCCTCGCATCCGCCCTCACCCGTGCCCTCGACTCCTTGCCTCTCGATCAACGCCTTGCTTTCGTCGTGTGCGTCATCGAAGAGCGCTCGAGCACCGAAGCGAGCGTCATTTTGAACGCCCCCGAAGCGACCGTGCGTACGCGCCTCCATCGCGCAAAACAAAAACTCCGCGAACATCTCTCGAAAGAAGGCTACGCATGAGTGATCCGCTCGACGCCGCAGTACGCGCCTTGCGGGCTCGTTCACCCATGGACGACCGCGACATCGATGCGAACACCGAGACGCGCGCGCGCCTCTTGAAGTCCGTCGCACACCGCGCGCGCATGGAGCGCGCTCAGCTCGTCGCTGCGTTCACCCTCATCGTGCTCGCAACGAACTCGACCACATGGGCCTGGTCGACTGGACGATTGCCCGCAATGATCGATTCCGTCGCAGCGATGCTTCGACACGAGTCTTCCACAAATGAGCCAAACGAAGTGCTGGCCACGAGCGAATCTCAACCCGTCATGGCACGAGCAGAAGTGCAGCCGCTGCGCCTTTCGCCCGAGCCTACTCCGCTTTCCGAACCTATCGTCCCGCAAATCCACCCGAGCCCATCGCTTCCCTCCATCCGGCGCCAACCCGCGCGAGATGAAGTCGAAATTGCGGAGGATGATGTCGCTGATGCACCGGTCGAGATCGACACCCGAGACCGAGAAAGCTTCCAAGCTGCGCATGCGCTCCATTTCGGTGGCGCTTCCCCTGAGCTCGCCTTGCTCGCATGGGACACCTACCTCTCGGAATTCCCCGAGGGACGCTTCGTCCCCGAAGCCTCATGGAATCGAGTCATTTGCTTGCTCCGGCTCGAACGACACGAGGAAGCGCGAGCCGTGCTCGAACGATTTGCTCGAGGTGCCTACGGCAGCGTGAGACGCGAAGACGCCGAGCGATTGCTCGAGGCAACGCGCTTTTGAACAAAGCTCAAAGACTCGGCCGGTCAGGAAGCGATTCCAACATGCGCTGGATCTCGCCCAGCGAACGCAACGCTTCTTGCGGCGAGGAGCCATCGTCCATCTCCTGCCCTGCACTCCCCTGACCACGCATCAAGCCTTGCATCAGCCCTGGCAACATGTGCTGCATCGCGGCCCGGGTCGCAGGGTCTCCGAACGCCGCGCGCAGCTCGGACGGAAGCATCGCCTCGAAAGAAGAGCTCCCATCCACGCCGAGGTCTTCGTCTCCGTGGCGCGCATCGAGCCAGCGCCGCGCGAGCGCACGTACCCGCGCCGCGCGCCTCCCCGTCGCGAGCGACGCGATAGGGCCTCGTGAAGGCGCCATTCGAAAAGACCACTGCTGAACATAAGCGCGGAGCCCACGAAAGAATGCGTCATCCCCGAGCTCGGTGCGGAGCGCTTCGTAGAGAAAGGGCCCCTTGCCGTAGACGAGGCCAGCGTAGGCGATCGGTGGTGTAAAGGCGCTGGCAGGACGCGCGACCGCGGCATCCGGCAAACCCATCATCCGCATCATTCGATAATTGATCGCCACCTGACGATCTCCCTCGAGCTGCGCGCGCTCCGCGCCATAGCGATTCTGGACCCAATGCATCGCGCTCCATTGCGCGAGCGACTCATCGACCCACGGATGCGCACGCGCATCGCTTCCCACGAGGCCATACCACCACTGATGCGCGACTTCGTGTGCAGTCACGAATTCGAGCATCGCCTCCTGCACATCGCTCGAGACGAGCCCACCGAGCGACGCAGGCCGATAAAACATGCTGGCAATGGTGACGAGCGAGCTAAACTCCACGCCCCCTGCGCCCCCCACCAAGGGCGCGGAAACGACATCGAGCTCCGTATAAGGATACGGACCAAAACTCCTCTCAAAGAGCTCGAGCGCACTCCGTGCGACCTCCAACACCCGACGGCCTGCTGCCCGCTCGGTTGGGAGATAAAAGGAGCGCACCATCACCCCGCTCGCACTCGCACGTGAGATGCTCTCGAACGCACGACTCATCAAAAGTGAAAAGTCGCGGATCATCCCAGCATGCAACGTGACTTCGCGCTGTGCAGATCCTCCTCGAGGATCGCGCACCGCGGAGTGAACCTCGACACCACTCGACGCGAGCTGCACGTCTGCGGGAATCGTGACACGCGCACGAACATGAGAGATCACGTGGGAGCCGAGATCGCCCCCGCTGCTTTGCTCTTCCCATGCGCCATCCTGACGCGGAGCCAACACGGCGTAAAAATGCGCGAGACTCCCGATGCCATCGCCATACGCGACCGCGCCGTAATCGCTCGTCGCCGTCGACCGAGCGCCCATCATCTGCGTGAGGCTCTCCATCCCTTGCGCACCCAGCGTGGTTTGCGACGGATCGATCATTCGCGCGCTCCCGAGGAGATCGAGCTGAATGCGCAAGCGCGCTCCTGGCGCGAGCGGACGTGCGGGACGCACACGAATGGCCGTGGGACTGATCGCCGTGATCGTGCAGACGATGCCATCGAGACATCGCCCATCACTCATCGACACCGCATCGTGGGGCGGCGCTTCGTTGGCATAGATGCGAAGCACGAGCTCAGGCCAAGCGGCGCGCTCCGAGTTCGTCACGTAGATGGTCTCGCGCAGCTCGAAGCTTTGGAGCTCATGCCCGACCGACATCTCCAAATCGTAAAGCGTCACGTCCTCGAGCCGCTGCCCCGTGAGGTCACCATGTTGGTCAGAGCGAATGTGCGTAAGCAAAGGCGCCGCGTCATACCAAGAAGAGGTGTCCTCTTGAGCGCATGCCGGCGATGGCAATGAACCCAAGGCGGAGATGACGACCCAAGCGGAGAGCAACGCGAGATGACGCATGGCTTTGGATGCTGGCGCAAAATGATGACTCGCGCATCCAGGCGATTTTATTTATACCCGAGCCCTCACCCATCGATGCATCTCGTTCTGCAGATCATTCCATGTTTGTTTCTACTCGCGGCTTGCGCGTCGAGCCGAGATCCAGTCGCTGCCTCGGGCGAAGAATCTCGAACCGAAGAAACACCTCGAATCGAAGTCGCAGAAGAGACGAGCGCCCGCCTGATCGCGATCGACACGCACGCCGATACGACGCAGCGCATGCTCGACACCCGAGACAACCTCACGATGCGATTGCCCGACGGACATCTCGATCTGCCGCGCATGCGCGAAGGCGGTTTGTCTGGCGTATTTCTATCGATTTGGGTCGACCCACGTCGATATCCGGGCGAGGAAGGCTGGGCTCGCACCCAGGCGCTCATCGGCGCCATACGCGAGTTCGTCACCGCACATCCGGACGAAGTCGTGCTGGCAAACACTGCGGGCGACGTGCGCGCCGCACACGCAGCGAATCGAATCGCATTTCTCATGGGACTCGAAGGTGCTCACGGCCTGGGTGATGCGGACGACGAGACGCTCCTCTCACGTCTCGCGCAGATTCACGTCGAGGGCGTTCGATACATGACCCTCACGTGGACGAACGACAACCGCTTTGGCCACGCTTCCACCGGAGGACATCCGAGTCGAGGACTCACGCGACTCGGACGGCGCCTCGTGGGCGAGATGAATCGACTCGGCATGATCGTCGACGTCAGTCACGTGAGCGACCGAACTGCGCACGACGCACTCGACATCAGCACGCGCCCCCTCCTCGCATCCCATTCGGCCGTGCGCGCGCTCGGCGCGCATCCAAGAAACATCTCCGATGAGTTGATCGAGCGCATCGCCGAACGAGGCGGCGCGGTGTGCGTCAACTACTACGCACACTTTCTCGACCCCAACTATGGCGCGGCTCGGCGCGCGCTCGAGCGCGAACATCGCGCGGCGTTCGCGCATCTGCGCGGCCGCTCATGGCAGACCGCCTCCGAACGGAATGCAATCGCCGCACGCATCGATCCCACGCTACGCCCTCCCGAGCTTCGCGTGCTCGCAGACCACATCGCGCATGTCGTCCACGTCGGCGGTCCCTCCGCAGCATGCTTGGGCTCGGATTTCGATGGGGTTTCCGAACTCCCCGAAGGAATGCGTGATGTGACCGACCTCCCACGACTCTTCGAAGAGCTCACCCGCCGCGAGCTCCCCGTGGCGATGATCGCAGGCGAAAATGTTCTGCGGGTGCTTGCGGCACAAGCAACGGAATGATCCGCGTTGGCAAGCTCTTTTCTTCTTTCTTCTCTTCTGGAATGGGTCCGAGGTAGAATCGCCTCCTTGCCTGGAAGAGGAACTACGCATGGCGCTCATCGAAACTGAAGAGGCTGCTCGTCGTCTCGCGCGTGCAATCGCGAGTGATCTCTCGCTCTACAACGAAGAAAAAATCGTTCAGGGCGTTCAGAAAGACAATCTCTTCGAGGCGATCGCCGAAGAAATCGAGGAAGGTCGCGCGCTCTTCAAGAGCCGAGTCGCTCCGGCACTCTACGCCAAAGGCTTTTATGATCGCGCGCTCATCGATATTCTCGTGCGCTCGAAGGGCCATGTGCAATCACCCATGTGGTGAGCCAAGAACCCTTCGATCTCGAGATTCCGCCTGAACAGGCAGGGCAGCGCATCGATCGGGCGCTCGCGAATCTTTGCCCTGAACATTCGCGAGCGACCCTACAACGCTGGATCGAAGCAGGTCGCATCACATCGAACGGCGCTCCGCTCGCGGCAAAAACCCGCGCAAAAGCGGGCATGCACGTCCACGTCGAGCCGGATGTGCCCCCGCCTTCGAACGCAAGCCCGGAAAACATCCCACTCATCGTGCTCTTCGAAGACGAGCATCTGGCCGTCGTCGAAAAGCCAGCTGGGCTCGTGGTGCATCCTGCTCCGGGTCACCCGGAAGGAACCCTGGTCAACGCGCTCCTCTATCGGTTCGGAGGCGAACTCCTTTCGGAGAGCGACGCGCATCCGCGCCCCGGCATCGTCCATCGACTCGACCGCGACACGAGCGGAGTGATGGTCGTCGCGCGCACCATTGTCGCGCGCGAAGGCTTGATGAAGCTCTTTGCCAAGCACGACATCGAGCGCGTCTATCTCGCAATCGTCACAGGTCTATTTCCGCCGCGCGCCGACTACGACACCCTGCACGGAAGGCATCCCGTGGATCGAAAGCGCTTCACCACCTCGGTCACGCGCGGAAAACGCGCCGTGACCCACGTCGAACGCGTCGAGCTCCTGCACGGCACGACCCTCGTGCGCTGCCAACTCGAGCCCGGCCGCACCCATCAGATTCGCGTCCATCTCGCCGAGCATGGCCATCCCCTCCTCGGCGATCTCGTCTACGGCCGCCCTCCGCGCGATCCGCGCGTTCGCACCGCTGCTGAAGGACTCAGCCGCCACGCTTTGCACGCAACGATCTTGGGCTTCGTGCATCCCGTCACAGGCGAGCAACTCCACTTCGAGACCCCGCTTCCCCCCGACATGCAGCAAGCGCTCGACGCGCTTCGGTGAAGCACCATCAGCGCGCCCCGGCCGCGAGCACCACCACCGAATAGCCCACGGCGATCGCGGCTTCTGGGTTTTCATAGGAGTGACGCTGATCACCTCGAAACGCGACCACGTCTCCTGCTTCGACGCTCCATCGTGAGTCACGAAACAGCCGCGCTGGTCAATGACGCTCGGCGCCGAGGTCATCGCATCATTGCCGTCGGCACCTCGGTGGTGCGAGCGCTCGAGTCGTCGGTGAACGACGATGGCCAAGTGAGCGCTGGCGCATTCGAGACGAG
Source organism: uncultured Sandaracinus sp. (assembly GCA_964481145.1). Lineage (GTDB taxonomy): Bacteria > Myxococcota_A > Polyangia > Polyangiales > Sandaracinaceae > Sandaracinus. The sequence continues at coordinate 52,342 of CAYZTA010000017.1, forward strand.
CCTTCGAATCAACGGCTCATCCACGCTCCACGTCGTGGACATCATTCTCACCGGAATGCATGCCCCCGGTGAATCTCATTACGACTTGCTCGAAGCATTCGCGTCTCGATCGACCCTCGATCGACTCGCAAGCATCGCGGCCCAAGCTGGCTTTCTTTCGCACGAATTCGGCGATGTGATGTGGCTCGAACGCGCACGGTCGAGCCTCACCCAGCCGCTCAGATAAGTATGCAAGAGCCTTGAACGGCGTGATCGCTCATCACCGAAGCTCGACCGGTAAGTCTTCCGGGCGCCCCAACACCACCACGAGACCGAGCTCGTTCGGACTGCCGTTCTCTCCAGGGAGGAATGCGAGCGCGGCGCGTCCGGATTGGAATGTGGTGTGTTCGCCGTCGAAGCTGAACGCCGGCGGGTGATTCTTGAAGCGCACGATCCAGAAGGTTCGCGTGGCTCTCACTCGCATCGGAGTTTCGCTGCCGCCCTCTGCCACTCCGGCTGCCACGAACCGAAGCGGGACTTCGTCTCCCTCCCGGAACTCGAACCAGACCGTGTCTTCCTGCTCGAGTCGCTCGAGGTCGGAGGCCGAGCTCATCACGTAGCGCACCTGCACGCGTGGACCCGACGCACACCCGAGCATCAGACTGAACAACCATAGATTCGCAATCACGACGATTCGTCTCATGGAATCCTATACAGCCGGCCATCATCGGCTCTTTGAGCTCCCAGCAAGATTTTTGTAAATATAGAGCTTCCGCTCCTTCCTTCACTGCGCGATCGACAGTGGCGAGCCCACACGTGACGGGAGCAGATCGACGAGATGCTCGACAAGACTGATTTCTCGGACGCGCTCCAGATCCAACACATCTTCGCCGTTGGCCTCGCCGCACGGAAAGCCCGAAGCGGGCGATAAGAAAATTCGCGCGCGAAGACGCCAAGCCGCCAAGAAGGGCGTCTTCTCCCTTGGCGGTCTTTGCGGCTTGGCGCGCGATTCTCTCCGCAGAAACGTGCGTTTTCTGCCTCGAGAGATGTGATCAATCTTCAGGCGGCTCATCTTCCCCGAGTCGGTCGCGTTCGGCACAGGATGCCAAGGTCATTCCTATCTCTCCGACGACATCGATTTCGATGTCGATTTGTTCGCGCTGGATGGTCCATCCGGAACGCTTCATTCTCCGTACGTGACGGGGCACAGTTCGTCGTCTCGGGCACGCAAGTGGGAGCGCGCTCAGGGGCTCACCCATCCGCGCGCTGAATAAAGCGTCCACGCAGCCTGCTCGGTGATCCAGTCGCGAAACGCCTCCACGCGATCGCGCGAGCTCGGCAATGTCCCGAGCGAATAGTTTCGCTCGGGGCAGCTCACGGCCACGACCTCGAGCCCCACATTGCGAAAGGTCGCGGCGGCTCGGCGCTCGTGAAAAGGTTGAGTGACCACGATGACACGGCGCAACCCGCGTTGCTCCATCAGCTCGGCCGTTGCGACCGCCTCGTCACGGGTGCTTGCGACCGGACCCACGATCGCGATCTCGACATCGATGTCGCCCGCGAGGATCCGCGCATCCTCCGTATCATCGGGGCGTGGCGGCGAAATGTCCGTCCGAATGAGGAGCGGCGCATATCCGCTGCGCGCGAGTTCGAGCCCAGTCAGGAGGCGCATCACACCGTTGCTCGAGATGTGCCCATCGTCCGTCACATCCGAAGAGAGCACGACGATCGCATCGGCAAGGACAGGCTCTTCGTGAAGCGCCCACCCGCGAACGAAAGGACTTGCGAGATCCGTATACGCGACGAGCGCATATACGATCGATACCGTCGCTGCGGTGAGCGGCACGATGACGCGGGCTCGCGTCGCGGAAATCACTCCCGAAAAGAGCGCCGCGATCCAAAAGAGCCACCCTTCGTCCAGACCAAGCAGCCGTTCGACACCAAGCGCTGTGACGAAACCCAAGCGCTCCGCCGCAACGAACGCAAGACTCCCCACGAGCGCGCCCAGCGCCGTATGGACGGCGCGTTTTCGATCTTCCGGGTTCGGCGGATTCACGGCGAACTTCTTATCACGTGATCATGACCCATCGGTTCGCTCTTCCGCAGTCGAGCCCACCTCGATAGCATGGCCCCGTGAGTCGTTTCCTCTGCGCACATGTCGGGCTGATATTGACGTCGGTCCTCATAGGAACATTTGCGCTCATGCCAACGCCACTCGAGGCGCAATCGCTCCGCGCCTTCGATGTTCAGCTTTTTCTTCCTCCGGCCGCCGTTGGCTCGACATTCATCATCGATAGGCCCAGCGTCCCGCGCCACCTCAATGCCGTCTTTGGCGCCTCTGCGAGCTATGCAGCCGAGCCCTTCGTGCGCTTCGGTCCGAACGAACGACAGCCCATCGTATCGCACTATGCTCAAGGCGAAGTCCTCGCGGCACTCGGCCTCTTCGAATTCATCGAGCTCGGGCTTGCGCTGCCTGTTGCCGTGGGTGAAGTCGCCCAAGACGCGCTCGCAACCACCCTCTCCCGCTCGGTCGTGGGGGGACTGTCCGATCTCCGCCTCTCGATGAAAATCCCGCTCATTCGCGGCACATTCTCGCTCTCGGGCCGCCTTGTCGTGGGGCTGCCAACCGGAGATCAAGGGAGCTTCCTCGGCACGGGATATTGGACGACGCTGCCGGAGGTCGTCGCGGCATGGGACCTCGGTCCGGTGCGTCTCGCAGGAGAGCTCGGCTATCGATTCCGGCAACGGAGAGCAATCGGCGATTTCGAGCAAGACGATGAGATTCAAATCGCGCTCGGCGGTGAAATCCCGATCGTCGAACAGCTTTCGATCATCGCCGACACACAGCTCCGCGTGGGCGTAGGGGGGCGGACCCTGCGCGAAAACGAGATCCCGATGGACGCCAATGCCGGCGTCCGCCTCCACCTCGGCGACGGCATCACGCTCGAGGCGGGCGGAGGATTCGGCATCCTCGCTGGATATGGCGCACCACTCGGCCGAGGCTTCGTGACGTTCCGCTATGCCACCGAACGCGCCCCGTGCATCGGCGGTCCGGAGGATTTCGATGGCTTCGAAGACGGCGATTTCTGCGCCGACTTGGACAACGATGCAGACGGGATCGAAGACGCCCTCGATGCTTGCCCGAACGACCCAGAAGACTTCGATGAGTTCGCGGACGACGATGGATGCCCCGACACCGACAACGACGCAGATGGCGTCCTCGACTCGAACGACACATGTCCGGTGCAGTCCGAAGACGTCGATTCTTTTCAAGACGAAGATGGATGTCCCGAACCGGACAACGACGAAGATGGCGTGCCCGACGGGAGCGATCAATGTCCGATGGAACCTGAAGACCTCGATCGCTTTCAGGATGAAGATGGATGTCCCGAGCCGGGGCCGAATGCCATCGCGGTCACCGTCACCGATACACGCATTCTCATCTCCGAACGGATTTACTTCGAATTCGACACCGATACGATCCGCCCCGTGAGCATGCCCCTCCTCGATCAAGTCGCAGCCGTGATTCAGCAGCTCTCACCCGCCCTCCGTGTGCGCATCGAAGGACACTCCGACGATCACGGCAATCCGCAGTACAACACCGACCTCTCGTTTCGAAGGGCACGCGCCGTGGTCGAATATCTTTCAGGTCGGGGCGTCGCACGCGAACGCCTCGAATTCCGTGGTTACGGTTCGCAGCACCCCGTGGCCCCCAACGACTCCCCCGAAGGTCGCGCACTCAACCGACGGGTCGAGTTCACCATCGTCCATCCAACGGACATCCAAGATTCGAATGAACCTCGCAGACGGCCGCGAAGACGATAGCGCTTATCGAAGTCGTTCGATAAGCGGCCGGGTATCCATCATCGGATCAGCGAGAGCGCCGATGCGCCCCGCGATCGAGGCGCTGGCGAGAGAATACCGTAAGTATTTGAGCGAGGACCCGGAGAGCGCGGGGATGCAGCGGCGTTCGAGCCAGGGGATGGATACCCAGGCCCTCAGCGAGGTTTGTCAGAAAAAGGCGTTCCTTCGAGGTCTTGGTACGATGTCGTCGTGACCACTTCTTCCGGCACGAACTCGGACCGCGAGCTCGATGCGCGCTTGCTTCGATTCCGCACGCAACCAGCGAGTGAAGATATCGCAACTCTCGCGACGGATCTGCTCACTGGCAATCGCGCTCATGACTCGCTCGACATCCTCCTCGCAGCCCTTCACGAGGACCCAGACAATCCAACACTCCTCGTCCTCGAAGGACGTGCGCATTATGCGAGTGGAGATTTCCTCCGCGCACAAACCGCGCTTCTCAAAGCCGCACACCTCGCACCCACGCACAAAGATCCCTTTCGCTGGCTCGGCGAAGTCCTGCTCAAGCGAGGCGATCCCGAACGCGCCGCCAAAGCGCTCGAGCGCGCACGCGCCCTCGACGACGAAGACAGCACCATCGCTGCGCTCCATGCACGGGCCGAGCGTTTTTCGAGAATCGCGCGTTCGGACGGGATGCCGGATTCGAATCCTCTCGATGCAGACCCCGATATCGATGAGGAACAGACCATCGTCGCACCTCCTTCAGAGGTCATGCGACTCTCGCTCTATCCCACCACTCGCCCCCCCCCACCCAATGAACCCGAAGAAGCAACACGGGTGGGCGGCCCTCCCCAGATCGACGAAGTCCAGGACACGTTATCCGAATCCATCGTGGACATCGCGCTCGAAGACGCCCCGTCCATCGAGCCGCCCATCCAAGAGATCCAACCTCCTCGCAAGTCCCGATGGCGAAGACTCGTTCAAGTCAGCGCGGGCGTCGTCGCCCTCGCGATCGGAGGAGGCGCCGGATTCCACTACTACGTCGAACACCATCGACGTGCACCTCGAGCTCTCGACGAAGCACCCCCCGAAACACACCCCGGAGATCAACGCCCCCCCGCAGACTTGCTCGCAGAGATCACCCGTACGGCCATGGACGAAGAGCGCTTGGAGGAGGCCGAAGAAGCCGCTCGTGCCGCCCTCGACGCAAACCCATCGCACACCGATTTTCGTCGACTTCTTGCGCGCATCCAGCTCGCGCGACGCAACGGGCACGGCGCCCTCGAGACTCTGCGCGACTCACCCCCGAACGATCCCGGCGTCCTCTCGATACAGGGCCGCGCCGCGCTTTTGATCGGCACCGAGGAGGCCTTGAATCAAGCCGCGGCTTCCCTCGAGTCCTATCTAGAATCACACGACGACGCTGACATCGAGCTTCGGGCATTGCAGATCCGCTTGAGCTCCGCGAGCACGCCACCGGCTCCCATGCTCTCCGCCGCAAGAGAGCTCGCAGACCATCACCCCGGCGATCCGTTCGTCCACATGACCTTGGGCGAGGCCGCGCTGCGCGCAGGAGACGCAAATACAGCAGTCGAGGCGCTCCTTTCCGTGATCGACGCCACACCTCTCGATGCAGAGGCCCATCACCTGCTCGGTCGCGCCCATCACCTTCGAGGCGAGGGGGAGCATGCACGGCAAAGTTTGGAACGTGCAGTCGAGCTCCAACCGGACAACCTCGAGTTCAAACGAGGGCTCGGGCTCCTGCTGCTCGATCTCGGCGATTATGAAAGCGCCTACCAAGTCTGCAGAGAGATTCCAGACCAAGCCATTTGCCTCATCGAGTCGCTCATGGGTCTAGGCCATTTCGGCCGGGCGCAAACAGAGCTCGAGTCATTGGGTGATCTTCGCACGAGCCCCTTGGCTCGGATGACCGCCGCTCGCTTGGCGCTCGCCACGGGCCGCTCCGCCGATGCGGTCTCTGAGATTCGCGCGGCTTTGGCGGCCGCAGGCAGCAATGCACAAACGCCTCTCATGCTCGCTCTACAAGGGGATGTGCTCCTCGCCGCCGGAGAGATCAATGCCTCGGCTGCCGCATTCGAAAACGCGCTCACTCGAGATCCCGAGCTTCCCGAAGCCTTGATTGGCCGCGCGGAGCTCTTGATTCGCGGGGATCATCCGCGCGATGCGTCTCCGCTCCTCGAGCGAGCAGGGCGCGCCCTTCGCGCCCGCATCAGGCCGCCCTCGGTGCGCGCTCGAAAACTCATGCTCGATGGGCGTGTGGCGCTTCTTGCCCATGATCTGCCCACCGCCCGCGCGCGTCTTCGCGAAGCCACCGCCCTCCGAGGTGTGCCCCTCGAAGCTTTTTTTCATCTCGGCGAGGCCCTCAGCGGCGAAAACGCCCCCGAAGCACGCGCCGCCTATGTGCGCTATCTCGCGCTCGCCCCGAACGGTTTCTTCGCCAATCGTGCCCGTCGAGCCATCCACGACCCCTGATGCCCCGTTCGCATGCTCTCAGCGCAGCGGCACCGATGTCGAGGGTGGCGAGATCTGCCCGAACTGGTTGACATACGCAATTCGACCCACGACGCTTTCCCCTTCCGGCGGCGGCAACGTTCCCGGAACCTCCGCCTCGCAACGCGCGGTTTCTTGCCAGATCACGATCTCACGCTGCCCGACGATCGCCGGCACCCACGCGGCCGGGGCGCTGCCTTCGCCCCAATACGTCACGATCGCCACGATCCCCTCGGGCACCGGAAACTCGAGAGTCGCGCGCACCTCCGTGCGCGGCATTCTCCGCGCAGACATCCCGGTGGCCTCCAATCGACGAAGCTCGACCACCCCCGGCCGGGTCGGCACACCTGGCATGGGTTCGCGCCCCACGGTCCATGCGACATCACGCCCCAGCGTAGGAATCGTCCAACTACCGGGCAGAAGACGAGAAGCCGACTCGAAACGCACGAGCCCAGGGGCCAGAATCCGCCCCACCAACGGCTGCGACCTCCGCCCTCGCAAAAGCTCGAGGCTCGCGGGCATCTCTCGGCTCTCCTGGCCCAGAACCAAGCCCGCGACGAGCGCACCCCCGTCGCGCGGAATGCGGGCACTCATGGGCGTGAGCACGCGCGGAACGAGGCCCTGCACCGCACACCGCGCATCCGCCCGTGGAGCATTGCCCACCCACATGCACGCCCACAGAGCCACCAACCACACGAAAAACCGCTGCGACATCAGAACACGATCGACGATTCGTCCGCTGGCATCAACCCCTCTTGCTGCGCAACCCATCACGCAGTGCGAAGCCATGGACGCATCTCTGGAGGCTCCGAAGAGCACAATTCAAATGAATTATGATCGGCACGCCTTCTGCGTTCGGAGACTTGCGTGCCGTACCGACTCACACACTTCTCGGATCGGTTCCTCGTCGGCCAACTCAACCTTCGCGGTTTCGAGAGCCGGCGAATTGCGACCTCCATGGGTCAGATGCACGTGCTCGACGCACGCGGCCGCGGAAATCTACCGCCACTGCTCGTCTTGCATGGGTTTTCTGCCGCAGGATACCTCTATGAAGGTGTGCTTGCCCGGATGCGCCCTCATGTGCGTCGGGTCATCGCGCCCGACATGCTCGGGCACGGCTTTTCGGCCATGCCTCGAGCCGGCCTCGATCACCAAAGCGTGCGCACGGCATTGCTCGAAACGATCGACCGCGTCGTCGACGAACCCGTCCTCGTCTTCGGCAATTCGATGGGCGGCGCCGCCGCGCTCTGCCTCGCGATCGAACGCCCGAAAAAAGTGCGCGGCCTTTTCCTCGTTGCGCCTGGCGGCGCGCCCATGGAAGGCGAAGAGCTCCACACCTTCATCGATCGCTTTCGGCTTCGAAACCATGACGAAGCGCTCGACTTCGTCGATCGGCTCTTTCACAAGCCCCACCCCATGCGTCAGATCTTGGCATGGGGCACGCGAATGCAATTCTCGCGGCCGGGCTTGCGCGAACTGCTCGAGCGCATGTCTCCGGGCGAGCTCGTCCGCGCGCACGATCTCGCGAAGCTGAACATGCCCATCCACGTCCTCTGGGGCGCCGCTGATCGCGTTTTGCACCCCAGCCACCTCGATTTCTACCAGCGACATCTGCCTGCCCATGCCCGAATCCAAGTGGTCGAACACTTCGGACACGTGCCTCATATCGACCATCCGGAGGAGCTCTATCGACGCTTGCTCGCCTTTGCCACCGACCTCGAAACCCGCCCGCTCGCTGGGCTTGGCCCGGCCGACCGGCCGGATTTCGTACCGGTTTCGAGTGTCGCCGCTCCTTGACACAGCCGGGGCGTCCCCATAGAAAGCGCGCGTTCTCATGATGCCCTACCCTGCGACGCTCGCTGAAGCGCTCGATCGCCTTCCGGGTGGAGAGGCGCGAGGGTTCCGTTTTTACGGTACGGACCGTCAAGAGCGCTATTTCCCCTACGAAGCAATGCGCGCCGAGGCCCATCATCGGGCCGCGTTCTTTGCGGCGTTGGGCCTCTCCAAAGGCGACTGCGTTGCGCTCGTCATCCCAGAAAACCACGAATTCGTGCTGTCCTTCCTCGGCGCGAACGTCGGTGGTTTCGTGCCGGTGCCGATTTTCCCGCGCGCTTCCTTCAAAGGCGCCGACCAATACGTCGACACGCTCGAGCACATCGTGCGCGCATCCCACGCCAAAGCCGTGGTGTGCATGCAGCAAAACCGCGACATCGTTGCGCAGCTGCAAGCGCGTGAAGGATTGGCGAACCTCCCGATCCTCGATGTCGAAACTGGGTTCGCAGGCGTCGCACCGACATTCCGACCGCCTGTGATCGGTCCGGACGACCTTTGCTTTCTCCAGTTCACCTCAGGAAGCACCAGCCGCCCCAAGGGCGTCATGGTCAAGCACGGCAACCTCGTCGCCAACACGACCGCCTTTCTCGGGCCGCACGGGCTCGCCCGCACCCAAGACGATATCGGCGTCTCCTGGCTGCCGCTCTTTCACGACATGGGGCTCATCGGCTTCGTGCTCGGCACGCTCATCGTCGATCTGCCTGTCGTGCTGATGCCGACTCCGACCTTCGCGCGCATGCCGCGCATGTGGCTCGAGCTCATCACCAAGCATCGCGGCACCATCACCTACGCGCCGAACTTCGCCTATCAGCTGGTCACCAAACGCGTCTCCGAGAAGGATCTAGCCTCTCTCGATCTGTCGAGCCTCCGGGTGGCCGGTTGTGGTGCCGAGCCCATTCGCGCGCGAACGCTCCTCGATTTCGCCGACAAATTTAGCAAAGCCGGCTTCCGCGCCGAGGCCCTCTTGCCGAGCTACGGCATGGCCGAGAGCTGCCTCGCGATCACCTTCCATCAGCGGAACACCGCGATGATCGTCGATCGGGTGGATCCGAACGAAATGAAGGCGGGACGTGCGATTCGTTCGGACGCCCCCGACGCGCTCGAGCTCGTCTCGTGTGGAATCGCGTTCCCTGGTCATGAGCTCGCGGTCGTCGACGAAGGTGGCGCGCCAGTCGGCGAACGGATCGTCGGACAAATCATCAGCAAGGGCCCGAGCGTCACCGAGGGCTACTACGAAAACGCCGAGGCGAGCGCAGAATCATTCCGTGCAGGCTGGCTCTACACGGGTGATCTCGGCTACTTCGCGGAGGGAAACCTCTACATTTGCGGCCGCGCGAAGGATCTCATCATCCTCAACGGCGCCAACTACTATCCGCAAGACATGGAATGGGCGATCGGCGAGATCGAGGGCGTTCGCCGCGGAAATGTCGTCGCATTCAGCGTGATGAAAGATGGCCTCGAGCAGCTCATCGTCGCGGCAGAGGGAAATCGCGGCGACACCACGCGGCTTCAGACCGAGATCGCCGAAACGCTGCAGCGCAGCTTTGGGTTGACGCCTGCGCAGGTCGCCATCTGCGCCCTCGGTGCGCTACCCAAAACCTCGAGTGGGAAAGCCCAACGAAGAAAAACTCGAATGATGTGGGAGAACGGTGAGCTCGAAGTGCATGACGCGCCCGAGTCGACCGCCGTTTGATCCCGATGAAGAACGAGCGAGAAGATCATATGAATCGTCCTGACCTGATGCAGACCTTCCAGCGTATGGCGAGCGAAATCGCCGAAAAAGATTTCAGCCATGTCACCGAAGACGCGAAGATCGCGTCGCTCGGCATCGACTCCCTCGGCATGCTGGAGCTGGTTGGGCAAATGGAGCGCGAGCTCGGAGTGCAGATCCCTGACGAGCAGCTCGTCGGGATTCAGACGGTTCGCCAGCTGCTCGATCTCGTCGAGAAGCGCGTCACGAAGTAGTTTGTTTCGAGAAGCCCTTCGCGGGCGGGAGCAGCGTCGTATGTCTCATGCCGATCTGAAGGAAAAGCTCCGCGAGATCATCTCCGAAGTGAGCGAAGTGGATGTCGTCCCCGACGAGACTCCCTTCAAAGAGCTCGGGATCGACTCGATGATGGCGATCGAGATCGTCGCGGAGGTCGAGCGCACCTACAAGCTCTCGATCCCCGAAGACGAGCTCAAAAAGATGACGCATTTCAGCGCCGTCTACGAGCTCGTCCGCGAAAAACTGACCGCCGCAGCCTGAGCCGCGTTCAAACGAGATGCGTCTTTCGATCGCGGCGCCGGGTCCTGGTGTCGTCGTCACTCGGCACCGCGTTCGTGTCGGGTACGTCGACACCGACAAAGCGGGTATCGTTCATCACAGCGTGTATCTCGTGTGGTTCGAGGCCGCGCGCATCGAATATTTGCGCGAGCGCGACCTCGACTATCGACGCTTCGAGATCGAAACAGGGCTCGCCCTTCCGGTGATCGAGACGCACCTGAGGCATCGAGCGCCAGCGCGCTTCGACGACGAGCTCATCGTGACGACGTGGGTCAGCAAGTGCTCACGCGCCATGGTGGCCTTCGAGTCGCGCATCACCCGCGGCGACGACATCCTCTGCGAATCGCGCATCTTGCTCGCATGTGCGAATGTTCGGGAAGAGCACGCCGTGAGCCTCCCCGAAGCCGTCACGCGCGCGTGCTCGTGAGAGTCGACATGCGCCTCACGCTTTTGTCGTGTGCGATATGGGCCTTCGCCACCGCATGCACGTGCGAGCGCGCGCGCACCGACATCCCGCGACTCGAAGTTCCTTTCACGAGCGAGCCTCCTGTCATCGATGGGGTGTTGAGCGATCCGATATGGACGCGCGCCGGACACACCGAGCGCTTCGTCGACACGATGAGCGGCGCGCCCGCGAATCTCGAAGTCCGAGCGCACCTCGCCTATGACGCAGAGGCGCTCTATGTGGCCTTCGAGGTCCGCGACACACTCCTCCGCTGTTCATTCGAAGGACACGACGCGCATCTTTGGGAACAAGATGTCGTCGAGCTCATGATCGACCCTGATGGCGATGGCCTTCGCTATGTCGAGCTCCAAGTTTCGCCCACCAACCTGGTCTTCGACACCTGGTTCGATTCGCGAAGAGAACCAGCCCCCTTTGGGCACATTGCGTGGAACTCCCAGCTCCGCTCAGCCGTGCGCACCCGCGGCACCCCCAACGATGACGAAGCTGACGATGGCTATACCGTCGAAATCGCGGTGCCTTTCGCATCGCTCGCACCCATGGGTGGGAGCGCCCCGCGCTCGGGAACCGAATGGCGGCTCGCCCTGTACGTCCTCGATGCGCTCGCAGAAGGACAACGCGGCGTCGGCTGGTCCCCGCCCCTGGTGGGCGATTTCCACGTGCCCGAACGCTTCGCTCACTTGAGATTCATGGAACAACGCCCATAAAGAAACGATTCACGGCGTCGGATCCTGTCCCCCGATGAGCTCGACGGGACTCGCCATGGGCTCCGCCGCGTGGCGTATCCGCGAGACACGAACGCGCATCTCGGCCAGCTCGGCGAGGGTGCGCTCGTGCTCGGCATGCGCACTTCGAAGCTGTTGATCCAACGACTCCGCGCGCGCCTGGGCCTCGCGGCGCGCAGCGCGAGAGTGATCGAGCTGTTGATCCAACGACGAAACACGCCCCCGTGCTTCGTCGAGCTCCGCCTCGAGCTCGGCGACGATCCGCTCCGAATCAGCACGCAGTTCGTCGAGATATCGACCGAGATCACGCACGCGCTGCATCTCGATGTCGGCGCGACGCCGCTCGAGCGCCAGCGCCTCCTCGCTCGCAGCCTGAGCCTGATCGAACGAAATCTGAAGCGACTCACGATCGTGAATCAGGGACGCGATTTGCTCTCCGAGAATGCGAATCTGCCCTTCCGTCGTCGCCAACTGATCCGCCAGCTGTTGACGTGTCAAACGGCCCTGCTCGTAACGCTCGAGAAGCTGTGCGTGATCTGCATCGAGCGCCTCGAGCCGCGCGGCTTCCACCATGAGATCTGCACGAACTGCAGCCGCTTCCATCCGAGCGCGATCGATTTCGCGCTCTTGAAGCTCGGTCTCACGCACGAACACGTAAATGACCGCCGCGAAGGCCGCTCCGATCCCGAGGAGGAGAGGAACGAGCCATTGAAGCACCGCACGACGACGCGCCGCTCGTTCCTCGGGCAGCGTCAACACCGCGAGCTCTCGAGCGAACTCCTCAGCGCTCGGTCGCTCCTCTGGGTCGAGCGAAAGCCAACGCTCGAACGATGGCGCGAGCCAGCGCAGCTCCTTGGCCCGCGGAGAAGCCGGGCGCTCCTTCGCACGGCGTTGAATGAACGCCTCGATCGCCCCGGCAGGCACGTCTTCTTCCGTCTCGGGCTCGAGCGTATTTCGCAACGTCAACGCGAGCGCAAACACGTCGGCCTTCGGCCCCACCACGCGGTCGTCATCGACATTCGCGTAGTGCGCCGCCACCTCGGGCGCGAAGTAAATCGGCGTCCCGCCGATCAGCGCTTCGTGCTCTTTGGCGGCAACACCGAGGTCCAGAAGCATCGGAATTCGATCTTCCCCCGTCCCATCCGGGCCAAAGCCCTTGATTTTAGCCAAAAACACGTTGTCTGGCTTGATGTCTTGATGGCGAATCCCGTTCGCATGAAGCGTCGCGAGCGCACGCGCGAGAGGCTCGAATATCCGTCTCGCTTCGGCACGGGTCAGCCCCCCTCGATGCATCTGCGAATCGAGCGTCTCCCCCTCGTACCAAGGCATCACGAACCAAAGCCGATCTTCGTGCCATCCATGGTCTTTGAACTGCACGACCGAAGGATGAAACACAGCCGCGATCAACTTGAGCTCGCGCAGCGCGGCTTCTCGCGCCGCTTGCGAGATCGATGGCTCTCGCAAAATTTTGAGCGCGACTCGATGCCCGGGAACGTCCGCGTCGTTGGCTTGATAGACATCTCCGAACGCGCCCACGCCCACCCGACGAACGATCCGATACCGCGAACCGATGACCGTGTCCGGTTCGAATGCCGAAACCGTATCCGACTCCGTGGCGCGGGCGGCTTTGCCGTCCTGCCCCTTCGCGAGCGCGAACACATCCACCAGCGCGCCCCCACGCGTGGCGTGAGATTCTGAGGCATGGACGCCCAGAAGGCTCCGCGCATCGTGGGTCGCGCTCGCCAGCCGGGCTTCGATTTCATCGAGCGGCTCATCGAGAACACACGCGATTTCAACCGGCGAAAGCTCACGTGCATACCGAAGCTCGACCAGCTCTGCACGCGCGGGTTCGAGCTCACGACGCACCCGTTCGAGCGCCTCGGCATATCCAGCGACAGCGTCGGGCGGATGCCGAAAGACGAGCCCTCCTGCGTCCACCACGCCCTTTTTCTGGAGAATTTCCAGCGCGATCCGATGAGCCAGCCGATACACATGGGCTTTGGGCCCCGGTTCACGCAAGAGCTCCGACGTCGGCATCGCCGCCACCACACGGCGGAGCTCGGCGAATGCTTCGGCAGCGCGTTCTGCATCGCCGAGTCGAAGCGCGAAGTACTGACGAAGACCGAGCGCCCACGGGCCGAGCAGGCGCCTGCGCAGGGCATCTTGCGATGTCGCAAAAACACCGGAAAGCTCGACCGACGCAAGGCTCGCGACCGACATCGGAGACCGTCCCTCTCGTGCCCGCTCAACGCAGAAGTGAATCGTGCCGTGGGTCGCGATAACACGCCAGCGGGCGTTGTGCGACCCGCGGCTTTCAAAGCGATCAGAGTGCTTTTTTGCAGCCTCGCCGTGCCCATGCTAACGCTCGCGCCCATGCGGCCGCATGCAACCCCATTCTTGGCCACCCTTCGCTCGATCCTGGTGGCCGTGATCATGGGTGCCATGCCTGCGCCAGCCCATGCGGAGAACGAAGTCCCCGAGCCCCACCAAGAAGCCGGGCATGTTTCGTTCATGGGTGGCGCGCTCGCGGGCGACGACGCGGGCTCGCTCGCCATAAGCCCCCTCGTTCGGGCAGAGGTCGCCTTCAACCTGGTGGGGCCTCTCGCAGCCGGCGGCTTTCTCCAGGCCGCGTTCCGCGATCACGGAGATGTCGCACCCACCTTCGGCGGCGGTGTCCTCCTCACGCTCCGGCCCCACCTCCCGACGCTCGGCTTCGTACCTCACATCGAGATCACCGGCGCCCGCCTTCAGCTCCCGACGCGCGCAGAAGCTGGAATCGTCGACGCATGGTCCGCGGGCATTGGCGCCGGCGCAGGTTTCCATCTCGTCCCGGGCATATCACTCGAATGCCGGGTGCATCACGGCTGGTATTTCGGAATGCCCGCGAGCCACACACTCGCCGAGAGCGCTTGGACATTCGGCGCCGCGTTGAGCGTCGATTTGTCGTGACGCGTGGGGCCTCTCTGAACCGGCGACGCTTCGACGGAGAGCGCGACTGAGAAGCGGTGCTCCTGCCCTTCCCCGGAGCCTCGAACGCACCTCATCGGCGTCGATTTTCGCTTCCGGGAGCCATCTGCGGACGCATTCGCCGCAGAAAATCGCATCCCGGAGCTCCGTTGCCCCGTATTCGGCGCTCCAATGGGCTCCCCACATCGATTCGGAGCCGCTCGTGGGGCGCCGATTGGCTCCTGGGAGCGATCCGCGACGCAAAAATGCTCACAATTGGCTCCCGGGGAGCCTCCTTGCGTTGCTTTCCAGCGTTCCAGCGCACCGAGAACCGGATCGAAGGCCTTCAATCCACTTCATTGCGCTTCCGACATGCTGGAACAAGGCGAGTGCAACTCAGTACAGCGAACCGAAACTTCGTGACCAGGTGCGGGGAGCTGTATTCAGTCTTCGATCGGCCAAAGCCAGGCTGCACCACGCACACCGCTCGAGTCGCCGTGCAACGGCGCCCGTAAGGAAGTCGTGACGACATCAGAAAACACCCAAGCCCCCCAACGCGTCGGCACGTCGCGATACAGCCGCTCGATCCGAGAGAGTCCACCACCGAGCACGATCACGTCCGGATCGAGGATGTCGATGACCACCGCCAGCGAACGCGCGAGCCTTTCCACATAACGATCGAGCGTGGCCTCGCACCCTGCATCCCCCGTCTCCGCACGCGCGACGATGTCCGGACCAGGAAGGTGTGCTCCCGTGTGCATCTCGTGATCGCGAACGAGAGCCGGCCCCGAGAGCCATGTCTCGACACAGCCGCGACGCCCGCAATCACACGCCGGCCCCTCTTGCTCTTCTCGCGTCGGCCACGGCAGAGGCATGTGCCCCCATTCCCCCGCGATGCCGTGCTTGCCCACCAGCGTTTCACCGCGCACGACCACACCGCCCCCAGCGCCCGTCCCGAGGATCACTCCAAACACGACCTCTGCCCCCTTCGCAGCGCCATCTTTGGCCTCCGACAGCGCAAAACAGTTGGCGTCGTTGGCCATCCGAACCGGACGCCCGAGCGCGGATGCGAGATCGCGATCGAGCGGACGCCCATTCAAACAAACCGTGTTCGAATTACGAAGCACACCCGTCGCTGGTGAACGTGCGCCCGGCGTGCCCACACCCACGCTCGCCCCTCGGACACCCACATCTTCTTCGATGGCGAACACCAGCGCCGCGATCGCATCGACGATCGCCTCGTAACCTTCCGCAGCAGGCGTCGACACACGACGACGGGCGATCACCGCAGAGCTCCGATCGAGCGCGATCGCTTCGATCTTCGTTCCGCCGAGATCAACGCCGATGCGCATCTCTCGCGCATTCATCATTCATCATCCGTTTGTTCTGCAAAACGTGCTTCGAACAAAAGAGCGCGCCGCTCGAGTCGCTCACGCCACCACGGTTCACCCAGCCGCGAAGTCTCGGCATCGACCGCCTCCGCCATCTCACGCTCGAGCTCCTCGAAACGCGCCACGAGCGCGCGCGCCTCTTCATCGACGACATCGAGCTCGGAAGCATCGCTCTTGACGTCGCTCAGATGGGCGCGCAGCTCGAATAGAGCGACCGCCGCATGATCCAAATCGTCGCGCGCAATCGCCGAACGGAATCGACCGCGCGCCAGCGTCAAAAACGCCTCCACCGCATCCTGCCAGCGCGTCAACCACGTCCAGAGCACGTCGAGCACCCGCCCAGAGAGCTCGAAGACACGCTCCCCATCCCCCAAATCCTCATTGACTTCAATCGCACGCACCAAGGCCTCGTGCGCCCGTCGGTGGGCCTCGTCGAGCTCCTCTGAGCTCGCGTCTCCGGCTTCGAAGAGAGCGTCTGCTTCGGCTTGCCAAAGATCTGCAATCCGCTCCCAAATCTCGTCTTCGCGTCGCCTGCCATCGGGAACTCGCTCGTAGAGCAGCAATGCACGCCGCAACCAAGCTTCACCCACTTCTGGATCCGACGTCCGAAGCGCCACCGCGATCGCGCGCTCCGCCTGCTCCTCGGCCTGCAAGGGCTCGAACGGCGACGGAAGATTCTCGGCCGGGAGCTGGACGCGTCCGCCTGGACGAAACCCACTCCGCAAAGCGCGCCCCGCAGAAGCGAGCCGCCCCGTCTTCTTCGCAAGCATCGCGCATCGCTCGATCGCGTGGACCCAACGCTCATGATCGCGCGTCTCGAAATAGCTCGAAAGCTCCTCGAAGAGCTGCAGCGCTCCCTCGAGATCACCCTCGATTTCGAGAGCGCCAGCGAGGATCTCCTTTGCTTCCATCGCGAGCGTTCGATCACTCGTCTCGACCGCCCCCTCGAGCCACGTCCGCGCAAACGAAAGCCCCGCTCGCTCTTTCGTCGATTCACGATCGAGCGCGGCCCGATCCACCAACGCCGCTGCGATATCGAGTCCGGTTTCATCGACTTCTTGGGTGAGCGTCGCACGGGCGATCGTCACGGCTTCTTCCGTCGACAAGATCGGATCGGCCACCATGGCCGCAACCGCGCGTCCCTTGGTTTCTTGGGAGATCGAGCCGCGTTCGATCGAACCACGCAACCGGGCGAGCCGCGCACGACGAGCGTCCTGCGACCACGGCATGGACTCCAAGAGTTCTTCGATTCGTGCCGCGTCGACAGGATGCATCGTGGCGATGATCTCGGGCCGCATCGCAGCCAGGATATCGAGCATGTGCTCATGCGCGAGCACGCGGGCGCGCGTCGATATCAGCGACTCTGAATGGACCGAAGCCAGATCGGCGAGTCGATCGAGCAAAAGCAGGACCCGACCTCCATCCTCGACGAGTGCCGGTCGAAGCACTTGATCGGGCGCGATGGTGGCGCGCGCCTCGAGCGATTCCCCCACGCGATCGACCAGCGCTTCCAGAAGCGGAACCGTCGGTTCGCGCAGCCGTGATTCGAGCTCGGCTTCGAGCGCCTCGTCCCAAGGGAAGAAAAGGGTCGAGGCGATATCCCACGCCAAAAGACGCCCCTCGAGCTCGGGGTTGCCTCGCACACGTGTCGCGAGCTCGGCGACGAGCTCGCGGACGGGGGCCACTTCCAACCAGTGTTCGAGCTCGTCGACCACCGCCTCGATTTCACCTGGCAAAAGCGGCGCTTCTAAAAAGAGTGCGTGATAATCGCGCACCGCCTGACGTGCTTCCCGAAGCTCACGCGACGCAAATGCCCAGCTCGCACGCTGCCTGAGCCACTCGAACCGATGCTTCGGATGAGGCCCCAGATAATCGAGAGGCAGCTCGGCCCCTGAGAGCACGATCGCCGCATGCGTGTACCAGCCAAGCTCGATGAACGCGCGCGACAGCGTGATCCCACGCTCCACTTCGAGCGAAAGCGCGCGACGCACGTCGGAAGGAAACTGAATCGCACGACGCAAGCCAGCCATTCGCGCATCGACGCGCTCGCGAAATCGAAGCAATGCATGGACGCGAGGCCGCTCGACATGACGAACCCCCAGCGCACCTCCGCGTACCCCACCGAACCCAGCGCTGAGCGCAGCTTCCGCGCGCACGAGCGCGTCCATGCCGTCCATCGCGCGCCCTTCTGCAAGGGCTGTATCCGCCGCACTCATCGCGGCTTCGATGACCACTTCCGCCGCCCCACCGGCGCGGAATTCGGCGAGCGCTTCATCCAAAATCATGGGAGCCGCTCCGTAGCACGTAGGCGCATTGCATACCATCGAGCGATGGTACTTGTGACGGATTCCTATGAATTCAAAGGCGTTGGACACATGTAGCGCTTGATCTCACATATTGACAGCGTTCGAGCGCGATCTGAATCTCCCATGCATATGGGTTTGGGGGATCTCTGTCGGGCGGGGGCCAACGAGCACCTCAGAAGACTTCATCGAGTCGATGAGAGCGCGTGGCCAAACGTGGTCTTGCGATGGCCAGCGGGGATTCGTGACGACGAAGACGTCGCCAAAGATCTCGCTGAGATTCGCGCGATCTGTTCGCGACGCGAAGCGCACACGTTGCTCGTCGATGCACGGCGCGCTCGAGTGCCAACGTACCGTCAGCTCGGGATGATCCTCGAGTTGGCGCGCACTGCGCCTCGAGAGTCGCATTGTGTTGCGGTCGCCGTGGTCTCTCCCTCGGCGAGCATCCGCGCCAGCTTCGATTCGATCCGTTGGCTCCATCTCATGCACACGCGGCTCGCGTACTTCGTCGATCTCGAACCTGCCATCGAATGGCTCGAGCGGAGCATCCCCCTCGAAGATCCTTCACATCACGAATGGCGTTGCGCTCGCCCGTTCGTCGCATTCCAGAAGCCATACGCGAAATAAACCACGAGCCCGATCGCGAGCCACGCGACGAACCGGAGCCACGCGCCGCTCGGCAACCCCATCATCGTCCAGATGCACGCGGCCGCCCCGAGGGGAGCCACCGCCCACACGAAAGGCACACGAAAAGGTCTTGGTCGTTTCGGGTCGATCACACGGAGCACCATGACCCCCACACACACGAGCAGGAATGCGAAGAGCGTTCCGATGTTCGTGAGGTCGTAAGTCGCATCGTCGTCCGCGAAAAGCGCTCCGATACCCACCAGAACTCCGGTCAGCATCGTCAAGGTCCACGGCGTTTTGTATTTCGGATGAATCTTCGCCATCCGCGATGGCAGAAGACCATCGCGTGCCATCGCGAGGAGAATGCGAGGCTGACCATACTGAAAGACGAGGAGCACCGCGGTAAGCGAAATGACAGCTCCCGCCGAGACCAACCACGAAACCCACGCTGGCACGTGAGCCACTTCGAGTGCGTGTGAGAGCGGATCGGAGACGCGCATCGACTCCCATGGTGCAAGTCCCGCCATCACGAGCCCCACGATGACGTAAATGATCGTGCAGACCGCGAGCCCTACGAGGATGCCGATCGGCATGTTTCGTTGCGGATCCTTCGTTTCTTCGGCGGCCGTCGAGATCGCATCGAAACCGATGTACGCGAAGAACACGATGGCGGCTCCCTGATGGATGCCGGTCCAACCATTCGGCGCAAACGGCACGTAGTTCTCTCGATCGACATAGAGCGCACCCACCCCGACGAAGAGCGCGAGCACACAGAGCTTGATGAGCACCATGAGGTTATTGACCCGCACGCTCTCCTTGGCGCCGAGCAAGAGAAGCCAGGTGATCCCAGCAACCACCAAAAACGCAGGCAAATTAACGAGAACGGGGAAGCCGAACACCCGTGGAGCACTCTCGAGCAGACCATGGATCGCGGGATCACTGCTGGCCGCGACATCGAAATACCCATGCACGAGCCACGATGGCAGATGGACTCCGAAGCCTGAAAGAAGCGAATCGAGATAGCCCGCCCACGCGATCGCCACAGCGACATTGCCGACGGCATATTCGAGGATCAAATCCCAACCGATGATCCAAGCAACGACTTCGCCGAGCGTGGCATACGCATAGGTGTAAGCACTGCCGGCTTGCGGGATCATCGAAGCGAGCTCGGCATAACAAAGCGCGGCGAGCCCACAGACCACACCGAGCAACACGAACGACACGATGACGGCCGGCCCAGCACCGTACCGCACGACCTCTCCATCGATGCGCACCTCACCGGCCACGGCCGTGCCGATCGAGCTGAAGATCCCAGCCCCGATGACGGCGCCGATGGCGAGCGCCACCAAATCTCGCGCGGTGAGCACGCGCTGAAGGGTGTGGGGGGCTTCCCCCGTGTGAAGATCGGCGATGGGCTTCCGAGTCCAAAGGCGTCGCATGAGGGCGCCGAGGATAGTTCTGAGCAGGAAAACGAGCCAGAGGATGGGGGTCGAACGGTTGGCCGCACGGAGCGGAGGGGCGTATGATGATGTGGATGCAGTCTCGCCCTGTCCGCGCGCCTCGTAGGTTATGGGATGACCCTCGGATCGTCTTTCCCGACACCGAGACGTGGGAGCGTCTTTCTCCTGCGGAGCGCGACAAGCTCATCGAGCGCATCTTCGATGTCGAGGGTGAGTATGCAGAAGCGATGTCCGAGGGGATGCGTCACTACCGGAACAAGTCCAGCATCGGCGCAAACCTCGATTCGCATTTTCGAAAGGCCGGACGCAAGGTTCTGATCGCGTGTGAGCTCGCGGTATTTTACCCGTCCGAGCCGATGATCGTCCCCGACATCCTCGCTGTCCTCGATTGCGATCCAGACCTCGATGTGAACAGCTGGATCGTCGCCGAACAGAAGCGGGGAATCGATCTCGTCATCGAGGTGCGCAATCTCGGGAACAAGCACAAGGATCTGGTCGAGAACGTCCACGACTACGCGCGCTTGGGCATTCCCGAATACTTCAGCTTCGATTGCTTGAGAGGCCCCCTCAGAGGATGGCGTCTCAGCCAGCCTGGTGGAAAGGTCTATCAGCCGATCATTCCTCAGCGCGGTTATCTGAGCTCACAGGTGCTGGGGTTGGATCTCGCGGTCGTGGGAGGGCGCCTGCGCTTCTTCGCCAACGATTCGATGGTGCCGGACACAGCAGAGGTCCTGGCTCGAATTCAGACCATCGCCGACGAGGTCACCAAAGAACGAGACGAGGTCACCAAAGAACGAGACGAGGCCCTCTCACGACTCAAGGCCGTCCTTGCTCGAAACATCGTCGAGATGTGTCGCGTGCGCGGTCTCGTCCTCGACGACAAAGATCAGGCTCGCATCGTGTCCGAGTCCGATATGGACGCGCTCGAGCGCTGGGCCGAGCGCGCATTCTCCGCGTCCTCGAGCGCCGATCTCTTCGCTGTGTCTTGAACCCTCGATATCCTGAGCTTATGGAACCGAACTATTGGAAAGCGCGCTGGAACGAAGGACGAATTGGATTTCATGAAGGCAAGCCCAACGACATGCTCATGACGCATGTCGAGGCGCTCGGGCCAAAGGGTCGCGTCCTCGTCCCGCTGTGCGGCAAGACCGAAGACATGGCGTTCCTCGCGGCGCATGGTCACGAAGTCGTCGGTGTCGAGCTCGCAGAAGAAGCCACGAAAGCCTTCTTTGCAGAACGCGGTCTGACTCCAGAAGTGTCGCAGCGAGGTTCCTTCATCACCCGCTCGGCCTCAGGCATCACCTTGCTCCAAGGCGATTTCTTCGAAATCACGCGCGCTGACATCGGTCCCATCACGGCGCTTTACGATCGCGCAGCCATCGTCGCGCTTCCGCCCGAAATGCGCGCCAAGTATGCAGCGCACATCCGCGCGCTGCTGGATCCGAACACGCAGGGCCTCGTCATCACCTTCGAATATCCCGAAAGTATGATGGAAGGACCGCCCTTTTCGGTGCCAGAAGCCGAACTCCGCACCTATTTCTCGACAGTCACGCCCCTCGCTGACCGCCCCGCAGACACGCCTCGCTTCCGCGAAGCCGGAGCGGCGAGGGAGCGGCTCTATCAGATCAGCCAATAGCCGCGGACGGGGCTCGAGGCGAGCCATCCCCGCCCGTGGTAGGCTGCGCCAGCTTCGTCATCAGACGTGCGAAAGGACTCGCTCATCAATGGCCAATCTCCAGGGCAAAACGCTGTTCATCACTGGCGCGAGCCGCGGCATCGGGCTCGCCATCGCGCTCCGTGCAGCGCGCGATGGCGCCAATATCGCCATTGCGGCGAAGACATCGGAGCCGCACCCGAAGCTCCCTGGCACCATTCATACGGCCGCTCGCGACATCGAAGCCGCTGGCGGCAAAGCGCTGCCGATCATGTGCGACATTCGCGACGATGAGGCCGTCTATGCAGCCGTCGCCAAGACGGTCGAGACCTTTGGTGGCATCGATATCCTCATCAACAACGCGAGCGCGATTTCGCTGACGGGCACGCTCGACACTCCGATGAAGCGCTATGACCTGATGCACCACGTCAACACGCGCGGCACATTCTTGTGCTCCCAAGCGTGCGTTCCTCACCTCAAAAAATCATCGAACCCGCACATCTTGAATCTCTCTCCGCCTCTCAACATGGAGGAGCGATGGTTCGCCCCGCACGTCGCTTACACGATGGCGAAGTTCGGCATGAGCATGTGCGTGCTCGGAATGGCGGGCGAGTTTCGCCGCGACGGCATCGCCGTCAACGCACTCTGGCCACGCACCGCAATCGCCACGGCCGCCGTACAAAACCTGCTCGGCGGCGACGCCACGATGCGTGGCTCACGCAAACCCGAGATCATGGCCGACGCAGCGCACGTCATTCTCACGCGACCGAGCCGTGAGTGCACCGGCAACTTCTTCATCGACGATGACGTGCTCGCATCGATTGGAAAGACTGACTTGTCGGAATACGCATGTGATCCCAATGCCGTATTGGTGCCCGACTTCTTCGTTTGATCGCGCCCCGTTTCAAATAGGACCAAGGTGATTCCCAATGCAAATCTCGATGAAATGGAAGCAGGCGAACCGTTGGCTCATGACCGCGCTCATCGCCGCGCTCCTCGGATGTGGTGGCAGCGAGAGCCGTGCTGAGACTCCAAGCCCCGCAGGTTCCGATCAAAGCGCCGACGAAATGGGCCTCGCATCCGAAGGGAGCGGCGAAGAAGCCGAAGCCACACCGCCATCTCCTCCGCCTCCCACGGTGATCGTCAGCCAAAATACCCCGCTCGAAGGTGCGGCTCCCACGCTCCGCATCACCGCACCGCGCGCCAATCAACTGATTCGCTCAGGCAACGTCGAAGTACGCCTCGAGGTGCGGAACTGGCCGCTCGAATCCCCTCAAGGTCCTCATCTGCACTTGATCATCGACAATGAACCGTACATCGCGATCCGTGATGTCTCACGCCCTCTCGATCTGAACACACTCGTACGAGAGAACCTGGGCCATGAACTCGCGGAGGGCACCCACGTGCTCCGAATGTTCCCGAGCCGGGGCCATCACGAATCCGTGAAAGAGCCAGGCTCTTTTGGAGTCGTCGTCTTCCACTACCGATCACGCACGCCAGACTTCACCTTCGATCCCACCGCGCCCCTCCTTACTTATTCGCGACCCAAGGGGTGCAACCCGACCGGACAGCGTGTTCTCCTCGACTTCTACCTGACCAACACTGAAATCAGTGCAAGCGGCAATCGAGTGCATTGGACGCTCGACGATGTGAGCGGCGACATCACGGAGTGGCTCCCCCATTGGATCGAAAACCTCGGCGAAGGTGAGCATCACATCTCACTCGAGCTGCGTGATGCTCAAGGCAACGCGATTCCGGGCCTCTTCAATCGAACCGCCCGTACGTTTACCATGGCCGCCAGCTGCCCTTGAACGTACTCCCGAATCCTCCGCATGGCACCGCCCACATTCCTCAACGCCGTTCGTGATCTGGATCGACTTCGTCAGATCGTGGCGGTGCTCGTCCGGCACGGATTCGGCGAAATCGTTGGACGCACGGGTCTCGGCTCGCTCGCCTCTGGCAAAGCCGAGACACGCGTCAATCAAAGCGTGGGCGAGCGGGTCCGCCTCGTCATTCAAGACCTCGGCCCGAGCTTCATCAAGCTCGGGCAGATCGTCTCGACGCGCCCCGACCTGATTCCAGCGGACGTCATTTCGGAGCTCAAAAAGCTTCAAGATCAAGTCGCGCCGGTTGCGTTCGAACAAATCAAAACACAGATCGAAGCCGAGCTTGGTTCACCTCTCGAACAGCTCTTCGAGGTCTTCGACCCCGAACCTCTCGCCTCGGCCTCGGTCGGCCAAGTCCATCGAGCACGCCTCCGAACCGAAGACGGAGTGCTTCGTGAGGTCGCCATCAAAGTGCAGCGGCCTGGAATCAAAGCGATCATCGAGCGCGATCTCGACTTGCTCTATCTCCTCGCTCAAGCGCTCGAACGTTCCATCCCCGATGCACGCCTTTATTCACCAGTGAGACTGGTCTCCGAATTCGACCGAGCGATCACAGCCGAGCTCGACTTCCAACTCGAGGCCGACCACGCCGTCCGCTTCAGGAAGAACTTCGAGAATCATCCGGAAGTTCATTTTCCAAAGATTTATCGTAAATGGTCTGGCAAACGGGTCCTCGCGCTCGAGTTCCTGTCCGGACAAAAAGTGTATGCGGCGATCGAGTCCGGCTTCGATGCCGAAAAAATCACGCGCGCGACCCTCGGGGTCATGATCAAGTCGATCTTCGAAGACGGCTTCTTCCACGCGGATCCACACCCCGGCAACATCATCATCATGGGTCAGCCCGATGCGCCCGTGATTGGACTCATCGATTTGGGCTTGGTCGGACGGCTCACGCCGCAGTTGCGCGACAAGACCATCGACTTGATGATCGCCGCGGTCGAAGAGAATCATCGCGGCATTGCCGATGCGCTCTACGCGATCGGCACCCCTACGAGAAAAGTCGATCGAGCGGCCTTCGAAAGCGAAGTCACGATGCTCGCCGAGCGCTACCTCGGGAAACCTCTCGGTGAGATCGAAATCAGTTCACTCATCCGCGATCTCGTCGGCGGAGCCACGAAATTCGGCCTCGAAATCCCACCCGATTTCCTGATGGTCGGCAAGACGCTGATGACCGTGGAAGGAGTCGGCCGCGAAATCGCGCCCACCTTCGATTTATACGGCGAGATGAAGCCGTACTTCGTGCGCCTCGTCGCAAACCGTTACGCGCCCGACCGCATGCTTCCAGAGCTCCTCCGCAATGTCTCGAGGATCTCTCATGCAACCACCAATTTTCCCGTTCAAGCCCAAGAAATCCTCGAAGATCTCCGGCAAGGTCGACTCGAGGTGCGCACACGCGAACCGAGTCTTTCGGGTGCGGCCGACGTCATTGGGCGCCGTATTTACAGCGGATTCGTGGTCGGCTCATTCGTCCTCGGCAGTGCGTGGCTCATCGCGAGTGAGCGCTTGCCCGAAGGCATTCTGTTCTTCGTGGTGGCCCTTGGCTGGAACAGCGGACACTCGCTCCTCACGATGTGGCGCAGTCGAAAAAAGCGCTGATTGCGCAGAGGAGGCTGATTGCGCAGAGGAGAAAAAGCGGCGACACTCACGTAAAAGAGCCATGCAACGCTTATTGACAGTCCTCCTCGTCCTTCTTCTTGCGACCACGGCTGCCAATCGTGCGCATGCGTACACCACACGCGTGCATATCGCTTATGCGAACTCGATTCGCCAAATGCTCATCGAAAGTCCAGATGGTCGCTCTCTCAAACTCTTCTGGAGCCCGTATTCGGTTCAGCTTCCGGAAGCCGATGCCAACGCGATCATCAACGAACCGCTCGCGTTCAGAGCGGGCTCCATCGGGCCTGACAACGTGGTCTTTCCGGCCATGACCGACGGGACTCATGGAGCCACTCAGAACCCCTATCGTCAATGCGAGATGCTCTATGAGAATGCTGAAAACGAGAGCGAGCGCGCCTACGCGCTCGGGTGTTTTCTCCACGGCGCATCCGATGCGATCGCCCATCACTTCGTGAACCACTTCACGGGCGAGACGTTCACACTCAACCCGATCAGCGCATCGCGTGGAGAAAATTTCAGCAACGTCATTGGCCACATCGCCACCGAGGGCATCATTCAGCTGGCGATCCATCGTTCGCTCCCCTCGGCGTTTTCGGGGACGAGCCTCGAGCACACGATCCCTCAAGATTTCGTACTTCGGACCTATTTCGACGTCGATTCACCCATCTGGCAGCGCATGGCGGAAGAGCCCCTCGTCAAATGGGAAGCCGCTCGAGCGGCCAACCCGAGCGGCAACGTGCTCAGCTGGGCGCAGGAAGCAGGGTTCTCCGCCTGGGAACAACTCGCCATGTCGCCACTTTACATCGATGAGGTGCAGCGGCTTCGTGAGGGTCTGCGCACTTCGATGACCCATCGAATCGCAGCCCTTGGAACCGAAATCGGTGCCACCCCAGGCAGCGACGGCGAGCTGCATACCCAAGACGACGGGACGGCGTGCTCGAGCACGTGCGCCAATGCCTTCTCCGAATACTTCGTCCTGATTCGACTGCTCACGCCTCGACTCGATGCCATGGGGCGCCCCCTTCCATCTGCGTTCGATAAAATTTCAGAGGAGCTCGGAGACAATCTCTATGGATTTTTGCCCGCGCTCGTCGAGGTGATCTCACGCACTTCGCGTGTGCTCAACACACCGATTACGCCAGGTGATTTGAGCGATCACGCATTCGACCTCAACCCTGCGATCATTGCAGAGGTGTTCGTCCCTCTCGATGAATGGGCCGAGCGGACACTCGCCATCGATTACGAAGAACTGGGACAGTCGGTTTCTCCCACGTGGTACACGGACTTGAGCAATTTCTTACGTGACTTCGGCGTCAACATCAGCATTCCTCATCTATTGTCGGAATTTCTCCGCCCTCTCACGTTACAAATCCGCAGCACGTTGGTCGATGAGGTGAAGGCTCGGGCGAAACAGTATCTTTTGGATCTCAGCGCTGAATATCGTGAGGAGTTCGAAGCGTGGAGAGAGAACGTCTCGAACAGGCTCGTCGCCTCTGCGCCGAGTATGCTTGGGGGTCATGCGCTCGAACACGCGCCCGATTCCGGTCTCGTCGCCTACTCAATCAATATCATCGCTGCAACTCTCGCCAATCATGAAGTCATGCTCGTCGCAGGCGAATCGCTCGAGCACGGTCCGACCTCATTCGATGCGAGCTACACGATGAGTTGGACGCAGCTTGGTCTTTGTGATTATTTGCGTGATGCGGTGTTCCCCGCAGGCACCGATTTGCGAGCTCTACTTTCAGTCGAACGTGAAGGCGTGAGGTATGTCGCGACGATGAACGAAGACAGTCCAGTGGAATGTCACGACGGCACGCTCGATGCGTTCGGAGCGCCGAGCGAGTCGACGTGTGCGCATACGGATCTTCCGAACCTTCTCGTCACACCACGCGGCTCACTGAGCCGCGCATTTCCACCCACCTATGCGAGCGATCATCCTCTTTGTCACGATCTCATCGTGCCTGGTTTGCCGAATCCACCACCACGTCCTGATGCAGGAATGAGCTTCACGGACGGCGCTATCGGAATCGATGGCGGGACTGACGACTCTGGAGTGATCTCGGGAGGTTGTTGCAGCGTGGCGCCCGGCGCATCGAATGGCGACGGCACGCGAGGATTGTTTGCATTGGCGTTGCTCGCATTCGCAGGCACATGGCGTCAGTTCTCTCGCCGCCGCGCAAGGCATGCACTGACGATGTCGATGGGGGCTCTCGTGATTGCGCTGAGTACGAGCGCATGTGGCGAAGATGAGAGCGAAGATGTCGATGCTGACAGAGTCGATTCATCGTTCATCGATATGGATGCGGGCCGAAGCGATTCCGGAGAAGCCCTCCCCGATGCAGGCCATATCGATGCTGGCGCGGACATTCGAACTTTCCTCTCGCGCATCGGTGAGTCGGTATGGAACAATCCACAAACTCGAATGGAGGGCACGGGGGCGGTGGAGAGGGCGTATGAGCTGCGCTTTCGAAGCCGTGATTTGCTCTGGGGGGAGATTCGCAACCCTTTCGGTCCCGCGAGACAGCGCGTCCTTCGCACATTTCGAGTGACGGAATGCACCAACGATCATCAGTGCTCGGTCTCCAGCACCGTCATGATCCCAACGGGTTGGGAAACCCCTGAGCCGCTTCGTGGTCGGCGAGACACATGGACGTTCGAAATCGAAGAGGGCACTCCACGCGTGCTCACGATCACGAACTCCGTAGGAGATCGCGAAATTTACACAGAAGGCGAGTACCCCGCACCCACGGCAGGGCTCACAGCCGACGTGCGAGTCTTCGGGGCTGGGGGGTCTGTTTACGACGCCTATTGCGGCAACTCGAGTTGGAGCGGACAACCGATCTGGGATTTTGCACGCGGTTCGAGTGCGACTCTTCCACTTCGGCGTGATGTTGTCGCTGGCGTACAGATGGGTGAGTGGCGCGATGGTACCGGACGTTTTTCCGTTCGCGATATCCAAGGGTTCGAACGACTGGGCGGCACAGCACTGAGCGATCAAGCGAACTTCGTCGCACGCTTCTTCGGCACGATTTCACATCCCGGACATTTCTCGCTTCGCGAGCGGAACGATGACGTCGAAAACAGCGCGGTCTGGGTCTTCACGGGAGGCCACGTCGGAACGGGAGGCCCTGGCGACCATCTCTTTCAGGTCTTCAGCTATCTCTTCGGAAATGACGACGAGGAGGTCACGCTCGCTGGGCTGACGGGCCCCGGAGATCTCGCGGTCGAGGTCATCGTCGTCTGGTGCTCTGGCGCGGGTGTCGAGCCGTTCACGCTCGAAGCAAGCCTGACGAGTGGGTCTGGACCATGGCAGATTTTCGGAGAAATCCCGTCCCGACCGACGATCAACGCAGATTTGTTCCCACCCGTGCTGTAGCTCCTCAGACGCAATGCCAGTCACTTCAGCGGCTTCGTTCTTGACATAGAAACCACCAAGACGACAAGGAGGGGACAGAAGAGTATCCAGCCGAAGATTTTGGCTGGCCGCTTCGCGGCGTTCAGCCGCGACCCCTTCCTCCTCGACCTCGCTACACCAAGGGCTTTGAAGGATTTTCATGATGAAGGTGGGCGGGTTGCCGAAGAGGGCGGAGAACCGCAGGGGCGTCTCTTCATCCGGAGAAACAATTACCGCTGAAGCCGTTGCTACTCCGCGATGAAAATCGCGGCTCCATGGTGATTTTATGAACAAATATCCTGCGACAGACATCGCAGGCTCCAATGAAGGTATGGAAGGCCGCCCCTGCCGTGAGTGTGGCAAGGCGAAGATGATTTCCCGTGAGGAGACCTACCTCTATCGCGAATCCGGACTTCCGAACGTCGTCCTCATCGGAGTCGTCATCCGCCGATGTCCCTCGTGTGGCCACCATGAGTTGGTCCTCCCTCGAGTCACGGAGCTACATCGGACGATTGCACACGCCGTGCTCCATAAACGTGCACGACTCAGCGGTGCGGAAGTACGCTTTCTCCGCAAATATCTCGGTTGGTCCGGAGCCGACTTCGCACGCCATATCGGCGTGGACCCTTCGACTGTATCCAACTGGGAGAACGACAAGGACCCAATTGGGCCCACCTCTGATCGCTTGTTGCGTTTAATGGTCGTTCACGGTGCGCCAGTCGACGAGTACTCACTCGACGAACTGACAAAGATCGAAAACGAGCGAACACCTCCAATAGAGGTTCGCCTCTCGCCGAAAGCCCGTGGCTGGCAACTCGTTGCGGCGTAGACAGCCCCTTCCCTCCGTGTCCCGTTCCAGGTTACGAATCCAAACCTGTGCGGTTTGCGCTCGTCTGCCTTCTGCTTTGCTCCTGCGCTTCCACCGAAGAAAGCGGGCTCGAACGTGTACGCCGAGAGGGTGTTCTTCTTTGGGGTGGAGATATCCAAGGCGGTGAACCCTATGTCTTCGATGATCCTCATTCACCGGGCGCGCTCGTCGGGTTCGAAGTCGATCTCGCGAACGCAATCGCACGCGAGATCGGCGTACGCGCAGAGTTCGTTCAGCAAGATTGGTCCAACCTCGTCCCGTCACTCGAACGCAGCTCGTTCGACGTGATCATCAACGGCCTGGAAGTCACCTCGGCTCGCGCCGAGCGGGTGCATTTCACACGCCCCTATTTCGTATTCGCAGCGCAACTCGTGGCGCGAAGGGATGATCTCACAGTACGAGACATGGACTCTCTGAGCGGCAGGCGTGTCGGAACCCTGGCCAATTCATTTTCTTGGGAACAGCTCCAAGGCACAGACGTTCACATCGTCTCGTACGAAGGCGTCGAAGAACCCTATGCCGACCTCGAACACGGCCGTATCGATGCGGTGCTCCTCGATGACATCATCGCCTCACGTTACGGCCTCGTGCGAACAAGTTTACGGCTCGTGACCGAAGTGTCTGAAGGGCATTACGCAATCGCAGTCCGAAACGATGACGAGGATCTCCATCGTGCGATCGACCAAGCGCTCGGGCGCATCGTCGAGAACGGAGAATTGCGCGCGATTCTCGCGCGCTGGAACATCGACTCCGAGCGACAGAGCCAACTCGCCCACTTGCGTGCCGTAAGCGCCGCGACGAACCCACGCGAGCGCGCCGCGTTCTCGCTCCATCACGTGCAGCTTTTTCTCGAAGGAGCGGTCGTCACGTTGCTCGTGAGCGCCTTTTCGATGGCACTCGCGATGACACTTGGGCTCTTTCTCGCGCTTGGCCGCATGTACGGCCCACGCATCGCCCGATTGTTCACCACCACGTATGTCGAGATCTTTCGCGGCACCCCCGTCTTGCTCCAGCTCTACGTGCTCTATTTCGGCATCATGCCGACCGTGCGCACGCTGCTCGGTTCACGCGCGGGCATCGAATACGACGCGTTCGTTGCGGCCGTGCTCGGACTCGGACTGAACTACGCAGCTTACGAGGCCGAAATCTATCGCGCAGGAATCCTCGCGGTGCCCAATGGCCAAATGGAAGCGGCCCGCGTGCTCGGAATGAGCACACCGCTCGCGTTGCGCAGGGTCATCGTTCCTCAAGCCTTCCGTATCGCCCTGCCCGGCGTGACGAACGATTTCATCGCGCTGCTCAAAGACAGCTCGCTCGTATCGGTGATCACGGTCGTCGAGCTGACGAAGCGAATGACCATCACCGCCGTCGAGTTACGCGACTGGTTCATCCCCGGTTTGCTCTGCGCAGCGCTCTACATGGCGATGAGTCTTCCTCTCTCCCATCTCGCACGAAGACTCGAAGACAAGCTCGGACGAACACCGTGAGCGAAGCCCCGAACATCGTGATCGACGTCGCAGACATCCGGAAGAAGTTCGGAGAACGCGAGATCTTGCGAGGCATTTCATTTCAGCTCGCAGAAGGTCACATCCTCGCGCTCGTGGGGCCGAGCGGAGGAGGAAAATCCACGCTCCTCAGATGCATGGTGGGCCTCGAAACCTTCGATTCGGGTTCAGTACGCATCGCCGATGCTCTGCTCGGAGACGAGCATTTCTCCCACCGCACAGCGGCCCTCCGAACGCTCTATTCGAGAGCTGGGCTCGTATTTCAGTCGTGGAATTTGTTCCCGCACATGAGCGCGCTCGAGAACGTGTGCGAGGCCCCGATTCATGTGAAAAAGATGGCTCTTCATGACGCACGAACAAAAGCACGCGCCCTTCTTGAAAAGGTTGGACTCGCGCATCGTGAAGACGCCATGCCGCGCGATATGTCGGGAGGCGAACAGCAGCGATGTGCGATCGCCCGCGCGCTCGCGATGGAACCCAACGTTCTTTTCATGGATGAGCCCACCTCGGCACTCGATCCTCAGCGCGCGCTCGGCTTGCAGGGGCTCCTTCGAGAGCTGAGAGCGAGGGAGAATCTCACGGTGGTCGTCGTGACCCACGAAATGCGCTTCGCCGAACAACTCGCCGACCGGGTCCTCGTCCTTTACGAGGGACAAGTCATCGAAGACGGCCCTCCTGCGCGTGTTTTCGGAGCCCCGAAAGACCCTCGAATCCGCGATTTTCTAGGCCGCGATGATTCCCTCTGACCCCACACACCTTTCTCTCGACGAAGAGCCATCGACTCGCCTATTTACCCTCAGGAAACGAAGCCGAAACATCCCCCAGTCACGACTCTATCATCGTCGCGACGTACCGGAGCACGCACATGAAAAAGGTCGAAGCGATCATCAAACCATTCAAGCTCGACGAAGTAAAAGACGCGCTCGCCGAGGTCGGAGTCAAAGGTATGACCGTGACCGAAGTGAAAGGCTTCGGTCGCACCGGCGGCAAACGTGAGGTCTACCGAGGTTCGGCCTACGTCGTCGATTTCGTTCCCAAAGTGAAGCTCGAAGTGGTCGTCCCTGACGCCCTCGTCGTCGCGGTGCTCGAAGCCATCGAGCGCTCTGCCAAGACCGGTCGCATCGGTGACGGCAAGATTTTCGTTTTCCACGTCGAAGAAGCCGTTCGCATTCGCACTGGCGAGCGTGGCGACGACGCCGTGTGATCCCATTGCCCCTTCAGCTGGAGAGTGTCCATCCATGAGTGAAGTAAGAAAAGCGATCGAACTCGCCAAAAAGCACAACGCCGTGATGGTCGATCTGCGCTTCTGCGATCTTCCCGGCGTGTGGCAGCACACCTCGGTGCCGATCGGCCGCCTCGACGAAGGCGCCTTCGAAGACGGCTTCGGCTTCGATGGAAGCTCGATCCGTGGGTTCACGCCCATCAATGCCTCGGACATGTTGCTTTTGCCCGACGCCAAGTCGGCGCAGATGGATCCGTTCACCGAGCAACCCACCCTCGTTTTGATCTGCGATATCGTCGATCCGATCACACGCGAACCCTATTCACGCAATCCGCGTTACATCGCGCAAAAAGCCGAGAAATATCTCCGCCAAACAGGCATCGGTGATGTTTGTTATTTCGGTCCTGAGGCCGAATTCTTCGTGTTCGACGACGTCAAATTCGAAGTCGCCAACAACGGCGGCTTTTTCGAGGTCGACTCGATCGAAGCCGCGTGGAACACGGGGCGTCACGAAGGTCCGAATCTCGGCCACAAAATCGGATACAAGGCCGGCTATTTTCCGTGTGCCCCCAACGACACCCTCATGGATTGGCGCACGGAGACGTCGCGCTTGCTCGCCGCAGTCGGCATCGAGGTCGAAGTCCATCATCACGAAGTCGCGACTGCAGGTCAGTGCGAAATCGACATGCGCTTCCAGACGCTGACGTACATGGCCGATCAGCTCTTGTGGTTCAAATACGTCGTCAAAAACAGCGCGCGCATGGCCGGTAAAACCGCCACCTTCATGCCCAAACCGCTCTTTGGCGACAACGGCTCGGGCATGCATTGCCATCAATCGATTTGGCGCGAGGGAAAGCCCCTCTTCGCCGGGGATCGATATGCTGGCATGAGCGAGATGGCGCTCCATTACCTCGGAGGCATCCTCCATCACGCGCCTGCGCTCACCGCGCTCACCAACCCGACCGTCAACAGCTACCGCCGCTTGGTCCCAGGCTATGAAGCCCCCGTGAACCTCGCGTACAGCTCACGCAACCGGTCGGCGGCCATCCGCATTCCGATGTACTCGAGCTCGCCCAAGGCCAAGCGCATCGAGGTGCGCTTCCCCGATCCGTCAACCAATCCGTACATCGCCTTCGCAGCGATGCTCATGGCGGGCCTCGATGGAATCCAGCGCAAGCTCGACCCAGGCGATCCGCTCGACAAAGACATCTATTCACTTTCGCCCGAAGAGCTCAAAAATGTCCCGCATGTCCCGGGTTCGCTCTCGGAAGCGCTCGATGCCCTCGGACACGACTACGAGTTCTTGCTCAAAGGCGATGTCTTCACCCGCGATTTCGTCGATGAGTGGATCACCCTGAAGCGCACGAAGGAAGTCGATCCCATCCGACTCCGTCCAACCCCGCTAGAATTTCAGATGTACTACGACGTCTGAAGACGAGCCGAACCTCGAATACGCCCTGCGGTCTCACCGCGGGGCGTATTCTTTTGTGTGCCTCACGTAATTCCGCGTTTGACGGCCCCTTCATGGCTCGTCTAGCATCCAGTGCGCTCCCGATCCGTCGAGACGGGCTCCCACAGAAGGTTGCGTGGAGCCATGAAGGGATCCGCCCATCCTCTCCCATGATTGCCTCTCGCATCGCCGCTGAGACCCTGCGTTTTGTACCGCGCAAGCGGCTGAGTCGGGCGCTCGGACGCGTGGCCGCGCTGGGTCTGCCTTCGCCTCTGCTCCGACGCGCCATCGATTTGTACGTGAAGGCCTATCAGGTGGATCTGTCCGAGTGCACGGTTCCCGAGGGTGGCTGGGCTTCGTTCAATGAATTCTTTACGCGGCAGCTGCGTGCCGGCTGCCGGCCGATCGATGACGAACCGAAAAGCGTCGTGTCGCCCGCGGATGGCCTCGTCGCCGATTGTGGTGAGATCGACGCCAATTCGCGATTTCGCGTCAAAGGTCGGACTTACGAAGTGGGTGAGCTGCTCGGTGAGCGCCGTGACGCTGCGCGATTCGAAGGCGGAAAATTCGCGATCATCTATCTCTCCCCCCGAGACTATCATCGAGTGCACGCTCCAGTGGACGGTCCAGTGCGACTCGTTCGACATGTCGGGGGGACGCTTTTCCCCGTCAATCGCATTGGCCTCGACCATATTCCTGGGCTTTTCGCGAAGAACGAGCGCGTCGCCGTCCTTCAAGAGAGCCCATCGCACGGCGAAGTCGCGACGATTTTGGTGGGTGCCATCGTCGTGGGCGGAATCACCCTCAGCTTCGATTCAGCCGTGCGAACGAACGATGGCCCACCACGTGGAACAGTTCGCTATCTCGCGGGACGCGAGCCGACCCTCACACGTGGTGACGAACTGGGTGCGTTCCAGTTAGGCTCGACAGTGATCGTGTTCCTGACCCGCAACACTGAGATCGAGCTCACCGTCGAGCCAGGCACTGTCATTCGAATGGGTCAGAGCATTGGACGCGCGATTCCCGGGCCCCTCCAGAAAGGCCGCGCATGAGCAATCGCATGAACGGCGATGGGCCCCCCGAGGAGTTGTCGTCCGATGTCGAGGCCGAGCGAGAGGACATTCGTCCATCGCGGCCATCACGACCAGGAAAGCGCCGATCCTTGCGGGTGCCTGTCGATGAAGTTCCGCGAAGGAGCAGCCTTCTTCCAAGCGCAGGCCCCGCAGAGGGGGGGCACCGCCATGAGATCGAGGTTCCGCGCGAAGAGAGCCATTTGCCGACGCTGGAAGCAGAGCTGAGTGACACAGCGGTTCAGCCACAAACCCACGCGATAGCGCCTCCTGCCCCGGGCAACGAAGCTGATTTCGGCGATCTCGATGATTCATGGGGAGATGATGCGCTCCCGAATCAGGCGCCGCTCGCATCCGCTCCTCCCGCACGCTCCTTCAGCAAAGAGCCCAAGCCCTACGAAACCGCATTCAGCGTGGCCTATTCCGCGATCGAACCGGCCATCGAAGGGGACGTCACAGCCCCGGGCACAACCCACGCACCCACCCTCGACGACCCGGCAGAACCGTCCCACCGCGACTCACAACCCGCGGTCGTGGTCGCGCCGATGCTGCGGATCTCGACCCCTCCGCCTCCTCCTCCCGATCCATCGGATGATGAGCCGGAGCTCAGTTTTGGTGAGTTCGACACCTTCGAAGAGCTCGAAGAAGACGACGACGCGCATCACGCCACGTTCACGATGGAAGACAGCGGCGAGCTCGAGCTGCCCGAAGAAGAAGCCGACGAAGACATCGACGAAATGTCCGCGGACCAGGTCGACGCTGAAGAAGAACTCGATGAAATCGACGTGGTCACCGGAACCGAGCTGGATTCCCCTGGACCGAAGAAAAAACCGCGTTCGGTCCCACCTCCACCCCGCGAACCTCCCCGCGACAAAGCCCCCAAAGCATCTGCCACCCCCGTCGAACGAACCGTCTCCGAGCCTCCCAAGCGAGCCAAAAAGAAGGCGCATTGGTGGGAGGATTTCTTCAACGACGATTACCTCCGAACCGTGCCGGTGCCGAGCGCGCGTCAGATCGCACGCCAATGCGATTTCATCGAATCTCGGCTCGCGCTCAAGCCGGGCGGTACGATTCTCGACGTCGGCTGTGGCTTGGGCCTGCAAGCGGTCGAGCTGACCCGGCGCGGCTATTTGGTCGTGGGTCTCGATCTCTCGTTGCCCATGCTCTCACGTGCCGCAGACGAAGCGCAGGATCATGGATTTCGGATCAATTTCCTGCACGCCGACATGCGCGAGATGAACTTCGACGGCGCATTCGACGCCGTGATGTGCATCGGGACGACATACGGATATTTCGATGACGATGCAAATCGCGCCTTGGTCGAACGGCTCTATCGAGCGCTTCGTCCCAAAGGGAAACTGCTCCTCGAAGTGGCCAACCGCGACTTCGTCGTGAAAAGCCAGCCCAATCTCGTATGGTTCGAGGGCGATGGCTGCGTCGTCATGGAAGAGACCAGCGCGAACTACATCACGTCACGCCTCGAAGTGAAGCGCACGGTCATCCTCGATGACGGTCGGCAGCGCGACAACCACTACTCCGTCCGCCTCTACGCGCTCCACGAGCTTGGTCTCGTGCTTCATCAGCGTGGCTTTCGAGTGCTCGAAGTGACGGGACGCGAAGCCACACCAGGAGTGTTCTTCGGTGCTGATTCGCCCAAGCTGATCATCCTCGCCGAACGCCGTGCTCAACAGGCCCCGCCTCCTCCTCGGCACTCCATTTCGCCCGGCAATGTCTCGCCCGGCAATGTCTCGCCCGGCAATGTCTCGCCTGGCAATGATTCTCCGAGCGGTGAACCCGACGCGGGCACTCCTCCACAGGAATGAGCGACTCACGCGTTATTCGGCTTCGCCATCGAGCTCGTAACGAGCCGCACATGGAAGAGACGGAAACTCGCCCCCTTGAATGATGAGGAGCGCGCTGCAGTCCGAGCCCGCCATCGGGACCACTTCAATTCGATGAGATCCCTCGAACCTCGCTCGAGCGTCCACACCCGCATCGTTCGATGGAGCCGCGCCGTCTCGCTTCATCTCGGGCAGTTCGAGCCGTCCTTCGATGGTCTCCACCTGCGATAGGGAACAACCAACAATTCCATTGTCCAGGTCAGGAGCCCAGGCCTCGACTGGGATCGAGCTTTGAATACGAAACTCGCCACGCTCGCGAATCACCCCAAACGTTGGAGCTCCATCGGGCATTCGCCAAGTGAGTGAGTTGTGAGAGCGCGAAAGTGTCACGCGGAACTGGAGAGGATCGATGGGAGACAACCCTCCCGCACAACCATTCTCCACGAGGGCTCCATTCACCACAAAGGTTCCGAGCTCTTCTGCTTCGGTTCCATTTGTCAGTGGTCGGCATCCAAGCGCGAATGGAAGAACCAGCACGGCTCCGACAAAAATCCCATTCGCGGTGAGCATAGAGATACGACCCATGGGCCGAGCTAAGTGCCCCATGGGTCGCGGGTCAACATTTCGACAATGTTCTAGGGGCCCTGACCAGGGTCGCATTGATCGCGCTCAACGCGATCCTGAAGAGAGCTCATCGACGACGACGACGTTCCGGAGGCGGTCCTCCTTCCTCAGGACAGCCGTCTTCATCTTCGAACCCATCGATATCCTCAGCCTGATCGGGGCATTGATCGCCATCATCAGGTATCCCATCCCCATCGAAATCGACCTCGGGACAACCGTCTTCATCACCATAGCCGTCCGTGTCCTCAGGATCATCTGGACACTGATCGACACTGTCTTCGATGTTGTCACGATCCCGATCGTTGTCGGGACAACCGTCTTCGTCCCGATCGCCATCCATGTCCTCGGGCTCGTTCGGACACGAATCGTAGCCGTCCTGAATGCCATCCCCATCAGTGTCGAGATCGGGGCATCCATCTTCATCGCTATCGCCGTCCATATCTTCGGCTTCGTTGGGACACCGATCCCGCTCATCCGGAATTCCATCCGAGTCGTTGTCGGTTTCAGGACAGCCGTCTTCATCATGCCATCCGTCGAAATCTTCGGGATCGCTCGGACAGGAGTCGAACGCATCGTCGAGACCATCGCCATCGCTGTCGGCTCGTTGCGGAGCCCAGGCGAAGCCACCGAGCACACGGAACATGGGCACGCCAACCCCTGCGATGATTCCACCACCCGCGCCGAGATCGAACGTGACGTCATCGACACGGAGTCGACCGCCAATCCGGCCTTCAAGGGGATTTTCGTCGATTTGGGCCGAGAACGCCGTCGCACCCACGATCTCGCCAAACACGAAGACGAGCGGCGTGATGTCATATCCAACGGCGAGGCCATAGGTCAGCTGAGGTCCAGCCGTGGTCGAGAAGAGCGTGTCTCCATCACGCCACACACCACCCAGGTTTCCCGAAACGTGAAACCCCGAATGAATGAACTCTCCGATCAAATGGCCACCAAAACTCGGTTGTTCGTCACCGATGAATCGACGTGGAGCGACGACCTGACCCAGCGGCGCCGTCACCCATGCCGCCAACCCGAGTTGGAAACCACTCTCCTCGAAAAGACTCGCCTTCACATGGAGACGAGGGTCGCCCACACCGAACATGATCCCAGCGCTCGCCGAAAGCAGATCGCCAGGACCATTCGGATTCGGAAAGCGATCGCCCTCGGTCAACACCAAGGGCACGATCAGCGCGATCTGCACCCGGTTGAATAGGGCAAGCGAACCCCACACATGCCCCGCCGCCGTATAGCGAACGATGTGCGCTTCGATACCGGTCGCGGTGCATCCTTCGTCACCCGATTCGCATTGGGCGCTGTAGAGCGTGAGTGGTTCGTGGGCGTAGTCGAGCTGTAATCCTGCCGCTCCCGAAAGATCCCCACGAACACTCGCGCCATCCACGCCAAAATAATTATTGGGCCCAGGCGCTGGGTGGTAACGCATGACATTGAACTCACCGAGTGGCGCTCGCCCCTGGGCAGAAGCAAACGAACTCATGGCAAGGCACGCAATCGCGCACATGAGAGCGAGGTATCGATGCATCGGGCTCCGCTCGGAAGCACGCGGCAATTCACCGCGCGCGTGCCGAGTATCTCACCGGCCGCCCGCTTGGAACAAGAAAGAAAACATTCAGCGTGTAGAACTGTCGTCGTGTTGCATCCACACATGATCCCAGGAGACCGCGACCCCTTGTGGTTGCTCCGAATTACATCAGTGCGCGATCGAGATCTTCCCAAAGGTCCTCGACGTCTTCGATCCCCACGCTCAGCCGCAAAAGACCGTCCGTGATGCCTCCCGCGAGACGTTGCTCGCGAGTCATCGATGAATGCGTGGTGGTGGCCGGATGCGTCACAAGGGATCGTACATCGCCCAGGCTGACAGCGCGCGCGATGACTTGCACTGAATCGTGACAGCGTTTGCCACCTTCGAGCCCTGGCTGCGACTTCGAACGCGATCATCGCACCAAACCCGCGCTGCATCTGACGCGTGGCGAGGGCGTGATGTGGATGAGAAGGAAGGCCGGGATAAAATACACGCGCGATCCGCGCATCGCCTTCGAGACGGCGCGCGAGCTCCATCGCATTCGCGCTCGCACGCTCCATGCGAAGCCCAAGCGTTCGAACCCCACGCGCGAGGAGCATGGCTGTCATTGGAGCCATGACTCCTCCGCAAGTACGCACCCCCACCTTGCGCACCTCTTCCATGTGCTCACGAGCGCCCGAAACGATGCCGCCGATCGCATCGCCATGTCCGCAAATCGCTTTGGTCGCCGAATGCAGCACGAGGTCGGCGCCGAGCGCAATGGGCTGCTGATGCCACGGAGTCGCGAACGTTCCATCCACGATCAGCAACGCACCACGTGCACGTGTGAGCTCCGCCAATGCGCGCACATCGGTGCATGCGAGGTTTGGGTTCGCTGGAGTCTCGGCATAAAGCACGCGTGTCTTTTCGTTCCACGCGGCTTCGACCGCGCCGAGTTCCGTCTGATCGACGAAGACCGTTTCGATGCCGAACCGAGGCAAGACCTCGCGCATGAGACGAGCCGCTTCCGCATAGATACTGCGCGGAGCGAGCACGCGATCCCCCGCTTTCACGTTCGCGACGATCGCCGCGTGAACAGCCGCCATCCCGCTCGCGAGCGCAACACTCTCCTCCGCTTTCTCGAGCGCAGCCATCTTCCGCTCGAACGAGTCGATGGTTGGATTGCGCCAACGCGAATAGATAAATCCCTCTTGCTCTTGCCTGAACTGCGCCGCGGCATCGTCGGCCGACGGGAACGCATACGCACTCGACAAAACGACAGGTGGCTCGAGCGCCCCCGTCCGCGGATCGGGCTCTTCACCGGCGTGTACGGCAACTGTAAGCGGGCGCATGGATGAACGGTCTCGCATCGCGACTGATATTAGGGCCTGCCGCAAGACACAGCCGTTGAAAAGCCGCATCCCTCCCTTTTTAGGGCTGAACATTCGCTCTCAGTGAGAAGCAAAACCCCAGACTTTTTCCGGACCCTCCAAAATCAGAACCTGGATTCCAGCACCACCCGAGCTCACGTGTTAGCTTCGGGCCGTGGCGAACGCGCCCACAACCGTTGGCCCGTACGAACTCATCGAGAGACTCGGCGCGGGGGGCATGGCCGAGACATTCATCGGCCTGCGTCGCGGACCTGCAGGCTTCGAGCAGAAGGTCTGCGTCAAACGCATTTTGCCAGCCTTCGAAGGAGATGCCGTCTTCGTCCGGCAGTTCTTGCAAGAAGCGCGAGTCTCCGCAGGGTTGCGACACACGAACATCGCGCAGGTGCTCGATTTCGGCTTGAGCGAGGGCTCACATTACCTCGCGCTCGAACTCATCGACGGGATGGATCTCGCGCGGCTCCTCAAGATTCTGCACGAACGAGGAGACACGCTGACGTCGGGGCTCGTATCGCTGCTCGCGTTCGAGCTCGGCACGGCGCTCCTGTACGCCCACGAGCATGCGTCGGGAGCCGTGCTCCACCGCGACATCTCGCCGTCGAACGTGCTCGTCAGTCGCGCGGGAGAAATCAAACTCACGGATTTCGGAATCGCCAAAGCGGCATCCACCTCGAACCACGATGCACCGCAAACGACGACCGGGACGATCAAAGGCAAAGTGCCGTACATGGCCGCCGAATACGCGCTCTCCGGTCGCTTCGAACCACGTAGCGATCTCTTTGCGCTCGGTGTGCTCCTCTACGAATCACTCGCCGGAAGAAGGCCTTTCATCGGGAACACCGATCTCGATACGTTGCATCGGATCATGAAGGGCGATCATCCGCCGCTCGCGAGCCTGTGCCCCACGGCGCCCCCAGCGCTCGTCGTGGCCATCGAGAAGCTCTTGGTCCCCGAGCCTGAAGCTCGCTTTCCGAACGCCGCGGCGTTGCTCGATGCCTTGATCGAGGTCGCCCCGCCGCCCACGGCGCGACGCATTCTCGGTCAACTCGTCATCCGAGCTGCAGAAGACAAGCCGTGGAACGCGGGAAGCGTGGAGCGCATCGAGGGCACCGTCGCAATTTCAGATGCGATCCGGCTCCCCGAACCGGTTCCTGCGCCACCCAGCGCACAGACACGAACACGCGTCCCAAGTGAGCCACACCTTTCAGGGATCGCAGCAGAGCCTCCACACAGCATTCCTCCGCCGGACGAGCCTCTCCCCGAGACCAAGCTCTCATCGCTCGAAGAAGCGCCCACACGCTCCGTGACGAGCCTGAGCAGTCCCCAGATCGAGGCGATTTCAATCCCCGCGTCGACGGGCACGAAGTCTCAGACGAAAAGAAATCTCGTCGTCATCCTTGCAGCGGTCATTGCTCTTTCGGGCCTCATGTCGTTTGCGCTTCTCTCCCCAGGCGAAACGAGCGCACCAGAGGAAGAGGCGATCGTGCCCTTGCCCCCCATCACAGCGCAACAAGACGAGATCCCTGTCCGCCCATCTCCTCCACAACCCACCCGCTCGCCACCTGTGCTCTCCGCCCCCCCCCCCGCCGTCGAGACTCCCACGCTGCCCCACCAAGCAGCGAAGCCCGTCTTGCCACGAGAAGAGCCACC